>JBEHYU010000039.1:0-39000 GCA_048498015.1 Pseudomonadota bacterium
GAAGACTCGGCGCTCTCGATATATCGGCTCTTTCGTCCCCTCGCCCCTCTGGGGAGAGGGTGGCGCGCTTAGCGGTTGGCCGAGCGAGCCCACTTGGGATCGCTTGGACAGAGCGAAGGAAAGCGCGCCGGGTGAGGGGTCAGTCTGGCGCAGGTCTGGGGGACTCGACGCCACCCCGCGACGCGCCTATCTCTCCCCGCATGGGCATGCTTCTCGCCATCGATACGGCCGCGCCGCGGCTGCAGCTTGCGTTGCTGCGCGGTGATTCTGCCGATACGCTGGTCGAGGATATGCCGACCGGCCAGGCCGAGCGCATCTTTCCGGCCATCGCCGAGCTGCTGGCGCGCAACAATGTCGCCTATGCCGACCTCACCCGCATCGCGGTGACCACCGGGCCGGGCTCGTTCACTGGACTGCGGATCGGGCTGAGCGCGGCGCGCGGACTTGGCCTCGCGCTCAACATTCCGGTGCTGGGCATTCCGACGCTGCTGGCGCTCTCGCTCGCGGCGCAATGTGACCCGGTTGCGGTGCTGCTCGATGCGCGGCGCGACGAGGCGTATTTCCAGACCTTCTCGGGCCCCGGCATTGCGATCGGTCAACCGGCGCTGCTGCCGATGGCGGAAGCGCGGCGGCTGGTGCCGCACGATGCCGACATCCTCAGCTCGCCCTTCGCCGACATCGCCGCACTGGCGCGCTTCGCGGCCCTTGCCGACCCCGCCGTCTATCCGCCCGAGGCGGCCTATATCCGCGACGCCGATGCCAAGCCGCAGGAAAAATTCCGCGTCGCCCGCGTGGCGGAGACGGCGCCATGATGCTGCGCAGCTGGATGGCGCCGCTCGGGCTCCATATCGAGCCGAGCCAGCCCAAGGACGCCGACGCCGTGGCGAAGCTGCACGCGGCGAGCTTTTATCGCGGCTGGCCCAAGGAAGACATCGCCGCCTACATCATGGATCGCGAAACGCCGACGCTGGTGGTGTGCGACGCCAAGCGGAAGGTCGCGGGCTTCGCCATGCTGCGGCTGCTCGGCGACGACGTCGAGCTGATGACCATCGCGGTCGAGCCCAAATATCGCGGCAAGGGGGTCGGGGCGGCGCTGCTGAAGGCCTGCTTCGAGGATTTGCTCATGACGCCGTCGAGGCGCATGATCCTCGAGGTCGCGGCCGACAATCCGGCGGCGATCAAGCTCTACCAGAAGCTGGGGTTCACCAAGATTTCCGAGCGCAAGGGATATTATGCCCGACCCGATGGCCAGCCCGCGACCGCGCTGGTGATGGCGCGGCCACTGGAGTAACGTTCTATGGCAGCGCACACCGAGACGCTCGAAGAGCAGTGCACCAAAAAGGGCATGCGCATGACCGAGCAGCGCCGCGTCATCGCGCAGGTGATGGAGGCGGCCGAGGATCACCCGGACGTCGAGGAACTGTATCGCCGCGCCGCCGCGATCGATCCGCGCATTTCGCTGTCGACGGTGTACCGCACGCTCAACCTGTTCGAGGAAGCCGGGCTCGTCACCAAGCATGATTTCAAGGACGGCCGGGCCCGCTTCGAGCCGATCCCCGACGAGCACCACGACCACCTCATCGACATCCGCACCGGCAAGGTCATCGAGTTCCGCAACGAAGAGATCGAGGCGATCCAGGATCTGATCGCCAAGCGGCTCGGCTACCGGCTGGTCGACCACCGGCTCGAGCTCTATGCGGTTCCGCTCAAGGCAGACGACAAATGATTTTCAGAACGCTGTTCTTCATCTTCATCTTCCTGCCGATACTGATCGTGCTGGTGCCGATCCAGTTCGTCATCACGCGGCTCGGCCTGTTCTGGAACGGACCGACGCTGCTCTTCCACAAGCTCGGCTGTGTCTTCTGCGGGTTGCGCGTCCATACCATCGGCGAGCCGCTGCATGGCCGCCCGACGCTGCTGCTCTCCAATCACATCAGCTGGACCGACATCATCGCCATCGGCTCGGTGGCCGACGTGACCTTCGTCGCCAAGACCGGCGTGCGCAACACATTCTTCGTCGGCTTCATGGCGTCGCTGCAGCGCACCCTCTATGTCGACTACAACCGCCGCCAGGATGCCAAGCGGATCAGCGGCGAGATGGCCAAGCGGCTGAGCCGCAACGGCGCGGTGCTGCTCTTCGCCGAGGGCCATCGCGACCTCGGCACCCATGTGCAGCCCTTCCGCTCGGCGCTGGTCGGCGCGGCGCAATCGGCGATGGCCGAAGGCGGCGCTACCGACGTTGCCATCCAGCCGGTCACCATCGCCTACACGCACCTGCAGGGCCTGCCGGTGTCGCGCAACGAGCGCAGCGGCATTTCGGGCATGAACGCCCGCGGCTTCCGCCAGGTGCTGAGCGGTATCCTCGGCTCGGGCATGAAGGACGTGACCATCGCCTTCGGCGCCCCGATCCCGTTCGATGCGCAGTCCAACCGCAAGGTCGTGACCCGCGAGGCGGAAGTGCAGGTACGCCGCATGCTGGTGGCGCTCAACCGGCATGAAGAGACGCTGCCGGCAGTGGCGGGGGCGGCTGGGTAGTACCGGGATCTTGTACAGGACCGGACTGCTGGCATCGTGGGACGCATGGGTGTATGTCCCCGCGCCATGACCGATAGCACCTCCATCCGGCCCAAGAAGCTGTTCATCAAGACCTATGGCTGTCAGATGAATGTCTATGACAGCGACCGGATGGCCGACGCGCTGGCCCCGCACGGCTATGAGCCGACCCAGACGCTCGATGATGCCGACCTCGTGGTGCTCAACACCTGCCACATCCGCGAAAAGGCCTCCGAGAAGGTGTTTTCCGAGCTTGGCCAGCTGGCCGAACTGCGGGCGGAAGGCCGCAATTTCATGGTCGGCGTCGCCGGTTGCGTGGCGCAGGCCGAGGGTGAGGAGATCGTCCGGCGGTCCAAGGGCCGGGTCGACCTGGTGTTCGGGCCGCAATCCTATCACCGGCTGCCCGAGCTGATTGCCCGCGCCCATAATGGCGCCGTCGTGGTCGAGACGGATTTCCCGGCCGAAGACAAGTTCGAGCATCTGCCGCAGGCGGCCGGCAAGGTGATCCGCGCCCGCGGGCTGACGGCGTTCCTGACGGTGCAGGAAGGCTGCGACAAGTTCTGTTCGTTCTGCGTCGTGCCCTATACGCGGGGCGCCGAGACATCGCGGCCGGTGGAGCAGGTGCTGGTCGAGGCCCGCAATCTGGTGGATGCCGGCGTGCGCGAACTGACGCTGCTGGGCCAGAACGTCAACGCGTACCATGGGCTCGATGCCCGCGGCCGGAGCGTCGGGCTCGGCGAGCTTTGCGCGAGGCTGGCCGATATCCCGGGCCTCGCCCGCATCCGCTACACCACCAGCCACCCGGCCGACATGTCGGACGAGCTGCTCGAGGCGCATCGCGACAACGACAGACTGATGCCCTATCTGCATTTGCCGGTGCAGTCGGGCGCCGATCGCATCCTCAAATCGATGAACCGCCGCCACACCCGCGCCGACTACCTCCGCATCATCGAGCGCATCAAGGCGGCGCGGCCCGACATGGCGATGTCGGGCGATTTCATCGTCGGCTTCCCGGGCGAAACGGACGCCGATTTCGCCGAGACGCTGAGCATCGTGCGCGAGGTCGGCTACGCCTCGGCCTACAGCTTCAAATACTCGATCCGCCCCGGCACCCCCGGCGCCACCATGGCCGAGCAGGTGCCGGAGGCGGTGAAATCCGAGCGCCTGGCCCAGCTCAACGAGCTGATTTCAGCCCAGATCCGCGATTTCGGCCGCTCCGTCGTCGGCCGCACGCTCGACGTGCTGATCGAAAAGCCCGGCCGCCAGCCCGGCCAGATCGGCGGCCGCTCCCCCTATCTGCAGGCCGTGCACATGGACGGGCCGGAGCGGCTGATCGGCTCCGTGCAGCCCGTATTGATCGTCAGCGCCCGAAATAACTCGATTGAAGGCAAGATTGTCACACACGGGGAACCCAGAACTGCTAGCGTAATTGAGTCTCAGCCCATGGCCGTGTGACGGCCTCCTGGAGTTTCCGAGCACTTGAACAGGCATTTGTCTCCGACTTCCGACAACGCCCTTTCCTCTGAGCTTGAACTGGCCTTCGAAGACAATCGCCTCGCCGCCCAGCTGTATGGCGACTTCGACCAGAATCTCGCGCTCATCGAACAACGCCTCAAGATCACCGCCACGCCGCGCGGCAACCACGTGCTGCTCAAGGGCGGCGCGCATGCCATCGACCAGGGCCGCCGGGCGCTGGAATCGCTCTACGGGCTGCTCGAGGAAGGCGGGCCGATCGACATTTCCAATGTCGATGCGATGATCCGCATGATCGAGCAGGAAGACAGCCAGCTGACGCTGCCGACGCTCGAAAAGAAGGGCAAGGTCCGGATGGCGCAGATCGCCACCCGCAAGGCGACGATCGTCGCCCGCACCCCGGCGCAGGACGCCTATATGCGCGCCATGGAGCGTGCCGAGCTGGTGTTCGGCATCGGGCCGGCCGGTACCGGCAAGACCTACCTGGCCGTCGCGCATGCCGCGACGCTGCTCGAACGCGGCGACATCAACCGCATCATCCTCAGCCGTCCGGCCGTCGAAGCCGGCGAGCGCCTCGGCTTCCTGCCGGGCGACATGAAGGAGAAGGTCGACCCCTATCTGCGGCCGCTCTACGACGCCCTCTACGATATGATGCGGCCCGAGCATGTCGAGCGCTGCATCACTTCGGGTGTCATCGAAGTCGCGCCGCTGGCTTTCATGCGCGGCCGCACGCTCGCCAATGCGGTGGTCATCCTCGACGAGGCGCAGAACACCACCTCGATGCAGATGAAGATGTTTTTGACCCGCCTGGGCGAGAATTCGAAGATGATCGTCACCGGCGATCCGACCCAGATCGACCTGCCGCGCGGCGAGAAATCCGGGCTGGTCGAGGCGACCGCGCTGCTCGACGGCATCGAGGGCGTCCACATCTCGCGCTTCAACGACAAGGACGTGGTGCGCCACGCGCTGGTCGGCCGGATCGTGCGCGCCTACGACGCGGCGAGCGCCAAGCCGGCGCCATGATCGACAGCTTGGGCAAGGCCCCCTCATCCGGGCTTCGCCCACCTTCTCTCCCATGGGGAGAAGGTGCCCGAAGGGCGGATGAGGGGGCCTTGGCCTGACCCTCAGATGCCCGCTCCCCTCAACATCGAGATTTCACGCAACACCGAAGGCTGGCCGGAAGGGCTGGACGCCCGTGCCGAAGAGGCTGTCCGGGCTGCCCTGACGCAGTCGAAGGCCCGGATCGCCGGGGCATCGGAGCTCTCGATCGTCCTCACCGACGATGCCGAGCAGCGGGTGCTCAACCGCGACTGGCGCGGCATCGACAAATCCACCAACGTGCTGAGTTTCCCCCAGATCGAGCCATTCGGGCCGGTTTCGGGGCTGCTGGGCGACATCATCCTCGCCCGCGAGACGCTGGAGCGCGAGGCGGCGGAGCAGGGCGTCAGCTTCGAGGATCATTTTACTCACCTTGTGGTGCATGGTTTTCTGCACCTGCTCGGTTATGATCATATCGATGACGACGAGGCCCTTGCCATGGAGGGGCTCGAGACCCAGATTCTGGCCTCCCTCGGGGTGGCGGACCCCTATTCCGACGATTGATTCATTGCGATGAGCGATAGCAGCACAGCCCACAGACCCGACCGGGAGCGGCCGCAGGCCGAGCCTCCGTCGCCCACCGCCTCCGCCGCGCCGCGGGGGCAATCGCTGCTGACCCGGCTCAAGGCCATGTTCGCCTCCCGCACCGTGTCGCTGCGCGACGATCTCGAAGTCGCGCTCGAATCCGAGGCGGCGGGCGAAACCGCCGATTTCTCCGAATCCGAACGCACGATCCTGCAGAACGTGCTGTCGCTCGGCGAAAAGCGCGTCGAGGACGTGATGGTGCCGCGCGCCGACATCGAAGCGATCGACATCGAGTCGAGCCTGGGCGACATGATCGCGCGCTTCCGGCTGGTGGGCCATTCGCGCATCCCGGTCTATGCCGACAATATCGACAACATCACCGGCTTCATCCACGTCAAGGACGCCCTGCGCCGGATCACCGCGCAGGTGACCGAGCCCGACAAGGAAGTCCCGGTTCGCCTCGTCTCGCCGGCCCTCAAGCAGAAGCTCGGCAAGCTCGACATCGTGCGCACCGTGCTGTTCGTGCCGCCCCTGATGCCGGTGGGCGACCTCTTGCAGCAGATGCAGCTCAAGCGCGTCCATATGGCCATCGTCATCGATGAATATGGCGGCACCGACGGCGTCGTCACCATCGAGGATCTGCTCGAAGCGGTGGTCGGCGACATCGAGGATGAGCACGATACCGAAGACGGGCCGCTGATCCGCAAGATCAATTCCAACATCTACATCGCCAGCGCCCGCGCCGAACTGGGCGACGTCGAAGCGGCCATTGGGCCCGAATTCGATCCGGGCGAGCATGGCGGCGAGGTCGACACCATCGGCGGGCTCGTGTTCGCGCTGGCCGGCCGCGTGCCCGAGAAGGGCGAGACCGTTGGCGGCATCAAGAATTTCGAGTTCGAGGTGCTGCAGGCCGACACCCGCCAGCTCCGCCGCATCAAGATCAAGCGCATCAAGCAGCGCAAGGCGACGGTGGCGAAGCCGGACGGCAAGCCCGCGGCCGCCGAGTCCGAGCAGAAGGCGGCGGAGTAGTTCGCGATTAGCGAAGCTAGCTTGAGTCGATGTTCGCTTTTGGCTAATATCCCAACGTGAAGCGCGTCACCTACACCAAGGCTGCTCGCAATGTGTTGGTGCGGATGCCGCGCCCCGACGCGGAAAGAATTGAGGCCAAGATCGACCAATACGCCCGAGATCCGGCAAGCCTCGCCAATAACGTCAAAATGTTGAAAGGCGATCCGTTTGTGAGGCTTCGGGTCGGCGATTGGCGCGTGATCATGGATGATCAGGGCACTGTGCTGACCGTCCTAAAGGTTGGCCCGAGAGGAAGTATTTATGGCTAGCGCGGCGCAGAAGATTACGACTCCGGGCGGCGAGGAATTCATGCTCGTCCCGATGGCCGAATATGAGGCCTTGCTCGACGCCATCGACGCCGCCGAAGCGCGCCGGATAATGGCCGACATCGAGGCCGGCCGGGAAGAACTTATCCCTGCGGAGATCATGAACCGCTTTATCGGCGGTGAGAACTCGATCCGGGTCTGGCGCGAATATCGGGGGCTCACGGCAGCCGACCTCGCTACTCAAGCGGGTATAAGTCCGGCTTATCTCTCCGAGCTCGAGACCGGCAAAAAGACCGGCACGGTCGAGACGCTGCGCAAGCTTGCCAATGTGCTGAAGCTGGATCTCGACGACCTCGTCCCTTGACCCCGCCCCCTCTCGCGGCGACGGTCCGCGCATGAGGCGTGATTCGTGACCCGTCTGGCCGAGTGGACCATGCTGGCGCATGGCTGGCGGCGGTTTTTGCTCATGCTGGTCGCCGGCGCGGTGGCGGCGCTCAGCATCCCGCCGCTGTTCATCCTGCCGGCGCTGTTCGTCGCCATGCCGTTCTGGGTCTGGGCGCTTGATGGTGCCGAGCGGCGCACTGGCCTCGGCCGCATCTTCGGGCCGGCTTTCGGGATCGGGTTTGCGTTCGGCTGGGGCTATTTCATCGTCAGTTTCCACTGGCTCGGCGCGGCGTTTATGCTCGAGGGTGGATACTATGTTGCCATAATGCCCTTTGCGATCGCAGCTCTGGCGGCGCTGATCGCGTTTTTCTGGGGGCTGGCCTCGGCCTTCGCGCATCTGAGCTGGAGCCATGGCGCCTGGCGTATCGTGGCGCTGGCGGCCTGGCTGAGCCTCGCCGAATATGTGCGGGGCACCGCGTTTTCGGGCTTCCCGTTCGACCTGCTCGGCTACGCCCTGACCGGCAATACCCAGATGATGCAGCTGAGCTCGGTCGTGGGCGTCTACGGGCTGACGGCGCTGGCGGCGCTCCTCGCGATGACGCCGGCGCTGATCTGGCCGGCCGATGGGCGCGGCATGGCCACCCGGCTGGTGCCGTTCTTCCTCGCGATCGCCGCCATCGCCGCACAGCTGGGCTATGGCAATTACCGGATCGGGGCCACCGAGATCACCAAACGCACCGACATGCAGGTGCGCATGGTGCAGCCGGTGATCACCGAGCATTCCAACTGGGCCGCCGCCAATCCGCCCGACATCGTCAGCCGCCTGATCGATCTGAGCTCGGCCAAGCTCGGGCCGAACGACCCGGGCCTCGCCGGCAAGACCCAGCTGATCTGGCCGGAATCGGTGTTCCCATTCTTCATGAGCCAGTACCCCGAAGGGCTGGCGCGCATCGCCCGCATGCTGCCGGACGGCACGACGCTGCTGACCGGTGCGCCGCGCGAGCCCGACGCCGATCCGCAGGACCCCGACGACATCAACCCCGGCTACAATTCGCTGCTCGCCATCGACACCCAGGGCGAGGTGATCGCCAGTTACGACAAGTCGCATCTGGTGCCGTTCGGCGAATATCTGCCCTTTGCCGGCTTCTGGAAGCTGTTCGGCATCAACCAGTTCGTGCCCGGCACCAATGGCTGGGCGCCCGGCACCGGCAAGCGGCTGATGGAGCCGGCCGGCACGCCCGCCTTCATCGCGCTGATTTGCTATGAGGCCATATTTTCGGGCGATCTCGGCGCCGATCCCGCCAAAGCCGAGTTTTTGCTCAACGTTTCCAACGACGAGTGGTTCGACGGCTCGATCGGCAATGCCCAGCACGCTCACCATGCGCTGCTGCGGGCCGTCGAGTCGGGGCTGCCGCTGCTGCGCGTCACCAATTCCGGCATCACCTTCGCGGCCGATGCGCTGGGCCGGATCACCGACCAGCTGCCGCCCTACCAGCCGGCCGTGATGGACGTGGTGCCGACCAACAGGATCGCCGAGACGCCCTTCGATCGCTGGGGAAACTGGCCGTTCCTCGCCCTGGTGGTGCTGGGGATACTGCTGGCCTTCGTGACACGGACGCGCCGGCCGCAGGCGTCGAGGGCATAGATTTCCCGCAACGCGGACCCCGAGATATCAAGCTTTCTTTATATCCCCATTGACCGTGTGACCGTCCGGTGACAAAAGCTCGGGCCGAACCAGCGGATTTTCCGCGATTTTGGCCACTTTTTCGGGGTTTCGGCTTTGCGGTCCTCCTATCTCTTCACGTCTGAATCGGTTTCCGAAGGTCATCCGGACAAGGTCTGCGACCGCATCTCGGACGAAATCGTCGACCTCGTGTTCCGCGAGGCCAAGAAGACCGGCATGGATCCGAGCCAGGTCCGCATCGCCTGCGAGACGCTGGCGACCACCAATCGCGTCGTGATCGCCGGCGAAGTGCGCGTCCCCTCGACGCTGCTCAAGAAGGACAAGGAGGGGAACATCCTCCACGACAAGTCGGGTGCGCCGATCGTCAATCCGGCCAAGTTCAAGTCCACCGCCCGCAAGGCCATCCGGGCCATCGGCTACGAGCAGGCCGGCTTCCACTGGAAGACCGCCAAGATCGACGTGCTGCTGCACGGCCAGTCGGCCGACATCGCGCAGGGCGTCGACGAAAAGGGCAACAAGGACGTCGGCGCCGGCGACCAGGGCATCATGTTCGGCTATGCCAGCCGCGAGACCCCCGAGCTGCTGCCCGCCCCGATCTATTACGCCCACAAGATCCTCGAAATCCTGCGCGATGCGCGCAAAGCGGGCGAAGGCGCCGCGGTGAAACTCGGCCCCGACGCCAAGAGCCAGGTCACCATCAAGTACGAGAACGACGTTCCGGTCGGCGTGACGCAGATCGTCGTCTCGACCCAGCATGTCGATGCTTCGCTGACCTCCGACGACGTCCGCAAGATCGTCGAGCCTTATGTGCGCCAGGCGCTGCCCGAGGGCTGGATCGGCAAGGACACCGTGTGGCACGTCAACCCGACCGGCAAGTTCGTCGTCGGCGGTCCCGACGGCGATGCCGGCCTCACGGGTCGCAAGATCATCGTCGACACCTATGGTGGCGCGGCCCCGCATGGCGGCGGCGCCTTCTCGGGCAAGGACCCCACCAAGGTCGACCGCTCGGCCGCTTATGCGGCGCGCTACCTCGCCAAGAACGTCGTTGCAGCCGGCCTCGCCGAGCGCGCCACGATCCAGCTCAGCTATGCCATCGGCGTCGCCAAGCCGCTGTCGATCTATGTCGACCTGCACGGCACCGGCAAGGTCGACGAGGCCAAGCTCGAAGGCGTGCTCAGCAACGTGTTCGACCTCAGCCCGCGCGGCATCCGCAACAAGCTCGAGCTCAACAAGCCGATTTACGCCAAGACCTCCGCCTACGGCCATTTCGGCCGCAAGCCGGGCCGCGACGGCAGCTTCTCGTGGGAGAAGACCGATCTCGTGCCGGCGCTGAAGGCGGCAGTGAAGGCGGCCTAAGTCTCGTTGTTTGTTGCCTTAGGCAAGCGCCGATACTATCCGGAGGGGTAACTTCTCCGGATAGGTCGCTATGACGGACGACGACTTGCTATTGCTGAAGCGTATCGTGTCGACGCCGGGCGTACTGGGCGGCAAACCACGCATTGATGGCACCCGCATTGGCGTGACTCATCTGCTTGAAGCATTGGCCGCCGGCGATACCGCCGACGAGATCGTCGAAAGTTTCGACTACCTTAGCCACGAGGACATCAAGGCGGCGCTGCTTTACGGCGCCTACGTGACGCAGTCGTACAGGAAGTTGCCGGCCGAGGGCGCCTCCACGGCGATCCGTCTCGACACCGGACCACTGCCCTACGTCTCACCGCGGCAGTTCGTCTTGTCGGGATATGTCCATTCGCACGGACAAATGCTGCTGCGCAGCGATAATTATCTGGACGGCGCACCGCAGAAGCGGCTGGAGATTCTGTTCAAGGACGTGCGCTTTGTCGCCCTGCCGCATGTGATGGATGGGCTGACCTTGGGTCTGGGCAGTCCCAGCCAGCTGCGGCCGTATGTCGATGATCTAACGCGCCTTGAATTCGACTATGGCATCAAGCTCTACGAGCTGAACGGCAATGGCTGGAAGGGCATTGTCGTCGGCGGTGCGGTTTGGATGGCCGAGGATGATGCGCCGCCAAATGCACCTTCGTCCCTGGGCGGAGTGATCGCGTTCGGCAATCCTTTCGGACTGATCGATTGACCGACAAACCCCACCATCCCCTCAACGTCCATGGCGAGCCGCGGGCGTTTTTCGGCCGGCGGTCGGGCAAGCGGCTGCATAAGGGGCAGGATCGGCTGTTCCGCGAAACCCTGCCGGGCCTGGAGATCGCGCTGCCGGAAGGGCCGCTGGAACCTCGTTCGCTTTTTCCGCAGGCAAGCCGCTTCGAGATCGAGATCGGCTATGGCGGCGGCGAGCATCTGGCGCGGGTCGCGAGTGAAAAGCCCGATACCGGCTTCATCGGCTGTGAGGTGTTTTCGGGCGGCATCGCGAAACTGCTCGAGGCGGTGGACGAGCGTGAGCTGAGCAATGTCCGCGTCTTCACCGACGACGCGCTGAAGCTGCTGGTGAAACTGCCGGACGCCTCGCTCGACGCGGCCTACCTGCTCTATCCCGACCCGTGGCCGAAGACGCGGCACCACAAGCGCCGTTTCATCTCGCCGACGACGCTGGGCGAACTGGTGCGGGTGCTGAAGCCGGGCAGCGTGTTCCGCTTTGCGACCGACATCGAGGATTACGCCAACTGGGCGCTGGCGCATGTGCTGCGCGAGCCGCGCCTCAAATTCCGCGCCGGGGCGCCGGGCAGCTGGCACGTGCCTTATCCGGGCTGGGAGCCGACGCGTTACGAGGAAAAAGCCCGGCTCGAGGGCCGGATGGTCAGCTTTTATCTCGAATTCGAGCGGCTCGGCTGAAGCTTAAATCGCCGTAAGTTGACGGCGCGCCTCTGGAAATTGTCGGCGAACCGGCCCACATGCCCCCGCGAGGGGGCAGTTCATTTTGCCGGAGTTTGTCTATGGGGCCCGTTAGCCTGCCGCTTGATCCCGCCATCCTCGAAGAATTGCTGGCGACGCGGCATAGCAAGTGGAACGCCGCAATCGTCCTGCATCTGCGGCGCGACACCAAGCGGTTCTCCGAACTGCAGCGCGAGATCGGCCATATTTCGCAGAAGGCGCTGACCGCCAGCCTGAGGGCGCTGGAGCGCGACGGCTTCATCCTGCGCACCGGCTACGCCACCATTCCGCCGCGCGTCGATTACGCGCTGACCGAACTCGGCATCGAAGCGCTCGCTGCCTTCGAGGCGTTCGAGCAGTTTGCCATCAGCAACTGGCAGAGCGTGGTCGAGGCCCGCCGGGCCTTCGACGCCCGCTCCAGCGGGCCGGTCCAGATCGTCCAGATCAGCGCTTCCCGCTGAAAATAAGAGGGCCGGCGTGTCGTTCGCCGGCCCCTTGGTACGCGATACGCGCCGCCGGTGATTACTTCACCAGCGCGAAGGTGTTCTCATTGAACGTCAGGTAGCTGGAGTGGCCGTCGGCGCCGATCACGAGGGCCTGGAAGTTGTCGTTGCCGACGTCCTGGGCCGACACGGCGTCGATGCCGTCATAGCGCAGCTGCTGGATGTAGAAGGCGCTGTCGAACTTGTCGGAAACGCCGACGTTCGAGCTCGCCAGAACCGGGGTGGCGACGGCGCCGAGGCCGATCACGGCGGTGAGGGCGAGAGCGGCAATCTTGGTGGTGGTCATTTTGTGTGTCCCTTTCAGTGTTGCGTTGGACACCACGGAAATCAGCCCGCCGGCCGCTTCTCGCAAGACGGAATATCTGCTATGCAGCGGCTTGCAATTCCATAGACACATCAGAGTGTTACGGCCGATATCGTCAGTTTCGTGACAGCCCGTCGGTGGCGTCCGGGAGGGTCAGTTTCCTCGACGAAACGATAGGCCGGGCAGGGGCTTGAAGGCGATTTTCCTGCCGGATCGTCCAAACCCGCGGGATGAATCAGCGTTACAGCGGCATTATCCCGGTGGAGGTTTCGCCCATGCCCAGCGTCAAGATCGTCGATATCGAAGATGTCACCCACAATGTCCGCCGTTACCGGCTCGAGCGGCCGGAGGGATATTCGTTCCAGCCCGGCCAGGCGACCGAAGTGTCGCTCGACGAGGAGGGCTGGCGCGACAAGAAGCACCCCTTCACCTTCACGGCGCTCGCCGATGACCCGTTTCTCGAATTCACCATCAAGAGCTACTTCAAGACCGGCGGCGACGGGGTGACCGAGCGGCTCTACGGCTACAAGCCCGGCCAATCGCTGGTGCTCCGCGATGTGTGGGGCACCATCACCTATAAGGGGCCGGGAACCTTCATCGCTGGCGGGGCCGGCGTCACGCCGTTCATCGCCATCCTGCGCGACCTGCACCACCGCCGGAAGATGGCGGGCCACACCCTCATCGTCTCGAACCGGACGGAAGCCGACATCATCCTCCGCGAGGAATTCGAGAGCTTTGCCGGGCTCGATATCATCTGGACGGTCACGGACGACCCGGCCTCCTCGCTGCTGCACGAAAAGATCAACGAGGCCTTCCTCAAGCAGCACGTCGGCAGTTTCGAGCAGAACTTCTACATCTGCGGCCCCGACAACATGGTTCGCCAGCTGCGCGGCACGCTCAAGGAACTGGGCGCGAACGTCGAGAACGTCACCTGGGAGAGGTAACAGGCGGTCCCTGGCCAGTCCCTCAATAGCGCCGCTCTTGCGCCGGACCGCCCGTGGCGCTATATGACGGCTACATCATTGCTCTCATCGGAGAGTGGGTGCCCTGACCGGCCCCCGCTCTTTTTGTTTTGAAAGGCCACATGGCTTTCGACCTGACTGAAAAGCGCTACATCAAGGAAACCGGCCTCGAGCAGCGGATCGCCGCCATCATCGAGCCGGTGGCCAATGATCTTGGCTACAGCCTCGTCCGCGTGAAGGTCACGCAGGAGAACGGCTGTACGCTGCAGATCATGGCGGAAGACGCCAATGGCCGCTTCACGATCACCGACTGCGAGCGGTTGAGCAAGGACATCTCGCCGGTGCTCGACGTCGAGGATCCGATCGATCGCGAATACCACCTCGAGGTCAGCTCGCCCGGCATCGACCGGCCGCTGGTGCGGGCCCGCGACTACCGGGCCTTCATCGGCCACGAGGCCAGGATCGAGCTCGCGGACGCCATCGATGGCCGCAAGCGCTTCCGCGGCTTCATCGAGGCGGCCACCGACGATACCGTCACCATCCGGCTGCCGGATGCGCCCAAGGATACCGACCCGAACAATGTTCTACCGCTGGCCGCGATTGCCGAGGCCAAGCTGGTGATGACCGACAAGCTCCTGAACATGGCCCAGGCCGACCAGGACGAGAACCCGATCGACGACGATGACGACATCGAGACGGTCGAAACCGATTTGAACGCGGAAGACGATCTTCCAGAGGAGATTCACTAAATGGCCGTCAGTGCGAACCGACTTGAGCTGCTGCAGATTGCGGACGCCGTCGCGCGCGAAAAATCCATCGACCGCATGGTGGTGATCGCCTCCATGCAGGACGCGATGGAGAAGGCCGCCAAGACGCGCTACGGCGCCGAGACCGAGATCCGCGTCGAGATCAACCCCAAGACCGGCGAGACCCGGACCTGGCGGCTGCTCGAGATCGTCGAGGCGGTCGAGGAGCCCGGCAAGCAGATTTCGCTCAAGGACGCGCTGGCCCGCAACGATGCCGCCAAGATCGGCGACTTCATCACCGAGCCGCTGCCGCCCATCGAGTTCGGCCGCATCGCGGCGCAGTCGGCCAAGCAGGTGATCGTCCAGAAGGTGCGCGATGCCGAGCGCGAGCGCATGTATGACGAGTACATCAACCGCGTCGGTGAGATCGTCAACGGCACCGTCAAGCGCGTCGAATACGGCAACGTCATCGTCGACCTCGGCCGCGGCGAAGCCATCATCCGCCGCGACGAGCTGATCCCGCGCGAGATGTACCGCTATGGCGACCGCGTCCGCGCCTACATCTACGACGTGCGCCGCGAGCAGCGCGGCCCGCAGATTTTCCTTTCCCGCACCCATCCGCAGTTCATGGCGAAGCTGTTCATGCAGGAAGTGCCGGAGATCTACGACGGCATCATCACCATCCGCTCGATTGCCCGTGACCCCGGCAGCCGTGCCAAGATCGCGGTGACCAGCAACGATTCTTCGATCGATCCGGTCGGCGCCTGCGTCGGTATGCGCGGCTCGCGCGTGCAGGCCGTGGTCGGCGAACTGCAGGGCGAAAAGATCGACATTATCCCCTGGACCGACAATATCGCCGACCTCGTGGTCTCGGCGCTGCAGCCGGCCGACGTGGCCAAGGTCGTGCTCGACGAGCAGGCCGAAAAGATCGAAGTCGTGGTGCCCGACGAGCAGCTCTCGCTCGCCATCGGCCGCCGCGGCCAGAACGTGCGCCTCGCCAGCCAGCTGATCGGCTGGGACATCGACATCCTCACCGAGCAGGAAGAGAGCGAGCGCCGCCAGAAGGAATTCACCGAGCGGTCGGCTTTGTTCATGCAGGCCCTTGATGTGGACGAGATGGTTGCCCAGCTATTGGCTTCCGAAGGCTTCTCGTCGGTCGAGCAGCTCGCCTATATCGAGGTGAGCGAGATCGCCTCGATCCAGGGCTTCGACGAGGAGACCGCGGCCGAAATCCAGCAGCGCGCCGCCGACTACCTCGCCGCCATCGAGAAGGCCAACGACGAAGAGCGCATCAAGCTCGGCGTGGCGGACGAACTCTACGAGATCCCGGGCCTCAATGCGGCGATGCTTGTGGCGCTCGGCAAGGAAGGCATCAAGAATATCGAGGACTTTGCCGGCAACGCCGCCGACGACCTCGTCGGCTGGACCGAGCGCAAGGATGGCGAGACCAAGCGCTTCGACGGCACCTTCAAGGACTTCCCGGTGTCGCGCGAGGAAGCCGAGGAGATGATCCTGCAGGCCCGCCTCAAGGCCGGCTGGATCACCGAAGCCGATCTGGCGCCGCCGGCCGATGAAGCCGAGGGCGCCGAGGAAGGAGCGCCCGCGTAATGCGGGCGACCACCGCCCGGTGCCCGGCAAGGACGAGATCGAAAGACGCTGCGCGCTCACCCATGAGGTGAAGGCGGCGGCTGACCTCGTCCGCTTCGTGGTCGGGCCCGACGACGTGCTGGTGCCCGATACCGACGCCAGGGCGGAAGGCCGCGGCGTGTGGGTGTCGCTCGGCGAAAAGCACGTCGCCGAGGCGGTGAAGAAGAAGGCCTTCGCCCGCAGCCTCAAGACGGCCGTTACGGTGCCCGAGGATCTGCCGGCGCTGACGCGGCTTCGGCTGGAGCAGCGTTTCGTGTCGAGCCTGCAGATGGCCAGGAAGGCCGGGCAGCTGCTGACCGGCGCCATGAAGGTGAAGGCCGCGCTTGAGACCGGCGAGGCGATCGCGCTGCTGACGGCGACCGATGCCGCCGAGGACGGCAAGAAGAAGATGCTGGCTACCCTCAAGGCGGCGACGAAAAGCGCCGCGGAGCAGGGGTTTGCGGGCGCCGACGTGCCGCATTTCGAATTGCTCGATTCCGCGCAATTGGGTTTGGCGCTCGGGATTGAAAATGTGATACATGCTGCGCCGACCCAAGGGGCAGCAGGCGAAGCAGCGGTGAAACGAGCCGAGAGATTGGCCCGTTACATCGCTAATTGACCTTGGAAAGAGACGAGTTTTTATGGCTGACAGCGACGACAAGACGACAGACGGGGCTCCCAAGAAGACGCTGACGCTCAAGGGCGGTCCGGCAGTTGGGGCGCGTCCCGGCATGTCGCGGGGTCCGGCGCGCACCGTCGTGGTCGAAAAGCGCACCCGGGTCGTGCCGCATGGCAATACCGGCGCGCCGCCGGCCCGTCCGGCATCGTCCGCGCCGCCGGCGTCCACCAACAGCGCGCGTCCCGCGCCGCGCCGCGATGACGGCCGCCCGCAGGCCCGCACCCAGGCGCCCGTGCCGCGCCAGACCGGCTTGAGCTCGGCCGAGGCCGAAGCGCGCGCCCGCGTGTTGCGCGAAGCCGGCGCCCGCCAGGCCGAGGACAATCGCCGCGCTGCCGAAGCCGAAGCGCGCCGCGCCGAGGAAGATGCGCGCCGCCGTGAAATCCGTGAGGCTGCGGCCCGCGCCGATGCCGAGCGCGCTGCGCAGGCCGCGGCTGCCGAAGCCGCTGCCGCGCAGGCCGCCACCATCGAAGCCGAACGGCCGGTCGAAACCGTGGTCGAGGAGCGCCGCCCGGCGGCTGCCGAGGCTCGCCCGTCCTATTCGCGCGATGGCGGCCGTCCGTCGTCGTCGCCTTCGTCCGATTTCCGCCGCCCCGGCGGTCCGGATGCGCGTCGTCCCGGTGGTCCCTCGACGGGCCGTCCTGGTGCGCCGTCGACGGCCCGCCCCGGTGGTCCGTCCACCGGTCGTCCGGGTGCGCCCTCGACTGCCCGTCCGGGCAGCCCCGCGGGCCGCAGTGGCGATTTCCGCCGTCCGGGCGGCCCCGCGCCCATTCCCAACGTGCCGCCGCCGGGCCCGTCGGAGGCCGATGGCCGCCGCACCCGTTCGGTGCCGCCCTCGGGTGGCCGGCCGATGGAAACCGAGAACGCCGCCCGCCGCGGCGTCGCCACGCCCGAGCGGCCGACCCGCCGCGCCGGTGACGAGAACGCCTTTGCCCGCGGCCGCCTGACGGTGGCCAGCGCGACGACCGAATCCGATCGCGATCGCGGTCCCTCGCTGGCGGCCATGCGCCGCCGCCGCGACAAGAAGATGGGCCGCAACGTCCAGACCGCGCCCAAGCTCAGCCGCGAAGTGATCATCCCCGAGGCGATCACCGTGCAGGAGCTCGCCAACCGCATGGCCGAGCGCGGCGTCACCGTCATCAAGATGCTGATGGGCATGGACAAGATGGTGACGATCAACGACGTGATCGACGCCGACACCGCCGAGCTGATCGCGACCGAGCTGGGCCACACGGTCAAGCGCGTGTCCGAATCCGACGTCGAGGCGGGCCTCTACGACCTGCCGGCCGACGACAAGGCCGAGGACCTGACGCACCGCGCGCCGGTCGTGACCATCATGGGCCACGTCGACCACGGCAAGACCTCGCTGCTCGATGCGATCCGCGAGACGAACGTCGTTTCAGGCGAAGCCGGCGGCATCACGCAGCATATCGGCGCCTACCAGGTCGAGGTGAACGGGCAGAAGATCACCTTCCTCGATACGCCCGGCCACGAAGCCTTCACCGCCATGCGGGCCCGCGGCGCGCAGGCGACCGACATCGCCGTACTGGTGGTGGCGGCCGATGACGGCGTCATGCCGCAGACGATCGAATCCATCAAGCACGCCAAGGCGGCGGGTGTGCCGATCATCGTGGCCATCAACAAGATGGACAAGCCGTCGGCCAACCCGATGCGCGTGCGCACCGAGCTGCTGCAATACGACGTGCAGGTCGAATCGATGGGCGGCGACACGCTCGACGTGGAAGTGTCGGCGGTCAAGAAGACCGGCCTCGACAAGCTGCTCGAGACCATCCTGCTGCAGGCCGAAGTGCTCGAGCTGCAGGTGCCGCGCGACGGCCGGGCCGAGGGCCTCGTGATCGAAGCCAAGCTCGATCGCGGCCGCGGTGCGGTGGCGACCGTGCTGGTGCAGCGCGGCACGCTCAGGGTCGGCGACATCGTGGTGGCTGGAACGGAGTTCGCCCGCGTCCGCGCCCTGATCGACGACAAGGGCGAGCAGGCCAAGGATGCCGGCCCGTCAATGCCGGTCGAGGTGCTGGGCTTTACCGGTGTGCCCAGTGCCGGCGATCGTTTCTCGGTCGTCGAGAGCGAGGCGCGCGCCCGCGAAGTCACCGACTATCGCCAGCGCCAGCAGCGCGAGAAATCGGCAACCGGCGGCGCCACCAGCCTCGAGCAGATGATGAATCAGCTCAAGGCGCAGGGCGTGGCGAAATTCCCGCTGATCATCAAGGGCGACGTGCAAGGCTCGGTCGAGGCGATCAACGCCTCGCTCAACAAGCTGAGCACCGAGGAAGTTTCGGCCCAGATCCTGATGAGCGGCGTGGGTGCCATCACCGAATCCGACGTGACGCTGGCGACGGCGTCCAACGCCATCATCATCGGCTTCAACGTCCGCGCCAACAAGCAGGCCTCCGATCTGGCGGCTCGCGCCGGCATCGAGATCCGCTACTACAACATCATCTACGACCTCGTGGATGACGTGAAGGCGGCGATGTCGGGCCTGCTCAAGCCGGAGCGCCGCGAGACCTTCATCGGCTACGCCTCGATCAAGGAAGTCTTCCAGATCACCAAGGTTGGCAAGGTCGCCGGCTGTCAGGTCACCGAAGGCATCGTCGAGCGCGGCGCCGGCGTCCGCCTGCTGCGCGACAACGTCGTTATCCACGAAGGCAAGCTCAAGACGCTCAAGCGCTTCAAGGACGAGGTCAAGGAAGTCCCGGCCGGCCAGGAATGCGGCATGGCCTTCGAGAACTACGAAGACATCCGCGCCGGCGACGTCATCGAGTGCTTCCGCGTGGAGCAGGTGACGCGCACGCTGTAAGGGAACTCGATGCGGCTGCTGATTGCGGTCTCAATTGGCGCCGTCGCACTGGTTGCGGCGGCGTTTTTGTTTCGGCCCTGGTTGCTGATCGACCCGATCGATCGCTTCATTTATCTGAATGGCGCGTCGCGTTCGATGTTACCTGAAGTGTTTTCGGCTACCGAGCCGGCTAGCGATGTCATCACACGGCTGACCCGCTCGGGCTACGTCCACTACCCGATGGAGCCGGTTGCCGACGAACCAGCCGTCTGCGGCGACACCGCGTGCGAGCGCCAAAAGGCCGGCTTCACCGACTTCTTCCGTAAGCCGGATACCGCCGACAACATCGCCTGCAACATCGATTACGTGGTCTGGATGAAGCGCGACGGCGAGCGGATCGACGAGATTCTTAGCGACGTCTACGATATCTGCCTGTAGTCGAGGCATCGTTGCCGGTTGGAACCACGTAGCGCAGGGGACGGAGCTGACGTTCCGCCTGCCGCAGCGAGTGCTTGCCATGGCCCGGCATCCGGCCGATAACAGCGTCATATTTGCGGGGCCTCGGATGCGTCGACTGGGGACAGCGCTGGCGGTGGTTGCGGCTTTGGCTGCCACGCCGGCCTTTGCCCAGGACGTGAGCGGCTTTTATGTCGGCATCTATGGCGGCGCGGCCCAGCGGACCGCCACGCAGCAGAAGATCGACTATGGCAATTACGCCGTGATCACGTCGCCTGCCGGTCCGGTCAAGACGGTAACCGACTTTGCCGACGACGGAAAAATCGATCCGCTGCTGCTCCAGTGGCTCGAGCGCGGCGTACAGACCGTCGATTATCCATACTACGCGACCCCGGTCTCGCTGAGCGTGCTGACGCAGAGCACGCTGACTTATGGCACGGGCAAGCTGGCAGGTTTCGTCATCGGCTACGATTTCGGCGGCGTGCGCGTCGATGCGGATGTGTCGGACGCCGCCTTTGCGACCGCCAACTATCACGAAAATTCAGCCCGCCTGGAAGCTGCCTCGGGCATCACCGACGGGTTCACCGGCAAATGGAACTGGTTCGAGTTCTCCGACACGCCCACCACGCCGTCCAAAGAGGACACGATCGAGGACGCTCTGCTGCTGAAGGTCACCTCTGACGTGCAGTTCTTCCTCGTCGATGGCTATTGGGACATCGACACGGGCACAGCATTCACCCCCTATCTGGGCGGCGGCATCGGCGCGGCCCGGGTCAGCACGACAATGTCCGACCTTTGCACCTGCAGCAGCCATGATCCAAACGGCGTCAACACCGTGAGCACCATCGTGCCGGCGGCGCAGCTGGGCGGTGGCGTCCGCATCGCGCTGGCCAAGCCCGTCACGCTCGATATCGGCTATCGCTACCGGGTGGCGCCCAACCCCAGGTTCAAGATGTTCGAAGTCGCACCGTTCGCTACGCCCTTCCAGGGCTTCAGCGGCGTTGCCATGCAGCAATCGTCCGGTATCATCGCGATGCAGACCGTCACCGCCGGGCTGACCTTCGCGCTGCAATAGACCGGCAAGGGTGCGGGCTCTACACTCCGCCCGATGGCCGACGAACCGCTCCACACCACCACCTTCACGCTGACCCGCGCCGATGCTCTCGCCTATGAGCAGGCGGCGAGCCGCATGACGCCGCTCGGCGTGCTGGCGCTGCTGCTGTGGATCGGCGTGTGGGGCGCCGCCGCGCTGCTGATCCCGGCCGACTGGGCCGGGCCGCGCTTCAGCTGGACCTCGTCGCTGCTGGTCACCGTGCTGGTCGCCATCGCCTTCGTGCTGGCGCTGCTGCTGATCGCCGGCCAGCAATGGCTGCGGGCTCGGCGGCGACTGAAGCGGCCGGTGGAGCTGACGCTCAGCGAATGGCCGGCGCGGCTCACCACCATCGGGGCCGGCATGCCGCGCGATATCGGCTTTGTCGATGTCCGGCGCGCGCTGCTGACGCGCACCCATCTGTTCCTCGATACCGACGAGGACGTGCTCATCCTGCCGCGCCGGGCTTTTCGCGAGATGGGCTCGATCGAGGAATTGCACCGGCGGATCGAGGCGACGCCGGCCGCGCCCAAGCCGCCACCGGCAGCCGAGCCGCCCAAGCCCGCAATTGACCCGGCGAAGCCAAGCGCCTAGATCGGCGCGATGAAACAAGATCGTCACAAACCAACCGGACCGACCCAGCGCATGCTGCGCGTGGGCGAGCTGGTGCGGCACGCGCTGGCGCAGCTGTTCGCGCGCGGCGAGATCGAGGACGATGAGCTCGGCACCGCGGTGATCACGGTGCCCGAAGTGCGCATGTCGCCCGACCTCAAGCTCGCCAGCGCCTATGTGATGCCGCTGGGCGGCGAGCGGGCCGACGAGATCGTCGCCGCGCTCAACCGCCACCAGCGCTTCATCCGGGGCCGCGTGGCGCCCGAGCTCGACCTGAAATTCGCGCCTGAGATCCGCTTCTTCGTCGATGAGACCTTTGCCGAATTCGGCAAGATCGACGCGCTGCTCCGCTCCGACCGCGTGCAGCGCGACCTGCAGGGCGACGAAGACGACGAGAAAGATTCCGACTAGTGGCGCCCAAACGCGCCATCTCGGGATGGATCATCCTCGACAAGCCGCTCGGCATGACCTCAACCCAGGCGGTCGGCAAGGTGCGCTGGCTCTATTCGGCCGAAAAGGCCGGGCATGCAGGCACGCTCGATCCGCTGGCGACCGGCCTGCTGCCGATCGCGCTGGGTGAGGCCACCAAGACCGTGCCGTTCGTCCAGGGCGGCCAGAAGCGCTACCGCTTCGAGATCGGCTGGGGCGTGCAGACCAGCACCGACGATGCCGAGGGCGAGGCCGTCGCGACGTCGGAGCTGCGACCGGCCGAGGACGCCATCCGGGCCGCTCTGCCGGCTTTCACCGGCACCATCCTGCAGCGGCCGCCGGCTTTCTCCGCCATCAAGGTGGATGGCGAGCGGGCTTACGACCTTGCCCGGGCCGGCGAGACGGTCGAGCTGGCCCCGCGAGAAGTGACCATCGACGAGCTGGTGCTGGTCGCGCATGCGGGCGAGCGCAGCAGCTTCGAGATGGCCTGCGAGAAGGGCACCTATGTGCGAGCCCTCGCCCGCGACCTGGCGCTGGCGCTGGGCACGCGCGGCCATGTGACGCTGCTGCGCCGCACCCGGGTGGGCGGCTTTGGCGTAGCGGATGCGGTGACGCTCGACACCATAGAACAGCATCCCAGCCGGGACGTGCTTCTGCAGCCGGTAACCACCGGCCTGCGCGACCTGCCCGAGCTGCGCGTTTCGCCTGACGATGCTGTGGCGATCCGCAATGGCGGCGCGGTGCTGCTGCGCGGCGCCGGCGCGCCGCTGGCGCTCGACGAAGCCTGGGCGAGCTGCGCCGGCAGCGCCGTGGCCATCGGCAGCGTCAGGCTGGGGCAGTTTCATCCGAGCCGGGTGATCCGGGGGTAGCGGTTGGCGGGAACAGCCGGCCGATCAACTCTCTTCGGCATGGTGGGAACTTTTGGCGGTCTGATGCATCTTAAGTGACGGGGGCGAATGCGGTCAGCGTCGGCACTAGAGCGAAGCTATCGTCTGTTCTTCCCGCCGCTGCCGGAGTTTCGCGTGGACGCTCAGAATTCGCTGTCAGCCGCCGCTGCTGCCGCCTCTGCCCAGAGCCGGAAGCCGCGCTCCATCGCGGTCTACCTGTTCGTCCTGGCGCTGGTGGCGCTGGTGCCGGCCTTCGCCTTTTCGGCCATCCTGCTGCAGCGCAACAACGAGGCGCAGGAGCGCGTCGTCGAGACGCTGATCACCGGCAGCGCCCGCTCGATCGTCCAGGCGGTCGATCGCGAGGTGAACGCCAACATCTCGACCCTCAAGATTCTGTCGACCAGCCCGTCGCTGCTGAACGGCGATTTGCGGGCGCTCTACGACCAGCTCAAGACCGCCCTCGATGGCAGCAATACCTGGGTCTACACGCTCGACCAGAATTTCTACGCCACCATGTCGACCCGTTCCGAGTTCGGCGCGCCGCCGGTGCTGAGCGCCGATACCGACAGCCCCAGCCAGGCGCTGGCCACCAGGGATGTCGTCGTTTCCGGCATGGTGATCGGCAAGGTCTCGGGCCAGAAGGTCTTCAACGTGCTGCTGCCGGTCTTCGAGGGGAAGCTGGCGCCGATGGTGCTGGCATTGTCGCGGCCGGTCGCCTCGCTCGAAATGCCGCTGCTCAGCGACAAGCTGCCGCCCGGCTGGAATGTCGCGATGATCGACAAGACCGGCAATATCATCGCTTCGTCCGAGGGGAGCGACAAGGCCGGCACGAAATTCACCCTGGCCGACGTGTCGGTGCTCGACACGACGCCCGGCCTCGTGACGCTGCGCACGCCGACCGACTCCTACCGCGCCGCGATCCGGCAGTCGCCGCTCACCGGCTGGACGCTGATCGCCTGGGCGCCGAGCTCGGTGATCAGCCAGCCGCTGATGGATGCGGTATGGTCGCTGGCCGTCGGCGGCCTGCTGCTCGCCGCCATCGTGGTGCTGGTCGTCTACTGGGTGACGCTGCAGATCGGCCGCTCGGTCCGCGGCCTCGAGGGCGACGCCAAGCGGCTCGGCACCGGCCAGCCGGTCACCGCGCGCGACTACCCGATCTCGGAGATCGCCACCGTGTCGCTGGCGCTGGAGGAAGCCTCGCGGCGCCGCCAGCAGGCCGAAACCGAGGTGCGGTTCCTGATGCGCGAGCTGGCGCACCGCTCCAAGAACCAGATGACGGTGATCGCCGCGATGGCCAAGCAGACGGCCCGCGGCGCCGATTCCGTCCCCGAATTCGTGCAGAATTTCGAAAAGCGTATCTTCGGGCTCGCCCGCTCCACCGATCTGCTGCTGGCCAACGGCGTCGTCGGCGTCGACCTGCGCGAGCTGATCCTGAGCCAGATCGATCCTTTCGTGCCCGCCGACGGGGAGGGCGTGAAGCTCGACGGCCCCTCGGTCCGCGTCAACAACCAGGCGGCACAGATCCTGGGCATGGCGGCGCATGAGCTCGCCACCAATGCGGTGAAATACGGGGCCTTCCAGACCGATAGCGGCCGGCTGGCCGTCACCTGGTCGCGCGACGGCGAGATGCTGAATTTCGACTGGCGGGAGACGACGCCCAGCTTCAGGCCGCCCAGCGAGCGGCGGGGGTTCGGCACCGCGGTGCTCGAAAACATGGTCGGGCGCTCGCTCGGCGCCACGGTCGAGCGCACCGTCCATCCCGACGGGCTCGAGTGGAAGTTCTCTGTCCCCGTCAGCGCCATCGATCCCAGCACGGCCGCCGACGAGGCGGACAGGCCGTAAGGGCCGCTGCGCCGGTCCGGGCTCCACAAAGCGCTGGCAATCCGGCCACATTTGACCTATATGCCCCGCCAATCGGCCGTTTTGGCCGGTGTTAGCGGCCCGCCCTGGACGACATCCCGGAGCCGGGCATCCTCAAATCCTCCACCAGAAGGGATCATCCGATGTCGATCACGGCCGAGCGCAAGACTGCGCTCATCAAGGAATATGCCACCAAACCGAACGATTCCGGCTCGCCTGAAGTGCAGGTCGCGATCCTGTCGGAGCGCATCAACAACCTCACCGAGCACTTCAAGACCCACGGCAAGGATCACCATTCCCGCCGCGGCCTGCTGAAGCTGGTGCAGACCCGCCGTTCGCTTCTCGATTACGTCAAGCGTATCGACGAGCCGCGGTACAAGAAGCTGATCGAGGCCCTCGGCATCCGCCGCTGATTTCGATCTGCAAGCGGGTTTCGCGGGGCACGTCTCCGCGGGACCGGACCATGACCAAGGCATCGCGCCGAAAACTGGATACCGGTTTCGGTTCAGCGATGCCCGACTTGCGTAGGCTGGTTGGACTACGCGGAGCATGGCGAGATCATCGGCCAATCATGCGGTGATTGGCTCATCGTCTTGTCCATGTTCCGCCTGCCCCGACAAGGCAGAAATACCAGCGCGGAAACCGTGCCGATTTTGGGCCGGCCGAGCACATGGGGTGCGCGGCCTTGGCTGGCACACCGGATGAGTTCGTGGGGTGTCTACGCCCCCGCGTTCCCGCTCATTCCGGCAGAATGGAAAGACATCATACCGATGCCCATCAATTTCGATTACCACAAGGTCGAGCTCAACTGGGGCGGCCAGCCGCTCACGCTCGAGACCGGCAAGATCGCCCGGCAGGCCGACGGCGCCGTGCTCGCGACCCTCGGCGAGACCGTGGTCCTCGCCACCGTCGTCAGCGCCAAGTCGCCCAAGCCCGGCCAGGACTTCTTCCCGCTGACCGTCAACTACCAGGAAAAATACTTCGCCGCCGGCAAGATCCCGGGCGGCTATTTCAAGCGCGAAGGCCGCCCGACCGAGAACGAGACGCTGGTCTCGCGCCTCATCGACCGTCCGATCCGCCCGCTCTTCCCCGATGGCTACAAGAACGAGACGCAGGTCATCGTCACCGTCCTTCAGCACGACATGGAGAACAATCCCGACGTGCTCTCGATGGTCGCCGCCTCTGCCGCGCTGACCATTTCGGGCGTGCCCTTCATGGGTCCGATCGGCGCCGCGCGCGTCGGCTGGGTCGATGGCCAGTATGTGCTCAACCTGTCGGTCGACAAGCGCGCCGACAGCAAGCTCGATCTGGTGATGGCCGGCACCCAGGACGCCGTGCTGATGGTCGAGTCCGAGGCGCAGGAGCTGAGCGAAGAAGTGATGCTCGGCGCCGTGATGTTCGGCCACGAGGCCTCCAAGAAGGTCATCCAGGGCATCATCAAGCTGGCCGAACTGGCCGCCAAGGAGCCGCGCGATTTCAGCCCGCCGGATTTCTCGGCGCTCGAAAAGGAAGTGCTGGCGCTGGCCGAGGGTGACCTCCGCGCCGCCTACAAGATCACCGACAAGGCCGCCCGCTACGCCGCCGTCGATGCCGCCAACGCCAAGGTGAAGGAGGCTTACGCCGCCCGCATCGCCGACAAGAGCGTTTCGGCCGAGGAGCTGGGCGAAGTCGTCCACAACCTCCAGGCCAAGATCGTGCGCTGGAACATCCTCGACACCGGCACCCGCATCGACGGCCGCGACGTGCGCACCGTGCGCCCGATCCTGTCGGAAGTCGGCGTGCTGCCGCGTACCCATGGCTCGGCGCTGTTCACCCGCGGCGAGACGCAGGCCCTCGTGGTCGCCACGCTCGGCACCGGTGACGACGAGCAGTTCATCGACTCGCTCGAAGGCACCAAGAAGGAGACCTTCCTCCTTCACTACAACTTCCCTCCCTACAGCGTTGGCGAGGCCGGCCGCATGGGTTCGCCCGGTCGCCGCGAAATCGGCCACGGCAAGCTCGCCTGGCGCGCCATCCACCCGATGCTGCCCAAGACCGAAGAGTTCCCCTACACGCTGCGCGTCGTCTCCGAGATCACCGAGTCGAACGGCTCGTCATCGATGGCGACCGTGTGTGGAACGTCGCTCTCCTTGATGGACGCCGGCGTGCCGCTCAAGAAGCCGGTGGCCGGCATCGCCATGGGCCTCATCCTCGAGGGTGAGAAGTTCGCGGTGCTCTCCGACATCCTCGGCGACGAGGATCACCTGGGCGACATGGACTTCAAGGTGGCCGGTACCGCCGATGGCGTGACCTCGCTGCAGATGGACATCAAGATCGCCGGCATCACCGAGGAGATCATGAAGGTCGCCCTCGGCCAGGCCAAGGAAGGCCGCACCCACATTTTGGGTGAGATGGCCAAGGCCATCACCGCCTCCCGCGGCCAGGTCGGCGAGTTCGCCCCGCGCATCGAGACCCTCAAGATCCCGACCGACAAGATCCGCGAAGTGATCGGCACCGGCGGCAAGGTGATCCGCGAGATCGTCGAAAAGACCGGCGCCAAGGTCGACATCCAGGACGACGGCACCGTGAAGGTCTCGTCCTCGGATGGCAAGGCGATCGACGCCGCCATCAAGTGGATCCGCGGCATCACCGATGATCCGGAGATCGGCGCCATCTACCAGGGCACCGTGGTCAAGACCGCCGATTTCGGCGCGTTCGTGAACTTCTTCGGTTCCAAGGACGGCCTCGTCCACATCAGCCAGCTCGCCGACCAGCGCGTCGGCAAGACCACCGACGTCGTCAAGGAAGGCGACAAGGTCTGGGTCAAGCTGCTCGGCTTCGACGAGCGCGGCAAGGTCCGCCTCTCCATGAAGGTCGTCGACCAGGCGACCGGCAAGGAAAAGGCCCACGAGCAGCCGGCCGCCGAACCGGCCGAGTGATTTCAGCCGCTGCAACGCGGTTCTAATGCTGAGGCCCGGGAGCGATCCCGGGCCTTTTTCGTTGCGGCAATTTGATCTTTCGTCCTCATGGAGCCGCAACCATCGCGGCATTCTCGGGTTTGCCGTGCTGTTCCGCGCGCCCACCTCTTGGCTGACCGCAGCCGAGGAGGGCTCACGGTGCGAACTTTCGGTCTCATTGCCCTGGCGGCATTTGCCGGAATCGCCGGCGTCTACGGCTACAGCCGGGCAAGCAGCGGTCTGGCGCCGCTGGCCACTGCGCAGAACTGCGTCATCAAGGGCAACATCAGCATCGATACCGGCGAGCGCATCTATCACGTGCCCGGCCAGCATTATTACGCGGTCACCAAGATAAGCCCCGAATACGGCGAGCGCTGGTTCTGCTCGGAAGCAGAAGCGCGCGCCGCCGGCTGGCGTGCCGCAAAGTCCTGACGGCCTCGGCGGAAGCATCTCCCCGCTGAACCCCAGTGCCGTCAGTCGGCACCGTCATCCTCCCCCTTGGTGGGGGAGGATAGCGAAGCTAGGCGGAGCCGTAGCGCAGCTTGGTGAGGGGGTTCTTGCTCTCAGTCGGCACCCTGGAGCGGAAGCCTCAGTCGGTTCCTCCCCTATGCGAAGCATGGGGGAGGTGGCACGCGATAGAGTGACGGAGGGGGCGGCCCGACCACCTCAGCTTCGGCGCAAGCGGCCACCCCCTCCGTCGCTTCGCGCCACCTCCCCCACGGCTGCGCCGCAGGGGAGGGACCTGACTGCGGCCATCGAGTTGCCTCCCAACGCCGCCGTCCAACCCGTGACACCACCGCATCTTTCCACGCGCCTGCTTCCTTATGACCGCCCCTCGAACTGCCGCCTCTCCCACATCGGCTACATTAGTGCTGTGTCCGTCATCTACCGCGGGGTGCCGACGAAGCACCGGCGGACGCGGTGGGGGAGTGGCAGTCGTGCTGCTCCAGGTCCAGCGTTCAGGTCGCGGCAGGTCCCCTGCTCCCCGCCTGACTGTTCCTAAAATCCCGCTGCGGAGAAGCGCTGGGCGTCTCGCCTAGCAAACATAACCCGGAGGCGCCCGGCGCTCTCCGTCCGTGGCGAACCTTTGCCACGGCAAGCCAAACCCCGAGACCGTCAGGTCGTCGGAGTCCTCCGCTCGCCCGTATCTAGGGGGAGAGTTCTTTGAAAAGTTCAGTCAGCAAAGCCGTGCCACCCCCACAACGTCATTCCCGCGCAGGCGGGAATCCAGACCGCCCGATCGCCTTCGATCAGTCGCTCGCTGTCGGCACTCGCGAAGCGGCCAGCCCTCAGGGCAAATCCTCGGCCCGCAGCGCGAACACTTCGCCTTCCGAGGCTTCCGTGTCGAGCCAGGTGAAAGGCACCGCGAACTCGGCTTCGAGCCGCTCGCGGCCGGTGCCGATCTCGCACACCAGAACGCCGTTCTCGTGGAGGTGCGCCCGGGCGCCGGCGAGGATGTGGCGGACGAGGTCGAGGCCGTCTTCGCCGCCCAGATGCGCCATCTGCGGCTCGGCTCGGTATTCGGGCGGGAAGGCCGCGACCTCGGCCGCCGCCACATAGGGCGGGTTGCTGAGGATGAGGTCGTAGCGCTTGCGGCCGAGCGGCGCGAACAGATCGCCCTGGTGGAGGCTGATGCGATCCTCGAATCCGTGCTCGGCGACATTGCGGCGGGCGACCTCCAGCGCATCGGCCGAAAGGTCTACCGCGTCCACTGACGCGTTGGGAAAGACCCGCGCGGCGATGATCGCGAGGCTGCCGCCGCCGGTGCAGAGGTCGAGCACGCTGCCGATGGCGTCCGGGTCCTCGATGCCGCCCGGCCCGAACAGCGCGTCGTTGAGCAGCAGTTCGGCGATGAAGGAGCGCGGCACGATGGTGCGCTCGTCGACATGGAACGGGATGCCCTGGATATAGGCACGCCCGAGCAGATAGGACGCGGGCTTGCGGGTGGCGATGCGGGCCTCGATCAGCCCCAGCAGCCTCTCGCGCTCGGCGCGGGTCAGCCGCGCGTCGAGCCAGGGATTGATGTCGTCGACCGGCAGGCTCAGCGCCTCGAGCAAAATGAACACTGCCTCGTCGGTGGCGCTCTCGGTGCCGTGGCCGTAGCTCAGTTTCGCCGCGCTGAAGCGGGAGACGGCGACGCGCAGCAGGTCGCGGATGGTGATCAATTCATCGGCATCGGTCATGCCGGGGTGCTAGCAGCCCCGTTTCCTTGCCGCAATCGGATGCCTATCTATAGGGCATGAAACAGCTCGCCCTCGCCTTGCTCCTTGGTTTGGCCGCCAGTCCGGCGCTCGCCGCTACCTGCGTGGCGGTGCCCGATGACGGCAGCACGCACTATGTGCAGAACGAAACGCAGCTGATGCTCTGCCGGCAGGCGGCGGTGTCGGACACGATGCGGCTCAGGCAACAGCAGATCGACCTGCAGAGCGCGCTGCAGGCCCAGCAGCTCAAATTCGATTTCGAGCTCAAGATGCAGCAGCTGCAGAACGCCACGACCACGATGCCCGCCATGCCGGGCTTCTGATGGACAGTTCGGCCGCCGCCGTCTGGGACCGCCTCGGCGCCCTGCCGCAGGGCTGGTTCACCGCTCGCTATGAGGGCCGGCGCTACGGCGTCAGCCATACGCGGCTCGCCAATGGCCGCGGTGCAAAGCTCTATGCCGAAGAGCTGGGCGGGCCGGACCGGATCAGCCTCAACATCTACCGGCCCGAGCATGGCGCTGCCGCGCTCAAGCCCTGCGAGATGCCGGTCGACAAGGTGACGGCCTTCGTGCTCGGCGCCGAACCGGAAGCGGCCGACTAGGCTTGCAAGTTGCGGACCGGGGTGCACTGTTCGCGCCGGAATTCAGCGGTTGGCCGAGCGAGCGTTCTTACGATCGATCGGACAGAGCACAAAAAACAATACGGAGGCATCCATGTCCAACATCCTGTTCGTCGGCGGCACCGGCCAGATCTCGCTGCCCTGCGTCGAGCTGGCCCTTCAGGCCGGCCATAAGGTCAGCGTCTTCAACCGCGGCCAGCGCGACGAGAAGCTGCCGGCGGGCGTCACCTCCATCGTGGGCGACATGAAGGACCCCGCGAGCTACGCCCAGCTCGGCCGGCAGGACTGGGATGTCGTGGCGCAGTTCATGGTGTTCACGCCCGACCAGATGCAGCAGGACATCGCGACCTTCACCGGCCGCACCGGACAGTACATCTTCATCTCGTCGGCCTCGGTGTACCAGAAGACGCCGGGCGATTACGTGATCACCGAGGCGACCCCGGCGATCAACCCGTGGTGGGGCTACAGCCAGGCCAAGATCGCCTGCGAAAACCTGATGAAGGGCACGAAGGGCCTGCCCTGGACCAATGTCCGGCCGAGCCACACGGTGCGCTCCGGCATCCCGTCGCTATTCAACGAGGGCGACAACGCCGCCCACCGCATGCTGGCCGGCAAGCAGGTGATCCTCGCCGGCGACGGCAAGGCACCCTGGACGCTGACCCGCTCGGAAGATTTCGCCAAGCCGTTCGTAAAGCTGTTCGCCAACCCGCACGCGCTCTACGAGGATTTCCATATCACCGGCGACAAGGGCTTTACCTGGGACGCCATCTACATGGCCATCGCCAGGGGGCTGGGCACCGAGGCGCGGATTGTCCACGTGCCGACCGACACGCTGGTGAAATATCGGCCCGACTGGGCCGGCCCGCTGCTCGGCGACAAAAGCTGGACGGCCCTGTTCGACAATTCCAAGGTCAAGCGCATCGCCGGCGATTTCACCTGCGAGACCGATCTCGACAAGGTGCTCGAACAGTCCATCCTGCACGTCAAAAAGCGCATCGCCGCCGGTGGCACGCCGGCCGGCGACAATGATGCGCTTTACGACCGCATCGCGGCCGAACAGCTGGCGCTGGGGGGCAATTGAGGGCAGGGCAGGATCGCTCCCGGCTACAGCCGAATCCGTGCTAATCCCTGCCGCATGCCTGCCCGCTATCTCTCGCGCCTCCGTCTCAGCGCCTTCCGCAACTATGCTGCCGCCGCCCTCGATCTCGATGGCCGGCATCTGGTGCTGACCGGGCCGAACGGCGCCGGCAAGACCAATCTGCTCGAAGCGGTGTCGCTGCTGAGCCCGGGGCGGGGCCTGCGCCGGGCCGCCTTCGATACGCTGGGCAACCAGGCGTCGGACCAGTCCTGGGCCGTCGCCTCGACCATCGAGACGCCCGACGGCCCCGTCGATATCGGCACCGGTGCCGCCGACGATGGCGGGCGGCGGGTGCGGATCAACGGCGCCAACGCCAAGACCATCGAGCAGATGAGCGACTATCTGCGTCTGCTGTGGCTGACCCCGAGCATGGACGGCCTGTTCACCGGCCCGGCCGGCGACCGCCGCCGCTTCCTCGACCGGCTGGTGACCACCTTGGTGCCCTCGCACTCCGCCGCGGTGGCCGACTACGAGAAGGCCATGCGGCAGCGCAACCGCCTGCTCGAGGAAGATGCCGATCCGCTCTGGCTCAATGCGCTCGAAGCCGAAATGGCGGCGCACGCCGCGGCGCTGCATTTCGCGCGCGCCGATGCCATCGCGCATCTCGAGGCGCGCATCGCCGAAAGCCTCGAGGACAACGGTTTTCCGGCCGCGCACCTCTCGCTGACGCCGCTCTTCGACGATCGGCACGAGCCTGCCTCCTCGCCGGCTCTGGAAGCAGAGCTGCGCGGCATCTGGGCCGGCACCCGCAGTCTCGATCGCGCCGCGGGCCGTACCGTCAACGGGCCGCACCGCGTCGATTTCGAGGTCTATTACGCGCAAAAGCAGATGCCGGCCGCGCTCGGCTCCACCGGCGAGCAGAAGGCCCTGCTGGTGGGCCTGATCCTCGCCCATGCCCGGCTGGTCAAAGCCCAGACCGGCATCACGCCCTTCCTGCTGCTCGACGAGATCGCCGCCCATCTCGATCCGGATCGCCGGGCGGCTTTGTTCGCGGCGCTGGACGGCCTCGATACCCAATGCCTGATGACCGGCACCGACCCCATGCTGTTCGAGGCGCTCGGCGCCAATGCCCAGCGCGTGACCGTCCGGGACGGCCGCCTCAATGGCTAGCGCGACCTACGAGCTGTTCCTCAGCGCCATGCGCGAGAAGCAGCAGGTCGTCTGCGTCTACCAGGGGTTCAGGCGGGAAATCTGCCCGATCCTGCTCGGCCGCACCGGCCTCAGCGAGAAGGCGCTGGTTTTCCAGTTCGGCGGCACCACGTCGAAGGGCGCCATTCCGCCGCCGGGCGACTGGAAATGCTTCGTCATCGACGAGGTCAAAAACGCGGTCCTTCGTGACGGCCCGTGGCACGCCGGCAGTTCGCATTCGGCTGCCCAGCACTGCATGAAAATGGTCGAATACGACGTCAACCCAGATAGTCCCTACGATCCGATATTCCGACTCTGAGTCCAGTGGGGTGAAAACCCCCAAATCCCTTGAAATCTGGCCAAAAAACGCCATTTCTCTTGGGTACGATCCCCCGATGATCTAGACCGTCACAAAGCGCTTTCCGCGCTGATTCGGAGCCTCTTTGACCCCTCCAGCCGCTTCCACCATGCCCGAACAGGACCCAGACGATTACGGCGCCGACTCGATCAAGGTCCTCAAGGGCCTCGACGCGGTCCGCAAGCGACCGGGCATGTATATCGGCGACACTGACGACGGCTCGGGTCTGCACCACATGGTGTACGAGGTCGTCGACAACGCCATCGACGAAGCGCTGGCCGGTCACGCCGACCTGGTGACCGTGACGCTCAACCCGGACGGCTCCTGCTCGGTCAACGACAATGGCCGCGGCATCCCCACCGACATGCATCCCACCGAAGGCATCTCGACGCCCGAAGTGGTGATGACGCAGCTGCATGCCGGCGGCAAGTTCGACCAGAATTCCTACAAGGTCTCGGGCGGCCTGCACGGCGTCGGCGTCTCGGTCGTCAACGCGCTCTCGGTCTGGCTGAAGCTCAATATCCGGCGCAACGGCCACGTCTTCGAGATGAGCTTCGCCAATGGCGACAAGGCCGAAGAGCTCAAGCAAGTCGGGAGCTACACGCCGACCAAGGCCGCCGGTACCTACGAGGGCCGCTCCGGTACTGAAGTGACGTTCCTGCCCTCGCCGGCGACGTTCACCATGGTCGAGTTCGATTTCAAGACGCTCGAGCATCGCCTGCGCGAGCTGGCCTTCCTCAACTCCGGCGTGCGCATCATCCTCAAGGATCTGCGCCACCCGGAACCGGTGACGGTCGAGCTCCACTACGAGGGCGGCCTCAGCGAGTTCGTGCGCTATCTCGACAGCGCCAAGACGCCGCTCATTGGAGCGCCGATCTATCTGATCCAGGAAAAGGACGGCATCACCGTCGAGATCGCGATGTGGTGGAATGATTCCTACCACGAAAACGTGCTCTGCTTCACCAACAACATCCCGCAGCGCGATGGCGGCACGCATCTTGCCGGCTATCGCGGCGCACTCACTCGCCAGGTCTCGACCTATGCCGAGCAGAGCGGCATTCTGAAGCGCGAGAAGGTCACGCTGTCGGGCGAAGATTCGCGCGAGGGCCTCACCTGCGTGCTGTCGGTAAAGGTGCCCGACCCGAAATTCTCGAGCCAGACCAAGGACAAGCTGGTCTCCTCCGAGGTCCGCCCGGTGGTCGAGAACGTCGTCAACGAGAAGCTCGCCGAGTGGTTCGAGGAGCATCCGCAGGAAGCCCGCGTCGTCGTCGGCAAGGTCGCCGAAGCCGCCGCGGCGCGCGAAGCGGCCCGCAAGGCGCGCGAGCTGACGCGCCGCAAATCGGCGCTCGACGTCAACTTCCTCGCCGGCAAGCTCAAGGATTGCTCGGAGAAGGATCCGGCCAAGTCCGAACTGTTCCTCGTCGAGGGCGACAGCGCCGGCGGTTCCGCCACGCAGGGCCGCGACCGCGGCAACCAGGCCGTGCTGCCGCTGCGCGGCAAGATCCTCAACGTCGAGCGCGCGCGCTTCGATCGCATGCTCGGCAGCGAGCAGATCGGCAATCTGGTGATGGCGCTCGGCACCTCGATCGGCCACGAAGAATTCAACATCGACAAGCTGCGCTATCACAAGATCATCATCATGACGGACGCCGACGTCGACGGCGCCCATATTAGAACGCTGCTTCTGACGTTCTTCTACCGCCAGATGCGTGAGCTGATCGATCGCGGTCACGTCTATATCGCGCAGCCGCCGCTCTATAAGGTCAAGCGCGGCCAGTCCGAGCAGTACCTCAAGAACGAGCGCTCGCTCGAGGACTACCTCATCGAAGGCGGCACCAACGACGCGTCGCTGCGCAGCGCCGCCGGCACGACGCACACCGGTGCCGACCTGCTCGCCCTCGCTCACGAGGCACGCGATATCGTCAACCAGCTGGGCACCATCAATACGCGCTATTCGCGCTCGATCATCGAGCAGGCGGCGATCGCCGGCGGGCTCGATCCTGACGTCGTCAACGATCCGGCGCAGGCGGACGAGATCGCCACGCGCGTCGCTGCCCGCCTCGATCGCATCTCCGACGAGGTCGAGCGTGGCTGGAGCGGCCGCTCGGACGGCAAGGGCGGCCTGGTCCTCACCCGCACCGTGCGCGGCGTCACCGAGACGCACGAGCTCGATGCCGGCCTGCTTGCCAGCGCCGATGCCCGCAAGCTGCGCGGCATGATCGAAAAGATGGCCGAGCATTTCCGCGGCCCCGCTTCGCTGACCCGCAAGGATGCGACCACCGAGCTCTTCGGTCCCGTCTCGCTCTACGACAGCGTCGCCGCCGCCGGCCGCAAGGGCATCTCGCTGCAGCGCTACAAGGGCTTGGGCGAGATGAACCCCGAGCAGCTCTGGGAAACCACGCTCGATCCCAATATCCGCACCTTGCTCAAGGTCGAGATCAAGGACAGCGACGATCACGACCGCCTGTTCAGCGAGCTGATGGGCGACCTCGTCGAGCCCCGCCGCGACTTCATCCAGGACAACGCCCTCAACGTCGCCAATCTGGACGTCTAGCCCTCGCTTCGCCCCGTCGCCTCCCGGTCGCGCTCATAGCGCCTTGTGCCGGGAAACTCCGGCAGCCAGGGCTCGCGGCGGATGGTCCAGAGCTCGTAGGTCGGCTGGAACTGGCCGATCTCGTCCAGGGCGCCCAGGGTGATCTCGATTTCGTCGCCGGTCCGCGAAAACACCGAGGAACCGCAGCGCGGGCAGAAATGCCTGCCCCGATAGTCCCGTGTCTCCCCGCTGACCGTCACGGCGGTCTCGGGGAAGATCGCGGAAGCATGGAACAGGGCGCCGTGATGCTTGCGGCAGTCGAGGCAATGGCAGATGCCGACCCGATAGGGCGCGCCCACGGCGACGAACCGCACAGCGCCGCACAGGCACCCGCCTTCGACCTGCTCCATCCGCTCCTCCCGCCGCCGGCCCGGCCTGACCCTGTTGCGCCGGGGCCACAAGGGTTAAGCAACCCTTTTAAGCCCACATAAACCGGCCACATTTAGCCTCAAGAACGATAGGGTTCGTGGCGGCCGGTTTGGTCGCCTTTGCGCATTGCGCGAGCGGCCCGAAAAGCGGAGTCGCCGGGCGCATGCCGAAAAAGACCACCGGGGCCCGGTCCATGGATTTCGAGATTTCGCCTGAGGATCGCATTGGCGGCGCCGTCCGCGGCCGTGCCAAGGCGAAACCCGCCAAGGGCAAGGCCAAGCCTGCCGCCAAGCCGCGCAAGGGCCAGCGCGTCGAGCCGGGCTTCTTCACCGCCTACGACGAATACGATGAACCGCCTCGCCGCGGCCGCCAGCCCAAGCAGAAAAAAACCCGGCGCCAGCGCGAGCGGCGCGGTTTCAGCCTCTGGGGCCTGATCGGCAAGCTCTTCTACTGGGGCGCCACGCTGGGCCTCGTGGGCATCCTCTGCGTCGCCGGCGTCTTCTATTATTACTGGATGCAGATGCCGGCGGTCAGCACCTGGGCGGTGCCCGAGCGCGCGCCGAACATCCGTGTCGTCGCCGCCGACGGCCAGCTGATCTCCAACCGGGGCAAGTCAGGCGGCGAGGCGGTGTCGCTGAGCCAGTTGCCGCAATACGTGCCGGCCGCCTTCATCGCCATCGAAGACAAGCGCTTCTACGACCATTTCGGCATCGACCTTTACGGCCTCGGCGCCGTGGCCTTCTCGAGCCTCAAGGCCGGCCATGTGACGCGCGGCGCCTCGACCATCACCCAGCAGGTCGCCAAGAACCTGTTCCTCAGCCCCGACCAGACTCTCGGCCGTAAGGTGCAGGAGGCGATGCTCGCCGTCTGGCTCGAGCACAATTACACCAAGGACCAGATCCTCGAGCTCTATCTCAACCGCGTGAATTTCGGCCACGAGAAATACGGCATCGAGGCCGCGGCGCAGTATTATTTCGGCAAGTCCGCCGCCAACCTGTCGCTCGGCGAGGCGACGATTCTCGCCGGCTCGATGCAGGCGCCGTCGCGCCTCAACCCCAAGGGCGATCCGGCTTTGGTCGAGGCGCGCCAGAAACTCGTGCTCGCCGCCATGGCCGACCAGGGCTACATCACCGACAACGAGGCCAAGGCCGCCACGATCGACCCCGACCAGACCATCCGCACCAAGGTGGCGGGCTCGGAATCCTACGTGGCCGACTGGGTCGAGCAACTGGTCCAGTCCTATGTGGGCGACCAGAAGGACGATCTGGTCGTCTACACCACGATCAACTGGGACCTGCAGAAGCAGGCCGAATTCCTGATCAAGGAAGCGGTCACCGACCAGGGGCCGAAATATCACTTCAACCAGGGCGCCCTCGTTGCCGTCGATACCGACGGGCAGGTCCGCGCCATGGTGGGCGGCGCCGACTATACGCAGAGCCAGTACAACCGCGCGGTCACCTCGCGCCGCCAGCCGGGCTCGACCTTCAAGCCCTTCGTCTACATGGCCGCCATGGAGAAGGGCTTTACCCCCGACACCATCGCGGACGACGATCCGATCAACATCAATGGCTGGCAGCCCAACAATGCCGACGGCAAGTTCATGGGCCAGATCACCCTGCGCGAGGCGCTGGCCTATTCGCGCAACACCGTCGCCGCCCAGCTCGCCTGGAACGTCGGCCCGGACAAGGTGGTCGAGGTCGCCCAGCGCATGGGCATCTCCTCGCCGCTGCAGGCCGTGCCCTCCATCGCGCTCGGCACGCAGGAAGTCTCGCTGCTCGAGCTGGTGGCCGGCTACGCGCCCTTCGCCAATGGCGGCAATGGGGTGATCGCCAATGTCATCACCCGCATCGAGACGGCGCAGGGCAAGGTGCTCTACGACGCCTCGCCGGCCGGCCCCGGCCAGGTGGTGAGCCCCACCGTGGTGGGCGAAATGAACGACATGCTGTCGACGGCGCTCGATATCGGCACCGGCAAGCACGCGCATCTGAGCGGCTGGCAGATCGGCGGCAAGACCGGCACCAGCCAGAAGGCGCGCGACGCGCTGTTCGTCGGCTATACGTCCCGCATGGTCACCGGCGTCTGGCTCGGCAATGACGACGACACCGCCACGACATTGGCCGGCGGTACGGTGCCGACGCAGGTCTGGTCCGACTTCATGGCCAAGGCGCATGAAGGCCTGACCCCGGCCAACCTGCCGGATGCCACCACGGCGGCGGTGCCGGCGGAGCAATTGCAGCCGACCGACCCGCTGGGCTCGATCGCGGCGGATGGGACGCAGCCGGCGGCCGATGGCACGCAGCCGCTGGACCTCACCGGCGCTCCTGCAACCGATGCAACGCAGCAGCAGCCCGCACAGCCACAGCAGAAGCGCTCGCCCAAGAACATCGGCGATTTGCTCAACGGGCTGTTCAACGGCGGCTGATACGGCGTTCCAGGGTGCCGACTGAGGGCAAGAACCCCCTCACCAAGCTGCGCTACGTCGCGATGCGACTAGCTGCGCTATCCTCCCCCACCAGGGGGGAGGATGACATCGCGCAAGCGGCATCTCAGCGGCTGAAGTCGGCACCGACATCCTCCCCCCTGGTGGGGGAGGATAGCGGAGCTTAGGCGAAGCCTTAGCGCAGCTTGGTGAGGGGGTACTTGCCCTCAGTCAGGTCCTCTCCCGTTTGCCCCAATGTCAAAGAACCCTCCCCCGCGAATTGCAGGCGAGCGAAAGCCTCCGGTGACCCGGTTTTGGTGAGACGCGAGCGCGGCGGGACGATCGGTCCGAGCCGGTAGTCGGCGTTTGTGGGACTTTTCGTCCCGCCACGCTATGCCG
>JBEHYU010000040.1:0-36870 GCA_048498015.1 Pseudomonadota bacterium
GAGGGGACGATGGAATCGAAGCTCCGTCTGCGCTGAACCTTAAGTAGGCGTCCCCTCGCCCCTCTGGGGAGAGGGCGCCTTGCGAAGCAAGGCGGGTGAGGGGCCGTGTTGCGCCAGCGCCTGCTCAGCCCGACTTCTCCACCCCCGCGAAAAACCCCTTCGCCTTCTCCCATTCTCCGGCGGCCCACAGCTCGTCGTGATCCGCCCCCGGCACGATCCACTCCCCACCCTTGTTCGGCGCGAGATCGTACACCCGCTCGCCGTGCTGCACGCCGATGGTTGTGTCGCCGGTGCCATGCGCCACGAACACCGGCTCGGTGACCTTCAGGATCCACTGGTCGACCGGGTACTTGTCCTCCATCAGCAGGTCGATCGGCAGATAGGGGTAGCGGTCCTTGGCGACCGCCGTGGCGGAGTCGAACGGCGTTTCAAGATAGAGCGCGTTCGCCTCGCGCTCGCCAGCCACATAGGTGGCCGGACCCGAGCCGAGCGAGCGGCCCCAGATCACCATCGGGTAGCCCTGCGCCCTGGCCCAGGCGAAGGCCGCGAGCCCGTCCTCGAGGATATTGGCCTGCGAGATCTCGCCCGGCGAACCGCCCAGCCCGCGATAATCGAAGGCGAGGAAGCCGTAGCCATCGGCCTCCATCGCCTCGTAGCGTTCATGCTCGCGCGAAAAGCTGCCCCAATTGCCGCGGAAATAGAGGATCAGCGGCTTGCCCGGCTGCGGCGCCTCGTACCAGCCCGCGAGGTCGAGGTCCTGCCCGGTCGGAATGCCGACCAGCACGGCGCGCTTGAGGGCCGTCGCGCTCAGCGGCAGCAGCTTCTCGTCGAGCCCGCCATACTGCAGGCTGCGCTGGTTGAAATAGACATAGGCCAGCACGCCGCCATAGCCGACCACCGCCAGCACGACGACGCCCAGCACGATCCGGATCAGCCATTTCATGGCGCAGCCCTCCAACGGCGCAGAGACTACGCCATCGGCGGCAGCATGGATATGACGGCTCAGGCCGCCTCTTCGAGCGCCTTGGCGAAGGCCATGCCGAAGACTTCCTCCGGCTGCGCGCCGCTCAGCGCGAAGCGGTTGTCGAAGATGAAGAACGGCACGCCCTGTATGCCCTCCGCCGCGGCATCGGTGGCCAGCTGGTGCGAGATGGCGAGCTCGCGCGTGTCGCGCATATCGCTCAAGGCCTCTTCGCGCGTAAAGCCGAAGCCGGTAGCGATCTCGGCCAGCACTGCGTCGTCGTTCACCTGCCGGTGGTCGAGGAAATAGGCGGACGCGATCGCGTTGGCGAGCGCATGCTGCGTGCCCTTGGGCCGCGACAGCCGGATGAGGGTATGCGCCTTCTGCGTCGGAAAGCTGCGCGGCTGCTGGCTGAGATCGAGATCGATGCCCGACTTCTTCGCCTCGCCCTCGACCCGCGCCCACATCTCCTTGGGCTCGCGCCGGTACTTCGTGCGCAGCATCTCGGCCACGTCGTAGCCCTCGGGCGGCGTGTTGGGGTCGAGGTAGAACGGATGGTTCTCGACATCGACCTGGATGTCGGCCGGCAGCGCCGCGACGGCCTTGTCCAGCCGCACCGAGCCGACAAGGCACCACGGGCAGACGATATCGGTGAAGAGGTCGATCTTGAGCGTGCGGGTCATGGGGCGTTTCCAGCTTTGCTATTGGAAATGGCGCAGCGGCTGGTTGGCTGCAAGCAGGCACAGCGATGTGAGTTAGGCCGACGAAACCTCGGCGCAAGCGGCCTCACCCCGCTTGCGCTGGGCTTACGCCGCCTGCACCTGCGCCACGTGCCGCCGTCTTAGCAGCCGTGCCGCGAACCGTGCCCCGCCGCTCACGCCGCGCAGCAGGAACCACAGCACGCCCCACAGCCGCAGCACCGCCGCGATCAACCAGCTGCCGATGGTCAGCAGCAGATCGGCCAGCCGGACCGCGCTCTTGCCGAGCAGCTTCATCACGCCCAGATAGCGGTTCTGGTACTTCTCGGCAGTCTTTGCCAAAACCTTCACGTCGCGCGAGGAGTCCGCCGCCTCGGCGCTGAGCTTCATGGCGCGCACGCCGCCGACCTTGCCGATGGTGGTGAAGTCGCTCGCGAGGCCCTCGAGCCGGGCGACGCTGCGCGGGTTGAACACACGCGCGAGAGGCTTGCCGATCTCGCCGAAGCGGAACTCGCCCGCGAGCTGCATGGTCTCTTTAAGAGCCGGCCCATCGATGCCGCGCGCCACGGTCTCGCTCATCTCGCGTACCAGTTTTGGCGACAGCTTGCCCGCCCTCACCATCCCCTTGAGGAACGACGCTCCAGCCCGCACCGGCAGCGACGCGCCGAGGCTGACATAGGTCGAGGCCGTGATACCGAGCCCGACGCCCGCCAGCCCGAGTGTCAAATAGTTGACCGGCCGGCCGGTCACGTAATTGCCGCCCTGCGCCACCAGGTCGCGCACGTCGCCGATGCCGGTGATATCGGTCGCCACCACGCAGGCGAAGCCTGCCTCGCTGTCGAAATCGCCGTTTACCACGCAGTTCCAGCCCTGCCCCAGCACATTGCCGACATCGACCGCCGGCAACGCCGCGACGCGCGCTGCGAGCTCGTTGGGCACAGTGACCTTCTGGTCCGCCGCCAATGCGGCGAGCGAACGGGCGAGGTCGCCGTCACCGGCATCGAGCGCCGCTTCGATCTCGGCCACATAGCGCTCGGGCGGGATCGAGCGCAGCCGATATTCGGCGATCGCCCCCTCGCCCTCCAGCGCCAGCAGCTTGCCGGCCGCCCACACATTGGGCGACAGGATCAGCCCCGCCGCAAACAGCGCCAGCCCGATCCGCCGCCAGAGTATTTTGAGGTGACGCACTTCGCCCTCGACCTGCCTGAGCGCAGTATCTGGGGACGCGTGGGCCCGGACAAAAGGGCCGAACTATCGCGCGAAGCCGTCCAGCAGCGCAAACGTCGCTTCCGGCTGCTCCATTTGCGGCAGGTGGCCGGCGCCGCGCACCAACTCGAAGCGCGCGCCGGGGATCGCCGCGGCGAGGGCGCGGCCATAACCGGGCGTGAACACGCGGTCGCTCTCGCCCCAGATCACCAGCGCCGGGATGCTCAGGCCGGCGAGCCGCTGTTGCAGTTTTGGGTCGTGCATGCCGGCGGCGATCGTGCCCATGGTGGCCATGTTGGCGCGCATGGTCGCGAGACGTTCGGGCGGCAGCGTTGCCGGATCGGTGAAGAAGCGATCGGCATCATGCCAGGAATGTTCGGCCTGCTGGCGGGGCGTCAGCGCGACGAAATCGACGATCGGGTGCTCCGGCACCTCGATGCCGGCGCTGTCGATCAGCGCAATCCGCCCGACCAGTCCCCCAATGTCGCGCACCGCCATCTGCGCCGCGACCCAGCCGCCCATGGACGAGCCGATGACAAGCACGTCGCGGAGACCGCGCTGGGCGAGCAGCCGCAGATAGAGCAGCGCCAGTTCATCGACGCTGTCGAGCCAGGCCGGACGTATCGTACCGTTCCAGCCCGGATGCGTCGGCAGCAGCACGCGATGCGAGCCCTCGAAATGCTGCGCGATGCCATTGACCGTCAGCGGCCCACCGCCGCCATGCAGCACGAGCACCGGCCTGCCCTGCCCGCCTTCGGCCAGACGCAGCTCGAGGTCCGGGGTCACCTTCACCATTTGCTCAATCATCGCTCGCTCCTTTATCAACATGCTTATATCAACATATTGATATGCGACACGCAAGATGCTAGACTCACAGGTGTCGGCGCCCCTCCACTGCGTCATTCCCGCGAAGGCGGGAATCCGGGCAGAGCCTTCGGACGTCCGTGGACCCGGTCTGGATTCCCGCCTTCGCGGGAATGACGTTGTGGGTAGGGCGGATTCAGCCGAGCCTGCGTCAGGAGTCATGTCATGCCCATCGACCTCGAAATCCTCGGTCGTGACGTCAAGCGGGCGCAACACCGGCAGCACCGCGCGCTCGAGGCGGCTCTCATCGGCATCGGCACCACCCTGGTGCAATGGGACGCGATGCGTGCCATCGCCAACCGCCCCGGCGCCTCGGCGCATGAGCTGGCCCTCGCCACCTTCCAGACCGACCAGGCCTTCGGCACGCTCGCCAACCGGCTCGAAGCGCAAGGCATGATCGCGCGTACCCAGGGCGCCGGCCGCCGCATCGAGCACCAGCTGACACCAGCGGGAGTGCGCATGTTCGGTGAGGCCAACAAGATCGCCGAACATGTGCGGACGGAGATTTTTGCGCCGCTGACCCAGGCGGACCGGCGGGAATTGCAGCGGATACTGGACAAACTGCTGACGGCCGACGCCTAGCCGCAACAACCAGCCCAGCAGTCGGTCCCCTTCTCCCCTTGAGGGAGAAGGTGGATCGGCCCGCAGGGCCGAGACGGATGGCGCAAACAAAAGGGCCGCCCGGAGGCGGCCCTGAAATCTCGTTCCAGAAAGCTCAGTGCCCCAGCGCCTTGACGATGTCTTCCGTCATCTTCTTGGCGTCGCCGAACAGCATCATGGTGTTGTCGCGGAAGAACAGCTCGTTCTGCACGCCCGCGTAGCCGGCCGCCATGCCGCGCTTGATGAACAGCACCGTGCCGGCGTCTTCGACGTTGAGCACCGGCATGCCGTAGATCGCCGAGGTCTTGTCGGTCTTGGCGGCGGGGTTGGTCACGTCGTTGGCGCCGATGACGAAGGCGACGTCCGACTGCGCGAATTCGGAGTTGATGTCCTCGAGCTCGAACACTTCGTCATAGGGCACGTTGGCTTCGGCCAGCAGCACGTTCATGTGCCCCGGCATGCGGCCCGCCACCGGATGGATGGCGTATTTGACCTCGACGCCTTCCTTCTTGAGCAGATCGGCCATTTCACGCAGCGCGTGCTGCGCCTGCGCCACCGCCATGCCGTAGCCGGGCACGATGATGACCTTGCCGGCGTTCTTCATCAGATAGGCGGCGTCGTCGGCCGCGCCCTGCTTGACCGGCCGCGTCTCTTCCTCGCCGCTCGCGGCAGCACCCTCGTCGGCACCGAAGCCGCCCAGGATCACCGAGATGAAGCTGCGGTTCATCGCCTTGCACATGATGTAGCTGAGGATGGCGCCCGACGAGCCCACCAGCGCGCCGGTGATGATCAGCGCCGTGTTGCCCAGCGTGAAGCCGATGCCCGCTGCCGCCCAGCCCGAATAGGAGTTGAGCATCGAGACCACCACCGGCATGTCGGCGCCGCCGATGGGAATGATCATGAACACGCCCAGCGCCAGCGCCAGGATGGTGATCAGCCAGAAAAAGATGGCGTTCGAGGTGAGGAAGAACGCCACGATCAGCGCGACGAGCGCGAGGCCCATGACGCTGTGGAGGATATGCCGGCTCGGCAGCAGGATCGGCTTGCCGCCCATGCGGCCCGAGAGTTTCGCGAAAGCGATGATCGAGCCGGTGAAGGTGAAGGCGCCGATGGCGACGCCCAGGCTCATCTCGATCAGGCTCTCGGCCTTGATATGGCCGGCCTCGAAGATGCCGAACGCCTCAGGCGCGTAGAACGCCGCTGCAGCCACGCTGACCGCCGCGAGGCCGACCAGCGAGTGGAAGCCGGCGACCAGCTCGGGCATCTGTGTCATCTTCACGGTGCGCGCCAGGTAAGCGCCGATGGCGCCGCCAATGGCGATACCAGCGATGATCAGCACCCAGCTCAGCCAGTCGGACGGACCGGTGACCAGCAGCGTCGTCACGATGGCGATGGCCATGCCGATCATCCCGAGCATGTTGCCCTGCCGCGACGAGGCCGGGCTCGACAGGCCACGCAGCGCGAGGATGAAGAGCGCGCCGGCGATGAGGTAGAGGAAGGCCGCGATGTTTACCGAGATCATGCCTCAGTCCTTCTTCTTGTACATGCTGAGCATGCGCTGCGTGACGAGGAAGCCGCCGAAGATGTTCACGCTGGCGAGGATCAGCGCGACGAAGCCGAAGATCTTGCTGGCGATGCTGGCATCGGCCGTGAGGTGAGCGCCCACCGCGAGCAGCGCGCCGACCACGATCACCGAGGAGATCGCGTTGGTCACGCTCATCAGCGGCGTGTGCAGCGCCGGCGTCACGCTCCAGATCACGAAATAGCCCACGAAGATCGCGAGCACGAAGATCGACAGCTGGAAGATGAAGGGATCGATGCCCATGAGGTCAGCTCCTACGCCGGCAGCTTGATGTTGGGGTGCACGATCGCGCCGTCCTTGGTGAGGACGATCGCCTTGACCAGCTCGTCGTCCCACGGCACGGCGAACGCCTTGGTCTTCTTGTCGAACATGATGTCGAGGAAGGCGAGGAGGTTGCGCGAAAACAGCTGGCTCGCCGAAGTCGCAAGCCGCGCCGGCACGTTCTTGTAGCCGATGATGGTGACGCCGTTGGGCGTGGTGATCACCTCGCCCGGCTGGGTCAATTCGACATTGCCGCCGCGCTCGGCCGCGAGGTCGACGATCACCGAGCCCGGCTGCATCGATTCGACCATCGCCGCCGTCACCAGCTTGGGCGCCGGCCGGCCAGGGATCAGCGCCGTGGTAATGACGATGTCCTGCTTGGCAATGTGGCTGGCGGTCAGCTCCGCCTGCGCGGCGCGCTCCTCGGCGGTGAGCTCGCGGGCGTAGCCGCCGGTGCCCGACGCATCCTTGAGCGCATCCGTCATGATGAATTTGGCGCCCAGCGATTCCACCTGCTCGCCGGCCGCGGCACGCACGTCGGTCGCCGACACGACGGCGCCGAGGCGCTTGGCCGTGGCGATCGCCTGCAGGCCCGCCACGCCCGCGCCCATGACGAAGACTTTCGCCGGCCGCACGGTGCCGGCCGCCGTCATCATCATCGGCATGGCGCGATCGAACGCCACGGCGGCATCGAGTACGCCCTGGTAGCCCGCGAGATTGGCCTGCGAGGACAGGATGTCCATCACCTGCGCGCGGGTGATGCGCGGCATGAATTCCATCGCCGCCAGCGTCACGCCGGTCTTGCCGAGCGCGTCGATCTCGCGCTCATTGCCATAGGGGTCCATCGAGCCGATCACCAGCGCGCCCGTGGCGGCGCCGGCGAGCACATCGACCGTCGGACGGCGCACCGTCAGCACGATCTCTGCTCCCGCCATCGTCTCGGCGAGGCTGCCTACCGTCGCGCCCGCCTTGGCGTAGTCGGCATCGGGGAAGCGCGCCGCTGCACCGGCGCCGGCTTCGATCGCCACGCTCGCGCCCAGGCCCACCAGCTTACCGACAGTCTCCGGCGTCGCGGCCACCCGGGTTTCCCCGTCGGCCCGCTCGCGGACGATAGCAATCTTCATGGATGTCTCCCGATCGGGCGCCGGCGATGCGCCGGCGCCGAGAGTGCTGTGAGGATGAGGCTCAGCGGCGCGGTCCGAACAGGTACCAGCCCGGGATCGACAGCAGGCCGATCAGGATAAGGGCGGCGCCCAGCACCGGATTGCCGGCCTGGATGAAGCAGAACAGCGCCAGCACGATCAGGGCGATCTCGTAGATGCCCCACTTCACCAGATTGATGAAGCCCTCCCACGTGCCTTCGTGCTGGGCGTAATCCATTGCCTCGTGCATCTCGTCGGCTTCCTGCATATCGATGACGGCTTCGTCTCTCATAATGTCCTCGGCTTAGTTGGGATCGGTGGCTTCGAGCTCGCCGATCAGGCGTTCGATCATGGATAGGCCCAGCGACCAGAAATTCGGGTCGCGCGCATCGAGCCCAAACGGCTTGAGCAGTTCAGAGTGGTGCTTCGACCCCCCGGCCTTCAGCAGCTCGAAATAGCGCTCCGCGAACCCGTCGCTGGCCTTCTCATACTGGGCATACAGCGAGTTCACAAGGCAGTCGCCGAAGGCATAGGCATAGACATAGAACGGCGAATGGATGAAGTGCGGGATGTAGGACCAGAAGATCCCATAACCCTCGTTCAGCTTCACCCCCGGCCCCAGCGACTCCTTGCTGACGTCGAGCCAGATCTCATTGAGCTGCTCGGTGGTCAACTCGCCTTCCTTGCGGGCGGTATGGACCCGGCGCTCGAAGGTGTAGAACGCGATCTGCCGAACGACCGTGTTGAGCATGTCCTCGACCTTGCTCGAGAGCATGGCGAAGCGGTGCCGCTTGTCCGTGGTCTTGTCGAGCAGCGAGCGGAACGTCAGCATTTCGCCGAACACCGAAGCGGTTTCGGCCAGCGTCAGCGGCGTATTGGAAAGGATCGAGCCCTGCGGCCCGGCCAGCACCTGGTGCACGCCATGGCCGAGCTCATGCGCCAGCGTCGTCACGTCCCGGGCTTTGCCCAGATAGTTGAGCATCAGGTAGGGATGGGCCGAGGGCACGGTCGGGTGCGCAAAGGCGCCCGGCGACTTGCCCATGTGCACCGGCGCGTCGATCCAGCCGCCGGCGAAGAACGGCTCCGCAACCTCGCGCAGCTTCGGCGAAAAGGCCCCATAGGCCTCGAGTACGGTGGCTTTCGCGCTCTCCCAGTCGAAGGTGCGGTCGTCGCTGGTGGGCAGCGGCGCGTTGCGGTCCCAGGCGTTGAGCTGGTCCTTGCCGAACCATTTCGCCTTCATCCGGTAGTATTTGTGGCTGAGCCGCGGATAGGCCTCGCGCACTGCCGTCTCCAGCGCATCGACGACTTCGCGCTCCACCGAATTGGCCATGTGCCGGCTGTCGGCGATATCCTGGTAGCCGCGCCAGCGGTCGGAGATTTCCTTGTCCTTGGCCAGCACATTGGTGATGTGCGTAAACAGGCGCTTATTGTCTTCGAGCGTCTTGCCCAGCGCATGGAATGCCGTCTCGCGCTTCTTCTCGTCGCGGTCCGACAGCAAATGCAGCGTGCCTTCGATCGGCAGGCTCTCGCCATCGATCTCGAATTTCAGCGCCGCCATCGTCTCGTCGAACAGCCGGTTCCAGGCCTGCGCGCCGGTGACCGACTTCTCGAAGAACAGTTCTTCGAGCTTCTGGTCGAGCTGGTACGGCTTGGCCTTGCGCAGCTCGGCGAACCAGTGGCGGTAGCGCGCCAGATTCTCGTCCATCGCCATCGCCGCCTCGATCACCGCATCGTCGATGGCGTTGAGTTCGAGCTCCCAGAACAGCAGGCCGGTGGCGAAATCGGTGATCGCCTGCCCCAGATCGCCCAGGAACTTGGTCTTGTCCGGGTTCTGCGTATCGAGCGCATAGCGCAGGTAGGCGAAAGCGCTGAGCCGGCCGGTGACGTCACCCAGCTTCTCGGAGCGCTCGACCGCCTCGTACAGCCGCCCCGACTTTGCCAGCCCCTCGAGCTTGCCCTTGTAATCGGCCTCGAACGCCTTGGCCTCGGCCTTCGCCCAATCGAGGTCACGCTTCAGCTCCGGCGAGTCCGCGGCGGGGTAGAGGTCGGTCAGGTCCCACTCCGGCAGCGCGCCGAATTCGTTGTGCCCCTTCTGGGCGGGGGCCGCGGCGGCGCGAACTAGGTCAGCCATACGATCAGACTTTCGTCGGGGGTATATTGAGCGTCGCGACCATATCCAGCGCAGAAATCGTTCTCAAGCTGGACCTTTTGCCAGTCCACGGCAGTTGTGGTACTACCAGGTACCACCAAGGAGTACCGCCATGTCCGAGAGCACATCCGTGAAGTTCGCCGATGGCACCCGGGACCGTCTCAAGGCGATGGCCGAGTCGAAGCGGCGGACGTCGAACTGGCTCGTTCGCGAAGCAGTCGAGCAGTACCTGCAGCGCGAGGAAGCGGAAATAGCTTTCGCTCGCGAGGCCGACGAGGCCTGGGTGGATTACAAATCGACCGGTCTCCATTTGACGCACGCCGAGGTGGATGCGTGGCTGGAGAAGCTTGAGAACGGTGAAGAAGCCGAATTGCCGCCGGCCCACAAATGATCTGGTCGGAAAACGCGATCGCCGGACTGTCCCGGCTGCGTCGTTTCCTGGCTGATAAGAGCCCTTCCGCCTCGCAGCGCGCTATATCGGAAATCCGCCGTGCGCTGAAAATCCTCGATCAGCATCCGGCTGTCGGGCGTCCCGTCGCAGGGGCGGTCGGCGACGTCCGCGAACTGATCGTCCGATTTGGCCACTACGGCTACATCGTGCGCTATCGAAACGACGACGGCGAGACAACCATCCTCGCCGTCCGCCACCAGCGCGAAGCTGGCTGACCGCGCAGGCTTAAAGCCCCCTTAACCCCCCGCCCCGATCCTGCTCCGAAACGGCACAGCGCGATTCGCCTGGGAATGCGGTCGCGCTTCATGACACGTCTGGGAGACACATGACTCGCGTCCTCATTGTCGACGACGATCCGGTACAATTGCGCCTGACGGCGGAGGTGGCGCGCCGCGCCGGCTTCACACCGGTGACCGCCGGCGGCGGCGACGAGGCGTTGCGCCTGCTGCGGGCCGAACCGGGTTTCGCCGCGGTGATCCTCGACCTCGTGATGCCCGATCGCGACGGCATGGCGGTGATGGAAGCGATGCGCCGCGACCTCGTGGCCACGCCGGTGATCGTCCAGACCGCGCATTCCTCGCTCGAAACCGTCGTTACCGCGATGCGGGCCGGCGCCGTCGACTTCTTCGTCAAACCGGTAGCCCCCGAGCGGCTGATCGTCTCGCTGCGCAACGCCATCAAGCTCGGCGAGCTCGAAACCATCGTCCGCTCCGACCGCAATCGCCGCGCCGGCACGCTGGGCATGGCCGACGTGGTCACGCGTTCGCCCGCCATGCACCGCGTCCTGACGCTGCTGCAGAAGGCCGCCAAATCGCCGATCCCCGTGCTGATCGAAGGCGAAACCGGCACCGGCAAGGAACTGATCGCCCGCGTCATCCAGGGCATGGGCGACCGCGCCGCCAAGCCGTTCATCGCCGTCAATTGTGGAGCGATCCCCGAAAACCTCGTCGAATCCACCCTGTTCGGGCACAAGAAGGGCGCCTTCACCGGCGCCACCGCCGATCATTCCGGCAAGTTCGCCGAGGCCAATGGCGGTACGCTGTTCCTCGATGAGATCGGCGAGCTGCAGCCCGCCGCGCAGGCCAAGCTGCTGCGCGCTTTGCAGGATGGCGAGATCGAGCCGGTCGGGGCGACGCGCGCCGAACGCGTCAATGTCCGCGTCATCTCCGCCACCAACCGGCGCCTGCTGCAGCTCGCCCAGACCGGCGAGTTTCGCGAGGATCTCTACTACCGCCTCAACGTCTTCCCGATCTATTTGCCGCCTCTGCGCGAACGGCTCGACGATCTCGAACCGCTGGCGGCGCACTTCATCGCCCGCTTCGCCGCCGAAGCCGGCAAGCGTATCGCCGGGTTGAGCGAGCCGGCGCTCGCCTTGCTGCGCGGCTACAACTGGCCCGGCAACATCCGGCAGCTCGAGAACACGCTCTATCGCGCCATCGTGCTGAGCGACGGCGGCTATCTCGAAACAGCCGATTTCCCGCAAATCGTCGCCGAAGCGCGCGGCCGCGAGGAATCGCTGAAGCTCACCGCCGGCGTTCCTGTCCCTTCAGCCCCCATTCACATCGACGCCGCTAGGGTTCGCCTGCAGGTAGAGACGCGGGAGGGCAATTCAGACCGATTCCTCGATGCCAATGGCGATGTGACGCCGCTCGAAACGCTCGAACGCGAGCTGATCGAGTTTGCTCTCAAGCGCTATGGTGGTCGCATGTCCAAGGTGGCGCGCGCGCTCGGCATCGGCCGCTCGACGCTCTACCGCAAGCTGCGCGACTACGGCCTCGAGGGTGACATCAGCGACGCGGCGTAGCGCGGACGCCCGAAATGTGGACGTCCGCTTTTCGGGCAGGCGTACGCGCTGGAGAGGCTCGGAACTGCAATGTTTCCGTTGCCCAAAGGCCACAGCGCGGAGTCACAAAAAGGTGAGGAATTGCCTGCGTTAAGACTTGTGGTTTAAGCCCTGAAGGGTAGGCCCAGCTCGTCCCCCCGAGCCGGCCGTGCCCCGGAAATGACGGAGTCGATTTTGCGCGTTCTGATGGCCGTTCTATTGGCGGGCGTTGCCCTTGCCGGTACCGCAATCCCGACCCTCGCGCAGGATGAAGCCGCCGGCACCGCCGTCGTCGACAAGGCCGCGCTGGTCGTCATCGCCCCGCCCAAATCCGATCTTGCCCACATCATCAAGACCGGCCTCCAGCAGGCCTATTACGGCGCCGATCCGAGCACCCGCGCCTACCAGCAGGCGCAAAAGCTCTATTTCTTCTACGGCGCCCGCGGCTTCGAGCCGCTGTGGCTGAGCACCGAGCCCGGCGGCCAGGTGACCTTCTCCGCCAATGCCGAAAAGATCATCGACGTCTTCAAGGGCGCCGAACTGGAGGGCCTGCGCCCGTCCGACTACCTGTCGCCCGATCTCGATCCCGCCGCGGCCGGCACCGATCCGGCCAAGCTCGCCGCGCTTGAAACGGCGTTCTCGGCCGCGACGCTCAAATACGCGCAGGACACCTATGGCGGTCGCATCAAGCCGACCGACGTCAACGAATTGCTGGTCATCGCGCCCAAGAAGCTCGACGCCGCCGATACGCTGACCAAGCTCGCCCAGACGGACGATCCGGCAAAATTCCTGCTGAGCCTCGATCCGCCGCACAAGGAATTCGGGCTGCTCAAGGCCGCGCTCGCCAAGTTCTATGACGACGACGCGGTCAAGACCGAGACCATCACCATCCCGGCCGGCCCCACCCTCAAGCTCGGCATGAAGGACGAGCGCGTCCCCGCGCTGCGCGACCGGCTGAGCGTCGAGGCACCGGAAATTCCCGAGGGCGCCGCCGACGCCACGGTCGATACCACCTACGACAAGGCGCTGGTCGCGGCGGTGAAGGCCTTCCAGGCCAGCCTCGGCATCGATGCCGACGGCGTGCTGGGACCCGCCACGCTTGCCGCCCTCAACGGCAATACGGGCGTGAGCAAAGACGACATCATCGCCAATATGGAGCGCTGGCGCTGGGAGCCCAATGATTTCGGTGCCTTCCACGTCGAGGTGAACATCCCCGAATTCACCGTCTGGATCATGAAGGACGGCAAGTCGGTGCATTCGACCCGCGTGGTCGTCGGCCGGCCGACCAACATGACGCCGGTGTTCTCCGACGAGATCGAAGACATCGTCGTCAATCCATACTGGAACGTGCCGCCCTCGATCGCCACCAACGAGATCAAGCCGCATCTGATCGCCGACCCGGGCTATCTCGCCAGCCAGAACATGGAAATGCTGTCAGGCAGCAAGGTGATCGATGCGTCGGCCATCGACTGGACGACGACCAACATCAACAATTACCGCGTCCGCCAGAAGCCGGGGGGGGCCAACGCGCTGGGCCAGGTCAAGTTCATCTTCCCGAACCCGCTCGACATCTACCTGCACGACACGCCGTCGAAATCGCTGTTCTCGCGCTCCTACCGCGCCTATTCGCATGGCTGCGTGCGCGTCCAGAACCCGATCGACTTTGCCGGCGCGCTGGTTGCGACCAATGCCGGCATCAGCGAGGACACCGTCAAGGCGGCGTTCGGGCCGACCGAGAAGTGGATCCAGCTCAAGAACCACATCCCCGTGCACCTGATGTACTTCACGCTGCGCGTCGACGACGACGGCACCATCCGCAGCTATGGCGACGTCTACGGCCACAACAAGAAGCTGATCCAGCTGATGAACGCCGCCTGATCGGCTTGCTGTCATGGCACTCGAAACCCCCGCGAAAGCGGGGGTTTGCTTTTGCACCGAGCGACCAGACGCTGCCCTGCAGAAAACGTCGAAACCGCCAATTTCCCCCATATTAACCGCCACTTAAGACATCAGCCTTGGTTCAGCCGCGTTTTCTGCCTAGAAAATGCTGATGCTGTGGCGGCCGGGCCGGCCGTAACGAGGCGTTAGCGTTAACGAACTCTTCCGGGTGCGGCGCTAAACTCTCTGCCAGCTGTATTTGCAATGGGTCGTACGGGGCGTGGGCGGGAAGACGCGGATCAACTGGCGCTATCTGGCATTGCGCGCCGCCGCGAGCGCGGTCGGCCTTGCTTTGCTTGTCGCCAGCTCGATTACCGCGCCGGTCACCGCCAGCACCGAGGGTGACCGCACCCTCTGGCTCTACCACACCCACACGCAGCAGACCGCCAAGTTCACCTTCAAACACAACGGCGTCTACGACCAGGCCGTGCTCAACCAGTTGAACGTCTTCCTCGCCGACTGGCGCACGAAGAAGCCGACCCACATGGACCCCCATCTCTTCGACCTCCTCTGGGAGGTCTACCAGGAGGTAGGCGGCACCAAGCCCTACAACATCGTTTCGGCCTATCGCGAGCCGGCTACCAACGCCTATCTGCGCTCCCGCTCGGCCAGCAGCGGCGTCGCCGAGAACAGCCAGCACATGCTGGGCAAGGCGATGGACGTGTTCATCCCCGGCGTGCCGCTGGACCGGCTGCGGGCCGCCGCCATGCGCCACCAGGTCGGCGGCGTGGGCTTCTACCCGACCTCGGGCAGCCCCTTCGTCCACATGGACACCGGCAGTGTCCGCGCCTGGCCGCGCATGACCCGCGCGCAGCTCGAAAAGGTCTTCCCCGACGGCAAGACGCTACATTTGCCCGTCGACGGCACGCCGCTCTCGAGTTCCGGCCGGCTCTATGCGCAGGCGCAGTGGAAGCAGTGCCACATGGTCCCCTGCTCGGGCGACGGCAGCGTGCCGGCCCCCAACCTCGACGACGGCATCCGCATCGCTTCGCTCGATCCGGCGCAGCGCACCGTCTCGGCCATCACGGTCACCGCCCCTGTGCCGTTCCGCCTGCCCGGAGCAAACGATACGGCCGCCGACGCCGGCGACATGATCATGCCGATGAGCAAGTCCGCCGCGCTGATGGTGGCGACCCGCGACGCGCTCTCCGGCGAGACGGCGCTGAGCGCCATCGCCAATACGCTCGACACCGGCACGCCGATGCCCAAGCCGCGCGTGCTGATGACGCCGCGCGACGACGACAGCCAGGTGCTGACCGCCTACGCCCCCGAGATGACGCAGGATCCCGGCGCCCAGCAGGCGCTGCGCATGCTGATCGAACGCGAGACCACCGCCAGCGCCGTCGTGCCGGCCAGGACGCCGCCGATCGTCACGCCCAGCCTGCGCAGCGGCGGCACCACGGGGCTGTCGATCGCCAAGAACATCTTCGACATGACCTGGACCGCGGTGACCGAGGCCAACGGCCAGTCCGCCCTCGCCTCGACACTGACCAACGCTGCCATCGAGCACGACCCGGTGATGGGCCTGCGCCAGCGCAATGTCGACCTGATCGCCCCTGAGATCGATCACGTCAACGAAACGCTGGCGACGCCGGTGCTGATGACCGACATCCACTATGCCGACATGACCGAGCCCGAGGGCTATCTCGACAACGCCGCCGAACTCGGCCCGATGGCCAACCGCCTCGGGCTCGAATCCGACCTCGTGGCGCCGCCCCGCTACGACCGCTTCGTCGTGCGCCGGCCGATGCTGATCGCCTCGCGCGGCTGAGCGCGCCGCTTCCCTGCCGCAAATCCCCGCACTTCCTGCACAATCCTTGCGGTTGCAAAGCCTTTCGCCGCCTCGTAAACCATCCCGAACCCAAGGATTTGGCTTGCCAGACCGCCCACTCACACCGCTGCTCGACACCGTCCGTTCGCCCGCCGACCTCAAGGCGCTCGACCGCACGCAGTTGCGGCAGGTGGCGGATGAACTGCGCGCCGAGGTGATCGACGCCGTTTCGGTCACCGGCGGGCATCTGGGCGCCGGGCTCGGCGTCGTCGAGCTCACCGTGGCCTTGCACGCCGTGTTCAACACGCCCGACGACCGGGTGATCTGGGACGTCGGCCACCAGGCCTATCCGCACAAGGTGCTGACCGGCCGCCGCGACCGCATCCGCACGCTGCGCCAGAAGGACGGGCTCTCGGGCTTCACCCGCCGCGCGGAGAGCGACTACGACCCGTTCGGCGCCGGGCACTCCTCGACCTCGATCTCGGCCGGCCTCGGCATGGCCGTCGCCGCGGCGCTCAAGGGCGAGCACCGCAATGTGGTGGCCGTGATCGGCGATGGCGCCATGTCCGCCGGCATGGCATATGAGGCGATGAACAATGCCGGCGCCATGGATGCTCGGCTGATCGTCATCCTCAACGACAATGACATGTCGATCGCCCCGCCGACGGGCGCGATGTCGGCCTACCTCGCGCGTCTCGTCTCGAGCCCGGCCTATCGCGGCCTGCGCAATGTCGGCAAGCAGATCGCCAACATCCTGCCGCCCTTCCTCAAGGACAAGGCACGCCTGACCGAAGAGTTTGCGCGCGGCTGGTGGACGGGTGGAACGCTGTTCGAGGAACTGGGCTTCTACTATGTCGGCCCGATCGACGGCCACAACCTCGACCACCTGCTGCCCGTGCTGCAGAACGTCCGCGACAGCGAGAACGGCCCCATCCTGGTTCATGTCGTCACCAAGAAGGGCAAGGGCTACGAGCCCGCCGAGACCAGTGCCGACAAATATCACGGCGTTTCCAAGTTCAACGTCATCACCGGTGCGCAGGCCAAGGCGCAGTCCAATGCGCCCTCCTACACCTCGGTCTTTGCCGAGACGCTGATCGACGAGGCGCGGCGCGACGACCGCATCGTCGCCGTCACCGCCGCCATGCCGTCGGGCACCGGGCTCGACAAATTCGCCGAGATCTTTCCGAGCCGGACCTTTGACGTCGGCATTGCCGAGCAGCATGCCGTCACCTTCGCGGCGGGCCTTGCGTCGGAAGGCATGAAGCCGTTCGTCGCCATCTACTCGACCTTCCTGCAGCGCGCCTACGACCAGGTCGTGCACGACGTGGCGGTGCAGAACCTACCCGTGCGCTTCGCCATCGACCGTGCCGGCTATGTCGGCGCCGACGGCCCGACCCATGCCGGCAACTATGACTCGGCCTATCTGGGCGCCATCCCCAACATGGTGGTGATGGCCGCCGCTGACGAAGCCGAGCTTCGCCACATGGTGGCAACCGCCGCCGCCCATGATGCCGGCCCGATCGCCTTCCGCTATCCGCGCGGCGACGGCATGGGTGTCGAGATGCCGGAACATGGTTCTATCCTGCCGATCGGCAAGGGCCGTATCCTGCGCGAGGGCACTGGCGTTGCGCTGCTGAGCTTCGGCACGCGCCTCGGCGAAACGCTCGCCGCCGCCGAAAAGCTCGGCGCCTTCGGCCTGACGCCGACCGTCGCCGATGCCCGCTTCCTCAAGCCCCTCGACGAAGAGCTGGTGGCACGGCTGGCGCGCGAGCACGACGTGCTGATCACACTTGAAGAATCCGGCATCGGCGGCTTCGGCAGCCACGTCGCGACCTTCCTCGCCCACAACGGCCTGCTCGATGGCCGGCTGAAGTTCCGCCCGCTGATGATCCCGGATCGTTTCACCGAGCAGGCCAGCCAGAACGACATGTATGCCGCCGCCGGGCTCGACCGCGCCGGCATCGTCAAGACCGTGCTCGACACCCTCGGCCGCTCCGCCGACGCTACGGCCCGCGCCGCGAAATCCTGACGGGCAGCGGCGCGTCGGGCTGTACGGTGATCTTCTGCACCGGTGACGGCGGCGTGTTCCCCGCATAGTCGAAGCGCAGCCGCCGCAGCAATGCCGCCAGCGCCGCCACTGCTTCCTGCATGGCGAAATACTGCCCGATGCAGACGCGCGGCCCAGCGCCGAACGGCAGATACTGGTAGCGGTCCAGCGCCTCGCGCGCCCCCGGCAGGAAGCGGGCGGGCCTGAAATCGTTCGGCGCCTCCCAGAGCTTTTCGTGCCGATGCAGTATCCACGGCATGATCAGCACCGTCGCGCCCTTCGGAATCGTCATGCCGGCCGCCACATCGTCGCCCAGCGCCTGCCGGTTGAGCGAGGGCGCCGGCGGATAGAGCCGCATCGCCTCCTCGAACGCGGCGCGCACGTGCACGAGCCGGTCGGGCCACGCCATCACATCGGTGTCGCTGAAATCATGCGCATCGAGCTCGGTCTCGACCTTGCCGCGCTCGTCCGGCATCTCGCCCAGCAGATAGATCGTCCAGGCCAGCGCCCGCGCGGTGGTCTCGTGCCCGGCGCCTATAAAGGTGATGATGTTGTCCTCGACCTCCGTGCGGCTCAGCCCCTCGGCCTCGAGCAGCAGCGTCAGCAGGTCGCGCGGCGCCTGCCCGGGCCTGTCCCGCATCAGCGCCTCGCGCCGCGAAATCGTGTCGGCGATCAGTCTTCGGAAATAGCCCAGCGAGCGCTGCCCCAGCACGCGCGTCATGCGCGGCACGAAGGCGGGCGCGTCGAGCACGTCCATCGGATCGACGCGCCCCATGGTGCGCAGCAGGCTCCGCGTCGCGGCCGCGAATTCCTTCGGATCGCCCGCGATATCGCCCGAGAACAATGTCGCCTGCAGGATATCGAAGGTCAGCAGCGTCATCTCTTCGGCGAGATCGACCACCTGCCCGGAACGCCGTTCGAGCCCCTGCGCGAACAGCTGCGAGCGCTCCAGCATGATCGGCCCGAAGCCGACCGTGTTGCGCGGCGCGAACACCGGCGCCAGGGATCGCCGCGTCCGCCGCCACAGCTCGCCCTCCGCCGTCAGCAGCCCGTCGCGCAGCATGGGTCGCAGCACGCGCTGGCGCAGCGGCTGCATGCCGTAGTTCGCCGCGTTCTCCACCATCACATGCCGGATCGCACCCGGATCGTTGATGATGATCGTCGGCACGCCCAGCCAGTCGGCGCGGATGATCGGCTCGCGATAGGCGCCCACGCCCCAGATGGCGAGCGGGTTGCGCGCCATGGTCAGCACGAACTCCACCGCATTGAGCGGCCGGCTGTGTGGGATCGGGCGGGGCGGCTGGAAGTTCATGCCCCCATCATAGCCCCGATTGCGACGGCCGTCAGGCGAGCGGCTGCAAATCTGCGAAGACGCTCGGCAACAGCTCGCTCACCGTCGGATGAATGTGCATCGTCCGCGTCACCAGCGTGTAGGGCGCGTCGGCGGCCATCACATGCATCAGCGACTGCACCACCTCGTCCGCCTCGATGCCCAAGAGCGACGCGCCGAGGATGCGCTTGCTGTCGGCATCGACCAGCACCTTCATGAAGCCCTGCGTCTCGCCGCGCTCGCGCGCCCGCCCGACCCGGCTCATCGGCAGCACGCCCTTGAGAGCCCTGATGCCCCTGGCCTTCACGTCGCTCTCGTTCATCCCGATATGGCCGAGCGGCGGATCGATGTAGAGATTGTAGGCCGGGATGCGCTCGCTGACCTTGCGGTCGTCGCCATCGAGCAGATTGGCCGCGACGATCTCGAAATCATTGTACGAGGTGTGCGTGAACGCCCCGCGCCCATTGATGTCACCCATCGCATAGATGCCCGCGACATTGGTCTGCAGCCTGTCGTCCACCACGATCTGCCCGCGCTTGTCGACCTCGACACCGGCGGCCCCCAGGTTCAGCGCATCGCTGTTGGGCCTGCGCCCCGTCGCGACCAGCAGATGGCTGCCCCGCACGGTCTGCCTCTGGCCACCGGCGGCGAAGCTCAGCGTCAGCCCGGCGCCGTCCGGCGAGACTTCGAAGCCATCCGCGTCAAAGTAGAACGCCACTCCTTCGCCCGCGAGAATGTCCCGCACCGCCGCCGATACGTCCTCGTCCTCGCGGGCGATCAGCCGCTTGCCGTGCTCGATCACGGTCACCTGCGACCCGAAGCGCCGGAACATCTGGGCGAATTCGAGCCCGATATAGCTGCCGCCCACGATCACCAGATGCGACGGCAGCACCTCGAGCTGCATCATCGACTCGTTGGTGAGGAACGGCACGTCCTTGAGGCCCGGCCAGTCCGGCACCACCGGCCGCCCGCCGGTGTTGAGGAAAATCTGCGGCGCCGTCAGAGTCTCGCCATTGACCTCGATCTGCTTGGGGCCCGTGAACCGCGCCTCGCCGTCGATCAGCGTCAGCCCCTTGGTTGCGGCGAACCAGTCGGTCAGCCCCTTCACCGAGCCCGCGACGATCTCGTCCTTGCGCTGCTTGACCACCGCATAATCGACGCTCACCGGGCCGGTGTTGACGCCGTACTTGGCCCCATTGCGCGCCACCCAGGCGGCCCGGGCGCTCGCCACCATCGTCTTGGTCGGGATGCAGCCATTGTTGACGCAGGTGCCGCCCACATGCTCGCGCTCGATCAGCGCCACCTTGCGGCCCGCTTCGGCCAGCCGCACCGCCAGGAACGGCCCCGATTGCCCCGCTCCGACAATGATCGCATCATATTGCTGGGCCATCGCATTTCTCCTTGCTGGGCGGCGAGCCTAGCCTTCGCGGCTGCGTCCGCCTACCCTGTGACAAAAAACATCACGCTCCCAACCGGACTGCCACAATTCCTTTGAACAACGGCGCTAGACGACACCCTCCTCCTGCCCCCCACGGCCGCCCGGCCGTCTCGCCGATGACCGACCTCGCCGTTCCGGCTCAATCGCTGCCCCTGCAATGGCTGAGCGCCGTCGGCGCCCACCTCGGGCGCTGGCGCGGCTTCGTCATGCTCGGCCTCGCCGCCGTCGCCGGCCTGCTCGCGGCGCTGGTGGTGGCGTTTGTCGGCTGGGCGACCCGCGCCCTCCACACCGTGCTGTTCCTGCTGCCGCCCGACGAACGCCTCAGCGCCCAGCCGGCCCTGGCCTCGCCCTGGCTGGCGCTGGTGCCGCTGGTGGGCGGCGGTGCGCTGGCCATAACCATCGTACTGGCCCGCCGTTTCCGCACCCGCCCGCCGGTCGATCCGATCGAGGCCAATGCGGTACATGGCGGGCGCATGTCGTTCCGCGAGAGCGTCATCGTCACCTTCCAGACCGTGCTGTCGAGCAGCTTCGGCGCCTCGGTGGGGCTCGAGGCCGGCTATACCCAGCTCAGCTCGTCGCTCGCCTCCCATATCGGCGGCCGGCTCAACCTGCGCCGCAACGAAGTGCGCATGCTGGTCGGCTGCGGCGCGGCCGGCGCCATCGCGGCGGCGTTCAACGCGCCCTTCACCGGCGCCTTCTACGCCTTCGAGCTGATCATCGGCGTCTACTCGGTCGGCCTGCTCGCGCCGCTGATCACGGCGTCGCTCGTCGCCACCTTCGCGGCGCGCTGGCTCGGTGCCATCGAAACGCCGATCTACCTGCACCAGGTCGCCGCGCTCAGCGCCACCGACATCATCCCGTTCGTGCTGCTGGGGGCGCTCAGCAGCGGCATCGCCGTCGCCATCATGCTGCTGGTGGCGCAGATCGAACGCGGGCTCTCCTTCATCCGGTTGCCCCAGCCGGTCCGCCCGCTGCTCGGCGGGCTGGCCATGGGCGGCTTCGCGCTGCTCACCCCGCAGGTGCTCTCGACCGGCCATGGCGCGCTCGGCCTGCTGATGGGCGCCGATGTCGGGCTCGCCGCCCTCGCCGCGCTCTTCGTGCTCAAATTCATGGCCTCCGCCATCTCGCTCGGCACCGGCTTTCGCGGCGGGCTGTTCTTCGCCTCGCTGCTGCTCGGCGCGCTGCTGGGCAAGCTTTATGCCGGCATCCTCGCCACCACCGGCATCGCGCCGCACCTCAACCCGCTGCTGGCGGCCGTGGTGGGCATGGCGTCGCTGGCGAGCGGCATCGTGGGCGGCCCGCTGACCATGAGCTTCCTCGTGCTCGAGATCACCGGCGACATCAATATCAGCGCCGCCGTGCTCGTCGCCGCCGGCCTGTCGGCCTTCCTCGTGCGCGAGCTGTTCGGCTATTCCTTCTCGACCTGGCGCCTGCATCTGCGCGGCGAGAGCATCCGGTCGGCGCACGATGTCGGCCGCGTCCGCAACCTGACGGTCGCCAGCATGATGCGCCCGGACATGCGCACCTTCTCCGATCGCGCCACGCTCGCCGAGTTCCGCGCCACCTTCCCGCTCGGCTCGGTGCCGCGCGCGGTGGCGCTCGACAAGGCCGGCCGCTATGCCGGCATCATGATCGTCGCCGACGCCTACCAGCCCGATGTCGAGACGCGCACGCCCGATGGCACCATCGAGCCGCTGCTCAAATATCGCGACCGCTTCCTGCTGCCCGGCCTCAACGTCGCCGACGCGGCGCAGATCTTCGAGAAGGCCGAGAGCGAGGAGCTGGCGGTGCTCGACAATCTGGGCAACCGCAATGTCGTCGGCCTGCTGACGGAGAAATACCTGCTGCGGCGCTACGCCGAGGAGCTCGACAAGGGCCTCAAGGACCTGACGGGCTGAGCCCCAGATAGGCCATCAGCTCGGCGGCCGCCGCCGCGCCGGCGCGGTTGGCGCCCACGGTCGAGGCCGACGGCCCGTAGCCCACCAGATGGATGCGCGGATCCTTCGCCACCTGCGTCGCAAGCCGCCCTGTCATGGTGATGCCGCCCGAGGGCTCGCGCAACTGCAGCGGCGCCAGGTGATCGAGCGACGAACGAAAGCCCGTGCACCAGACGATGGCGTCGACCCGCTCTTCGGTGCCGTCGGCCCAGCGGGCGCCGTCTTCCGTGATCGCCTCGAACATGGTCCGCCGGACCAGTACGCCGCGCTCGCGCATCGCCGCGATCGTCGGGGTCATGCGCAGGCCAGTGACCGACACCACGGAGTTGGGCGGCAAGCCCGCGCGCACCCTCTCCTCGACCAGCTTCACCGCCGCCCGGCCGGCCTCCTCGTTGAACGGGCCATCGCCGAACACCGGCTCGCGCCGTGTCACCCAGATCGTCTCGGCCACCCGCGAGATTTCGTCGAGCAGCTGGATGGCCGAAATGCCGCCGCCCACGATCAGCACCCGTTTGCCGGCAAACTCATCGGCGGTGCGGTAGTCATGCGTATGTATCTGCCGGCCGCGGAAGCTCTCGCGTCCGGGATAATCGGGGACATAGGGGCTCTCCCACGTCCCGGTCGCATTGATGATCCCGCGCGCTGAAAACACGCCGCGATCCGACTCGACCCTCAGCCGCCCTGCCCGCTCGCACACCACGCTCACCGTCACCGGCCGGTACACCGGCAGCTCGAAGCGCCGCTCATAGGCCGCGAAATAGCGCGGCACCGCGACCGCTGACTCGGCGCTCTCCCCCATCTCGCCGGCGATCTCGGCAAAGCTCATGCCGGGCAGGTCGTGCACGCGGTTGACGGTGCTCAGCGTCAGCGAGGGCCAGCGATGCTGCCACGCCCCGCCGGCGATCGGGTTCTGGTCGAGCACGACGAAGCCACGGCCCGGCACGAGGCCGCGTTGCTTGAGATGATAGGCGGACGACAGCCCCGCCTGCCCGGCGCCGATCACCACGATATCGGTCTTTACGGCGACAGCAGTACCAAGCGGTCGGTCGAGCGGCTCGCCTTTGGGCCGATCGGACGGAACGTGCGGTAGAGACCCGGCAACCAATGGAATAGCGTCCTAACACGATTGCGAGGCGGCCACCGCCCGCTCCGCATCATATAGAACTATTCGCCGGCGTAGCGCAGCCCCGCATCAGCCCGCCATTTGTCGAGGACACGCATGTTACCCAGTGTATCGGCCCATCCCATGCCCGGCGTGGAAAACTCCTGCCGCCCGGCCGCAATCGCCGCGCCCACCGCCTCGATCTCATAGGTGTAGAGGCCATTGGAACCCGGCGTGATGATCGTCTCGCGCGGTCCGTCCTCGCGCACGATGTGGATACGCCCCTGCCCGTCGCCGCGGCCGCCGCCGGCCGACCAGAACTCGTGCACATCGATCCAGCCGGTCTCGCCATGGATGCGCAACATGTTGTCGAGCGCCACCGAGATGGCACAGCTCAGCTGCGCGATGACGCCATTGTCGAAGCGCAGCAGCGCGCCGGCCCATTCGTCGACGCCCGTCCTGCCCAGCCGCGCCGCGCCCTCGACGCTCACCGGATCGAGGAACGGCGTGCCTGCCGCGGCGCCGGCGATGAAACGCGCCATCGACACCGTGTAGCAGCCGACATCGAGAATGCCGCCGCCGCCCGTCTCGTGCCGGTAGAGCAGGAAATCCGGCCCAAACTCCTCCATCTGGATGCCGAAATTGGCCTGGATCAGCCGGACTTCGCCGATGATCCCCGAGCGGACCAGCTCAGCGATCTTGGCTGTCATCGGGTGCAGGCGATACATGAAGGCCTCGCCGAGGAATTTCCCGGCCCGCTGCGCCGCCGCGACCATGCGCTCCGCCTGCCCGGCATTCAGCGCCATCGGCTTTTCACACAGCACATGCTTGCCGGCCTCGAGCGCCTTGATGGCCCACTCGGCATGCAGCGTGTGCGGCACCGCGATGTAGATCGCGTCCACATCCGGCTCACTCAGCAGCGTCTCGTAGCCGCCGAGCACCCGCGCGCCGGAGAACGCCTCGGCCAGTCCCGGCCGCTCCGGATTGCGGCTCGCCACCGCCACCAGCTCGCTCGTCGGCGAGCCGGCCATGGCGCCCGCGAACTCACGGGCGATACTGCCTGGCCCAATGATGCCCCAGCGCAGCCTGCTCATTCGAGCAGGCCCGCCAGCGCGCAGCGCTCGATGAACTCGCCCACCAGCGTATTGGCCCAGGCGAACCACGGCCGCGTGAAGTTGCGCGGATCGTCCGGATCGAACGATTCGTGCGCAAGGTATGTGCCGGCATGCGTTGCTGCCAGCATCGTCACGCAGGCCAGCCGCTCCTCGTCGAAGGACGCCGTCAGCCCCTGCAGCGCCAGCGCGATCGGCCACACCTTGCGCGGCCCGGTATGCGGCGAGCCGACGCCCGTCGCGGCGCCGCCGGCAAAGAACCACGGATTGTCGCCGGAGAGAATCCATCGCCGCGTCGCCAGGTAGAGCGGATCGCTCGCCGCGCAGCCGCCGAGATAAGGCAGCGCCAATAGGCTGGGCGCATTGGCGTCGTCCATCCGCAACGCGCCACCGAGCCCGTCGATCTCGTAAGCCCAGATGCCATCGACGATGCCGTCGCGCCCCACCCCGGCGCGGATGTCGGCCGCGATGGCCCGCGCCTCCGCCGCGCTGTCCAGCGCGCCGATTGCCTCGGCCACCGGCGCCATCTGCTCGAGCGCCGCCGCCAGCGCCAGATTCACCGGCACGTTGAGCGGCAGCACGCAGGCATCGTCGGACGGGCGGAAGGCACCATGCACCATGCCATTGGGCCGGGTCGCCGCGCCGCGGCCGCCGCGCGGCACGAAGTCGGTCGGGTCGCCCTGCGGGCGGTTGAAGCGATAGGGCGTCTCGCCATCGAGCCGCTGCTCAACCCGCAGCGTGGTCAGCAGCAGCGCCAGCGCCGCCCGCCAGGTCTCGTCGAACGGCCGCGTCGAATGCGTCACCTGCCAGTAGCCCGCGGCGAGCCGGCAGAACGCGCTGAGCGAGTCCGGCTCCCATTTGCGCTCATGCACGCCGGGCCGCATCTCGGTCTCGTCGCTCACCCATTCGGTCTCGTCGCTCTCGCTCGATAGAAAGGCGTTCGCATAGGGGTCGAGCAGCACCTGGTCGGCCTGCCGGTGGATCACGCCGCGGATCAGCCGCTCGAGCGCCGGATCGTCGGGCATCGACCACAGATAGGGCCAGACCTGCGCGGTCGAATCGCGCAGCCACATGGCGTGGATGTCGCCGGTAAGCACGAATGTGTCGGGCCGCTCCTCGCTGCCGCCGGCAATGATGGTGGTGTCGAGCGTATTGGGCAGCGCGTTGGCGAAGAAACGCCTGAGCTCCGGATCGGCGATGCGCGCACTCGCACGCTGGATGCGGGTTTCGATGGCCACGCTGTGCGCGGCGCGGTCGGCCATGGCGGGCCGCTCCCAAGGGGTGAAGCCGGCCCTGGGGACGTGGCGGGGAAACGTCACGCCTGCTCTCCGTGATGTCGTTGAACGGACCGGTCCATCATCGGCGCATCGGGGGCGCGGGACCAGTGGGAAATGCCGGTGGGACGATCGCGCCCCACCGGCCAGGACTGGGATCAGCCTGCCGCGTCGAGCTTGGCCTGGATATTGGCGGCCAGGTCGTCGAGCTGCTGCTTGGGATCGGCGCCGCCGGTCAGCACGGCGTCGAGCGAGTTGTTCAGCCCGTCGATCAGCTCGGAGTAGACCGAGATCATCGGCGTCGTCCACGACTTGGGATGCGCGGCGATGTCGAGGAAGGCCTGGAAGTGCGGGATCGAGGTCAGGTCCTTGTCGGCGAGCAGCGACTTGAGCTGCGGTACCGACGAGTTCTGCAGGATCATCACCTTCGAGGCCGCCGGCGTCATCAGGTACATGCCGAACTTCATCGACTCTTCGGGATGCTTGGAGCCGGCCATGATCATGAAGGCATTGCCGTTCATGAAGGCCGAGCCGTACATCGCCGGATCCTGTGACGGGATCGGGGCGGTATCGTAGTGCAGGTTCGGCGCCACGATCGGCAGATAGGCCGCACCGGTGTTCCACTCGCCGAAGATACCCATGGCCTGCTGGCCGCTGACGAGCAGACCCGCATCGCCACCGGTGCGCGAGGCGATCACGTTCACCATCGCATTGTTCTGGTTGTAGGTGTCGTAGTACTTCTTGTACCAGTTCAGCCAGGCAACGCAGTTGTCCGAGTTGATGGTGATCTTCTTGGTGGCTTCATCATAGAACTGGCAGTCGAAGAGCGCCGAGGTCTGCTCGGTGTTCTTGTAAGGGTCGTTCGGGATGAAGCCGGCACGGGCAAGCGAGCCGTCGGCATTGGTCTTGGTCAGCTTGGCCGCATCGTCCCACAGCTCGTCCATGGTCTTGGGCGGGCTGGTGATGCCGGCTTCCTTGAACGCGTCGGTATCGTAGAACAGCGCGTAGGTGTCCTGGCCGAACGGCAGGCCGTACTGCTTGCCATTGTACTTGGTCCACAGCAGCGAAGACGGCAGGATGTCGCTGGTGTCGGCGCCGATCTTGCTGATCAGGTCGTCGAGCGGCTGGATCACGCCGTCATGGGCAAAGCCCGCGACCGCGCTGTTGTCGCACATGATCACCATGTCGGGCGGGTTGCCGCCGGCGGCGCTGGCAGTCACTTCCTGCGCGTCGATCGAGCCGCCGATGGACTTTACCTGGATGTCGGGATTGGCGGCGTTCCACGTGTCCACGACCTTCTGCATCGCGGCCATCTCCTGGTCGCCGGCCCAGCAGTGGCGCAGCGTCAGGTTGACCGGATCGGCCACCGCGGGAGCGGCGAACCCGATGGCGCTGGCGGCGAACAGTGCGCCGACTAGAGCCATCCCTGCGAGTTTATGCATAGTGACGTCCTCCTGTTGAGTAGTTGGTAGTCCGTTGCGGCGCGAGCGCGCGCCTCAGCCCTTCTGACCGGTCAGCGTGATCCCTTCGATGAACTTGCGCTGGGCGAAGAAGTAGAGAATGACGAGCGGGATCGAGATCAGCGCGGCGGCCGCCATCGACTGCGCCCAGTCCAGCTTGTGGCCGGCCTGGAACACCTGCGCGGCGCGGGCCAGCGGGTACAGCGTCTGGTCCTGGATGTAGATCAGCGGCCCATAGAAATCGTTCCATTTGTCGATGAAGGTGAGCAGGCACACCGTGATCAGCGCCGGCGTCGAGAGCGGCATGACGATCTGGAACAGGATTCTGAGCTCGCTCGAGCCATCCACCCGCGCCGCATCCACCAGGTCCTTGGGGATGCCCAGGAAGAACTGGCGCAGCAGGAAGATGAAGAAGGCGCCCGACCACGAGCCCACATAGCTCGAAAAGAAGCAGGGCACGATCATCGGCAGGTAGCTGTTGGTCCAGCCCAGCTTGGCGAAGATCACGTAGAGCGGCACCAGCGTCACCTGCCCCGGCAGCATCATGGTGCCGATGACAAGCAGGAACACGATGTTGCGCCCCGGCCATTTGATGATGGCGAACCCATAGGCCACCACGCTGCACGAAATCACCGTGCCGATCACCGAGGGCACCGCGTAGAGCAGCGTGTTGCCGAGCGCCCGCAGGTAGTTCATGCGCACGAAGGCATCGATGTAGTTGCCCCAGACCAGCGGGTTGGGGATAAGGATGGGCGGCGAGGCGATGGCCTGTGCGGCGGTCTTGAGCGAGGTCGAGACCATCCAGACGAAGGGCGTGAGATAGACCACCGACAGCACCATCAGCAGGATCGTCGAGACGATCCGGGTGTTGCGCGGCGCCGGCCTGACCGGGTCGATCGCGGCGGTGGTGGCCGTCTCGGCCTGCGCGGGGAGCAGCGTCGCGGTCATTCTTCGCCCTCGTAGTAGACGCGTCCGCGCGACAGGCGGAACAGCCCGAAGGTCGCCAGCAGGATCAGGATGAGCAGGAACCAGGCGAGTGCCGAGGCATAGCCCATGTGGAAGTAGCGGAACGCGTTGTTGTAGAGGTTGAGCCCGTAGAACAGCAGCGAGTTCTGCGTGCCCCCGATGGCGGCGGCGCTGCCCGAATTGCTCGTGGACGAGCTGACGATATAGGCCTGCGTGAACGACTGGAACGCCGCAATACCCTGCGTGATCAGGTTGAACAGGATGGCCGGGCTGATCATCGGCACCGTGACGTTCCAGAAGCGCGTCCAGCGCCCTGCCCCGTCGATCTCGGCCGCCTCGTAGAGCGAGCGCGACACGCCCTGCAGGGCGCCCAGATAGATGATGATCACGTCGCCGGCGGCCCACACCGTGATCAGGATGATGCCGTTCTTGGCCCAGTTGGCATCGTAGAACCAGCCGGGTCCCTTGATATGCACCAGCGCCAGGAGCTGGTTGACGAGGCCGTAGGACGGGTTGAGCAGCCAGATCCAGAGGATGGCGCCGGCGACTGCCGGGAAGATCACCGGCATGAAGAACACCGTGCGATAGATGCCAATGCCGCGCACGCCCCTGATATTGAGCAGCAGCGCCACGCCCAGTGCCACGATCACCGAGAGCGGCGCGCCGATCAGCGTCAGGTAGAACGTGTTGACCAGCGACTTCCAGAACAGCGGGTCTTTGAACATCGCCACGTAGTTGGCGAACCCGACCCATTGCGGCGTGTCGAGCACCTTGAAATCGGTGAAGCTGTAATAGAGCGAGGCCAGCATCGGATAGAGCGTGAAGCAGATGAAGCCGATCAGCCAAGGCGAGATGAACAGCAGCCCGGTGCGCAGGTTGCGCCATTCCTCCCGGGTCAGCCGCCGCAACTGGAACGCCGCGCGGGGCTTCTTGCGGCCGGCCATGCTCTCGAGCGTCATAGTCGTGGTCCCTCCGCCAAAACCGGTCCGCGATCGAGCGCGCGCGCCGCATCGGGCAGCACGCCCGCGACCAGCACAATGCGGCCCTGGAGCGTCGTTCCACGCTCGATGCGCTTGCCGGTCCCGAAGGTCGCCGTCCAGATATGGTCGGTGTCGTTGCGGAACGGCACGCCGCCATACCAGTCGAGCACGTGCAGCACCGGCGCAGCCTTGTCGATCGAAGCGCGGATGTGCTGCGAGCCATCGGAAAGGACCGTGACCGACTGCTTGCCGTCGGTCGCCCCTGCCGCGAGCACCGAGCGCTTGGCGCCGCGATAGTCGTTGGTGCCGGCGGGAGTAGTGTCGTCTTCCCAGCGCGCGGCGGGCGTCAGCGGATTGGCCGGTCCCGGAGCCGAACGCGCATAGCCCCGCGGACGGCCGATGTGACCGTCGGGATAGGCCGTCCAGTCGGCCTTGCGATCCCACCAGACATCCGCCAGCGCGGCCGGGAGATCGAAGGCGAGGCCGATCTCGCGGGCATTGATGATCTCGTCGCCCGTATAGGTGCAGGCGTAGTCGAAGACCGTCTCGATCCCCGTGGCGCGCGCCACCAGCGTGCCCTCCCAGCCCGCGCCGGTCAGCGGCACGGTGATCGAGCCATCGGCAGCCTTTGCGGCACGCGAGCGATCGACCATCGGCAAAGGCAGCACATCGTTCGGCCGGCCGGCGTCCTGGATATGCAGGCGCGGCCAGGCACTGAGCCAGGCATCGGCGCCGCCGACCGCGAGGTCGCCGTCTGCACCGAGCGAAATCTGCGCGGGCGTCGCGCCGGCCCGCACCGTCGCGTGGGCGTCACCCGTGCGACCGGGCACCGCCCAGCCGAACGCATCGACCAGCCAGCCCTCGGGATGCCAGAGCGCGAGCTCGACTGTAGCGGCGTTCGCATCGACCAGCAGCTGCAGCGTGCCGGTCTCGCCGGGAGCGGCAACGACGCGGGCGCCGCCCTCGATTTGGGCGCCCGTGACGCGGACCTCCAGCGTTTCGAGCGAACGGTGCGCATGCCGGTTGAGCACGGACAGCTCGAGCCGCGACGCGGACGCATCGAACTCGGCGCTCGTCACCTCGAGCGGCGAATAGAGCTGGTGGATATGCCAGAGCTCGGGACGGTCGCGGCCCCAGCCATCGATCGGCCCCCACTCGCCTTCGCCGCGGAAGACCAGCCCATCCTGCGGCGGATGCACATCGCGCACGCGGAAGTAATCGAGCCTGGTCAGATGCGCCCAATTGCCGAAGCCGACGCTCTCGTCGATCGGCATCACCCATTGATCGTCGACCGCCGACCAGATCATGCCGCCGATCAGCCCCCAGTCGCGCAGCGCACGCGCCATGAACGGCTTGGCGCCGGTGACCCAGAAATCGCGGAAGCCGGGATCGATGGTCAGCAGCTCGGCATGCAGCGGCGCGCGGGCATTGTCCTGGAACGGCGGATTGTACTCGGTCAGGACGACCGGGTTCTCATAGGTACGCAGCCAGTCGAGATCTTCCTGCCAGGTGCGGTCCCAGCCGGGGTAGTGGTAGGTGCGCAGATCGGGCCGCGCGCTCGCCGGCATCATCGGCAGCGGATTGGTGTCGCCGAGCTGGTTGAGGTCGAACGCAAAGATCGTCGGGCGGCTCGGATCCATCCGGCGCACCATCGCCTGCTGCACGTCGAAACCCCAGCCCCACTGCGTCTCGTTGGCGAGATCCCAGATGAGGACGGACGGGTGCGCATGATCGCGCGCCACGGTTTCGGCCGTGACCTCGAGCACGTAGGGCACCAGATGCGCGGCATCGTTGAACCGCGTCCAGTGGTGATCGTCGAAGCCGGCGGCAAAGCAGATCGGCATCTGGTCGTCGACATACATGCCGATCTCGTCGCACAGCTCGAGGAGCCGCGGATCGGCGGGATAATGCGCGGTCCGGATGACGTTCACATTGGCCTGCCGCAGCGCCAGCACGTCGTGGCGCAGATCCTCGTACCGCATCGAGCGCCCGGTGCGCAGCCGCGCGTCGTGCCGGTTGATGCCGGTGAGCCGGATCGGCGCGCCATTGACCAGCAATTGCCGCCCGCGGACCTCGACGCGGCGGAAGCCGATCTTCCTGCGGTAGAAAGTGCCGCCACCACCCGCGACCTGCAGCACCATGTCGAGATCGTAGCGCCTCGGGATTTCCGCCGACCACGGTTCCGCGTCAGGCACGACGAGGCTCGCCTCGCGCCGTGCGCTGCCCGCGCCGGCCACATTGCCCGACAGCGTCGTCATGTGGACGAGATGGCCGCCATCCGAGATCGACAGCTCGAGCGTATAGGCCGCGGCCTCGCCCGCAAGGTTCACGATCTCCGTGGTGAAATCGAGCGTGCCGATGCCGGTGGCCGCATCGTAATCGACGCGCAGATCGCTCGGTCCCAGATGCAGCTTCGACACCCGGAACAGCGTCGCCTCGCGCCAGATGCCCAGCAGCGACGTGTGCGCGTACCAGGCCATGTAATCGAGCACCGCGTGCGGCGTGTATTCGGTGATGACCATGGTCAGTACATTGTCGCCGGCCACGAGGAGGGGCGTCAGGTCGACGTCGAACGACGTCGCCCCGGCCGAATGCACGCCCGCCAGCGCACCGTTGACGAACAACTCGGCCCGCCCATAGGCGCCATCGAAGCGCGCGAACACCTCGTCGTCCGCCCATCCGGCCGGCAATGAGATCGTGCGCCTCAGCGTTGCGACGCCCTGCTCCGGGATCAGCCCGTCGAGCGCCACATGCCCCGGCACGCGGGTCGTCTTCGCGTCGCTCCAGCCCGCCGCCTTCGGGTCGGCCAGCCGTCCCGGCACGAACTGCCAATCGCCCGCCAGATCGAGGCGCGAATCCGGCTGCGGCAACTCCCGCAGGCCGCGCGCGATGGTCCGCGTATCGATCCGGCGCGTCGTGGTCAGGCCAGCCACCGTGGCCGAGACGCTCAGCTCCATCTGCTGTCCCTGCGGCACCACATCCCGCAGGTCGGCCCAGAACACTCCGTTAGCATCGGTGGCGACACGCCGCGTGCCACCCGGCCAGCCGATGCTCACCTCGACGCCGGCGATGCCCGCATAGTTCGCATCGCTCACCGTGCCGACGAGCCCGCCGCGCGAATCGCCCACCACCGTCAGCGCCGGGGCCGCCGGCTTCGACGAAAACAGCCTTATCTCGGACACCACCGCATCCGGACCGGAACGGCGCTCCAGCGCCAGCTCGAGCCCCCCGCCCTTGATCGCAGTGGCCGGCACGGCTGCCCGCACCACCGTCGCGCCGCCCGGCACCAGCGTCACCGCCGGCGCCAGCTCCGCGCCGCCCGCGACAATGCCCATGACGCGCGCCACGTCCTTCTCGCAGGCGAATACGATTTCGAACTCATACTCGGCCGTCGCGTCGAGGTCGGCGTAGCGCGCCCGCACCGCCTGCGGATCCCAGCCGTGATAGCGCAGCGCATCGCGCCCGAGTAGCTTCGCGTCCACGTCGCGCGACGCAATCAGCCGCTTGGCCGACGTCAGCCGGTGCGGCGTCTGCAGCTCGAAACCGCACTGATCATACGCAACGAGATACGGCAGAGGCATGCATGAATCCTTGGTCGAACGAACGGCACGGAGCGCGTTGCGGTCATGCGCACCGCGACGCCCGGGAGCGCGCGGCTGGCGATGTTCACGACGCGGATGCTCCCCTCGAGCGCGCTTGCTCTCGAAAGAAGCAGCTACAACGATGAAAAAACGTCGCACCCAAATGGACGGGCAGCAAGGACCAGTCCCGGGGCACTTATTGGAGCCAGTCGTTTTCCGGTTTCGCCGCGGTATGTCGGCGTGAGACGGCCAGCCACGCTGTCACAATCGCGTAATATGTGTGCGCCAGAGCCCCCAATGTGGTCCCCCGTTTCGCGCCGGAACTGCATCTTGCGCGAGGGCCAGCGGGCGGGCGATAGTGAGCCCCACCTACAGGCCGGAAGCAATGAAGCAGTCCTTCCCTCTCGACTCCGTCTCGCTGGATCGCACGCTGTCGGTGCCGCTGCACCGCCAGCTCTACAGCCACCTGCGCGGCATGATCGAGGAGCGCGTGCTGGCGCCGGGCCATGCGCTCCCGTCGTCGCGGTCCCTCGCACAGGATCTCGACGTTGCCCGCAACACCGTAGTCAGCGTCTATGAACAGCTGGAGACGGAAGGTTACATCGAAGGCCGCCCCGGCGTCCGCCCCACCGTCGTCGACCTGCCGGTGCGCAACGCGCCCGAGGTACACGCCAAGACCCATGACCGCCGCCGCCTCGTCTCGGCGCGCGGCCAGCTGATGCTGCGCCAGCCGGCGCATCACGGCGCGCCCGGCCAGCTCGCCTTTCATCCGGGCATGCCCGATGCCGAGAGTTTTCCGTTCAATACCTGGAGCCGGCTGCTGGCGCGCCGCGCCAAGGTCGCCCGCAATGACCTGTTCGGCACTTACTCCATTGCCGGCTATCCGCCGCTGCAGCGCGCCATCGCCGGCTATCTCAAGGTAGCGCGCGGCGTGCGCTGCCGGCCCGAACAGATCGTCATTACAACCGGCGCGCAGGCGGCGCTCGACCTGCTCGCCCGCGTCCTGCTCGATGTCGGCGACGCCGCCTGGGTCGAGGAGCCGGGCTATTACGGCGCGCAGGCCGCCTTCGTCGCCGCCGGCGCGCAATTGCAGCCGCTGCATGTCGACGAGCAGGGCTGGCGCCTGACGCCGCCCACCAACGTCACGCCGCGGCTGATCTATGTCACGCCCGCCTGCCAGCATCCGCTCGGCGCCACCATGCGCATGGACCAGCGCCTGCGCCTGATCGAGCTCGCCGAGCGCATGGATGCCTTCGTCATCGAGGACGATTTCGACGGCGAATACCGCTTCCTCGGCCGCCCGGTGCAGGCCATGCAGGGCGCCGACACCTCCGACCGCGTGATCTATCTCGGCACGTTCGCCAAACTGCTGTTTCCGGCGCTGCGCCTCGGCTTCATGGTGCTGCCCGAATTCCTGCTGCCCGACATCTCCACTGTGCTCTCGATCACCGGCCAGTTCGCGCCGCTGCTGCTGCAGGCGGCCCTCGCCGACTTCATCGACGAGGGCCATATGAGCGTGCATCTCAAGCGCATGCGCCGCATCTATGCCGCGCGCCGCCAGGCCTTCCGCACCCACGCGCAGCGCGAGCTCGGCGAGTGGATGACGCTGCTGCCGTCGGACGCCGGCATCCAGTTCGTCGGCCAGCTTCGCCCTGGCCTCAGCGACGTCGCGATTGCCACCGCGGCGCGCAAGCGCGGCCACAATATCTCGCCGCTGTCGATGCATTACCGGCACACCCAGCAGCCGACGCCCGGGCTGGTGCTGGGCTACGCTACCATCGACGAATCCAACATGCCCGCCGCCTTCCGCTCGCTCCGGCAGGCTTTCGTCGAAGCCACGGCCGGCAAACCGGCCTAGTGGCTCTCGCGAACTACCTCGTGGCCACGCGAGCCGACGAGGAAGTCGAAATCGGCGCCCTTGTCGGCCTGCATCACATGCTGGACGTAGAGCCCCGAATAGCCGCCGCCCTTCGCGTCCGGCGGGGCCGCAGGCGGTGTCCACGCAGCGCGCCGCTTCTCCAGCTCTTCCTCCGTCACATCGAGATGGATGCGCCGCGCCGCCACGTCGAGCTCGATGAAATCGCCGTTCCTGACCAGCGCCAGCGGGCCGCCCACCGCCGCCTCGGGCGCGATATGCAGCACCACCGTGCCGAACGCCGTACCGCTCATCCGCGCATCGGAGATGCGCACCATGTCGGTGACGCCCTTGCGCAGGAGTTTGGCCGGCAGCGGCATGTTGCCGACCTCGGCCATCCCCGGATAGCCCTTGGGCCCGCAATGCTTGAGCACCATCACGCAGCTCTCGTCGATATCGAGATCGTCGTCGTCGATGGTGTCGTGCAGCTGCTCGATGCTCTCGAACACCACCGCCCGCCCGCGATGCTTCATCAGTTCCGGCGAGGCCGCGGACGGCTTCAGCACCGCGCCGTTGGGCGCAAGATTGCCGCGCAGCACCGCGATGCCGCCGATCGGCTTGAACGGCGTCGCCAGCTCGTGGATCACGTCGGTATTGTAACTCTCGGCGCCCGCGATGTTCTCACCCATCGTCCGGCCCGTCACCGTCAGCGCGTCGCCGTGCAGGAACCGCTCGATCTGCTTCATCACCGCCGGAATGCCGCCGGCATAGTAGAAATCCTCCATCTGGTGCTTGCCCGACGGCATGAGGTCGACGAGGCACGGCATCTCGCGCCCCAGCCGGTCCCAGTCCGCCAAGTCGAGCTCGACCCCGACACGCCCGGCCATCGCCAGCAAATGGATCACCGCATTGGTCGAGCCGCCGATGGCGCCATTGACCATGATGGCGTTCTCGAACGCCTGCTTGGTGAGCACCTTCGAGATATGCAGCCCCTCATGCACCATCTCGACGATGCGGGCGCCCGATTGATGCGCCAGCACGTAACGCCGGCTGTCGACCGCCGGGATCGCCGCATTCTCGGGCAGCGTCAGCCCAAGCGCTTCCACCATGCTCGCCATGGTCGAGGCCGTGCCCATCGTGTTGCAATGCCCGGCCGAGCGCGACATCGCCGCCTCCGCCGCGGCGAACTGCGTGAAATCCATGTCGCCCGAGCGCACCGCGTCGGCGAAGCGCCAGACGTCGGTCCCTGACCCGAGCGGCTTGCCCCGCCAGCGGCCCGTCAGCATCGGCCCGCCCGACACCACAATGGAGGGAATGTCGGCGCTCGCCGCGCCCATCACCAGCGCCGGCGTGGTCTTGTCGCAGCCGGTGAGCAGCACGACACCGTCGATCGGATGCGCCCGCAGCGCCTCCTCCACATCCATGCTGGCGAGGTTGCGGAACAGCATCGCCGTCGGCCGCATCAGGCTCTCGCTCAGCGACGACACCGGGAACTCCAGCGGAAAGCCGCCCGCCTCATACACGCCGCGCTTCACATGCTCGGCGATCTTGCCGAGGTGCGCATTGCACGGATTGAGCTCGGAGAAGGTGTTGCAGATGCCGATCACCGGCCGGCCATCGAACAGATGGCCGGGCAGCCCCTGGTTCTTCATCCAGCTGCGATGACTGAAACCATCGCGATCGTTGCGGCCGAACCAGTCGGCACTGCGCAGCGGCTTTTTCATCTCAATAGCCTCCTGAGCTTTTGGCGCGCACCGCCGGCGCCGCGCCCTGATATTCGCGATAGGCCGAGACTTCCGCCGTCGCCCCTTCGCGCAGGAACGACGTATCGGCGCCCGACGCGACCATGTCGAAACCATCCGCGAACAGCGACTGGAACGGCCTTTTGGCGTTCGGCACCGTGCCCACCTTCTTGCCCGCCTGGCGGGCCGCGGCGAATACCCGCTCCACCATCGCCTCGACTTCCGGATGATCGAGCTCGAGGATGTGTCCGGCATCCGCCGCGAGATCGTTGCGGCCGATGAAGATCACGTCCACACCCTCCACCGCCGCGATCGCCTCGACATTCTCGACGCCCTTCACGCTCTCGATCTGGCAGGCGATCACCAGCTCCTTCGAGGTCACGCGCGTATAGTCCGGATCGAAGCCATACTTGGCCGCCCGGGCGACGCCCGCCGCCCAACCGCGCCGACCGGTCGGCGGGTAGTGGCAGGCCGCAACCGCGGCCCGCGCTTCCGCGGCGCTCTCCACCATCGGGATCATCACCCCGTCCGGCCCCTGGTCGAGCAGGCGCTTCCGGAACACCGGATCTTTCCACTGCACGCGCCCCATCGGGCCGGCGCC
>JBEHYU010000041.1:0-36289 GCA_048498015.1 Pseudomonadota bacterium
TCGATGTCGAGATCGTCAGGCGCGGCGCTTGAAGGCCGCGAACAGGCCGGTGACCGTGAGGGCCGCGAAGACCATCTTGAGGATGTCCCAGATGACGAAGGGCTTCACCGCCGCGTCGAAAGCCCCCGGGATGACCGCGGCCGGGCTGACGCCCTTGAGGCTCGCCAGCACCAGGACGAGCCAGGCGAAGCCGAGGACGAAGAGCAGCGCGTCGGCGATCAGCATCGAAATGGCCAGCGTCACGACATTGCGCGACGCGCCGCGATCGGCGGCGAGACCGATGACATAGGCCATCGGCACGAAACCGAGGAGGAAGCCGCCCGTGGGGCCCATCAGGTAGGCGATGCCGCCACCCGCTGCGAAAACCGGAATACCGACGGCGCCCTCGAGCAGATAGGCAACCACCGTGGCAGTGCCGATGCGCCAGCCGAAAGCGCCCGCCAAAGCGGCGACGGCGAAGGTCTGCAGCGAAACCGGGACAGGGCCGATCTGGACGGACAGTTTCGCCGAGATGGTCAGCAGCAGCGTGCCGATCAGCACCATCGCGACATTGCTGAGCAGGCGCTCGGTTTGAGTCTTGGGCTCGAGAACCCCCAAAATCGTGTTGGGAGTGGTCAGCGTGACGGCCATTGCGTTACCTTCTTTCGGGGCGCGGAGTTTTGGCATTTTTAGTCCGCCCCCCCTTGGAGCGCAATGGCCGAGACTTCCCCGCCGCTGGTGTTCGACACCAGCTTTGACCCGCAGACCGGGGTTGCCGTCGAGGTCGTGCCCGGCCTCGTGCGGGTCACGGCGCCCAATAGCGGGCCCTACACCTTCACCGGCACCAACTCGTTCCTCATCGGCGAGGGCCGCATAGGCCTTCTCGACCCCGGTCCGATGGATGAGCGGCACCACGACGCGCTGCGCCGGGCGATCGGCGGACGGAAGGTCGAGGCCATCCTGCTGACCCACACCCACAAGGACCATTCGGCGAGCGCGGCGGCCTGGCAGAAGGAAACGGGGGCGCCGCTCTGGTTCGCCGGCCCGCACCGACTGAGCCGGCCGCCGCGGCTGTTCGAGATCAACGCTCTGGCGCGCGACTGCGACTGGGGGCTGACGCCCGACCGGGCGTTCTTCGAGGGCGAGAGCTTTGAGGTGGGCGGGGTGGGCCTGACGGCGATCGCGACGCCGGGGCATTGCGCCAACCACATGTGCTACGGCCTGACGGGCACGCCGCACGTGCTGAGCGGCGACCATGTGATGGGGTGGAACTCCACTCTGGTGGCGGTTCCCGACGGCTCGATGGCCGATTACCTCGCCTCGCTGCGCAAGCTCATGGCCCTGCCCTACCAGCATTATCTGCCGGCGCATGGCGGGCCGATACCGGATGGCCCGGGCTATGCCCGCGCGCTGCTGCTGCATCGCGAATTGCGCAACCGGCAGGTGACCGACGCCGTGAAGGCGGGGGCGACCAATATCGGGCAACTGCTCGCCCGCATCTATCCAACGCTGGCGCCCGCGCTGCGCGTTGCCGCGGGACTGACCCTGCAGGCGCATGTCGAATATCTCGAGGACGAGGGCAAAATCCGCGTGCAGCGCGGACTGTTCCGCACGCGGCTCGCGCCGGCCTAGCCGTTGTCGCCGGTATCGGCGGCGTCGCCAGTGTCGGCGGGCGTCTGTGGGGCCGCGTTGCGCAGCATCAGCGTCACCTCATTGTCGAGGTCGAGCAGGAACGCCTCGATGCGTGCGCCGTTCTCGCCGAAATCGGGGAAGCTGGTGAGCGAGGCCGAGCGCATGGCGATGGTCGTGCCGTCGGCGCCGCCCGAGACGCGGATCGCTACCTCCTGACGGAAGCCGAGCAGCGTCGTCACCACGGCGTTGATCTCGCCGCTGTCGACCTGGCTGACCGGCTTGCGCTGCGCGCGCAATTCCCAGCCGCGATCCTCGACGAGGCCGGCAATGGTGTCGAACATTTCGGGCGCGGCGATAGGGTAGTTGCGCGAGCGGGCATTGGCGAAGGCGGCCTCGATCTGCGTGCGCTCATCGGGGCCGACAAAACGGGATTCTACAAAGCTCACCAGCGTGGGCGGATTGGCAAAATCGGTGGTGACGTCGGCGAACGATGCCTGCTTGACGTACTGGTAGGCAAAGAACCCGGCCGGCGCGAGGCAGAGGAGGCCGAAGATGAAGGCCAGCGTCGCCTTCCACCAGCCCTGGTCGCCGGTGAACCAGAGGCGGGTGAAGGCGATGAGCGCCATCACCACGGCCAGCGCCGCAAGGCCGAGCGCGATGGCCTCGATGATGAGGAACTGGTCGCTGGTGACGATGTGCGCGCGATGCAGCAGCACCGGGATGGCAGCGAGCGGCAGGGCAAGCGCCCCGACCCGGCGCGCCCAGACGGCCCATTTCGACGTACGCACGAGAATACGCATCAGGCGGGCGACACCAGCTTGGGCAGCGGCGGCGGTGGCGGCGGCGGACACATGTCGCGGATCGCCGCCCACCCGGTGGCGGTGAAGGCGGGTTTCGCCCCCTCGACAGGCACGTCCATCGCCTCGAGCGCGCGCCGGCGTTCATCGGTCAGCGGATGGTTGGAGAACAGCGCGAGGGCCCGCGAGAACTCGTCATCCTTGGCGACGCGCTCGAGCAGGTTGACGAGGCCGGCCGGCTGGAAGCCGAGGCGCTTGGCGGTCTCGCCGGCGAACTGGTCGGCCTGCGCTTCGGATTGCCGCGAGAAGCGGTTGTCGATGAGCGAGGAGCCGATCGCGCCCGCAACCGAGATGCCGGTCATGTCGCCGAGCACGAAGCCGACCAGCAGGCCGGTGGCGGAGTTGGAGATCAGCGATTGCATGCCGTGGCGGTAATAGACGTGACCCAACTCATGCGACAGCACGCCGGCGAACTCGTCGGGCGTGCGCGAGACCTGCAGCAGCGCCGAGAGATAATAGGCGCGGCCGCCGGGCAGCGCGAAAGCATTGGGGATGTCGGAACGGACAACGGTGACGTCGGGCATGAAGGGCGAATCCAGCCCGGCGAAGACGTCGCGGACGAAGCGGGCGATGGCCTTGTTGGCGACGCTGTCGGGATCGGGATCGCAGGCGACATAGCCTTTGCCCTTGGTCATCGACTGCTCGATCTGCACGGCGGCGGTGTCGCCGATCTTCTTCTCCCATGCCGGCGGCACGACCTGCACGAGCCGGTCCGCCAGCAGCGGCACGCCGTAGAGATAAGCGACGATCACCGAAGCCAGCGCGGCGGTGGCCAGCACCAGGATGCGGACCTGCTTCCACCAGTCGGTGCGCTGGCTGGTCCTGAGGCCGGGCAGCACGTTGAGGGCGTTGCGCATGTCGGCGATGCCGGTGACGGCGACACGGGCCCCCGCCGGCTTGCGCCGGTTGGCGATGCGCAGCTCCATCATGCGCGAGTGGAGCAGGTAGGTGTCGGCTGCCGGCCAGCGGTCGAGGACCGCGCCCGTCGCCGGGTCGAGAATGACGAGCGCCACCGGATCGGCGGCAAGGTCGATGACGCAGTGGGCGCCCCGCACGTCGGCGGTCAGGCCATCTTGATAGCGCGCATCGAACTCCATCAGTACGTCCCCACATTGAGGGCGTCGGCGAGACCCTGGCCGATAAGAGCGCGGTCCTCGTCGGTGGAGCGGATGGTGCGCAGGCTGTCCGGATTGGCGATGGTGGCATTGCGCGCCAGCAGCCGCCACCAGCCGAAATTGAGGATGATCTCGGACAGCAGCCCGAAAATCCCCAACACCACCAGATAGGCGGCGATCAGCAGCACGACGTTGAAGGTGCCGGACTGGAAGGCCGAGAGTACCGCAACAGTGCCGGCGCTCTTGCTGCCGGAATCGGCCATGGCGAAGATGGTGCCGACGGCGATCAGCGCGATGAGCGCGAGCAGCACGATCACCCCGAGCACTGCGAAGACGTAGCCGACGAACTGGCCGAACAGCGCCCCGGTGCGCACCTTCACGGCAACCGACGCCTCGCCGATGCTGAGGCTGGAGAGCATGTGGGAGGCAACCCGCGTACGATACCAGGCAAGGCTCAGCGCCAGCAGCAGGACGCAGCCGAAGCTCGCGACCCCGCCGAGCGGGCCCGGCACCGGCACCGCGCCCACCATGAAGAAATCGCCGGTGCTGGTGATCCACAGGGCGGTCCCGCCGATGGCGAGGAGGTTGAGCGCATAGGTCGCGTAATAGGGCCCCGCGAAGGTGCGCCAATTGCCGGCGATCTCGAAATGCTGGTCGCCATACCAGGTGTTGCGCCAGCGATAGCGCCACAGGCTCGAGGCCATCCAGGGATAGACGAGCCCCACCGTCAGCAGCATCAGCAGCGACCAGAAGAAGCGGCGGAAGCCATAGGCCCAGGCATTGCCGCGCAGGTCGAACCGGATGCCGCGCCAGAGCGTGCGCGACAGGCGGAAATCGCGGGCGCGATAGATGGCATAGCCCATCAGGTACCAGATGATCGCGGCGGCACCGACATAGCCGAGCAGCAGGTAGTCGGTGCTCTGCATGGAGAGCACGAACAGCGCGATGTAGATGGGCAGGAAGAAGGCCAGCGCGAAGAAGAAGCCGAGCAGCAGCTGGCTGGCATTGCCGGTATATTCGATCGGATCGCCGTCGATCACCGTGTTCTGCCAGTAGAAGCGGCGCTTCCAGGTCGCCTGCCAGAAGCGGTAGAGCCCGATGGTGGGGATCATCAGCGTGTAGCCGCGGATGATGATGGCGAACAGTTCGAGGCGCGAGCCGGTGAACTCGACGCGCCCTACCCTCGCCTCTGCCGCCGTTTCCGTCATTGCCGCCCGACTTTGGCCGCCCGATCGCCGCCCCGGCGCAAAGTCTCACGCGGCGGCTAAGCCCGCAAGGGATCAGGGATAAAGCCGCTGGCGTGTCCACGGGGCAATCGAGTCGGCCCGGCTGAAGCGGACGCGGTCGTGCAGGCGGTACTGCCCGTCCTGCCAGAACTCGATCTCGGTGGGGATGATGCGGAAGCCCGACCAGTGCGCCGGGCGCTGCACCGGCTCGTCGTCCGGCAGCGACGCCTTCAGCGTATCGACGGCTTCCATCAGCACCGATTTGCGCGCCAGCGGGCGCGACTGCCGGCTGGCATGGGCGCCGAGTTGGCTGGTGCGCGAGCGGGTGGCGAAATAGGCGTCGGCCTCCCCGGGCTCGACGATCTCCACCGGACCGCGAGCGCGGACCTGGCGGCGCAGCGATTTCCAGTGGAACACCAGCGCGGCCTTGCGATGGGCCAGCAATTCCTCGCCCTTGCGGCTGTCGAAATTGGTGAAAAAGACGAAGCCGCGATGGTCGCGGGCATTCATCAGCACCATGCGGACGTCGGGCAGGCCCGCTGCATCGACCGTGGCCAGCGCCATCGCGTGCGGATCGTTGGGCTCAGACGCCTGGGCGGCGGCGTACCACTCCTCGAACAGCGAGAACGGATCGATACCGGCCTGGTCGTCATCGTCGAAAAGGCGCTCGGAGAGGCTGTTTGCGGTCATTGCAAAGGGTTTCCCGCCGGTCTGGACAAGCCGGGATGGCGTGGCCATATAGGTTACCAAGAGGCGATTTTACAATTGCCAGTGCGATTCGAAGGAACCCATGCGCGATCCCTACGCCGTGCTCGGGGTTTCTCGTTCTGTGAGCGAGAAGGATCTGAAGTCAGCTTACCGCAAGCTGGCCAAGGCCAATCACCCCGACCAGAACCAGTCCGACCCCAAGGCGCAACAGAAGTTCGCCGAGATTTCGGCTGCCTACGATTTTCTCACCGACAAGGACAAGAAGGCGGCCTATGACCGCGGCGAGATCGACGCCGACGGGCAGCCCAAATTTGCCGGCTTCAGCGGTGCCGGCGCGGGCGGCACGCGCCGCAACGCGGCGGGCGCGAGCTTCTCGGCCGAGGACATCCTCAAGGAATTCATGAGCGGCTTCGGCGGCGCGCAGCAGCGCGGCAGCCGCGGCGCCGGCAATCCGTGGGGCGACCCGATGGGCGGCTTTGGCGGCGCGGGCGCCGGCCGGCAGCAGTCGATGAAGGGCGAGGACGTGACCCTCACTTTGGCGGTGAGCCTCGAGGACGCGCAGAAGAACGCTTCGGTGCCGCTGCGCCTGCCCACCAACAAGGTGTTCAACGTCAAGCTGCCCGAGAAGGTGGAAGACGGCCAGCAGATCCGCCTCAAGGGCCAGGGCATGCCCTCCCCGATGGGCGGGGAGGCCGGCGACGCCATCGTCACGGTGAAGTTCGAGCGCCATCCGAAATTCCGCCGTGACGGCGCGGATTTGCGCGTCGAGGTACCGATCACGCTTTACGAGGCGGTGCTGGGCGGCAAGGTGCGGGTGCCCACGCTCGACGGTTCGGCCGAGCTCACGCTGCCGGCCAACATCAACACCGCCAAGGCGCTCCGCCTCAAGGGCAAGGGCCTGCATGGCGCCGGCGATCTTTACGCCAGCCTCAAGGTCGTGCTGCCCGAGGCGGGCGATCCCGACCTCGAAAGCCTGATGCGCTTCTGGCGCGACCAGAAGCCGTACAAGGTCAGGGACTAGCGTCGAGCGGCGGCTAGAAGATCGTGCCGCCGCCTCCATTATTAGCCCGGAACTTGGGCAGCTGGTTCTTGAGACCGCCGCCAGTGCCGCTCCCGCCGGTGGTAGCGCCACCGGGCTTGCCGCCCGTCGGCTTGGTGCCCTTGGGCTTGCCGCTCTTGCCGCCGCCATTGCCGCTACCGGTCCCCTGCGTGGTCAGCGAGGCCGACCCCGAGCCTTCCTGACAGGCCCGCATGGCGCTGGTGTATTTGTTCACGGCGTTGGACATGCAGACCGAGTAGCCCTCCGAGTAGGTCGGGATGGAGGAGCACTGGCCCGTATCGATGCCCAGGTGGACGGCGGCGAGGTTCTCGCAACTGGCCTGGTCGTCGCTGGAACTCTGCTTCTGCTCGGCAAGCACCGCTCCCGAAAAGAGCATGGCGACGACAACCGTGCCGGCGCGAAGGGTATGCTGGAACGAGTGCTGCATCTCGATCTCCTGCACCAGTGGCCTAGCGGAGAACCAGCCCGCCGGCCGGGGAAGTATCGCTCTGCGACGTTACATGGGCAACCGAGAGATTGCCGAGATTGGTCTTGGGCAGTGTGAGGTGATTGCCGCCGCCGGTGGGCTTGCCCGCCTTCTTTGGCTTGCCGCCCAAATCGGTCAGCTCGACGCCGAGCTTGTTGGTCTTGGCATCGGCGTAACAGGCGTCGCGGGCCGTGACGTAATTCTGGCCCGCGACGGTAAGGCAGTAAGCCTGCTGGGCGCCGTTGGCGCTCTGCGTGTCGCAGGTGATTTTGGCGAGCATGTAGTTGTTCAAAGCAGTCTGGAGGCACTCAGCCTGTTTGACGGCATGCGAGTCGTCATTGTCCTCCGCGATGGCGGCGCCGGCGAACAGGAGTGCTCCGCCGATGACGAGGGTGCGGAGGAGGCGGTGGTGAAGCTGCTGCACTTCTCAGTCTCCAAGTGGGGTTTGGATCGAGACGCAGCAGAACAGCGATCGGCTGAACGCGGACTGAGGTCGCTGTTGGGTGTCGTTCATCTACCGCCGCAGGAAGATGAACGATGGAGTCAGGCTCGGTTCGGCCATGGGGTGCCAGGCTCCTTGCAGCAATCGCTTCGCCGGGAAGCGATGATCGAAGGAGCCATCAAATGCTGCGGACCCTGCTCGTCTTCACCTGCGCCCTGCTCGTTCTCTTCGTGGTCACCGAAGCCAATGCCAAGCCGTGCGCCACCGGCAAGCACTTCCCCGCGGTGGTGCTGCACGTACGCTGATCGGGCGCCTATCGGCTATGGTCGCGGCGCGGCAGCGCGCTTCAGGCGATCGTTGATGGCCTCGCCAAGACCTGCCTGCGGGATGGGAGCCACGGCGATGTTTTGCGTCGTCGTGTCCAGTTCATGCAGCATGGCGAAGAGATTGCGGGCCGCTTCGCGGAGATCGCCCGTGGGAGAAAGATTGAGGGTCCCCTGCCCCGGCCCGAAAGCGAGATACGCCTCCCCTGGCCGCGGAGCGTCGGCATCGAGGCGCAGCGCCGCATTGGGGGCATAGTGGCTCGCCAGCATGCCGGGCGCCGTGATGGTGGCGCCCTCCTGCGCGAGGATTACCGGGCGGCCGATGGCGGCCTCGATGTCTTCGCGGGCCAGCGCGCCCGCTCGCAGCTGCGTGACCGTATCGCCTTCGACAGCAAGGATCGTGGATTCGACGCCCGCCTGGCTCGGGCCGCCATCGAGCACCGGCACACGGCCGCCGAACCCGGCAATGACCTGCACCGCACTGGTCGGCGAGAGCTTGCCGGAAGGATTGGCCGACGGGGCAGCCAGCGGCCGGCCCGCTTCGCGAATCAATGCCAGCGCCAGCGTGTGATCCGGAATGCGGATGCCGACCGTATCGAGGCCGGCAGTCACGATATCGCTGAGGCCGGCATCCGGCCGTTTCGGCAGCACCAGCGTCAGCGGCCCGGGCCAGAAGCGCGCCAGCTTCTCGGCCATGGGCGAGAACTCGACCAGCCGCCGGGCCATCGCCAGGTCGGCGACGTGCACGATCAGCGGATTGAAGCGCGGCCGGCCCTTGGTCTCGTAGATCTTGAGCACGGCGTCCGAATTGGTGGCATCGGCGCCCAGCCCGTAGACCGTCTCGGTGGGAAAAGCGACGACGTCGCCCGACCGCAACATGGCTGCAAAATGCTGCAAATTGTCGGTGGGCGGCGCGTTGCTGGTCATGCCGGGCTGTTTGACAAGGGCAGCGGGGGCCGTCAACAATCCTGAACGGCGGAATTCCCAAAGGCTCATGGCCACCCTCTACGTCCTGCAGCGCAATTTCGAGAGCCACGTCACCCCGGCGGGGCATCCCGAGCGGCCCGACCGCATCAGGGTAATCGACGACGCGCTGGTGCCCGAGCGCTTCCCGGCGCTGTGGCGCAAGGACGCGCCGGCGGGCGATCTGAGCCTCGCCGAACTGGTGCACGCGCCCGGCTACCTGCAGGCGCTGGCGCAGATCCGGCCGGCCGAAGGGTTGGCGCAGATCGACGAGGACACGTTCATTTCCTCGCGATCGCTGGATGCGGTGGCGACCGCGCTGGGCGGCGGGCTCGCGGCCCTCGAGGCCGTGGCGCTGGGCGAAGTCGAAAACGCCTTCTGCGCCGTGCGGCCGCCGGGCCACCATGCCGAGCGCGAGCGGCCGATGGGGTTTTGCCTGATCAACACCATCGCCGTGGTGGCGCGCGAGGCGCAGCGCAAATTCGGCGCCGAGCGCGTGGCGATCGTCGATTTCGACGTGCATCACGGCAACGGCACGCAGGACATCTTCTACAACGATCCCACCGTGTTCTACGGCTCGACCCACCAGATGCCGCTGTTTCCGGGCACCGGGGCGGCGGATGAGACGGGCGCCGGCAACATCGTCAACGCGCCCCTGCCCGCGCGCAGCGGCACCAACGAGATGCGGGAAGCCTACGAACAGGCGATCCTGCCGGCCCTCAGCGCCTTCAAGCCGGATTTCCTGCTGATCTCGGCGGGCTTCGACGCGGATTATCGCGACCCGCTGGCGCAGCTCAACTGGCGGCCCGAGGACTTCGCCTGGGTGACCAGCAAGCTGCGCGAGGTGGCAGATGCCACCTGCGGCGGGCGCATTGTTTCGATGCTCGAAGGCGGCTATGACCGCGGGGGGCTGGCGACGGGTGTCGCCGCCCATGTCAGCGCATTGATGGACTGAGCCTTGGCCGACCCGACGACCGACGATGTGAAGGCAATGAGCTTCGAGGCGGCGCTGGCCGAGCTCGAGGGCATTGTGGCGCGCCTCGAAGGCGGCAAGGCGCCGCTCGCTGAATCGATCGCCATCTACGAGCGCGGCGAGGCGCTTAAGTCGCATTGCGAAGGGCTGCTCAAGGCGGCAGAAGCCCGGATCGAAAAGATCACGCTCAGGAACGGCAAGCCCGTGGGGACCGAGCCGCTCGACCAATAGGGTTCAAATGGCCGCCTCGCCCGCAATCGCCCGCTTCCGCATCATCCTGTGGATCCTCGTGGTCCTCGCTGCCATCGGCGCGACCGCACTCTACGTGTTCAAGCCGCCGGCGGCGCCGGTGGGCGTGACCGGCACGGCCTTCACGATGCAATCGATCAAGGGCGGCACCTTCTCCAACGCCGACCTCAAGGGCACGCCGAGCCTCGTCTTCTTCGGCTACACCTTCTGCCCCGACGTCTGCCCCACAACGATGGCCGACATCGTCGATTGGCGGAATGCGCTGGGCGGCATCGGCGCCGACAAGCTGCGGACCATCTTCGTGACGGTCGACCCGCACCGCGACACGGCGCAGGTGCTGACCGATTATCTCGGCTCGTTCGACCCCGGCATCGTCGGCCTCTATGGCGACGACGCCGCGACCGCTGCGGCGAAGGCCTCGTTCGGCGTGTTCTCGGAGAACGGCACGCCCGACGCCTCGGGCAATTATCCGGTGAACCACACTGCCGACCTGTTCCTGATCGATGCCAATGGCCAGTACCAGGGCACGATCTCCTATGGCGAAGCCAAGGACGCAGCACTCGCCAAGATCAAGCGCCTGATCGGAGCCTGACGCATGGCGGAGCGCATCCGCCTCGACAACGCGCTGGAGGCCCGCGACCTCGTGCAATCGCGGGCCCGGGCGCGCGACGCGATCCTGCGTGGCACCGTCAAGGTGAACGGCGTTCCAGCCAGCAAGCCCGCGATGCTCGTGGCCGACACGGACCGCATCGAGCTCGACGATCCGGCAAGCCGCTATGTCTCGCGCGCGGCACTGAAGCTGATCGCCGGACTGGATGCGGGGAGCATCGAAGTTGCGGGCCGCGTCTGCCTCGATCTCGGCGCCTCGACCGGCGGCTTCACACAGGTGCTGGCGGAGCGCGGCGCGGCCAAGATCTACGCCGTCGATGTCGGGCATGACCAGCTGCATCCCAGCGTCGCGGCGCTGTCGCAAGTGGTGGCGATGGAGGGCGTCAACGCCAAGGACCTAGTGCTGCCCGAGCCGGTGGACCTGCTGGTCTGCGACATCAGTTTCGTGTCGGTGACCAAGGTGCTCACGACGCCGCTGAACTACTGCCGCGGCGACGCGGTGATCCTGATCAAGCCGCAGTTCGAGGTCGGCCGCGACCATATCGGCAAAGGTGGTATCGTCACCGACGAGGCCGCAATTTCGGATGCAGTAGAGGCCGTCGTGCAGTTCATGGATGAACAGCATTTCGCGCTGCGAAAGGCCATGAAGTCACCGATTTCGGGGGGTGACGGGAACAAAGAAACCGTGGCGCTTTTCCGCCGTCTGGGCTAACATCGGCAAATGACGATCAATGCCGCCTAGCGGCCCTTCCCGGTCGTCCCGACACACAAAATCAGCAGGGTGATTGCGATGGAATACCGCCGCTTGGGCAAATCCGGCCTGAAGGTCTCCGAATTCTCCTTCGGCGCCTGGGTCACGTTCGGCAAGCAGGTCGGCGAGGACGATGCCGCGTCGATCATGGGCTATGCCTACGATCACGGCATCAACTTCTTCGACAATGCCGAGGGCTATGAGGCCGGAAACGCCGAGATCGTGATGGGCGAAGCCCTCAAAAAGCTCGGCTGGGGCCGCGACACCTATGCGGTGTCGTCGAAAGTGTTCTGGGGCGGCAACAAACCGACACAGAAGGGCCTGTCGGCTAAGCACGTCACCGATGGCGCGCACCAGGCGCTGAAGCGGCTGGGCGTCGATTATCTCGACCTTTATTTTTGCCACCGCCCCGACCTCGACACGCCGATCGAGGAGACGGTGCGGGCGATGCACAACCTGATCGTGCAGGGCAAGGTGATCTATTGGGGCACGTCGGAGTGGACCTCCACGCAGCTGATGGAAGCCCACATGGTGGCGCGCCGCGACAACCTCACGCCGCCCACCATGGAGCAACCGGAATACAACATGTTCCGCCGCGAGAACGTCGAGGTGAACTACCTGCCGCTCTACGAGCTCGGGCTTGGAACGACGATCTGGTCGCCGCTCGCCTCGGGCTTCCTCACCGGCAAGTACAATGACGGTGTGCCGGCCGACAGCCGCGTCAACCTGCCGGGCTATGAATGGCTCAAGGCCCGCCTCGAGTCGCCGCAGGGCAAGCAGATGGTCGAGAAGGTCAAGCAGCTCGCCGTGTTGGCCAAGGAGATCGGCCTGCCGGTCCACCACATGGCGCTGCTGTGGTGCAACGCCAACCCGCATGTCTCGACGGTGATCCTGGGCGCCAGCAAGAAGAGCCAGCTCGAGGACAACCTCAAGGCCCTCGACAGCAAGGCCAAGATGACGCCGGACGTGATGAAGCGGATCGACGACATCCTCGGCAACAAGCCGGAAGTGCCGGTATCGCTGTCGAAGGTGAGCTAAGGATCTTCTTAGCGCTCTGGACTGAGCGATCCGAAGAGGGCTCGCTCAGCCAACTGCCAGGTTGTAGTCGAACTCGTACGAATGAGCGCCGTCCGGCGCGATGATAATTTTCATCGTGCCGGACAGGCCCTTGAGCTGATCGGTGCCGCTGTCGGCGACAACATTGATGCTCAGCGACTGGCCGGCCGGGCTCGAATGGCCGGAATGCTGCAGGATGAAGCTGCCGGTGCGACCATCGAGCGTGCCGGTGAGCCGCTCGATCGCCACATAGCCGGCGGAAGCGGGCTGGTTGCCGCGCGCGGCGAGCATCTGGCCGACGCTCATCGCTTCGAGGTCGCCGTGGGAGCTCTTGTCGAGATTGAGCCGGCCGAGGAAGCTCGCGGCTTCGCGCTCATCGACGGGCTGCGGCGTCAGCTTGACCTCGAAAGGTCCGGTGGCGAGCGGCATTCTAGTTCTCCTCTGTCCATTCGGCGAGCGCAGCCCGCAGCGGATCGAGCTGGGCACCATAGCGGGCGCCGCTGTCGAGCGAATCCTTGTAGATCGGCCGGCGGACCTGCGCAAAGCTCGCGGTCTGCACTTCGCCCTGCCGTGCCGGCGCGGCATCCCCTCGGTCGGTCGGGTCGAGGCCGATATGATCGAAAAGCGCGCGGGTCGTCGCACCCGGATCGGTGACCAGCGCTTCGTAGGAAAGATCATAGATCTCGCCCGGCAGCACCGCGCGCCAGTGCTGCATCAGGCCGCGATAGAGATTGTAGTAGCGGCCGAGGTCCGTGAGGTCGTTGGTGAAGCCCAGCCCGTTGCTGGCGAACGGCGTCTTGAACATTGACAGGCAGGTGTCGACCGGACTGCGCATCAGATGGATGATCTTCGCCGCCGGGAATGCCAGGCGGATAAGGCCGATGTGCTGGAAGTTGTGCGGCATCTTGTCGGTCGAGTGCGCCGCGGCGCGGGCGGCGGCCGGCAGCAGGCCGAGATAGTTCGCGGCGATCTGTTCGAGCGCGGCGCCCGTCAGCGCCGCAGCGCTGCGCGCCGGCTCTCGCAGCGGATTGGCTCCTGTCGCCAGGCGGACGGACCGCTCGAAAAAGCTCAGCTCACCACAGGTATAGACCGACGGGTGGCCGGCCAGGATGCGCTCGGTGAGCGTGGTGCCGGAACGCGGCATGCCGACAATGAAGATCGGCGAGGCACCGACATCGCCCTGTCCGCGATGGCGCGCGATGAACTCGGCAGTGAAGGTCGTGCGAATCTGGCGGAACGCTTCGGCATCGCGTTCGAGCGAGTATGGCCGCTCCGCTCGCGCCAGGCGGTTGGCGTCGCCGAAGAGCTCGAACGCCTCGCTATAGGCGCCGACATCGTCCAGCGCCTTGCCGAGAGCGAAGGCAAGTTGCATGTGGGCGGGGTCGTCGGCGCCGGTCCCGGCATAGGCCTGCTCGATCGCGACGAGATCGGCTTCAGCACGTGAACGAAATTTCATGGCATGCGCCAGCGCCGCCCGGGCCGGATGAAAGGCTGGATCGATCGTCAGGGCCCGGCGGAAACTTGCCGCGGCCTCATCGAGGAAACCGAGGGTGCCGAGCACATCGCCGAGCTGGCGATGCGCGATCTTGGAGTCCGGCGATTGCGCCACGGCGCGCTCGAGCTCCTTGCGCGCGGCCTCGGGACCGCCGGCGCGGAAGATCGCTAGGTCGTACTTTTCGCTAGCTTCGCTGTTGCCGGGCGCGAGCGCGCGGGCCCGACGAAAGGCTTCGGCGGCACCGGTGAGCTTGTCCTGTTCGGCCAGGCAATCGCCGAACTGGATGAAGAGATTGGCGTCCGTGGGGCGGGTCCGGATGGCATCGGCGAAGAGTGCCTCGGCCCGCCCAAACTGCTTCTGGCGCTGGCGCAGCCGCGCCATCGCGCTCAGCGCATCGGCGCTGCGCGGTGCAAGCGTCAGCGCCTGGGAGAGGGCGCGATCGGCCTCGGCGATGCGGCCGAGATCGGCGAGCGCCTGCCCTAAAGCGAGGTGCGCCGCGGCAAGACCGGGCTGCAGCGCGATGGCGCGCTGGGCAACGTCGCGGGCCTGCTCGAAGCGCTTGAGCCGCCGCTGCACTTCAGACAGGGCGACATGATAGCCAGCCTCCTGCGGCGCAAGGCGGGCGGCGTGGTCGAGATCGTCGACCGCCTCGTCGAGATGCTGCAGCCGCGCGGCAATGATGCCCAGATGATGATAGGCCGATGCGTCATCGGGCCTGAGGGCGAGGACCTCGCGATAGGCCGCCGCGGCCTCGGCGGGCCGGCCGGCCTTTTCCGCGGCGAAGGCACGCCGCAGGAGTTCCTGCGGCGACGCCATCAGAAGCCGACGCCGCCATCGCGGCCGGTCTGGCCGCGGTGCCGGAGGAAATGGTCGGCCAGCACGCAGGCCATCATGGCTTCGCCGATCGGCACGGCGCGGATGCCGACGCACGGATCGTGGCGGCCCTTGGTCATCACCTCGGTATCCTCGTTGGCAGTCGTCACCGTCTCGCGCGGCGTGAGGATGGATGAGGTCGGCTTCACCGCAAAGCGCACGACGATCGGATCGCCATTGGAGATACCGCCGAGGATGCCGCCGGCATGGTTGGACTTGAAGCGCGGGCCGTGATTGCCGGCGCGCATCTCGTCGGCGTTCTCGGTGCCGGTGAGCGCCGCGGCGGCCATGCCCTCGCCGATCTCGACGCCCTTGACGGCGTTGATCGACATCATGGCGGAGGCGAGGTCGGCGCTGAGCTTGCCATAGATCGGCGCGCCCCAGCCGGGGGGCACGCCTTCGGCCACCACCTCGATCACTGCGCCGACCGAATTGCCGTCCTTGCGGATGCCGTCGAGATAGGGCTCCCACTCGGCCGCAGCTTTTGCGTCGGCACAGAAGAACGGGTTCTGGTCGACCTGGCCCCAGTCGAAATTGGCATAGTCGATCCTGTGCGGCCCCATCTGCACCAGGCTGGCGCGGATGGTGACGTTGGGGATCACGAGGCGGGCCACCGCGCCGGCCGCGACGCGCGCCGCGGTCTCGCGCGCCGAAGCGCGGCCCGAGCCCTTGTAGTCGCGAATGCCGTATTTCTGCTGGTAGGTGAAGTCGGCGTGCCCGGGGCGGAACTTGTCCTTGATCTCGGAATAATCCTTCGAGCGCTGGTCGGTGTTCTCGATCAGCATCGAGACCGGCGTGCCGGTAGTCTTGAGCAGGCCGTCGCGCTCGTCCTCGAACACGCCCGACAGGATATTGACGAGATCGTCCTCACGCCGTTGCGTGGTGAAGCGCGACTGCCCAGGCTTGCGCCGCTCGAGGTCGCGCTGGATCAGCTCCGCGCTGATCGCGATGCCGGGCGGGCAACCATCCACCACCACGCCGATCGCCGGCCCATGGCTCTCTCCCCAGGTGGTGAAGCGGAACATCTGGCCGAAGGTGTTGTAGCTCATGGGTCAGTCATCCCAGCTTTGACCGGCGGGGTAAACCACGGATTTCCCGTCCGCGAAATGCACCACGGAATCCTGCGGCGGGAACCAGTTCACCGCGCGTTCGTGCGGGAAGCCTTCGATGAGGGCGCGGAGGACACGAAGGATGCCGCCGTGGGAGACGATGATCGAGGGGCCGGTCAGCGCCGAGCCGAAATCGATGACGCGCTGGACCACGTCGTCATAGCTCTCCCCCTCCGGCGGGCGGAAATACCAGAAGCTGGCGTCGCGCTCGCCGGCGATGGCCATGGCGCCGGCGGCGAGTTCGGAGTGGAGGTGCCCCTCATAGATGCCGAAGGAGACCTCCACGAGGCGCGGATCGATGGTGACGTCCGGCAGCGGCTCGCCGATCCGGGCGCGGACATTGTCCATGGTCTCGCGGGTACGACCGAGCGGCGAGACGTACCAGTTGAAGTCGGTGGCGACCCGGCCGGAGCGCTCCAGCAGGGTCTTCAGCAACTCGCCGTTGAGCGCGGCCTGGCCGCGGCCGCGGGCATTGAGCGGAATGTCCTTGCTGCCCTGGTAACGCCCCTCGGCGTTCCAGTCCGTTTCCCCGTGACGGATGAAATAGAGCTCGGGCCAGACCAGGGACATTTTAGGCTCAGGCGGTGGGCGGGGTCTCGGCGGGCACTTCGTTGTCCATCAGCTTCATACCGACGACGTTGAAGCCGGCATCGACATAATGGATCTCGCCGGTGACACCACTCGACAGGTCGGACAGCAGATAGAGACCGGCCTTGCCGACATCGTCGATATCGACGTTGCGACGGAGCGCGGCGTTCTCTTCCTGCCAGTGCAGCATGTCGCGGAGGCCAGAGATGCCGGACGCCGCGAGGGTCTTGATGGCGCCGGCGGAGATGGCGTTCACTCGGACGCCGTTCTTGCCCATGTCGACGGCGAGGTAGCGCACCGACGCCTCGAGCGCCGCCTTGGCGACGCCCATGACGTTGTAATTGGGGATGTAGCGCTGGGCGCCGTAGTAGGTCAGCGTCAGCAGCGAACCGCCCGGGCTCATCAGCGGCTCGGCGCGCTTGGCGATCGCCGTGAAGGAATAGACCGAGACGTTCATCGTCAGGGCGAAATTGCCCGAGCTGGTATCGATGTAGCGGCCGTCGAGCTCGTTCTTGTCGGAAAAGCCGATGGCGTGGACGAGGAAATCGAGGTGGCCCCAGCGCTCCTTGATCTGGCGGAAGGCTTCGTCCATCGCGGCGTCGTTGGTGACATCGCATTCGAACAGAAAATCGGAACCGGCTTCGGCGGCCAGCGGCTCGACGCGCTTCTTGAGGGCCTCGCCCTGATAGGAAAAGGCCAGCTGAGCGCCCTGCCCGGCCAACGCCTTGGCGATCCCCCAGCCGATCGAGCGGTTATTGGCAACGCCCATGATCAGCCCGCGCTTGCCTGCCATCAATCCGTCAGCCATGCGAGTGTCCTTCCATTTTCCTTGGTCGCCCGCTCGAACCGGAAAAGTCTGCAACTTTTCCTGAGCGCGCTCCGCTTTCTTGGTGGAGGGCTTGTGCCATATGCTGCGCGCCATGAACAAGTCCCAGCTCCTTACTGAACTGACCGGTCTTTTGGGCGAATCCGCGGTTATCGGGGATCAAGCGCAGATGGCGGCCTATCTCAACGAGCCACGCAAGCGTTACCACACCCCAGCCCTGGCGGTAGTGCGGCCAATGGATGTGGGGCAGGTACAGGCCATCTGCCGCTGGGCCAACGCGGCGCGCGTGCCGTTGATCCCGCAGGGCGGCAATACCGGGCTGGTGGGGGCGCAGGTGCCGCTGGGCGGCGACGAGGTGATCGTGTCGCTGCAGCGGCTCGACCGGGTGCGCGAGGTCAACGCGGCGGCGGGCAACATGACGCTGGAAGCCGGCGTTATCCTGCAGCACGCCCATGAAGTGGCCGAGGCGGCTGGGGCGATGTTCCCGCTGTGGATCGCCAGCCAGGGCTCAGCCCGGATCGGGGGCGTACTGAGTTCCAATGCCGGCGGCGTGCAGGTGCTGGCCTATGGCAATGCGCGCGAGCTCTGCCTTGGGGTCGAAGCCGTACTGGCGGATGGGCGGCTCTACCAGGGCCTCAACACGCTCAAGAAAGACAATACCGGCTATGACCTCAAGGATCTGCTGATCGGCGCCGAAGGGACGCTCGGCATCATCACGGCGGCGACGCTGAAACTATTCCCGAGGCCCGAGGGCGTTGAAACGGCGTTCTGCTCGGTCGACAGCCCGGCGAAGGCGCTGAAGCTGTTCTACCTGATGCGCGAGCGGGTAGGGACGCGGCTCACGGCGTTCGAGCTGATGCCCCGGTTCGGCATCGACCTGCAGCTCAAGCATGGCATGCTGGCGGTCGATCCGAGCCCATCCATGTCGCCCTGGTACACGCTGGTCGAGATCAGCCGGATGCACGGCACGACGCCCGGCGCCATCGAGGATGTGCTGGAAGCGGCGATCATAGGCAACATGATGACCAACGCCGCGATTGCGAAATCGGAGGCGCAGCGGCAGGCCATGTGGTCGGCGCGCGAGCAGATGAGCGAGGTGCAGAGCAAGGAAGGCGCCTCGATCAAGCACGACATTTCCGTGCCGATCGCTGCCATCCCGCAGATGATCGCCGAGGGTGAGGCGGCAGCGCAGCGGGCGGTGCCGGGGCTCAGGCCCTGCGTGTTCGGCCATATGGGCGACGGCAATCTGCACTTCAATCTGAGCCAGCCGGCAGGCGGGGAGCCCACGGCCTTCATGGCGCGCGAGCCGGAGGTGAACGCCGCAGTTTACGAAGTGGTGGCGAAACTGCACGGCTCGATTTCCGCCGAGCACGGCATCGGGCAACTCAAATCGGGCTTGCTGCAGCGGGTGAAGGATCCGGTGGCGCTGGAGATGATGCGTGCTGTAAAAGCCGCGCTCGACCCGAACCGGATTCTAAACCCGGGCAAGGTGCTGGGCTAGAAGAGGATCGTGCGCGAGTCGTAGCTCGCAAGATCCTCGTCGTGACTTACCAGCCGCATGCTCTCCACTTGTGCTTGAGCCAGCAGCAGACGATCGAACGGGTCCGGGTGAAACTGCGCTATCGTTTCGACGGCGACTGCGTGCTCTACGCTTACCGGCAGGAATCCGTAGCCTGCCGCCCCAGCCGCCAGAGCGGCCTGGGCCGCGCCGATTGACGGCGCGGTTCTGCGGCCCGCGGCGCGCTTGACGGCGATCTCGAAGATGTTGACCGCCGAGAAGAAAACGTCATTTCTTGCATCTTCGATCAGGCGCTGGACGTCCGCGGGGAGGCTTCGAGAGGCCGTCATGGCCCAAATGAGCGCGTTTGTGTCCAGCAACAGCTTCATGCCCGCTTCTTTCGGCGCTTTGCTCGTTGAGCTTCATCGTAAGTCGAGTAAAGCGGCTTTTGCAGAGCGTCGCCCCAGGCCGCCTTGTCCAGTGCCTCAAACTCCTGAAACCACTTCTCATCGCGTTCACCGAACATCCCCTCGGCGATCCCAAGCCGCTTGCTGGTATCGACGACAGGCTCTTCCAGCTTGACAAGCCTCGCTACGGGCTTGCCGTTGCGGGCGAGGATGATTTCGGTTTCCTTGCCGGTTTCAATAGCTTCGACCAGCTTGGACAGCTTGGTCTTGGCTTCGAGCATGTTGAACTGGGCCATTCTCATCATCCTGGCTAAGGTTAGCTAACCTAGGCCGTGGAGGCTGAAGACGCAAGGGATTGGGGCCGCGATCGGTATGCCGAATGTACCTGCTTGAACTTGCAGCCGGCACGAGCCATCTGCCAGCTTCACTCTCAGGACACCTCATGCTCCTCGATATCGGCTTTCTCGACGACGCCACTCGCCCCACCGTGCCCAGGCTCGAGGGGCTGCGGCCGGACCAGCGCGAGGCGGGCGAGCACCTGAGGGAGGTGCACGACCATTTGCGGCACAACCTCGAGCAGATTGCGGAATTGATCGAGCGCGCTGCGGCGGGCGCCGCTACGCCGGCCGAGATCGCCGGCGAGACCGACAGGCTGCTGATGCTGCAGAACTTTCGGCGCTTCGGCAATCTGTGCGGCCAATACTGCCAGCTGGTCCACACCCACCATTCGATCGAGGACGCACACCTGTTTCCCGCGCTAGCCGCACAGTCCGAAGGCTACCGGCTAGTCACGGACCGGCTGCAAGCCGAGCACGGCGTAGTGCACGAATTGCTGCTCCGCCAAATCGATACGCTCAACACCCTCGCCGAAGCACCGGGGCCCGAGAGCTTCGCCGAAGCCCGCGAAGTGTTCGAGGCGCTGGAGCGGGTGCTGCGCTCCCATCTCGGCTACGAGGAAGAGCAGATCGGCGATGCGATCGGTTATTTCGGGCTGTTCTGATCAGAACAGGCTAAGCTGGCCACTGGGTGGCTTCGGCGGCTCGATGGCGACCTCGGCGATCAACTCGGCGCCCTCGGCGGTCGCCTTGCCGATATCGCGGCCGACCGGGTGGAACTGCATCGAGCCATCGGGCGCGGATGCGATCAGCCGCATGGCGTCACGGGCCTCGACCTCGCGGTCGAGCCAGGCATCGATGGCGTCGCCGCTGAGGATTGCCGGCATGCGGTCATAGATGGCGGCGATTTCGGCATTGGGCGGAACGGTGACGATGCAGACGGTGTCCACCTCCTCGCCATTGGGACCCGCCCAGGTGGAATAGAGGCCGGCAAACGCCATCGTCTCGGATTGCCGGCTGGTGATGTAGTAGGGCCGCCGGCTACCATCGCCGCCCTTCTGCCACTCGTAATAGCCGGTGGCCGGAACGATGCAGCGGGTGTTGCGCAGGGCATCGCGGAAGGCGGGCTTTTCGACCATCGACTCGGCGCGGGCGTTGATCAGCAGCGGCCACTCGCGCGGATCTTTCACCCAGCCGGGAACGAACCCCCAGCGAAACAGCTCGCCGGTCCGCTGGCCCATGCGTTCGGCGACCACCACCACCGGCTGGGTCGGCGCGATATTGTAGCGCGGCGGATAGTTGTCGAGCCGGTTGAGCAGCTTGAACAGCTCCGCCATCGCTTCGGGCGGGAGCAGATAGGCGTAGCGGCCGCACATCGTTTGTCTCCTTGCGGGCAAAGCTAGGGACTTGCCCGTCCCTCTGCAAATCTGCGATTCCTTCGTGCATGCCAATCATTGCTGCGAGCGTCGCCCTGCTGCGGCGCGACGACCTGCTGCTGATCCAGCGCAACCGGGCGCCGTCGGAAGGGCTGTGGACGTTTCCGGGCGGGCGGCTCGAGCCGGGCGAGACGCCGGAGCAATGCGCCCAGCGCGAAGTGAAGGAGGAGCTCGGGCTCCATGCCTTTGCGCTACGGCCAGTGCGGCAGCTCAGCCATGGGCAGTACCGCCTGCAGGTGTTCGCGACGCAGGGTTTTGAGGGCGAGATCGTCCCCGATCCGGTGGAGGTGCGGGCCTGGCGCTTCGTCAAACCGCAGCAGATGCGGGCGCTGGACACCACCCCCGGGCTGCATGAGGTGGTCGAGGCGGTGTTCCGCCTGTTCGACCGCAGCTGACGCCTTGCGAACGCCATGGTGCTGAGACTAGGAACAGGCATGCGCCATCTCGCCGCCTTGCTGCTGATCCTCGCCGTAGTCCTGCCCCGGCCGGCGCTGGCGATCGATCCGCCCTACGAGCCGCAGATGGAGCGGCTGGCCGAGGTGCTGGGGAGCCTCTATTTCCTCAATCCGCTGTGCCGGCCCGGCGCCACCGACTGGCGCGCGCAGATGGCCGAGCTCATCAAGCTCGACCAGCCCGACGACGACCGGCAGCAACGCCTCTACGGCTCGTTCAATGCCGGGTTCACGGCCTATTCGCGGCTCTATCGGGAGTGCACGCCCTCGGCCGAGGCGGCGCTGGCGCGGCTGCTGATCGAGGCGGAGGCCACGGCGCGCGACATCCACGCGCGCTACGCGGAATAGGCGGCGCCCTTCCCCGCAGTTAAGTATGATTGCCGAGGTGGTGTTAACCCTCTGGTGAGGTGTGACTCCGCGCGGCGCGGGACCGTGTTAGGGGGAATTAATGCGATATCCCAAGCCCGACATCCCGGAATTTACGGCCGAGAGCGCCAAGGAGCAGCGCGAAGCGCGTCAGCTCGCGCTCGAATATCTGGCCGAGGCCTGGAACACGGCCGAGGATGAAGGCATCGAAAGCCTGGCGCTGGCGCACGCCTCGCTGTTCGCCGCGCTCGCAACGCTGGTCCGCGCCCATGGCGAAGAAACCACCGCCCTGCTGGTTGAGGCACTGCCCGATCGGATCCGCTCCGGCGAGTACGATCTGGACCGCCTGACGCACTAAGCGCGCGCTCAGAGCAGATAGAACGCGTAGAAATCGATGTAGTCGGGCTTGTGGCTGAAGGTCAGCACGAGCTCCTGGGCGTGGCCGTGGCTCGGTCCGTCGACATCATAGTAGAGCTTGCCGTTGGCCGGGTTGTAGATGAGCGCGGCGTCGCCGCGATGGGCGTGGTTCGAGCCGATGAACATGTGGCCTCGGGTAATCTGGTGATCGGGACCGAGGCCAGTGAACACATCGGCAGAGAGGACGATCAGGTCACGCCCCTTGCTGCTGTAAGTAAAGTCGGTGATCACGTCGGCCGTGGAGCTGCTGCTCGCGTGCTCGAAAAAATAGAATTGATCGTTGCCGGAGCCACCGGTCAGAACATCCTTGCCGGTGCCGCCGACGAGGGTGTCGTTGCCGGAGCCGCCGTTGAGCGTGTCGTTACCGGTCGAGCCGCTGAGATTGTCTTTGTCCGAGCTGCCGCTCAATCTGTCGTTGCCGGTGCCCCCACTGAGGGTGTCGTTGCCCGAACCGCCGCTCAGCGTGTCGTTGCCGCCCTGCCCTGAAAACGAATTGCCTTTGCCGTCGCCGGTGAGCTTGTCGTTCTTGGCCGCGCCGACGATGCTCTCGACGTTGCGCAAGCTGTCTTCGGCAACGCCACCGAGCTTCACGCTCACCCATTTGCTGGTACTCAGCGTGACCGAAACGGCTTTGGCCTGATTGGAGTAGTTGACCGTATCGGCGCCGCCGCCCCCGTCCAGCTTATCCTTGCCCGCCATGCCGAACAGGACATTTGCGTTGTCGTCGCCAGTAAGGATGTCGTCCTTGCTGCCGCCGAGAATGGTTTCGACGCTGACAACGGTGCCGGCTGCCAGACCGCCGATCTTGATCTGAGCGGCGATGTCCTTGCTGAGGTGCAGCTCGATGCTCTTGTCGGTACCCGAGAAATCGATGACGTCGGCGCCGGTGCCGCCATCGAAGGTGTTGATGCCGGTGCCGACCACGAGCCAGTCGTTGCCGTCATAGCCGCTGATCGAGTCGGTGCCGGCGGAGCCGCCGAGCGTGTCGTCGAAATCGCTGCCGAGGATGGTGTCGTTGCCGCTACCGCCGCCAAAGTCCACGCCGCCAGTCAGCAGATTGCCGTGCGAGTCGTGAGCCGGGAGAAAGTCGCGGGCCGAGAAGGCGTCGTTATAGGTGATGAAGCCGGTGATCGGGTAGGTGCCGGAGGCGTAGCCCTTTGCGGTCGCAACACTAATGCTGAAGCCGCTGAAGCTCACCGAGCCGCCACTGGCAAACGTGATCGTCAGGCTGGTGAGGGTACCGGCGGTGACGGCGCCGCTCGTCAGCACCAAGCCCGTGCCGCCCGCGACGATGTCGGCGGCCCCGGCAATCGCCGGCAGATCCCAGGTGAGTTGCGACCCGGTGCCGGTGCTGGATGTGTCGGTGCCGCCGGTGGCTGTCAGCAGCGTCTTGATGACCGAGTTCACGTCCCAGGTGCCGGGACCGGTCTGGGTTATCGTCAGTGTCGTCGTCATCGAAATTGTCTCTGGCTGAAGATCGGGGGCGGCTGACGCAGCCGCTCAATAGCGCAGCCGCGCCCGATCTCAAAGGCCACGTAGTCAGGGCAAGCATTGGCCCCGACCGGGTGAGGCGTTGGCGCCTCAAAGGAGCCACCAGTTGGTGGTCTCGAGATTAGTCACCGCGATGTCCGAATGCGTCAGGTGCGCATGGTTGTCGATGGTGGCGATCAGCTGCGCGCTGTGGGCTTTGTGGTTGCCGTCGGAGTCGTAATAGAGCTTGCCGTGCGCACGATCGTAGATGACGTAATCGTTGGCATCCTTGGCATGCGTACCGACCACGAAATTGCCGGCCTTGAGCGTGCCGCTCGCCAGCTTGGTGAAGTAGTATTTGTCGAGCCGGATGGTGTCGTCCTTCACCTTGTAGTCGGTGATGTGGTCGGCATTGCGCGTGCCCCATTCGGCGAAGACGAACTGGTCCCTGCCGCTGCCGCCGTAGAGCTTGTCGATACCAACGCCGCCCCCGAGCCGATCATTGCCCGCGAGACCTTTCAGCGTATCCGCGCCGTTAAAGCCAAAGAGCCGGTTTGCGTCCTTCGTGCCGTAGAGGTGATCCTTGCCGTAGGTGCCGTAGGCGTTCTCGATCGAGATCAGCGTGTCGTGGCCGTATGCCGTGACCACGACCGACTTGGCTAGATCGATGGTGACGCCGGTAGGGGCCGAGAAAAAGCCGCTGGCCGCATACCAGTCGCTGCCGGGCCCGCCATTGATCAGGTCGTCGCCCGTCCCGCCGGCGAGCAGGTCGTTGCCGCCGTCGCCATAGAGCGAATCGTTGCCGCTGCCGCCGTCGAACTCGTCCCAGTTGCCGCCGCCGTGAGCGACGTCCTTGCCGCCGCCCAGGGCAACGAGATCGGTGAAGTCGGAGCCGGTGACGGTGTCGTCGCCGTCGCCGATGGGATTGGAGTAATAGAGGCCGAGCCCGTTGGACGACGCGGCGATGCTGCTGCCGTCGATGTTGAACGCATCGTCGTCAGCGAAGACCTGATAGTCGTCGCCATTGTCGATGGCCTCCAGCACGGCATCGATGTTGACGTGGACGCCGGAGATGGTGCGAAAGAGCACGTCGCTCGAACCGGACGTGTCGTATTCGTCGACCTTGACGATCTGGTCGCCGTCCTCCGTGCCCGTGACGGTAAGAACGATTTTCTCGTCACCATAGACGAAGGTTGCGCCCGTCTCCGTTACATCCTGGCGGTCGCCGTAGATCAGCGGGTCGATGTAGTCGAGCGGTGCCGAGCCAGCCGCATGCTGGACGACGGTAATTGTAGCCATGATGAAATGCCCCTAGTGAAAACCCGGCGAGCCAAACCGCACGCGGTGCCAGCGCAGCAGCGCCGGTCCGACAGAGAAAATGCTCAAAATACAGTCGTTCGCCGACCGTGCCCCACGGTCAGTCATGAGACTAGCGGGCGATTTCTGTGACTGGCAAGTCTAAATCGCGGCGCCAGCAGTTTTACTGGGCGAGTGTCTCCAGAAATTCGATCGGACGGCCGCTCGCGGCGGTCACCAGTTCGCCCTGCCACATGACCTTGGTACCACGGATGATGGTACCGACCGGCCAGCCGGTGACTTCCACGCCGTCATAGGGGGTCCAGCCGGCCTTGCTGGCGATCCATTTGTTGGTGATCGTCTCGCGGCGCTTGAGATCGACGATGGTGAAGTCGGCGTCGTAGCCGGTGGCGATGCGGCCCTTGCGGGCGATGTTGAAGATGCGCGCAGGGCCGGCGCCGCTCAGATCGACGAAGCGCTCCAGCGTCAGGCGGCCAGCATTCACGTGGTCCAGCATCAGCGGCACGAGCGTCTGCACACCCGTCATGCCCGAAGGTGAGCTCGGATAGGGCTTCTGCTTTTCCTCGAGCGTGTGCGGCGCGTGGTCGGAGCCGAGCACGTCCACCACCCCGTTCGCGACACCGGCCCAGATGCCGGCGCGATGCGCCTTGTCGCGCACCGGTGGGTTCATCTGCGCGAGCGTGCCGAGGCGCTCGTAGGCCGTCTCATCCATGGTCAGATGATGCGGCGTGACTTCGACTGTCGCGACGGTCTTGTGCCCGGCGAGGAATACCATCTCGTCGGCGGTGGAGATGTGCAGCACATGGATGCGCTTGCCGTATTTCTCGGCCAACGCCACGAGGCGTCTGGTCGAGCGCAGCGCCGCCTCCGGATCGCGCCAGACAGGATGCGAGCGCGGATCGTCGGGGATGCGCAAAGGCTTGCGCTCCTCGAGCCGGAATTCGTCCTCGGAGTGGAAGCTGGCGCGGCGCTTGATGACGCGCAGGATCGCGCCGACCCCATCGTCGTCGGCCACCAGCAGGCTGCCGGTGGACGAGCCCATGAACACCTTTACCCCGGCACAACCGGGGAGACGCTCCAGCGTCGGCAGTTCGGCGACATTGTCGTGCGTGCCGCCGATGAAGAAGGCGAAGTCGCAATGCATGCGGCCACTGGCGCGGGCGATCTTGTCCTCGAAGGTGGCGCGGGTGGTAGTCAGCGGATTGGTGTTGGGCATCTCGAACACGCCGGTGACGCCTCCCATCACGGCCGAGAGCGAACCGGTGGCAAGATCTTCCTTGTGCTCCAGCCCCGGCTCGCGGAAATGCACCTGCGTGTCGATCACGCCGGGCAGGATGTGGAGGCCGGCGCAGTCGGTGATTTGATCGGCAGTATCGGCTGAAAGACTGCCCAGCGCTGCGACCCTGCCGCCCCGCACGCCGATATCGGCGGCATGCACGCCGTCCTGGTTGGCGATGGTGCCGTTCTTGAAGATCGCGTCGTAGTGCGCCATGTCTGAGGTCCCTGCTGGAGGGCCATTATGCCCACAATCCTTCGTCCGTCGCGCGCGCTGTTCCGCTTTTCCGGCGACGATGCACAGAAGCTGCTGTTCGACGTGGTGACCGGCCGGCTGCTGGCCGAGCCGGGGCCGGCGATCTGGTGGGCGCTGCTCAGCCCGCAGGGCAAGGTACAGGCCGAGGGGCTGAGCACGTTCGAGGACGGCGCATTCTGGCTCGATGTCGATGCGGGCGTGGCCGATGCGTTCCATAAGCGCATGCGGATGTACAAGCTGCGCGCCGCGGTCGAGATCGCCGATCTGCATGAGAGCCATCGCGTCGGCTGGGACGGCGGCGCGCCGCACACCCGAACAATCGGCACAGCCGCCGACGCGGCCGGCTGGGCCGCTCCCGATGAATCCCACGCCGCCGCACGGATCGCGGCCGGGATCGCCGAGCAGGGGTCGGACTTCGCGGCCGATGCAATGTTCCCGCACGACATCGGCATGGACCTGCTGGGCGGCGTCGACTTCAAGAAGGGCTGCTATATCGGCCAGGAAGTCGTGAGCCGCATGGAGCATCGTGGCACCGCCCGCCGTCGGCCGGTAATCGTCTCGGGCATCGATGCGCCCGCCGGATCGGCGGTCAACGCCGGCGGCCGCGATTCGGGGGCCGTCGGACAGGTGGTCGATGGCCGGGCCGTCGCCATCGTCAGGCTCGATCGCTTCGATGGCGGCGAGGTCACGGTCGGCGGCAAGCCCGTGAGCGTCGCTTTGCCCGGCTGGGCGACGTACAAGCTTGGGGAATCGGCGGGGGCGGACTAGCCTGTTTTCCACTGCGTCATTCCCGCGAAGGCGGGAATCCAGACTGCGTTCACGGACGTCCGAGAGCTCTGCCTGGATTCCCGCCTTCGCGGGAATGACGTTGTGATGGGGCGAGGGCTGGATGGCGCGGGGTAGTCAGAGGGCGTGGCAGCGCATGCTGAGCGGGCGGCGGCTCGACATTCTCGATCCGTCGCCGGTGGACGTCGAGCTCAGCGATATCGCTCATGGCCTCGCCCGCGTGGCGCGCTGGAACGGGCAGACGCAGGGCGACTATCCGTTCTCGGTGGCGCAGCATTCGGTGCTGGTGCTCGAGATTTTCTCCGCGCAATCGCCCGAGATGGACGCCAAAGCACGGCTCTATGCGCTGCTGCACGATGCGCCCGAATATGTGATGGGCGACATCATCTCGCCGTTCAAGGCGGCGATGGGCGGCAATTACAAGGAAGTCGAGGACCGGCTGCAGGGCGCGGTGAACCTGCATTTCGGCCTCAACGCCACGGCGCCGGTCGCGACGCAGCGGCTGATCAAGAAGGCCGACAAGGAAGCGGCGTATCACGAGGCGGTGCACCTGGCAGGCTTCGCCGTCGAGGAAGCGCGAAAGTTCTTCGGCGAGCCGCAGCTGGGGGTGTTCGAACTCGAGCGCTTCGAGGAACTGATCCGCCCCTGGCCGACGCGCGAGGCGCATGACCGCTTCGTCGATGCAGTCGATATGCTGGCCACGTCTCTCCACAGCCAATCGTGAAATTAACGTAAACGACTGTTCCGTTTTGACGCAGTTTCGGCCGCATGGTTGATGCGAGGTTAATCGAACCCGCGCATGCCGGAGGCAGCATTGGCCGATCCTGTTCGCATCATTGTCGCCGGCGTGGCGATCGGGCTGCTTGGCGCTGGCGCGCTCGCTTTGCCCTCATTCATCCAGTCGGCCACCGCGGAGGATGCGGTGGTGAACGCGACCTCGACGGTCAACGACCTGTTTTCCGACCCGCCCTTCGATCCGAGCAAGCTGCGCAAGTTCGACGTCACTGTCGGCGACAGCGTCTCGACCGAGGTGCAGCACACGTCCACGATCACCAAATACGGCTTCGGGCAGAAGAGCATCGTGACGATCGTGACCACGCCCACCGGCACCTATTCGAGCGACGCGCTGACCTCGCCCTCTGTGCGCTATCCGGGCATCGACGTGGCGCCGAAATGGGCGCACGGACACTGGAGCTTCTTCACGTCCACCTCCTCCCGCGGCACCAGCACCTGGTCGTCGATGAGCTCGGGCTCGTTCACCTTCCTCAACTACAGCTTCAAGCCGGCGCCGGGTTTGCGCACCTGAAGCTGAGTCGGTTCAGCGACTTAGGCGCTGCGCTTGAACTGGTAGAAGATGTGGTGGCCGATCTTGGTCACCCGTTTTAGCCGTGGCGCCCAATCCGGATAGACGTAGGTCGCGTGGTAGTGCGTCGCCTTGGCGACTTCCGGCAAATACAGGCTGCCATTGATCACGCCCTTGGCGATCTCGTTGGCCTGCGCCCATGACTTCGGATCGTTGATCGTCTCCGGGATGCCATCGCAGGCGAAGGAGAACTGGCAGGCGTTGCGCATCTGCTGGTTCTGATAGACCACGGCGCAGATGTTCTTGGGATAGATCGGGTGGGCGAGGCGGTTCATCACCACCTGCCCCACCGCGACCTGGCCGCGATAGGATTCGCCGCGCGCCTCGAAGTAGATGGCGTTGGCCATGCACCAGACGTCCTTCTGCGAGACCTTGCCGCCGAATTTGTCGACCAGCAGGTCGGTCGCAGAAGCCGGCGTGGTCTCGCGGGCGTAAGCGAGGCTCGCGGTCGGCATCATCGGCATGGCGGCCGGCATCGGCACGATCTGGTCGATGGCGCCGAGCGCGGCGTTGCTGGCCGGATCGATGCTGGCAACCTGGATGGGTGTTCCGTCGGGATTGTCGCCGCCATTGTCGAGCGCCGGCGTGCCGTTGGGATTGACGCTGATGACGCGCAGGCTGCTGTCGGAGGGCGCGCTGGGCAATGCCGGCGGCATCGGGTTGCGCAGTTCGGCCAGATGGGTACGGATCGCATCGAAGCCAGCCGAGACGGTAGTGCCGTCCGGCGTCAGGCGGGCGCGATTGGTCTTTTCGGCGCGGTTGGGGCCCTCGAAGCTGCCAGTGTTGAACAGCATCGCCACCGAGCCGGTGATGACGAGATCATTGCCCTCGCGGGCAAGGACGGCGGTGGGTTTGGCTTCGGCAACGGCGACCGGCGCGTCGGCGATGACCATTGCGGGGCTCGGGGCCATGGCGCCGCCCGTCAGCAGCGGCCAGGCCAGCAGCGACAGGGCAACGGAGAGGCTGACGCCAGCTACGCTATGGCTGGGGCGGGCGAAGAGCCCGCGTGGTCCGAAAAGGGCCATCAAACACACTAAAACTCACGCAACGCCACTGACACGAACGCTTCGGCAAAATGTTGCTCAAATGCCGACGACCCGGATCATGCGGGATTAGGGTTAGCAGCCCGTAAATCCGCCTGAACGCGCGGCGATCACGAAATGTAATGGTTAATTCCGGCGGCTCAGGAGGCCTGCGCGAGGGCGAGGCGGCTAACCGGCACGCGGTAAGGCGAGCAGGAAACGTAGTCGATGCCGAGCTTGGCAAAGAAAGCGAGCGAGGCGGGATCGCCCGCATGCTCGCCGCAGATGCCGATCTTGAGATTGGGGTTGGCGGTACGGCCACGCTGAATGGCGGTAGCGATCAGCTCGCCCACGCCCTTCTGGTCGAGGGTGACGAACGGGTCGAGTTCGTAAAGGCCCTTGCGCTGATAGGCGGCGAGGAACGCGGGCGCGTCGTCGCGGCTGATGCCGTAGGTGGTCTGCGTCAGATCGTTGGTGCCGAACGAGAAGAAGTCGACGTGCCGGGCGATGTCGGCGGCCCGCAGCGCGGCACGCGGCAGCTCGATCATCGTGCCGAAGGCAAAGAGCCGGCGCGCTTCAGGCGGCAGTTTCGCCGCATCGACCAGTTCCATCACCCGCTGGCGCACCCAGGTAACCTCGTGCGCGGTCGACACGAACGGCACCATGATCTCGAGCGCCACCGGCTCGCCGCCCTTGTCCATCGTGGCGCGCGCCCCGGTTAGCAGCGCCTGCACCTGCATCTCGAGGATCTCGGGATAGGTCACCGCCAGGCGGACGCCGCGATGACCGAGCATCGGGTTGATCTCGGAGATGCGGTCGAGCCTGAGTTTCAGCGCACGCAGTTCGAGACCGAGGGATTTGGCGGTCTCGTCGATGTCCTCCTCGGTGCGCGGCAGGAATTCGTGCAGCGGCGGGTCGAACAGGCGCACCGTGACCGGACGGCCGGCCATGGTCGAAAAGATCGCCGCATAATCGCCGGCCTGGAAATCGACCAGTCCCTTGAGCGCCGCCTTCCGGTCGGCTTCGTCTTCGCTCAGGATCAGCCGGCGCAGCGCCACCATGCGGTCGCGGGAAAAGAACATGTGCTCGGAACGCGCCAGCCCGATCCCCTCGGCACCAAAGCTGAGCGCGGTCGTCGCGGCCTCGACGGTCTCGGCATTGGTACGCACCTCGATCTTGCGCGTCGCGTCGGACCAGCCGAGCAGCTCGCCCAGCGCGCCACCGATATGCGGCTGGCTGAGCGGCAGCGCACCCAGATAGACGCTGCCGTCCGAACCGTCGATGGTGATGCGGTCGCCGCCGCGCAGCACGATGTCGCCGATGCGGGCCGACATGTCGTTGGCGTCGACCGACAGGTTGCGCACCCCGGCGACGCAGGGCTTGCCGGTGATGCGGGCAATCACCCCGGCGTGGCTGGTCATGCCGCCGCGTGCCGTGAGGATGCCGGTGGCCGCCTTCATGCCGTCGATGTCGGCCGGGCCGGTCTCGTTGACCACGAGGATGACGTGGCGCCCCCGCGCCTTCCAGCGCGCCGCGTCCTCGGCGGTGAAGACGATGCCGCCATGCGCGGCGCCCGGCGAGACGCCGAGGCCGGTCGCGACGGCGGTTGCGGCGTGGCCGGATTTGAGGCTCGGGTGCAGCAGCGCCTGCAAACGATCGGGCGCGATGGACTTGACCGCCTGCTCCTCGCTCCAGGTGCCGCGCTCGACGCGGTCGGTCGCCGCCTCGAGCTCGGCGGCGGCGGACGCCTGATACGGGCGGGCGCTGAGGAAGACCAGCCCGGCGCCCTCGGTCGCCGCGGTGATGCCCATGTGGCGCGCCGCGACGCGGTCGAGCAGTTCGCACAGTTTTGCGGCATCGGGCGACAGCGGCATGTCGCCGCCAGCGATGGGCGCGGGGCCGATGGCGCCGCTGAGCGCATCGCGGCTCAAAAACTGCACGATTTCGCCGGGCGCGCTGGCCTGGACGAGCACGATGGCCGGGCCCTCGTCGCCATACGACTCGAACGCATCCGCAATGGCGCGGCCGAGCGGCATCTTCGGGTCGACCGCATCGGCTTCGGTGGCGGGCGCCGGCAGGCCGGAGCGGGCCGGCATCAGCCCGGCGACGGCGGCGTCGGTGGCCGTGCGCACCGTCAGCGAAGGCGGCTTGCCGCTGCTGCCCACCAGTCGGAACAGGGTCGCCACCCAATGGGCCCGCAGCCGGTTCTCGCGCTGGCGCCGCTCGTCCTGCAGCGCGGCCCAGGCGGCGCGGGAGACGACGATGCTGGGGATGGCGGGCTGGCCCGCCTCCCAGACGGCGCGGACCCAGCGCGCCTTGCCGCCCAGCAGCGCCCGCTGCGCCGACGTAAGGTTCGCGGCGCCCTGTGCGGGCGCAATCGCAAACATTTCGAGGGCCAGGCTCACCGGGGCAATCCCTTGATCCGATTGGGTTCTATTGTGCCTTGCGCCGCGACGCCGGGCAACGGGCCTTGACTTGAGTCCGCCTCGCAAGCATTTGCAATCGCATGGACAAGCCCAAGCTCGAAATCACGTTGTGCGCGCCGCGTGGCTTTTGTGCGGGCGTCGACCGGGCGATCCAGATCGTCGAGCTGGCGCTCGAGAAATACGGCGCGCCGGTCTATGTGCGCCACGCCATCGTCCACAACAAATACGTCGTCGAGGGCCTCAAGCAGAAGGGCGCCGTTTTCGTCGAAGAGCTCGGCGAGATTCCGCCCGGCGAAGCGCCCGTGGTATTCTCTGCGCATGGCGTGCCCAAGGCGGTGCCGGCCGATGCCACGGCGCGCAACATGTTCTTCCTCGATGCCACCTGCCCGCTGGTGAGCAAGGTGCATATCGAGGCCAACCGGCATTTCGGTGAAGGCCGCGAGATCATCCTCATCGGCCATGCCGGGCATGTCGAGGTGATCGGCACGATGGGCCAATTGCCCGAGGGCGCCATCTCGCTGGTGCAGACGGTCGCGGATGCCGAGGCCTTCGTGCCGCGCGATCCGGGCAAGCTCGCTTATGTGACGCAGACGACGCTCAGCGTCGACGACACGTCGGCCATCGTCGAAGTGCTGCGCCGGCGCTTTCCCTCTATCGCGCTGCCGCACAAGGAAGACATCTGCTACGCCACCACCAACCGGCAGGAAGCGGTCAAGAAGGTCGCCCCGCATGTGGATGCGATGATCGTGGTGGGGGCGCCGGAATCGTCGAACTCGGTGCGGCTGGTCGAGGTGGCGCACCGCGCCGGCTGCGACCGCGCGATGCTGGTGGAGCGGGCGGACCGGATCGACTGGACGCAGTTCGAGGGGATTTCGACTTTGGGGATTACCGCCGGCGCGTCGGCACCCGAGACGCTGGTGGATGAAGTGATCGACGCCTTCGCGCAGCGCTTCGAGATTTCGGTCAATGCCTTCGGCCAGGGGCGCGAGAACATCGTGTTCAACCTGCCGCGCGAACTGCGTTCTACGGCCGGCGGCCCGGGCGCGCCCGCCGCATGAGCGAGCGGGTCATCATCCACACCGACGGCGCCTGTTCGGGCAATCCGGGCCCGGGCGGCTGGGGCGCGGTGCTGCAATATGGCGACACCGTCAAGGACCTCAAGGGCGGCGAGGCGCTGACCACAAACAACCGCATGGAGCTGACGGCTGCCATCGAAGCGCTCAACGCGCTCAAGCGGCCGTGCACGGTCGAGCTGCACACCGACAGCGTCTACCTCAAGGACGGCTTGACCAAGTGGATCCATGGCTGGAAGCGCAATGGCTGGAAGACGGCCGACAAGAAGCCGGTCAAGAATGTCGAGCTCTGGCAGGCGCTCGACGAGGCCGTGAAGCGGCATACGATCGAGTGGCTCTGGGTCAAGGGCCACAATGGCGACGCGATGAACGAGCGGGCCGACCAGTTGGCCAATGAAGGCATGGCGCCGTTCAAGGTGAAGCGGGTCAAGGGGCTGGTGCCGCCGGTTTGAGGCGGCTTCCGTGGGATCGGTGAGTGGGGCTGCCCCCTCCACCAGCCTGCGGCTGGTCCCCCTCCCCCGTAAACGGGAGAGGAGTCCCGACTGGATCATCCGGCCACCTTCGAGAAATCCGCCACGAGATGCATCGTGTTGCGCAGGGCCGCCAGCAGATGCAGGCGGTTGGCTCGGACGTCAGCGTTGCGGTCGTTGACCAGCACTTTCTCGAAGAAGGCATCGACCGGGGCGCGCAGCTTGGCCAGTTCGGCGATGGCGCCGCGGTAGTCGTTGGCCTTCACCTTGACGGCTGCGGCCGCGTCAACGGCTTCGATGGCGTTGACGAGGTCGTTCTCGGCATCGAGCTTGAAGACTTCGCGCGAAGCGGTGTGGGCGGAATAGGTCTTGCCGTCCTTCTTCTCCTCGGCGGCGAGAATGTTCGCGGCACGCTTGTAGCCGGCCAGCAAATTCTTGCCGTCGGCGGAGCTCAGCAGTGCACCCAGCGCTTCGACGCGGCGGGTAATCTCGAGGATGTCGTCGCTGTCGGCGGTAAGCACGGCATCGACGAGGTCGTGACGCGCACCGGCGTCGCGCAGCGATACCTTCAGGCGATCGTGGAAGAAGGAGAGAATATCCTCAAGCTTTCGCAGGTCGTCCGCGTCAACCTCTTCAGAGGCAGCGATGACATCATCGATACGTCGAGACACCATCTCCAGTTGCGCCTGCAACCGCGCTCGCCCCTCGTAAGCGATGTCCTCGGTCGACACTTGTGGTCTAGTCGTGTCGCGCGACTTCAAACTGATCGCATACTCATTGGAACGGCGTGCCTGAAGAAGAAGCTCGCTTAGGGGCAAGCTCAGCTTGTTCTCGCTGACGATGCGGATCACGCCCAGCGCCGCGCGGCGCAGCGCGAAGGGATCGCGCGAGCCTGTCGGCTTTTCGTCGATGGCCCAGAAGCCGGTGAGGAGGTCGAGCTTGTCGGCCAGCGCCACGGCGATGGCGACCGGATCGGTGGGGACGCGGTCGGTGGGGCCGAGCGGCTTGCAGTGATCGGCGATGACGCGTGCCACCGCCGGCTTTTCGCCCTGCGCCAGCGCGTAGTAATAGCCCATCGTGCCCTGCAGCTCGGGGAACTCGCCCACCATGCCGGTAGTGAGGTCGGCCTTGGCGAGCATCGCGGCCCGCTTGGCGTCCTCGACATCAGCGCCGACCTGCGGGGCGATCTCGGCGGCCAGCTTGACCAGGCGCTCGACCCGCTGGAACTGCGTTCCAAGCTTGGCGTGGAACACCGACTCCTCGAGCTTGGGCAGGCTGTGCTCGAGCGGCAGTTCGAGATCGGTCTCGTAGAAGAATTTCGCATCGCTGAGGCGGGCGCGGATGACGCGCTCATTGCCGGCGACGATGGTGTCGCCGCCATCGGTGGCGATGTTGTTGGCGGTCAGCAGGAAGCGGTTGGCCAGCTTGCCGTCGGCCCGGCGCAGGCAGAAGCATTTCTGGTTGGCGCGGATGGTGGCGATGATCGCCTCTTCCGGCACGGCAAGGAAATCCTCGTCGAACGAGCCCATCATCACCACCGGCCACTCGACCAGCCCGGCGACTTCCTCGAGCAGGCCTTCGTCGTCGATGACGGTGAGGTTCTGCGCGAAAGCGAGGTTGGCGGCGTCGGCGCGAATGATCTCCTTGCGGCGGTCGAGGTCGAGCACGACCTTGGCCTTTTCAAGCGCCGACACGTAATCGTCGAAGCGGCGGACCTTGATCGGCTGCGGCGCGAGGAAGCGGTGCCCGTAGGTCGTCTGGCCGGCCGTCACGGTGTTGGCGGTCAGCGGGATCACCACCGGCTCCTCGTTCTCGGTGCCGAAGGTGGCGGTGATGGCGCGCAGCGGCCGCACCCAGCTGAGCCCGCCATGGCCCCATTGCATCGGCTTGCCCCAGGGGAAGCTGGCGATGACCTTGCCGAGGATGGCGGTCAGCAGCGTCGTGGCGTCGGCGCCCTTCTTCTCGACGATGGCGACGTAGGAATCGCCCTTCTTGGGGTCGGAGACGATCTTTGCCTGATCGAGCGAGGTTAGACCGGCGGATTTGAGGAAGCCGTCGATGGCCGGCTGCGGCGCGCCGACGCGCGGACCCTTCTTTTCTTCCTTGAGATCGGGCGAGCGGGCCGGGATGCCGGCAACCGTCAGCGCCAGCCGGCGCGGCGTCGCGAACGCCCGGGCGCCCTCATAGAGCAGGCCCGCTTCGACCAGCGCGTCGGTGACGGCCTTCTTGAGGTCCTCGGCGGCGCGGCGCTGGAGCCGGGCGGGGATTTCCTCGGAGAACAGTTCGAGCAGCAGTTCGGGCATGTTTTGGGCCTGTTTTTGAGCCCGGGAGCGTTAGCAAGCGAGGGCGGGATTGTCCATTGCGGCGGGCGAGCGGATGGGCCGGACGGCCAGGGGCCTCCGGGTGTTGTCCTGCCGTGGCCAAAGCATTGCCACGGACGGAGAGCGCCGGGCGCCTCCGGTTATGTTTTGCTAGGCGAGACGCCCAGCGCTTCTCCGCAGCGGGATTTTTGGAACAGTCAGGCAGGGAGCAGGGTGAACCTGCCGCGACCCGAAGGCTGGACCTGGAGCAGCACGACTGCCACTCCCCCACCGCGTCCGCCGGTGCTTCGTCGGCACCC
>JBEHYU010000042.1:0-34815 GCA_048498015.1 Pseudomonadota bacterium
GCTCGCCCAGCGTTAGCTGGTGCGGGTAGCGCGCCCCCATCGAGGCGTCGAACCCCGCATCCTTGAGCAGGTCGGCGTTGGCGCCGATCTGGGCGGCAATGGTCTCGGCCGGATGGAATGCGTCGTGCGCCGCGGGCAGCAGCAGCGCGACCTTGCTGCCGAGCAACTTGCGATCGAACGGCGCGCCATCGACCCGCACCGCACCGGCGGTCCGCAGCTCGGCTGGCAGTATGCCCGCAATGGCCCGCGCCAGGATCGACTTGCCCGATGCGGCCATGCCGATCACCGCCAGCCGCTCGCCGCTGCTGAGCGAAAAGCTCACATCGTTGAGCAGCACCGAGCGGCCGGTGGTCACGCCGAGCTTGTCGACTTCAAGCCGCATCGCGCACCCGCGGATCGGCCAGTTGCTTCATGCCGCGCGCCGCGACGGTGAGCGCGAGCACGATCACCACGATCGCCACGCCCGGCGCCACCGCCAGCGCCGGCTTGCTCGTCACATAGCTCTGCGCCGCCTGCAGCATCAGCCCCAGGCTCGTCGCCGGCGGTTCGACACCCAGTCCCAGATAGCTCAGCGTCGCTTCGGCGAGCACGCCGGCAGCCAGCTGCGCGATCCCCGTCGCGATCAGCAGCCGGCTCATTTCCGGCACGATATGGCGCCGCCAGATATCGGGCGCGCCCATGCCGGCGAGCCGTCCGGCCTCGACGAAATCGAGCCGCGACAGCGCCTTGGTGCCGTCGCGCGTGACGATCGCGAAGGCCGGGATCGCCACGATGCCGATGGCCAGCATGGCGTTCGGCGCACCCGGCCCGAAAGCGGCGGCGAACAGCACCGCGATGATCAGCGCCGGGAACGTCACGAAGAATTCGCTGGCCGCATCCACCGTGGGGCCGGCCAGCTCCCATTGCGCCACCGCAAAGCCGAGCGGGATGCCGAGCAGCGCGCCCAGAGCCACCGCGACACCGGCGACCACGAAGCTGGTCAGCACGCCCTTCATCAGCAGCGAGAGGACGTCGCGCCCCAGCGCATCGGTGCCCAGCCAGTGTACGGCGCCCGGATCCTGCAGCGCATTGGCGACATCGGCCACGTCCACCGGGTGCGGCGTCCATACGATCGAGGCAAAGCCGACCAGCAGCACGAGCAGCGTCACGATGGTGGCGATGCGCAGCCCGAGCCCCGGTGTCGTCGCGGCTGCGATCATGCGCCGCTCCCTGCGGGTAGCGGTGGCTCGGCCAGGAGGCGCCCGAGGCGGATCAGGAACAGCGTTCCAGCAATCAGCAGCACCACGATGAACAGCGCGCCGCGCAGCAGCGGCATGTCGCCCGCGGTTACCGCATCGAAGCTGAGACGGCCGAGGCCGGGCAGGTAGAAGACGCTCTCGACCACCAGGGCGCCGGCAATCAGCGCGCCCAGCATCGCGCCGAGTCCCGCGAGCACCTTCGACAGCGCCATGCGCCAGCCATGCGCCCGCAACGCCTCGCTCCGGCTCACGCCGCGTGCCCCGAGCGCGGTGAAATAGGCCGAGCCGCTAATGCCCGCCAGCGTGTCGCGCACCAGCAATGCCAATAGTCCCGCCTGCGGCAGGGCCAGCGCCAGCGCCGGCAGCAGCAGCGAGGCCAGGGCCCCGCCGAAACTCTGCGACCACGGCACGAAGCCGCCCGGCGGCAGCAGCCGCAGCACCGCCGAAAACAGCAGCACCAGCAGCATGCCGAGCCAGAAGCCGGGGATCGCCGCGACCGCCTGCGCAAGGCCGCCCAGCGCCCGGTCGAGCCACGAGCCCGGCCGTTGCCCCGCGCCCCAGCCGATCGCGCCGCCGACCAGCACGGTGACGATGATCGCGAGCACCACCAGCGGCACCGTCACCGCCAGCCGATCCGCCAGCAAGGCGCCGACCGAGGCGTTGAGCGAAGCGGACATGCCCAGGTTGAAGATCAGCAGGTCACCCAGCGAGCCGCCGCCCGCTCCGGGCGTCAGCGCGACGATCAGCATCGCGGCGACCAGCAGCGTCGCCACGAAGCCGAGCAGCGCCTTGGTCACATACCAGATCATGGACAAACGCCTGACGCGGCGCCCAAGGGTGTCGCGGAGCCGTGTGTGGGCACGGGGAGTTCCCGAAAGAGCGGTTTCACCCAAGCATTAGTGGGGAACGGCCCGGTTGCCAATGCGCTCTGCGGCTTGTCCCTAGCCTTTGACGACGAGATCGGCCGGGATCACCAGCGAGAACAGCGTGCCCACGCCGGCGGTTGGATCGACCGAGAGCGAGCAGGCATTGACCGCCAGCAGCGAGCGCGTCAGCGCCAGCCCGACGCTGGAGCGGACCGGCGCCAGCTCCTCGCCGTCCTTGTCGACGCCGTCGCGGAACACCACGAAGCGCTCGGCGAGATCGGCGACGTCCGTCGCCCCGTCGCGGACGTGGATGGCCACGGCGCCGTCGTCTTCGGCTTGCGCCGACAGGATCACCGAGCCGCCGATGGGCGTGGTGTCGATGGCGCTGGCGAGGAGGTTGAGCAGCGCCTGGCCGAGCGAGGCGCGATCGGCGCGGATGCGCGGCAGCCGCTCGGAAATGGCCGAGCGCACCAGCACGCGGGCCGATCCGGCCTGCTGCCGGACCCGTACCATGCAGCTTTCGAGTAGCGCCTGCAGGTCGACATCCGTCGGCCGCGGCGCATAACGCCCGTCCTTGAGCCGGGTGAAGTCTTCGAGTTCGTCGACCAGCACCGCGATCTCGAGCCCCGCGGTGCGGATGTCGCGCGCATATTCGAGGTAGCGTTCGTTGTCGATCGTGCCGAAAGCGGCCGAGCGGATCAGGTCGGCAAAGCCGATGATGGTGTTGAGCGGGCGGCGGATGCCGCGGCTCAGCCGGCCGAGCATCCCCGGTTCGAGCTCGTCGTCGGCCGTGACCGGTGCCGCCGCGGGACGCACGCGCTTGCGCAAAAAGCCGAAATAGCCGGTGACGATGCCCGCCTGTCCCTCGGCGAACAGCGCGATATCGGTCTCGCCATCCTCGCTGGCGGCGGTAAGGCTCGGCCGCGCCGTCTCGGCGAACCGCGCCGGCTTTTCGAGGAAGGCCCGCAGCGGTTCCATGTCCGGCTTGCTGACCAGCACGGCCAGCGGCTTGCCGGTAAGCTCCTGCGCCGGACGGCCCAGCAGCACGCTCCCATGGCCGGAAAGCTGGGTGATGATTCCCGCCCGGTCGGCAACGAGGAAGCCTTCCTCGCGCGCCTCGGCGGCGATCTCGGCGAAAGCGCGAACCGCGCCCTCATGGCCGCGCATCGGCTCGGCCGGCGAGGCCGACAGCATCAGCGCCGCGCGCCCCTGCCAGCTCACCGATTGCAGCCGGGCAGTCACCGGCAGGGCCGTGCCGTCGCGGCGCACCAGGCGGTTGACCGGCCCCGCTGACGCGGCGGCGTCCGACGGGAAAATCGAGCCGATGCCGGCGGCCCGCAGGCCCTCGACGCTGTCATGGCCGAGCAGGTCGGTCAGCGCCCGGTTGGCGAACAGCACCTGCTGGTCGCGAAACACCAGGATCGCCAGCGGCAGCCGGTTCAGCACCAGCGTCTCGGCATTGAGGTTGATGACGCCCTCGGGCGACGCCGCGCGCGGGGCAGGGGCCGGCGCGGCAGCCGCCGGCTCTGCCTTGGCCTCACCCGATACGCGATCGGTCAGGATGCGGCCCAGTTCCTCGAAATTGTAGCGGGTGACGCGCTCGGCGGCCTCCGCATCGGCGGGCGTTTCGGCGAGGGCGAGCGGCGCCTCGGGCGTCTCGGCCGCGGCGGGTGCCTGCTCCTGAGGGGCCGGCGGTTCGGGCGGCGGGGGTGTCACGGCCGGCGCTGGCGGTTCCGGCTGCAGCGCCCGGAAGCCGCGCCCGGTGATCAGCCAGTGCGACTTCGATTCGGTGACCGGTGGTGGAGCTGCTGGCTCCGTCGCTGCCGTCGCCGCCTGCTCGGGATCGTCCGCATATTCGATCACTGCCGCGATCATGTCGGGCTCGGGCGGCGCTGCGGGCTCGGCGGGCGTTTCCGGCGGCGGCACGAAAACCTCGTCTGCCGCCGACAGCGTCGTATAGAGCTCGGCATCCTCGGCCAGCCGGTCGAACAGCGACGACAATTGCCGGTCGCCGCTGGGCGGCGGCAGCGGTTCTACCCAGTCGTCGGCGGGCGGCGGTCCTTCCGTTTCGGGCGCGGCCCCGGCGACCGGCTCCAGTCCCATCGGCAGCATCGGCTCAGGCATCTCGGCCAGATCGAGCTCGCTCTCGGGCCGCTCATCGGCGCTCACGCCTTCTTCGGCGCGAATTTCGGCGATGGCACCCTCTTGGGACGAGGCGAATATCACCAGCACCTGGTCTTTCGGCCCCGCCTTCAGCACGGCGACGCCATTGCCCTCTTCCGGCAGGCCATCGGCCTCGATGGCCGCCGCATGCGTTTCGCGCGCCGCGACCGAGCCGCCTCTTACCTTGCCATCCGCCACCAGCAGATAGTCGGCGCCTGGCGGCAACAGCGTCTCGGTGGCGCGGTCGGCGGCGATCTCGCCGGCTTCCTCGCGCACATCCTTGTCGATCTTGTCGTCGCCCACCAGCAGCAGCGCGGTCTCGCCGCTCGCCAGCTGCAGCGGCGTGCACGAGCAGGTCTCGGCCAGCGGCTTTTCGCCCGCGAGGAACTGCACCCGGCTGCGGCTCGTCTGCCCGACCGCGCCCAGCCGGATCAAACGGGCGACCTGCCCCTTGATCGGCACCGCCTCGGCGGACAGCTTCAGGCCGCTTTTCTTGATCTTGGCGTTGAAGAAGCGCGCCGCCCCGTTGCGCCACAGCAGCGTCGATCCATCATGCGACCACAACCACGCCGGGCGTGGGTCGGCCCAGTGCAGCACGATACGGCGCGCCGTCGGCGATGTGATCCACTCGGCGTCCACGCGCCAAAACCCTCAAAACTGTGCCGGAACGGCACAATCCGCACCCAGGACTTAATCTTGTCCTAATTATATCCCTCCCCCACGACGGTCTAGTTTCCGCAGGACTTTGCGGCCGCCTAAACGTCCGGATGGTTAAGTTGACCGCTTGCAATGCGGGCGCGAAACGGGCACATCCAGCCTTGTCAGCCGCGGCGCCCTCCCATATGGTCCGCCGCGCTTTGGGCCGCCTTAGCTCAGCTGGTTAGAGCACTAGATTGTGGATCTAGGGGTCCCCCGTTCGAACCGGGGAGGCGGTACCATCTTTCCGACGCTTGAGGATACGGGGTGAACAAACTCGTCCGAAACGAGCGCCGCAAGCTCCGCGCGTCCTTCGCCAACAGCATCGGAATTGCAGTCGTCGCAGCCGGTGCTTTCTCCACCGTGCTCAATGGAACGCGGGCGGGAACCGTTTCATTGCTCGACTGGTCGATCGTGGCCATTTGTCTTTTGGTGGGTCTAGGCCTACATCTGGTATCGAGCTGGCTTCTGGGAGCGCTGGAAGAATGACCGAGCAGAGCTTCTATCTGTTTCTGGGGTTTGTCGCCGGCGTCATCCTGATCGCTGCCGTGTTGATTTACCTCGACAGGCGCGAGCGGGTCTTGCCGGGCGATCATCGTCACACACCGGCCGAGTAGGGGCCTCCGTCGACGCGCAACTTAGCGATTGCGCAACTTTGCCGCGTTATTGTCAGGCAAAGCGTCGGGTCTCCCATGGCCACAGAAGTCGAACGGTTCATTCGCGTTCAGAATCTCGAGCAGCGGCCGGGCAAGGCCGTGGCCGAATGGCGGACGCTTCCCAACTGCTATCGCGTGCGGGTCTGGGAGATGTCGGTCGCCGATGCGCTTGCCGACGAGGCGGCCGAGGATACCAGCCCGCGGCGGTTCATCTTTCACATCGGTTTCGTCGACGGCATCGTGAAGGGCAGCCGGGTCGCCTATATGGGCGAGAATTTCTCGGTGCTGGGCGTGTCGGATTCTACTCGCCTGCGCGGGCTTGAGCTGCGCTGTGCGCCGCTAGCCTAGCCAGATGCGCCTGCCGGCGCAGCACCATCACGGCCCACGCCAGCCACGCCACGACCCAGGCCGCCAGCAGGAACGCCATGCCGGTATAGCCCAGCATGAGGTTGGGCACGCCCACCACACCCTCGTGGCGCATCTGCTCGGTAAAGGCGCCCCACGACACCAGGGCCGCGACCACCACCAGGTTGAAGATGATGAAGCCGGTGCGTCGCGGATGGCGCCAGAAATAGGCCAGGGCGTTATTCATGCCGCCCGCGGCGCCTGCGGCAGCGGATGGCGGCCATAGACCCACGCCACATCGAGCCGGCCATCGGCCTCGAGCATGACGTCGGCATCGTGCTGCATCGAACCCATCAGGTCGGCCATCACGATGGCGCTGCGCGTCGCTGCCTCACGCGAGGCGTGGCGCGCGATCGGCGCGCCGTCGAGGCTGACGATCCACTCGCCGCCGGCTTCGAAGACGAAATATCGGGCAAGGCTCATCGGGGTCTCCTGTTCGCCACTGCGCACAACGCCGCGAGCCGGACCCCGGTTGCCGAAACCCTCCGGCCGCGAATGCGTTAATGGCGGTTAAGGAGTGTCAAAACCCATGCCCAACCTTCAGCCGCAGCTTCGAGTGGTCACCCGCAATGGCCGGCCGGTCAATGTTCCGGCCGTCGAGACGCCGGAGGAGCCGCTCTATGTAAGCTTCACCGGCCTCACCGAGGCGCAGCAGCGGGCCGCGCTGGCCGGATTCCCCGGTGGGCGCCGCTTCGTTCTGGTGCGGGACGAGCCCTACTTGGCGAGCCGCAGGTCTGCCAGCTGACCGGCGATCGCCTGGAACGTCGACACCAGGCTGGCGGCGGTCGTCGGGAAGTAGGCGTGCGAACTGTCGGTCGCGCAGTTGGTCAGCATATCGATGGTCGTCTGGTTGGGCGGGCTCAGGCCGATCGTGAAAATCTCGATGCCCTTGTCCTTGGCGTTGGTGCAGGTCGTCTTGGTCCGGTTGTCCATTTCCGTCTGCAGCGCGGCTGTGCTCGCACCGGTCAGGCGGCCCGTATAGGGATAGCCATAGGCCGTGTACCAGTCGGCACCGGCATAGTCGTTCGTCCAGCTATGGGTGTTCTCGCCGTCGGTCATCACGATCATCACCTTGGTGGTGGTCGAGGTGAAGGACTTGGCTTCCGTCAGCGGCGCCGTGGGCGACAGCATGTTGTAGCCCCACACCACGCCCTGGTGGATGTTGGTGCCGCCGCCGGCCGCCATTGCGGTGATCTTGGAGATGATCGACGACTTGGTCGGCGTCAGCGGCTGCAGCGCGATGCCGCAATCGGCGTTCGGACCAGTGCGGCCGCCCGGGCCGCTCGAAAGGCTGGATACCGTGTTGCCCGACACGTACTTGCACAGCCTCTCGTGCAGCTCGCGATCTGAGAAGCTGTAGGAGCAGCTGCGTGTGTACACGACGGTGTAGCGGCTCGGATTGCGGCTGGTCCGCGAGCTGTCATAGGCGTCGGTGCATACTTTCGGCTGGCCGTTGATCGAGGCGGGCTCGGTCGAGGCGGCGGTTACCGAGTTGCCGTTCTGATCTTTCTGCGTCAGCGCGGTGTTCGAGTTGCCACAGCTCAGGTTGTTGAAGCCCGACGAGTCGCTCGCCTGCGACGTGCAACTGGTCTTGGTGACCACCTTGAGCCAGCTGCCCTGGTCCTTGTTGGTGCACGCCGACGGCCGGTCGTTGATGTAGCTGTCGTCGTAGCCGTCGGCCTGGTCCTGCGCGAAGGTGGGCACGTAGAGACTGTCGGGCGTGCCGGTCGAGGGCTCGAGGTCCTGCGTGTCGTAATAATAGCCGCCGGTCCCTGTGGTGTGGTTGCGCGCCTCGACGCAGCCCTCCCAGGTGATCCCGAGTGCTGTGTAGAGGCTGAAGCGGTTGACGTTGGCGCTGAACGTGTTCGCGTCGTTGTCGTCATTGTCGAAGCCCATCTTCGACACCGGCGCCGCGCCCGTCTGGTCCATCCAGGTCGCGGTCTTGTTGGCGGTGCCGACGTTGACGAACTCGGTGAAGGGCGAGATCCCGACCTTCACGTTGGCGTTGGTCGGCGTCAGCCCGTCCGAGTTGTTGAGCGTGGTGTCGTCGCAGGCGGTGATCGAGTTGAACAGGATGTCCGTCGCGCAGCGCGCCGCGCGCTTGAGATTGGTCATGCGGCTGCTGCCGTTCGACATCGTCGTGGTCATCGACCCCGAATTGTCGAGCACCATCGCCACTTCGAGGTCGAGCTGCTTGCGCGTCGCCTGCGACAGGATGTTTGCCGACAGCGTTGTGATGCCCACCATGCGCACGAAAATGGTGCCCTTGCTCACGCTGGCGGTGAGCTCCAGCGTGCCCTCGGTCGTGTTGACGACCGGGTTGCCGACGACGGCGGTGATCGAGGCGTCCGCGAGCCGTTCGGTCAGCAGCGCCTGCGCCTTGGTCTTGAGCGTCGCCACGTTGTCGGTGGTGATGCGGGGCTGCAGCGCCAGCGCGGCGGCATCGAGCGCGGTCTGCGCGCGGGTGCGCGTCTGCTGGATCGAGGTGAAATCCACCACGGCGCCGGAGGTCGCGATCAGGACCAGCGCGATGATGGCGAAGAATACCGCGAACACGCCGCGATCGTCGCGGCGGAAGCGGTGCAGAAGCTCGATGAAGCGCGGCATGGCCCGGAATTCCGCAAGTTTGGAACCCCGAGTCTGCCGGAAAATCCTAACTAAAGGACAATCACCTTGGCGCCAATTTTCACGCGCCCGTAAAGGTCGATCACGTCGTCGTTGACCATCCGGATGCAGCCCGACGAGACGTCCGTGCCGATGGTCCATGGCTCGGTGGTGCCGTGGATGCGGTAGAGCGTCGAGCCGATATAGAGCGCGCGCGCCCCCAGCGGATTGTTGATGCCGCCCGCCATGTGGTGGGGAATGTCGGGCCGGCGGGCGATCATTTCGGCCGGCGGCGTCCAGTCCGGCCATTCGCGCTTATTGGTGATGTTGTGCGTGCCGCTCCACTCGAAGCCGGTCTTGGCGGTGCCGATGCCGTAGCGCAGCGCCCTGCCGCCGCCCAGCACGAGGTAGAGAAACTTCTCGCCGGTGTTGACGACCAGCGTGCCGGGCGCTTCGGCGGATTCGAACGGCACCACCTGGCGCATGAATTTGGGGTCGAGATGCACCTTGCGCGGCGCGTGCAGCATCAGCGGATTGGTCGGCGTGCCGCTGGTCAGCATGATGCCCGGCGGCGGCCCGTAATAGGGCGCGGCAAAAGCGGGCAGGGCGGTGAGGACGGCGAGGCTCAGGCCAGGCAAGAGCGCTTTATCGAAACGCAGCATTGCGTAAATGTCTCTGTTGAGGTGAACCAATCGGTAGGCTTACCTAAGTGTCGCCAAAAACAGCCAACAGGCGATGAAGCGGCATGGTTAAGCCTTTGCCGGCGCTTATGGTTTCGGGGGAGTTAATGGTGGAACGCTGCGTCTGGGCCAATTCGGATCCCGAATATGTCCGCTACCACGACGAGGAATGGGGCCGGCCCGTTACCGACGACAACCGGCTGTTCGAAAAGCTCTGCCTCGAGGGCTTTCAGTCCGGCCTCAGCTGGCTGACCATCCTCAAGAAGCGCCCGCAATTCCGCAAGCAGTTCAAGAACTTCGACATCAAGAAGGTGGCGAAGATGACGGAGGCCGATATCGAGCGCCTGCTGCAGGACGCCGGCATCATCCGCCATCGCGGCAAGATCGCCTCGACCATCAACAACGCCAGCCGCGTGCTCGAAATACAGCAGGAGTTCGGTTCGCTCGCCGCCTATATCTGGCGGTTCGAGCCCGACCCGCCAGGCGGCCCGGTGATCGCCGGCAGCATCCCCTCCGAGACCGAGGCGTCCAAGCTGCTCAGCAAGGATCTGCGCAAGCGCGGCTGGAGCTTCGTCGGTCCGACCACGGTCTATGCCTTCATGCAGTCGATGGGCCTGGTGAACGACCACACGGACACCTGCTTCTGCCGCGGCCCCTGCGAGGCCGAGCGCAAGAAGCTGAAGCGGCCGCAGTAATTCGGAGCCGCAGTCAGGCCCCTCCCCCGTGCTTCGCACAGGGGAGGAATCCCGACTGTTACAGCTCCCAGTATTTCCGCCCCGGCTCGATCGGGTCGAGCCCGACGTCGCGGCGCAGATAGCTGGGCAGCGGTGGCGAGCCTCGCGTCCTTTCGGGCCATTGCGAAAGAATGGCTGACATCAGCCGGCTGACGACGGTGCGGTCGCGGCGGGCGATGGAGGGAACGAGGCTCGAGCTCAGCGTGGTGTTGGACAGAGTCATTTGTGCATGCCGGACGCGGGTAACGCGCCGGCTCCCTTGGGGTTGGAGACAGGTTTGCGTGGCGGGAGCCGGGCCGGGCGCCAGAGACAGCGATGCCTCGGACAGACTCAGACCGGCGGTTGCGTTAGCGGTGGCTTAGGAAAGGTGGGGAAGACGGATGGGCCCTGGGCCCGGGAGGCGTCAGCCTCGAGTCATTCCCCGGGTTCCGAAAGCGCCGCCACGGGTAAAGGCGCAAGCGAGATTGGTCATGTGCGACTCCTTCGTGGGTTGGCGTTGGAACGCTGGCCTGATAGGCGAGGGGAGTCGTCGGCGCAAGCGAAATCTGCGGCAGGCTGCCGCACCTCAGTATTTGTGGCCATATCGACACAGTCCAAGCCTTAAGCCATTGACCGATAGACCCTCTTGGGTGGATCGGTCCCCGGCGAAAGGGCTCCCGCACAAACCATAAAATCTGTCTCGCCTTGTCTGCAATTGCCGCCTCGAATATGAACGGCGCACCTTTGGGAAATCTCTGAATGTCCGATCGAAACCCGCTCATCGAAGCCCGCCTGCCGCGCGGCTTTGAGGATCGCCTGCCGGCCGATATTGCGGCCGTCGATCGCATGATTCAGACCATCCGCGGCGTCTATGAGCGGTACGGCTTCGATCCCATCGAAACCCCGCTGTTCGAGTACACCGAGGCGCTCGGCAAGTTCCTGCCCGACACCGACCGGCCCAATGCCGGGGTGTTCTCGCTGCAGGACGACGACGAGCAGTGGATGAGCCTGCGCTACGACCTCACCGCGCCGCTCGCCCGTTATTTCGCCCAGCATTTCGACCGGCTGCCCAAGCCGTTCCGCAGCTATCGCGCCGGCTATGTCTTCCGCAACGAGAAGCCCGGCCCCGGCCGCTTCCGCCAGTTCATGCAGTTCGACGCCGACACCGTCGGCGCCGCCGGCCCCGAGGCCGACGCCGAGATGTGCATGATGATGGCCGACACCATGGATGCCCTCGGCCTCGCCGGGAAGTACGTGGTGAAGGTGAACAACCGCAAGGTGCTGGATGGCGTGCTGGAGGCGGCAGGTGTCCTCGAGGCGGGCGCCAAGCTCGCGGTGCTGCGCGCCATCGACAAGCTCGACAAGTTTGGTACCGAGGGCGTCGAGCTGCTGCTGGGCGAGGGGCGCAAGGACGAGAGCGGCGATTTTACCAAGGGCGCCGGACTGAGCGCCAACCAGCGCGGCGTCGTGCTCGACTACATCGCCGGCAATCCGCCCGCCGACAATGCCGGCGTGCAGGAGCTGGCCACGATGCGCGGCATGTTCGATGCGGCCGGCTATGGCCCCGACCGCATCAAGATAGACCCCTCTGTCGTCCGTGGCCTCGAATACTACACCGGCCCCGTCTTCGAGATTGAACTGACGTTCCAGGTGCCCAATGAAAAGGGCCAACCGGTAGTTTTCGGCTCCGTTGGTGGCGGCGGCCGTTACGATGGCCTCGTCTCCCGCTTCCGCAGCGAACCCGTCCCGGCGACCGGCTTCTCCATCGGCGTCTCGCGCCTCGCCAACGCGCTGAAGATGACCGGTCTGCTCGAAGCCGGCCAGAATGCCGGTCCAGTCGTCGTCCTCGTGCTCGACCGCGATGCGGAGTCCATCGCGCACTACCAGCAGATGACCAGCGAGCTCCGTCAGGCCGGCATCCGCGCCGAAATGTATCTGGGCTCGTCCGGCATGAACGCGCAGATGAAATATGCGGATCGCCGCAACGCCGCGGCCGCCGTCATCGTCGGCTCCAACGAGCGCGCCGAGGGCAAGGTCACCATCAAGGACCTCGAAGCCGGCGCCGAAGCCGCCAAGGCCATCAAGGACAATGCCGAATACAAGGCCGCCCGCGTCGGCCAGTGGACCGCCAACCGCGCCGATCTCGTCGCCGAACTCAGCAAGATCCCGGCCGTCGGGCGTATGAGGGCAGGGGCCTGATGCCGAAGACGCCGACCGAGCGCCGTTCTGCGATGATCCGTCTGGTTGAATCCAAGACGGTGACTCGCGTCGCGCCGCCGCTCCTGCTCCCGGCCGGTCCCTATCTCGATCTTGCCGGCGAGGAGTTCGGCCGCCAGCTGCTGCTGACCACGGCCAATGACGGCATCGAATACTGCCTGCGTCCCGATTTCACTTTGCCGATCGCCAAGTCCTATCTCGACGATGGCCTCGCCGGCACGCCCGGCGCCTACACCTATCTCGGGCCGATCTTCCGCCAGGAGAACGGCATTCCGGTCGAGTACGACCAGGCCGGCCTCGAGCTGCTCGGCCAGCCCGACGGCATTTCGGCGCTCGACCAGGTGCTGACCTTTGCGCGCTGGGCGCTCGCCATCTACGACATCACTGCTCCCAGCATCCGGCTCGGCGGCGTCGGCTTGTTCGAGGCCTTCCTCGCCGCCATGGGCATCTCGCCGCAGTGGCAGGCCCGCATCCGCCACCGCTTCGGCCACCCCGTCGCGCTGCAGCGCCTGATGGACCGCCTCACCAGCCCTGACCAGAAGATTATCGGCGCCGCGCCCGACGCGCTCGACACCATCGTCGAGATCATCACCGACAACATGCTGTCGGCCGGCCTCAGCCTCGTCGGCTCGCGCCTGCCCGAGGAGATCGCCGAGCGCTACCTCGAAAAGCAGGCGCTGGACGCTGCCCCCATCCCCGAAGAGATGGTGCAGCTGCTGGTCGACTATCTTGCCATCGTCGATACGCCGCAGCGCGCCCTCGACCAGATCTACAAGATGACCAGCAAGGTCGGCATCGATATCGAAGCCCCGCTGATGACGGTGCGCTCGCACGCCGCCGCGCTCATCGCCCTTTCGCCCAAGGCCGAAGTCGTGTTCGACGCGAGCTTCTCGCCGCGCCTCGACTATTACACCGGCGTCGTCTTCGAGATGACCGGCGAGGAAGGCGACATCCTCGCCTCGGGCGGCGAATACGACCGGCTGCTCGACCGCCTGGGCGCCGCCGAGCCCATCAGCGCCTCGGGCTGCGCCCTGTGGACCGATCGGCTCGAGCAGGAGGCGCTGCGCATCAATGGCTGAACCGAGCATCGTTCTGGCAGTGCCGAGCAAAGGCCGGCTCGAGGAAGAGACCCGCCGCGTCTTCGCCGAGACCCGGCTGCCGATCGCCCGGCCGGGCGGCGCGCGTTCCTATTCGGGCACGCTCAAGGATCACCCCGAAGTCACCGTCCGTTTCTATCCGCCGGCGGAGATCGCCCGCGAGCTGATCATGGGCGCCATCGACATGGGTGTGACCGGTTCGGACCTTATCTATGAGGGTGCCGAGTATGGCGCCGACAATGTGGTGTTCGTAAAGCCGCTCGAATTCGGCCAGGCCGATGTGGTCGTCGCCGTGCCGGATGCGTGGATCGACGTCGTACAGATGGTCGATCTCGCCGACGTCGCGTCGGACTTCCGCCTGCGTCACGGCCGCTGGCTGCGGGTCGCCACCAAATACGTGCATCTGACGCGCCGCTTCTTTGCCGATTGGGGCATCGCCGAATATCGCATCGTCGAGAGCGCCGGCGCCACCGAGTCCGCGCCGGCCTCTGGCGCCGCCGATCTCATCGTCGACATCACCTCGTCGGGCGAGACGCTCGCCGCCAACTCGCTGCGCATCCTCGAGGACGGGCTGGTGATGAAGAGCGAGGCGAACCTCATCGTCAGCCGCACCGCCGAGTGGTCGCCGATCAAGAAAGCCCAGCTCGAAGCGTTGCTGTCGCAGTTCGGCGGCATCGCGCCGGGAACCTCGACCTACCTCTGAGCCTCAGGCCCGGGCGCGGAACACGAGCTTGCTGGCGAGGAAGTAGTTGACGAACATCCCCACCGCGGAGCCCGCCGCGACGCCGATCACCGGATGCTCGGCGACCAGCGGGACCATCGTCACCAGCACCGCATACACGGCGTAGTTCACCACGCCGCCCCCGATCATTGCGCCCAGATAATGCAGGAATTCGCGCCAGAGCGGCACGCCCGCCACCTGGCCCCTGAACGCCAAAGCGCGGTTGATCAGCCAGGTCGCGAATACCGCGCACAGGAACGAGATCACCCTTGCGCCATAGGGACCGAGTGCGCCCTTGAGGGCGTAAAGCACCCCGGTATCGACGACGAAGCCCACGCACCCAGCCAGAGCGAATAGAATGAACTTCTTCACGGCGCCTCGCGCGTCGCCGGGATCGACAGGTAGACCAGCCGTTTCGCCTCGCGCCGCCCGGTTGCGACGCTGTCGAGGATCAGCGCCACCGCCGCCGCGAGCAGCGCGCCCAGCATGAAGCCGACCGCCGCGATCGCCGTGGGGAAGCGCGGCACCAGTCCAGTCTGTACATACTCGATGATCACCGGGATGCCCAGCCCCAGCGACACCAGCACGCCCACCAGCGCCACCGTCAGGTAGAACTGCAGCGGCCGCTCCAGCATGTGCAGCCTGAGGATCGTGCCCAGGATGCGCAGGCCGTCCCGCCAGGTGCTGAGCTTGCTCTGGGTGCCCGCCGCCCGCTCGCCATAGGCCGTCTGCACTTCGCCATGCGGCGCGCGCAGTTCCAGCGCGTGGATGGTGAGTTCGGTTTCGATCTCGAACCCCTGGCTCAGCGCCGGGAACGACTTCACATAGCGCCGCGAGAACACACGATAGCCCGACAGCATGTCGGTAAAGCCCTGCCCGAAGATGTTGGCCACCGCACCGGTGAGCAGCCGGTTGCCGGTCCGGTGCCCCGGCCGATACTCGTTGGCGCCGCTGGACACCCGGCAGCCCACCACCATGTCGAGCCCCTCGTCGAGCAGCCGGTCGACCAGTTGCGGCGCCGCGCCCGTGTCGTAGGTGCCGTCGCCATCGGCCATCACATAGATGTCCGCTTCGACATCGGCGAACATGCGGCGCACCACGTTGCCCTTGCCGCGGTTGCGCACCAGCGTCACCCGCGCGCCCGCTGCGCGCGCTACCGCCGCGGTGTCGTCGCTCGAGGCGTTGTCGAACACGTGAATGGCGGCTCCGGGCAAAGCCTCGCGAAACCGCGCCACGACGCTGGCGATGGCCGCCGCTTCGTTGTAGCAGGGGAGGATGACGGCGAGCCTGTTGCCGCGATAGAGAGCCATGGCGCAATCGTAGTGTCTGTTCCTTCCCAAACCGGTAACAGCGCCGGATGACCTTCGATCCCCTGATCCTGCTGGCGCTTGGCGGCGCCGGGCTGCTTGCCGGCTTCGTCGATGCGATTGCCGGCGGCGGCGGCCTCATCGGCGTGGCGGCGCTGCTGACCGCCGGCGTGCCGCCGGTCATGGCGCTCGGGACCAACAAGGTCCAGTCGGCCATCGGCACCACCATTGCGGTCGCGACCTATTGGCGGAAGGGTTTCGTGTCGCCGGTCGCCTTGGCGCTCGCCATCGTCACCACGTTCGCGGCCTCCTATGTCGGCGCCGTCGTCGTGCGGCTGATCGATACCAGCCTGCTCTCGCTGGTCATCCCCGTCGCCCTCATCGCGGTGGCGCTCTATTTCCTCTTCGCGCCGCGCCTCACCGACGAGGATCGCCACGCTCGCCTGCAGTGGAACATCTTTGTCCCGGTGATGGGCGCGATCGTCGGCTTCTACGACGGCATTCTGGGGCCGGGCACCGGCTCCTTCCTCACCATCGGCTTCGTCGCTTTGTTCGGGCTTGGTGTTACCCGCGCGGCGGGCAACACCAAGGTGCTCAATCTTGCCTCCAACCTCGGCGCACTGGCGCTGTTCATCCCGGCTGGCGACGTGCTGTGGCCGGCCGCCGCCGCCATGGCCTGCGGTCAGGTCGCCGGCGGCTATCTCGGCGCCATCACCGGCATCCGCTTTGGCGCGAAACTGATCCGCCCGCTGGTCGTGATCGTCTCGGTAATCCTCGCCGGCCGGTTGATCTTCTTCCGCTAAATCACGGCCCGCAATCGGCCGGTGCGAAGCTGGCGCCGGCGCCTGTCGCCTTCTTGAGATGGCCTTCGGTGATGTGCATCGGCTCGAATGGCGGCTCCGCCTGGATGCCCGGGTTGGCGAGCCTCAGCGTGTAGCAGCCGGCGAAGTACGAGTGCTTGCCGCTGGTGTCGACCGCATCGAGGCTGACCGGCACCGTGTAGTACATGCTGCCGGCCGCGCCCTCGCCCGCCACCTCGCCGAAGCTCACGCTCACCGACTTGGTGTCCGAGTAGCCTTTGACGAAATCGTCGAAAGCCGGCACGCCCTCGCCATCCTGGTAGTACGACCAGGCCCGGGCGTATTCCTGCCGCGAGATCGCATTGTAGAACGACGAGATCACCGCCTCCGGACTGGAACGATCGTCCACATAGGCACCGGGATCCTGTGCCAGGGCAGGGGCAGCGGCGAGGACGAGGCAGGCTGAAAGGGTGATGAGGCGCATGGCGGGTCTCCACATGAGACGGTGAGCCTGCCGCCGAACCATGACGGAGTCGAGGCGGCCCGTAAGCCGCCTCGACAAAGGGTTACGCCGCCGTCTGCAGCAGGCTTTGCAGCGTGCTGATCAGGTTGTTCGAACTGTTGGACGAGCTCGAATAGGCGTTGGTTGCGAGCTTGAACAGATCGGCAAGCGACCTGCTTGCGCTGTCCGAGCTGTCGGTACTCGTATTGCTGGTCGTACTTGCGTCGTCGTTGCTTGCCGCCATCTCCTGCAGCAGCAGGTCGATCGGATCGGTGGGGTTCGAGCTGTCGTCGGACTGTCCCAGCCCGCCACCGCCACCATGATGGCCGTGATGGCCCCTCGCGCCACCCGCCGACGCGACGCCGGAGGCACCGCCGCCGTCAGGTGGCGGGCCGGGCGGCGGACCGCCCTGCGGCCCACCGGCCTGCGCCACGGCCTGCTTCACCTGCTCAAGGAAGTCCGAACTTTCGGTGGAGCTGATCGAGCCGTTGCCGTCGCTGTCGATCATCGAGAACAGCTTTTGCAGCGCGTCCGAGCTCACGCCCTTGGCTGCCGGATCGTCCGAGAACTCATCGAGGCTGACCGAGCCGTCCCCATTGGCGTCGGTCGCCGCGAACACATCATTGTTGGACGAAGAGTTGAGCTGCTGTGCCATGAACGCCATCCCCGATTGGCGGTCCTGCACCTTCTGGTCGAAGGCCGATTTTTCGTCGGCCGTCACGCTGCCATCGCCATCGGCATCCATGGCTTTGAACAGCGCTTCCGCCCGTTTGTCGCTGCTCTTGCTGGCGCCTCCTGGCGCTCCAGCCTTCAGCTCGTCGAGCGTGATCGATCCGTTGGAGTCTGTGTCGAGAGAGTCGAAACTTGGCGGCTGGAACGTCCCTCGCATGCCGGCGAAGGGCGATCCACCAAGTCCACTTATTGACATGATGTTGCACCTGTTGATCGCGCCGGAAGGGGATCCGGCGCCCGTTCATCCACAGGCCATCTTGGTAAACGAGGCGTTAACCGCGCCCGCCACGCGCGGCGGCAGCGCACGATTTAATAAGGCGGAAAGGTTGCGCTAAGCTGCCGACTTCTTTGAACGCGGCACGAAGCTGATCTTCAATGTGGTACCCGTCGCCTTGGCGAAGCGCGCCAGTGTCCGGCCCGACGGCATCGTTCGCCCACTTTCGAGACGGGCGATCGCGCTTTGCGAGGTCTCCATTCGCTGCGCCAGTTGTTCCTGCGTGAGACCCGCCTTTACCCGCGCCCCGATAAGCGCCTTGATCATCGCGAACTCTTCCTCGAGCGCATCGTATTCACGCTTGTAGGCCGGGTCTTCGGCCATCCATTCATCGTGCAAATCGCGAAGATTCTTCATTTTATCTCCTTCGCCCGCTGTCGAGCGAGCTTGAGTTCCTGTGGCGGTGTCTTCTGCGTCTTCTTGATGAAGACACGAACGATCACAACGTTGCGGCCGCTTGCTGTCACGTAGATCGCACGCGAAATGCCATCCCGGCCTCGCACGCGGAGTTCCCATAGCTTGTCGTCGAGATGACGCACCCAATCGCGCGGTAATCCATTCGGTCCTGACGCCTCAATGACGTCCATTATCCGGCCGAGCTGCGCGCGCATGTCTTCTGGCAGTGCGCGAATCTCCGCTTCGACGACGTCGTTGAGGATCAGCACCTGCCACATAAAGGCGATATATCAAAAATGATATGGCCGGGTCCAGCAAAAAGGCGCCGGTGTCTCCACCGGCGCCTTCAAAGTCCGTGACTGGGAAGTCTGGACTGAGCTGTGCTCGGACTTCCTTAGAAGTCCATGCCGCCCATGCCGCCCATGCCGCCGCCGCCCGGCATCGCCGGAGCCGCGTCCTTGGGCACCTCGGCGATCATCGCCTCGGTCGTGATGAGCAGGGAAGCGACCGAAGCAGCATCCTGCAGCGCGGTGCGGACGACCTTGACGGGGTCCACGATACCGAGCGCGATCATGTCGCCATATTCGCCGGTCTGGGCGTTGTAGCCAAAGTTCTGGTTGGCATTCTCGAGGATCTTGCCGACCACAACCGAGCCTTCATCGCCCGCATTGTTGACGATCTGGCGGATCGGCTCCTGCAGCGCGCGCTTGACCAGGTTGATACCGGCCTGCTGGTCGGCATTGACACCCTTGGCGGTGAGAGCGCTCGAGGCGCGCAGCAGAGCCACGCCGCCGCCCGGCACGATGCCTTCCTCGACCGCGGCACGGGTGGCGTTCAGCGCGTCATCGACGCGGTCCTTGCGCTCCTTGACCTCGACTTCGGTCGAACCGCCGACCTTGATCACCGCAACACCGCCGGCGAGCTTGGCCAGACGCTCCTGCAGCTTCTCCTTGTCGTAGTCCGAGGTGGTTTCCTCGATCTGCGACTTGATCTGCGCGACGCGGCCCTGGATGTCGTCCTTGGAGCCGGCGCCATCGACGATCGTGGTGTTCTCCTTGGAGATTTCCACGCGCTTGGCCGTGCCGAGCATGTCGAGGGTGACGTTCTCGAGCTTGATGCCGAGCTCTTCCGAGATCACCTGGCCGCCGGTGAGGACGGCGATGTCCTCCAGCATGGCCTTGCGGCGATCGCCGAAGCCCGGCGCCTTGACGGCGGCGACCTTGAGGCCGGCGCGCAGGCGGTTCACGACGAGCGTGGCCAGGGCCTCGCCCTCGATGTCCTCGGCGATGATCAGCAGCGGACGCTGCGACTGCACCACGGCTTCAAGGATCGGCAGCATCGCCTGCAGGTTCGAGAGCTTCTTCTCGTGCAGCAGGATCACGGCGTCCTCGAGGACGGCCGTCATCTTCTCGGCGTTGGTGACGAAGTACGGCGACAGGTAGCCGCGGTCGAACTGCATGCCCTCGACGACGTCGAGCTCGGTCTCGGCGGTCTTGGCTTCCTCGACGGTGATCACACCCTCGTTGCCGACCTTCTGCATCGCATTGGCGATCATCTCGCCGATGGCGGTCTCGCCATTGGCCGAGATCGTGCCGACCTGCGCCACTTCGTTGTTGGCCGAAATGGTCTTCTTGGCCTTGGCGAGGTTGGCGACGACTTCGGCGACGGCGAGGTCGATGCCGCGCTTGAGATCCATCGGGTTCATGCCGGCCGCAACCAGCTTGATGCCTTCGTTGACGATGGCCTGGCCGAGCACGGTCGCGGTCGTGGTGCCGTCACCGGCGATGTCGTTGGTCTTGGAGGCCACGGCGCGCAGCATCTGGGCGCCCATGTTCTCGAACTTGTCTTCGAGCTCGACTTCCTTGGCGACGGTGACGCCGTCCTTGGTGATGCGCGGGGCGCCGAACGACTTGTCGATCACGACGTTACGGCCCTTCGGACCCAGCGTGACCTTCACCGCATTGGCGAGGATGTTGACGCCGCGGACCATCTTGTCGCGGGCATCGGTCGAGAATTTTACGTCTTTAGCAGCCATTGGAGGCGCTCCTTGAAATGGGTTGCGATCGAGGGCGCCGGCCTTAGCCGATGATGCCCATGATGTCGGTTTCCTTCATGATCAGAAGGTCCTTGCCGTCGAGCTTGACCTCGGTGCCGCTCCACTTGCCGAACAGGATGCGGTCGCCGACCTTGACGTCGAGCGCATTGATCTTGCCCGACTCGTCGCGAGCGCCCGGGCCGACGGCCTCGATGATGCCCTCGGACGGCTTCTCTTTGGCGGTATCCGGAATGATGATGCCACCAGCGGTCTTTTCCTCGCTGTCGACACGGCGGACGACCACACGGTCGTGCAGGGGACGGAAGCCCATGGATTGCTCCTTTGAAAAACCTTGCAAATTCGCTCCGTTAGCACTCACTGAAGCAGAGTGCTAACGGCTGGCGGGTACATAGGTCTGGGGGCTTTGAGAGTCAAGTTTGTCGCACCGCTCGATGACGGCGGAACGACACCCTCTCTTGCAGATTATCGGTCCGGCGCGATACTGAGCGCCAACCTCGCGCAGCGGATACAAGTATGACCATCGAGCTCGACCCGAAGGCCACCCCCATCGTGCAGCAGATCTGGAGTTCGCCACAGCTCGCCGTGATCGTGCCGACCTACAATGAGCGCGACAACGTCGTCTCGCTGTTCGATCTCGTCACCAAGGCGCTGGGCGACATCCCGTTCGAATTCATCGTCGTCGACGACAACTCGCCCGACGGCACCGCCGCCGTGGTGAAGGAGCTGGCGCGCCGCCATTCCAATGTACGCTGCATCCATCGCATCGGCCGCCGGGGCCTGAGCTCGGCGGTCATCGAGGGCATTTCGGCCAGCGCCGCGCCGTATTTCGCCGTGATCGACGCCGACCATCAGCACGACGAACGTATCCTGCCCCAGATGCTCGACAAGGCGCTCGCTGGTGACGATGTCGTCGTCGGCACTCGCTATTCGTCGGGCGGCCAGGTCGGCGAGGGTCTGAGCAAGACCCGCGAAGCCGGCAGCCGGCTCGCCACGCAGCTCTCGGGCCTCGTAACGGGCAGGGCGCTCTCCGATCCGATGAGCGGCTTTTTCCTGATGAAGCGCGAAATCTTCGACGAGATCGCGCCGCGCCTCAGCAATGAAGGCTTCAAGATCCTGCTCGACATCATCGTGTCGGCCGGGCGCCATCGCGAAAAGACCGGCCAGTCGCTGACTATCGGCGAAGTCCCCTACACCTTCCGCCCGCGCCATGCCGGCGAGAGCAAGATGAGCTCGATCGTTGTCATCCAGTTTCTCGGGCTGGTGCTGAGCAAGCTCACCGGCGGCCTGCTGCCCCCGACCTTCCTGCTCTTTGCCTTCGTCGGCGGGCTTGGCGTGCTGGTCAACATGGCCGCCCTCGGCATCGCGGGGCGCGTGCTGCATGTCGATGATCCGGGCGATTTCGCCAAGGCGCAGACCATCGCGGTCATCGTCGCCATGACCTTCAACTTCGTGCTCAACAACGAGCTGACCTACGCAAACCGCAAGCTGCGCGGCTGGCGCTGGCTGCGCGGCCTGATCACCTTCTATGTCGTGTGTTCGATCGGCGCGATCGCCAGCGTCTCGGTCGGCACCTGGATCTATACCTTCGACAAGAGCTTCTGGCTCGCGGGCATCGCCGGCGTCCTCATGAGCGTGGTGTTCAACTACTCCGTCACGCGCGTGTTCACCTGGCGGTGAGTGCAACTGAGGGGGTAACGGGTCCCGCCGGATCGGACCCCGTCCGGCCGCGCGATGGGGCCGCCGATAGCCGATGGACGGAGCGCACCCTTCTCGTCATCCTCGTCGCGGCGGCGGCAATCCTCCGCTTCTGGCCGCTCGGAACCGAGGGCATCTGGCGCGACGAGGCCGCGACCTGGATGCAGATCAGCGGCACCCTAGGTGAGGTGATCACCCGCACCGCGCAGGACACCTATCCCCCCGGCTACAATCTGCTGGCCTGGCTGTCGCTGCATGTGTTCGGCGCCACCGAGGTCGGTCTGCGGTTCCCTGCCGCCGTCCTGGGAACACTTGCGGTTCCAGCCTGCTACTGGCTTGGGCGGCTTACCGGCGGACGAACCGCCGCTCTGCTGGCAGCTTTGCTTACGGCCTTCTCGCCCTTCGCCATCTACTACTCGCAGGAGGCCCGTCCGTATGCGTTGCTGCTGCTGGCCTCGGCGCTGCATCTGGCACTTCTCATCCGCACGATTGCGCGGCGGTCACCCTGGATCGCCGTGGGTCTCGCGATATCGGCTGCCATCCTGCTCTACAGCCATCCCTACGGTGGATTTGCATGGCTATCGGCTGTCATCGGCTTTGCCATCGCGCTGATCGTCCACGCACCCGCCCGCCGCGCCGTCTGGCCGATCCTGATTGCCGAGATAGTCGCCGCCGGCAGTTTCCTGCCCTGGGCTACCGTCCTCCTCAACGTCCAGAACCGGCTGGCCAAGAGTGGCTTCTGGATTCCAAGACCCAACGTCTTCGACCTCGCCTATGCGCTGAAGACGCTGGCCAGCGGCTATCTCCTGCTGGCGGGGTTGATCGTGCTGATCATCATCGGCCTTTGGCCTCGCAGCAGGTCGTCATCCGTCGGCGATGCGGTGCCGCTGGCCGTCGGCCTGCCGCTCCTCGTGGCTGCGATCGTTGGTCCCGTCGCGCTGGGCTTCATCATCTCCCAGTTCACCACGCCCATCTTCATCGCCCGCTACAGTATTTGCGTCTTGCCGGTCGTCTTCTGTCTTGCCGCTATTGGCGCCAGCCGGCTCGCCTCGACGCCGGCCCGCAGGACGGCGGTTACTGGCGTGATCGCTTTGTTCTGCTGTCTCTCATTCTGGACGGATGTTACCCATCACGACGAAAACTGGCGCGGGCTCGTTGCTCAAATCCGCTTCGCCTCGGCACCCGGCGATTGCCTGGTCAGCGATCCGAACACTCAGAGCTCGTTGCGATTCTATCTTCATCGCCTGCCTGAATGCTATGTTGCGTCCATCAGACCCACGACGATTGCCGCGGCGGTTTCCGGCCACACGCGAATCTTCGTTTCGGGGATCCGCAATCAAGAAGCCCGGGTGCAACAACTGCAGAAATTGCTACCCGGCAGTTGGCGTATTCACACGCAGAATTACGGCGGCCGGGCTGTCCTGACCGTACTGGAGCGAACCGCCGGCAGCCCCTAAGCCACGCCGCGCTTCTCGCCCATCTCCGCCCATGCCTGCCGCTTGCGATAGATCGTCGATGGGCTGAGCTCCAGCGCCGCGGCGGCGAGCGCGATGTTGCCGGCAAAGCTCTGGATCGCGTCTTCGATGATACGCTGCTCCTGCCGCCACATCGGCAGCACCAGGTCGCGCATTGAGGGGATGGTCGGCAGCACCGCCGCCGGCTGGACCGCCTCGGCCTCCGCCGACGCCCGCATCGCCATGCCGATGGCCCGTCCATGCCGGCGCGCCAGCTCGCCGATCCGCTCGACCAGCGCGTCCGGGCTGGCGTCGCGGCAGATGCAGTCATGGGCACCAGCGCGCATCGCACCCATCGCCGCCGAAACCGAACCATCATCGGCGATGGCCAGCAGCAGCGCACCCGACGCCGCCCGCGCCAGGCGACCTATGCGCTCATCGGCGACATCCGCCAGGTCGCCCAGCACCGCCAGTTCCGCCGCCACCACGTCGAAGCGCGAGCCGCGCAGTACGTCCACTGCCTGCCGGCCCACGGCCAGCTCGATCACAATCGGCGCCACGGCAAAGCCCGCCGCGATCGGCGTAGCGAGCCTGTCGGCAAGGCCGCTGCCGATCAGCAGTAGCCGGGCCGGCTCGCCTGCACTCATGACGCTGCCATCCGCCATCCGGGGGGCCTTCTCACGCATTAACTCACCGCCGCGATTGTTGATGCTCAGGGTAAATAATCCGTTTGGACCGCATCTTTCGCCGCCCTATGCTACAGCGGGGCCGGATCGAATCCGAAGGAGCGGGGGCAAGCGTGCAGGGCCTTGTGTATGTGTTCGTTGCCCTGGCCGCCTTGGGTGTCGCCGCTGCCGCCTATTTCGGCCTGACCTTCACGCCCATCGAAGCCGCCGTGACCGCCATCGCCTTCGGCTGCCTCGCCGTGCTGGTGATCGAGCGGCAATTGCGCCGCCGCGCCGAGGCCCGGCTCGAAAAAGCCATCGAGGATCTCTCGCGCCTGCTGTCCACCGACGCGCAGGCCGGTTCTGCCATGGCTCAGCGCGTCAATGCGCTGGTCGAGATCAAGGCGGGCCAGCGGCTCGATTCGCTCGAAGCCGATCTGGGCGTGCTCGGTACCGTCGTCCGCCAGGTTACCGAGACGGTCGCCGATCTCGAGGAAACGCGCCGCCTGGTTTCGCCCGAAGCACGACCCGCGCCGGCCGAGCCCGATCCCGACATCATGCCCGAGCCGATCATCCCGCTCGAAATGCTGCGCCAGTCGATCGAAGACCATCGGCTGGTCTTCCACATCGAGCCGGTGGTGACGCTGCCGCAGCGCAAGGCCTTCGGCTACGACCTCGTGCCGCGCCTCGTGATGGAAGACGGCGATTTCGCCGATCGCGCCGACTTCATGCCGCGCCATGGCGGCGAAGAGATTCTCGCCCGCCTGGAATCGCAGGGCGTCGAGGAGGCGGTGGTGATCGCCCGCCGCTCCCGTACTGCCGGCAGCCCGATCACCCTGTTCGTGCCGCTGACGCGCGCTACACTGGGCAGCGCCAGGGCGGTGGAAACCATCCTCGCCGCGCTCGACGCCAACCGGGCCATCGTCGCGTCGCTGCTGTTCAGCGTCGATCAGTCCGAGTTCAAGGCCATGGGCAACAAGGAGCGCGCCTCCATCGCCGCCATCGGCAAGATGGGCGTCGGCCTGTCCCTGAGCGCCGCGGTCTCGCTGCGCTTCGACTATGCCGAACTGGCCGGCCTCGGCTTCAAGTCGGTCCGCATCGATGCCACGCGCTTCCTGCGCCAGCCCGACAGCTTTACCGATTTCCACGCCTCCGACATCGCCGCCTATGGCCGCCGCTTCGGCATCGACCTGATCGCCACCGGCATCATCGACGAGCAGCAATTGCTGGCCCTGTTCGAGGATGGCATCACCCTGGCCCAGGGCCCGCACATCGCCGGTCCCGGCCCCGTGCGCCCCGATCTGCAACTCGACAAACCGGTGCCGCAGACCCGCGTTGCTCAGTAATCTTTTGCATGAGCGGTTGGCCGATCGAGCCCGTTTGGGATCGATCGGACAGAGCATACAAAAAAGCAGTCTTTCCACTGTCGCCTTGGGACGCTATTGCAAGTCATATGATGACTCTGTCTGAAATCTCCCCCGCCTACGACGCCATCCTCTCCGACGTGTGGGGCGTCGTCCACAACGGCGTCGCCGCCCATCCCACCGCCGTTGAGGCGCTGCGCAACTATCGCAAGGCCGGCGGCAGGGTGGTGCTGATCACCAATGCACCGCGCGCCGCCGCGCCGATCGTGGCGATGCTCGACGATATGGGCGTTGGCCGCGACGCCTACGACGCGCTGGTTTCCTCCGGCGACGTCACCCGCGCCATGATCGCGCCCTATCGCGGCAAGGTGGTCCATCATGTCGGCCCGCAGACCGCCGATGATTCGGTTTACGAGGGCCTCGGCGTCATCCGCGGCGCCGCCGAGGACGCGGAGGCCGTCGTCGTCACCGATCTCGACAATGACGACGAGACCCCCGACGCCTATCGCGAGCGCATCAAGCTCTGGCTCGCCCGCGACCTGCCGCTGATCTGCGCCAATCCCGACCGCGTCGTCGAGCATGGCGACCGGCTGATATATTGCGGCGGCGCGCTTGCCGATCTCTACGAGGCCAGCGGCGGCCGCATCCTGATGGCCGGCAAGCCCTACCGTCCGATCTACGATGAGGCCCTGAAGGCCGCCGAAGCCGCGGCGGGCCGGCCGCTCGATCGCAGCAAGATCCTCGCCATCGGCGATTCGGTCCGCACCGACGCCATCGGCGCCGCCAATTCCGGGCTCGACCTGTTCTTCATCACCGGCTCCATCCATGCCGGCGACCTCGACGCGTTCGGCTCGCCCAATCCCGATGCCATCCGCGCGCTGGTCGCTCCCAGCGGCGCCCGGCTCGAGGGGTTTGCCGCGCGCCTTGCGTGGTAAGCCCGTGCGCGCCATATAGCGGCGGCACATTCAGGGCGGATTTCGCGTGACCAGCTTCTACCGGCTCGACGGCCTCGACAACGTCCCCGCGGCGCTCAAGGGCGCCGTCGTCGCCATCGGCTCCTTCGATGGCGTGCATCGCGGCCACCAGGCGGTCGTCGCCCGGCTCAAGGCGCAGGCCGCGGCGCGCAACGTCCCGGCCGTGATGCTCACCTTCGAGCCGCACCCGCGCGATGTCTTCGCCCCCGCGCCCTTCATGTTCCGGCTGACCCCGCCCGACATCAAGGCGCGCCTCTGCGCCGCACTCGGGCTCGACGGCATCGTCATGATGCCCTTCACCCGCGATTTCAGCCTGATCGAAGCCGAGGATTTCGTCTCGCGCTTCCTGGTCAAGGCGCTGCGCGTCTCGGGCGTGGTCGTCGGCGCCGATTTCCATTTCGGCCACAACCGCCGCGGCACCCCGGATTTCCTGCGCGCCTCCGGCGATATCCACGGCTTCTCGGTCGATATTCTCGACCTCCTGCCCGAGGGCGAGGAGCCCGTCTCGTCCTCCCGCATCCGCAAGTCCCTGACCGAGGGCGACGTCGCCGCGGCCAACGGCATGCTGGGCTATCACTGGTTCTTTGGCGGCGAAGTGGTCAAGGGCGACCAGCGCGGCCGCCAGCTTGGCTTCCCCACGGCCAATATCGCCACCAGCTCGACCTTCCAGCTGGCGCAGGGCGTCTACGCCGTCCGCGCCCGGCTCGGCGAAAAGCTGCTCGACGGTGTCGCCGCCTATGGCAAGCCGATGTTCAACAACGAGCTGCCGCCCTTCGAGACCTTCCTGTTCGATTTCGACGCCGACATCTATGGCCGCCACCTGGAAGTGGCGCTCATCGGCCACATCCGCGGCCAGGAGAAATTCGGCGGCCTCGACGAACTGATCGCCGCCATGAACCGCGATAGCCGCAAGGCCCGCGAAGCCCTCGGCCAATGCGGCGCCTTCGGCGACCTCGACCGCAAGCTCGGCTTCTTCAGCTAGCGGCCCTCTGCCCTTACCGGCGCCTCCCAAACCACGGCGTCATTCCCGCGAAGGCGGGAATCCAGGCGGAGTTCACGGACGTCCGAAAGCCCTGTCTGGATTCCCGCCTTCGCGGGAATGACGTTGTGCGTGTGGCAAGCTTGGATCGCGCTACGACGCTGCCGACAGCTTCCCGCCCGCCGGATCCCCCGGCGCCGTTTCCGCCCCCAGATCCGGGAACGCCACGATGCGCCGGCCGTGGAAATCGGTCCGCACCACGATCAGGTCGCGCTCCTCGAAATAGCTCAGCAGCCGCCGCGCCCGGCTGATTGAGTGCGTGCCGTAAATGCGCGCCAACTCGTCGTCGCCCGGGCAGGCCTCGCGCGCCACCGCCGCATGCGCCAGCGCCAGGAACACGCTCTGCACGTCGTCCGGCAGCCGCTCCGACAATTCCAGCGCCTGCCGCCAGTCTTCGCCGGCCGCGACGTCCGCCGTGACTTTCGCCCGCCCGATCGCCAGCCGGCGCTTGAAGGCGGGCAGGGCAAGCGGTTCGCCCGGCACCCGATGGATGCGGCAGCGCACCAGGAAATCCTGGTACAGCACCGCCACCGAGCGGAAGCCGCTCTCGGGGTCGTCGAGCACTTCGCGCAGCACCTCGTCGATCAGCCGGCCGCGCTCGGCCTCGTCGATCACTGGCGCGGGCGTTTCCGGTGCGGGTTCCGGCGCGCGCGGTTTGCTCAGTTGCGCGAGGATATCGGCCGTCGGCGTCACCACCGGTTTTGGTGCGCGGCGGGGCGGCCGCGCCATCTCTTCCGCTGACGGCGTGAAGATCAGCGCTTCGACGTCCACCGGCGCGTCGGGCAGCGGCTGCAGCTTCGGATTGGCCGATTGCGCCTTCGTCTCCACCGCACCGATCACCACCGGCAGCGGCCGCCGCGACAAGGCCGGCCCCAGCGCCACGAAATGCCCGCGCTCGAGCTCGCGGAACATCTCCGCCTGCCGCCGGTCCATGCCCAACAGGTCAGCGGCGCGCGCCATGTCGATGTCGAGGAAGGTGCGGCCCATCAGGAAGTTCGAGGCCTCGGCCGCCACGTTCTTGGCCAGCTTGGCCAGCCGCTGCGTCGCGATGACCCCGGCGAGGCCGCGCTTGCGGCCGCGGCACATGAGGTTGGTCATCGCGCCCAGCGAGACTTTCCGCGCTTCGTCCGACACGTCGCCCGCCACCGCCGGCGCGAACAACTGCGCCTCGTCGACCACCACCAGCACCGGATACCAGTAGTCGCGCTCGATCTCGAACAGCCCGCCCAGGAACGCCGCGGCGCAGCGCATCTGTTGCTCCATATCGAGGCCCTCGAGATTGAGCACGGCCGACACCCGATGCTGCCGCACCCGCGCCGCGATGCCAGTCAGCTCCGCCTCGGTCCGCGCCCCGTCGATGGTCAGGTGCCCGAATTTCTCGGCCAGCGAGACGAAATCGCCCTCGGGATCGATGATGATCTGCTGCACCAGCGCGGCGCTCTGCTCCAGCAGCCGCCGCAGCAGATGCGACTTCCCGGACCCCGAATTGCCCTGCACGAGCAGCCGGGTGGCCAGCAATTCCTCGAGGTTCAGGCCAACGGATGCCCCGCCGGACGCAGTTCCCATATCGACGGCAAAAGTCATCGGTCGGCGAGTCAGTCCTTACGAAAGCCCGTTCCTACCACGGATGGCCGCCGCATAGCGGTTCCAGCGCACATACCCACAGCTGATCGCGGGGACCGCCCGGCGGCCAAAACCCTTTCACCTGTAGGTCTTTCCCGCTACAAGGCCGGCCAAACCGACCATTCCAAGCCGAAATTACGATGAACGACACGCCAAAGGCCGCGGCCGAGACCGATTACTCCGCGACCCTGTTCCTGCCCGAGACCGAATTCCCGATGCGCGCCGGCCTGCCGGATCGCGAGCCCGTCTGGCTCAAGCGCTGGGAAGACATGAACCTTTACGCCGTGCAGCGCGCCGAGGCGAAGGATCGACCGCTCTTCACCCTGCATGACGGCCCGCCCTATGCCAACGGCAACATCCATATCGGCCACGCGCTCAACAAGACGCTGAAGGACCTCGTCAGCCGGTCGATGAACATGCTCGGCTACAACTCGGCCTATGTGCCGGGCTGGGACTGCCACGGCCTGCCCATCGAGTGGAAGATCGAGGAGCAGTATCGCGCCAAAGGCAAGGACAAGAACGAGGTTCCGGTCAACGAATTTCGCGCCGAGTGCCGGACCTTCGCGCAGCATTGGGTCGACACGCAGCGCGAAGAGTTCAAGCGCCTCGGAGTCATCGGCGATTGGGACAATCCCTACCTCACCATGAGCTTCGACGCCGAAGCCCAGATCGCCCGCGAGCTGATGAAAGTCGCTGCCTCCGGCCAGCTCTATCGCGGCAGCAAGCCCGTCATGTGGTCGGTCGTCGAGCGCACCGCGTTGGCCGAAGCCGAGATCGAATATGCCGATTACGAGAGCGACACCATCTGGGTGAAGTTCCCGATCCACTCGGGCAACGGCGCGTTCGGCACCGCCGATTTCGAGGACCTCAATGCCTCGGTGATCATCTGGACCACCACGCCCTGGACCATCCCGGCCAACCGCGCCATCTCCTATTCGAGCCGCATCGCCTATGGCCTCTACGAGGTCACCAAGGCGCCCGAGGGAAATTGGGCCTCGACGGGTGAGAAATATATCCTCGCCGACAAGCTCGCTGCCGATACCTTCGCCAAGGCCAAGGTCGAGGAGTTCATCCGTCTGGCCGACGTGGACATGAGCAAGGTCGTCTCGACCACGCACCCGCTGCGCGGCCTCGGCGGCGGCTATCAGTTCGAAGTCCCGCTGCTCGATGGCGAGCACGTCACCGACGACACCGGTACCGGCTTCGTCCACACCGCGCCCAGCCACGGCCTCGACGACTTCGAGATCTGGCTCAAATCGACCCGCAAGCTGCAAAGCCTCGGCATCGATCCGGCCATCCCCTACACTGTCGACGACGCCGGCTTCTTCACAAAAGAAGCCCCCGGCTTCGAGGGCGGCCGCGTGCTCGACGATGCCGGCAAGAAGGGTGACGCCAATCAGCGCGTCATCACCGCGCTGGCCGAGCGCAACGCCATGGTCGCCCGCGGCCGGCTGAAGCATCAATACCCCCATTCGTGGCGGAGCAAGAAGCCCATCCTTTTCCGCAACACGCCGCAATGGTTCGTCTACATGGACCGCGCCTACACCGAAGCCGACGTCGCCAAGGTCAGGGCGCAGACGCCCGATAGCCGCATCGCCGCCGGGGATACCGTGCGCAGCATCGCACTGAGCTCGATCGGCGAGACCAAATTCTATCCGCCTGCCGGCCAGAACCGCCTGAACTCGATGATCGCCGACCGCCCCGATTGGGTGCTCAGCCGCCAGCGCGCCTGGGGCGTGCCGATCGCGGTCTTCTACAATGTCGACAAGAACGAGATTCTGAAGAACGACCAGGTCAATCACCGCATCGGCCAGGCTTTCGAGGAGGAGGGCGCCGACGCGTGGTTCAAGACGGGCGCCAAGGAGCGTTTCCTCGGCGACGCCGTGCCCGATCCGCAGAACTGGACCAAGATCGACGACATCCTCGATGTGTGGTTCGAGTCCGGCACCACCCATAGCTGGGTGCTGCGCAACAAACAGAAATGGTCCGACCTCAACTGGCCGGCCGACATGTATCTCGAGGGTTCCGACCAGCATCGCGGCTGGTTCCATTCCTCGCTGCTCGAAAGCTCGGCCACCAACGGCTTTGCGCCTTACCGCAGCGTGTTGACGCACGGCTTCACCCTCGATGGCGAGGGCAAGAAGATGTCGAAATCGCTGGGCAACACCGTCGCCCCGCAGGACATCATCAAGCAGTTCGGCGCCGACATTCTCCGCCTCTGGGTCGCCGCGTCCGACTATTCGGACGATTTGCGCATCGGCAAGGAGATCATCAACAGCACCGTCGACAACTATCGCAAGCTGCGCAACACCATGCGCTGGCTGCTCGGCAATCTCGCGCACTACAAGCCCGAAGAAGCGGTGGCGCCGGCCGACATGCCCGAGCTCGAGCGGCTGATCCTCAACCGCCTCGCCGAACTCGATGCGCTCGTCCGCGACGCCTACACGCAATACGACTACAAGCGCATCGTCGCGGCGCTGTCGAACTTCATGAATGTCGAGCTCTCGGCCTTCTACTTCGACATCCGCAAGGACGCGCTTTACTGCGACCCGATCTCGTCAATCCGCCGTAAGGCGGCGCTCACGGTAATCAACGAGGTCTTCAGCTGCCTCACCGCCTGGCTCGCACCCATCCTGGTGTTCACCATGGAAGAGTGCTGGCTGGAACGTCATTCCGGCGCCACCGAGTCCGTGCATCTCCGCCAGTTCCCAAAAGTTCCGGCCGAGTGGCTCGATCCGGCGCTGGCCGCCAAATGGGAGAAGATCCGCGACGTCCGCAAGGTCGTCACCGGCGCCCTCGAGATCGAGCGCAAGAACAAGGTCATCGGTTCCTCCAACGAGGCGGCGCCGAAAGTCTACATCGCCGATGCCGAGCTGCGCGCGGCGCTTGCCGGTGTGGACCTCGCCGAAATCGCCATCACCTCGTTCATCGACATCGAGCCCGCGGCCGCCCCGGCCGGCGCCTTCGAGCTGCCCGAGGTCAAGGGCGTCGGCGTGGTCTTCGCCAAGGCCGAGGCCCGCGGCCGCCTCTGCGCCCGCTCCCGCCGCTTCTTCGCCGAAGCCGATATGGCCGGCGAGGTGTCGAAGCGCGACGCCCAGGCGCTGGCCGAACGCCAAGCCGCGGGTCTCGCCGCTTGAACCGCAACGGCCTCTGGCTCTCGCTCGCTCTCGGTCTCGCCGCCCTCGCGGCCGACCGCCTGCACAAATATGTGCAGGTCGAGGCGATGCACTGGCCGGAGGGCTATTTCAAGCCGGTGCTGCCCTTCCTCGATGTCGGCCTCGTTTTCAACACCGGCGTGTCCTATGGCCTGTTGAGTTCGCTGCCCGTCGCCGGCGTCGCGGTCATCGTCGTCCTGGCGCTCCTGGCGCTGATCGTCTGGTGGATCCGCAGCCCCTCGCCGCTGGTGCGGGCTGGGCTGGCCATCTGCATCGGCGGGGCAGTATCGAACGCCATCGACCGGGTGATTTACTCGGGCGTGGCCGATTTCTTCTGGCTGCATTTCGGCAGCGCCTCGCTGTTCGTCTTCAATCTGGCGGACGCGGCGATCACGCTGGGGGTAGGGCTGCTGTTGCTCGATCTCCTCGGTCTGGGGCGGCGCAAGGCCGCAAACCCGGCGTGAACCAATTGCTGCCAGAATCTGGCCTTAGGCGCCTCTGTCGGCTATAAGCCGGGCGCGAACGGGGAAAAGAGAAGCTTCATGGCGTTAGAGTTGTCCGCGCGGCGGAGTGCTGCCTTTGCCGCGATCCTGCTGTTCGCCGCAGGTCTCGCCGGCTGCACCACCACCGAAGGCACCAACGCCTTTTCCGACGCCGGCACGTTCGAGCGCGAGGTGATGGACACCACCGCCGCCGGCATCGGCCTCATCCCGGGCCCGCCCGCCAAGCCCGATCCGACCAATCCGCGCGGCCCGCTGGTGCTGCCCAAGAGCACGGCCGTGCTGCCGCCGCCGACCACCGACGCTGCCGCCGATGCGCAGCTGCCCGTCGATGCGGCCCAGCCCAAGGTCGATACCGCCGGCCTGAATCAGGCCGAGATCGAGCGCCTGCGGCATGTTCGCGTCGTCGACGTGAACACCCCGGATGGCCGTCCGCTCACCGCGGCCGAACTGCAGAAGATGACCGCCCGCATGAAGGGCTACACGCTCAACCAGAACAAGAGCATCTTCACGCCGCCGGCCGAATATTTCCAGGTTGGCGCCAGCACGCAGGACCTCGTCTGCCTGTCCAAGGATGGCGACCTCGTCGCCGTCAACGATCCCGCCTGCCCGGCGGAACTCCGCAACGCCCTGCTCAAGAAAAAGAGCTAGGCGCCCTTCCTTCTCATGATGCGCTGACCCCGGCTGCCGCCGCCGGTCCCGCAGGAGACATACATGGCTGATACCCCCACCGCCTTTGCCGGCGATCGCCTCGCCAAGATCATTGCCCGCGCTGGCCTCTGCTCCCGCCGCGATGCCGAATTGTGGATCAAGGACGGGCGCGTCTCCGTCAATGGCAAGGTGATCCGCACCCCCGCCTTCAACATCACTGACAAAGACCAGGTCAAGGTCGATGGCCAGCCGCTCGCCAAGCGCGAGGGCACCCGCGTCTGGATGTATCACAAGCCGGCCGGCCTCGTGGTCACCGAGAAGGATCCCGAGGGCCGCACCACGATTTTCGAGCCGCTGGCCGAACAGGGCCTGCCGCGCGTCGTCTCCATCGGCCGCCTCGACATCAACACCGAAGGCCTGCTGCTGCTCACCAATGATGGCGGGCTCAAGCGCGTATTGGAGCTGCCCGCCACCGGCTGGCTGCGCCGTTATCGCGTGCGCGCCTTCGGTACCGTCACCCAGGCCCAGCTCAAGCAGCTCGAAGACGGCATCGAGGTCGACGGCATCCAGTACGGCCCCATCGAAGCCACGCTCGAGCGCGAGCAGGGCAGCAATGTCTGGCTCGTAGTGTCGCTGCGCGAAGGCAAGAACCGCGAAATCAAGAACGTGCTCGCGGCGCTCGGCCTCAAGGTCAACCGCCTGATCCGCACCAGCTTCGGCCCGTTCCAGCTCGGCGACCTGCCCATCGGCGGCGTCGAGGTGGTCAAGGCCCGCGTGCTGCGCGAGCAGTTGGGCAAGCGCCTCGCCGACGAAGCGGGCGTCGATTTCGACAGCGAGCTGCCCGAACCCGCCGCCATCCGCCTCGCCCGCGGCGCCGCCAATCCGGCGCTCCGCGCCAGCAAGCCGGGCGCCGAGCCCGCCACGCAGCGCAAGGCCATGGCCGACCGCACCGAGCGCTTCCGCTTCACCGATCGTCCCGATCGCGTGCACGATTTCGATCCGTCCGCCGCGCCGCTCCGCAAGGACCGGCCCGGCAGCCGCAATCCGCGCCGCGCCGCGCCGGAGCGCGAAGCCGCCAAGGCCGATGCCGGCCCGCCGCGCAAAATCTTCCACGAGGACGGCACCGAGACCGAATTCGTCGCCAAGAGCTACGGCAAGAAGCCCAAGCGCGACGACAAGGGCGGCGACAAGCCGCCCTTCAAGAAGAGCTTCGGCGACAAGCCCAAGGGCGATTTCGCCGACCGCCCCAAGCGCTCCTTCGGCGATAAGCTGCGCGGCGATTTTACCGATCGTCCGAAGCGCCCCTACACCCCGCGCACCGAAGGCGGCGAGGATCGCCCCAAGCGCGCCTATGCCCCGCGCTCGGCCGAGGGCGCCGACCGCCCCAAGCGTTCGTTCGGCGACAAGCCGCGTGGCGATTTCGCCGATCGCCCGAAGCGGACCTACACGCCCCGCACCGAAGGCGAAGATCGACCTAAGCGCAGCTATGCGCCGCGCTCGGCAGAAGGCGCCGATCGCCCCAAGCGCAGCTATGGCAGCCGTGATTCCTCCCCTGCGCAGCGGGGGAGGGGG
>JBEHYU010000043.1:0-34214 GCA_048498015.1 Pseudomonadota bacterium
TCTCCAAACGAGGGATGTGCCGCGGCATGGCGGCCTCTTTCGGCCGGATGCGGATCAAGCCCCAACTCTCCGAGATTCGCGTTCCGGACGAGACCCCGGAATAGCGGGGCGGGACGAAAAGTCCCACAAACGCCGACTACCGGCTCGGACCGATCGTCCCGCCGCGCTCGCGTTGCAGCAAAACCGGGTCGCCGGGCGATGGCGGTTGGCCGCAGCGACGCCGCTCACCCGTAAAACTGCGTTCTACGACTTGCCGGCCGCATACACCCCCAGCACGTGGAAGTGGTCCGTGAAAAACTTCAGCTCATCGAACGCCAGCTGCACCGAGCGATCGTCCGGGTGCCCCTCGATATCGGCGTAGAACTGCGTTGCAGTGAACGAGCCGTCGAGCATGTAGCTCTCGAGCTTGGTCATGTTGACGCCATTGGTGGCGAACCCGCCCATCGCCTTGTAGAGCGCGGCCGGGATGTTCTTGACGCGAAACACGAAGGTGGTCTTGACCTTGGCCTTGCCGGCATCCGGGGTCTCGGCGGTGCGGCTGATGACCAGGAAGCGCGTCGTATTGTGCGCGGCGTCCTCGATGTTCTCGGCGAGGATGTCGAGCCCGTACACTTCGGCGGCAAAGCGCGAGGCGATGGCGGCCACCGATTTGTCGCCGCGCTCGGCGATCTCGCGGGCGCTGCCGGCGGTGTCGCCGCCATTGATGGTCTTGAGCTTGTGCTCGCGGATGAAGCTGCGGCACTGGCCGAGCGCCACGCTCAGCGACTGCACGGATGTGACGTCCGCCAGCGTCGCGCCCTTCACGCCGAGCAAATTCATCTCGATGCGCAGGAAATGCTCGCCGATGATGAACAGCCCCGAATTGGGCAGCAGGTGGTAGATATCGGTGATGCGGCCATAGAGCGAGTTCTCGACCGGCACGACCCCGTAATCGGCCCTGCCCTCCTGCACCGCGGCGATGGTGTCCTCGAAGGTCGCGCAGGGCACCGGCTCGCCCTGCGGGAACAGCGCGTGCGACGCCGCATGGCTGAACGCGCCCGGTTCGCCCTGGAAGGCAATGAGTTTGGCCATTATTCGCCCCGTGTGACAGACGGCGGCGTCTATGAACCCCGGCCGCGGCGCAAGTCAACAAAGCCGCGGAATCCGTTGTCGCAGCAGGGCCAAAGCCGGTTGCGGCTTGTTTTGCGGCAGACTATCTTGCGGCCGGCATGGGTTCGGGGTTCCGGTTGCATCCACAAGATGCGCCGTTTACAGCCTTGTTCCCGCTCGTTAATACCCCGGCGGAGAAGGCTGAGAGACCCGCGATGGATTCGTTCGAACTCAACAAGATCATCGGCGCCATTCTGGGCACGCTGCTGTTCGTCATGGGCGTGGGCTTCCTCGCCGAAGGGCTCTACGAACCGGCGCATGGCCCGGGTCCGGGCTACGACCTGCCGCAGCCGGCCGACGAGGGTACGGGCGACGACACCACGGCGGCGCCGGTCGCGGTTGCCGATATCGGCACGCTCCTCGCAGCGGCCGACCCCAAGGCCGGCGAGACGGCCTCCAAGAAGTGCCAGTCCTGCCACGATTTCACCGAGGGCGGCCCCAACAAGACCGGCCCGAACCTCTACGACGTCGTCGATCGCCAGATCGCCAGCCATCCGGGCTTCGCCTATTCCAAGGCGCTCAGCGGGCACAACACCGACAAGTGGACCTACGAGAACCTCAACCAGTGGCTGATCTCGCCCAAGGCCTTCGCCGACGGCACCAAGATGGGCTATGCGGGCGACAAGGACGACGCCGACCGCGCCAACATCATCGCCTATCTGGGTACACTGTCGCATTCGCCCAAGCCGTTCCCGGCGCCGGCGCAGCCCACCTCGCCCGAGGCTCCCGCTTCCTCGCAGGTGGTGGACAATGCGTCCGCCCCGGTGAGCGCCGAGACTTCGTCGGAATCGCCCGCCCCGTCGTCGGAAGCCGCACCGGCTCCGGCCTCGAGCGAAGCGCCCGCCGCGTCGTCCGAAGCAGCCCCCGCCCCGGCCTCGTCGGAAGCGCCGGCTCCCGCGCCGTCGTCCGAAGCTCCGGCTTCGTCCTCGGCCGCACAGTAATTCCGGTAGCAGCGCCGCAATGACGACGCTGCTGCTGCACCTTTCCGATGTCGACGAAGCGCGCTGGGCCACCGCCTGGCGCGCGGCGCTTCCGGAGGTCGACGTGGTCCGCCGCGGCGACGATTTCGATCCCCTCAAGGTCGACTACATCTTCATCTGGAAGCCAAAACTCGACGCCTTCGACGGCCTCGGTCCGTCGCTCAAGGCGGTGCTGTCGCTGGGCGCCGGCGTCGATGCCCTGCTCAAGCACCCGCATCTGCCCGCCGCGCCGATCGTGCGCTTCGTCGATTCCGACCTGACGCAGCGCATGACCGACTATGTCGTGTCGCAGGTCACAATGCACCAGCGCACCGGCACCCGCTTCAAGCGCGACCAGGCCGCCCGGCGCTGGACCCAATATTATCCGCCGGCGTCCACCGGCACGACGGTAGGCATCATGGGGCTCGGGGTGCTGGGCGTCGATGCTGCCGAGAAGCTCCGCTATATCGGCTACAGCGTGCTCGGCTGGAGCCGTTCGCCCAAGACCATCGAGGGCGTCACGACCTATTCGGGCGATGACGGGCTCGATGCCTTCCTGCGCGAGACCGACATCCTCGTCTGCCTGCTGCCGCTGACGCCCGACACCGCCGGCATCCTCGACTACAGCCTGTTCCAGAAGCTCCGGCGCAAGCTCGATGGCGGCCCGGTGATCGTCAACGCCGCCCGCGGCGGACACCAGAAGGAAGCCGACATCGTGCGGGCGCTGGGCGACGGCACGCTGGGAGCCGCCAGTCTCGACGTCTTCGAGAAGGAGCCACTGCCCGCCGACAGCCCGCTCTGGGAGCTCGACAACGCCTATCTGACGCCGCACATCGCGGCGATCAGCAATGTCGATTCGGGCGTGCGCTATTTCTCGGCGATCATCCGGGCGCACGAACGCGGCGAGCCATTGCCGAACGTCGTCGATCGCAGCCGCGGCTACTAGAACCGCAGTTCCCAGATCTCGCCGGTCATGGCCTTGCCGAAATTGTCCTCTTCGATCGTCTCGACGACGGTGAAGCCGGCCGCGGCATAGACCCGGCGCGCCGCTTCCTGGATCGTGTGGGTCCACAGCCGCATCCGCGTGTAGCCCTTCTCCTTGGCAAAGCTGACGGCCTGCGCCACCAGCGCCGTCCCCACGCCCTGCCCCCGTGCCGAAGGCTCGACATAGAGCATGCGCAGCTGCGCCGAGCCCTCCATTCCCTCGGTCGGCATCACGAAGATCGAGCCGACGATGCCGCCATTGTGCTCAGCCACCCAGAGCTGCTTGGGCGGGCTTTCGGGCGCTTCCTGGAACTGGTGGTAGATGCGGGCGATCAGCGACTCGAACCCGATGTTCCAGCCGAACTGCTGGTTGTAGAGGATGCCCTGCCGGTGGATCATCCAGCCGAGATCGCCGATCCGGTGCGGCCTGAGGATGACCGGCCCGTGGCGCGGATCGTCGCCGAGGATGCCGCGAATGGTCGCCATCGCGGCCACCAGCTTCCGGCGGTCATCGGCGGAGACGTCGCGCAGCACCGCCTCGATTGCGGCATCGTTGAGGTCTTCGAGGTTCTGCACCGCCGCATCGCCCTCGCGGGTCAACGCAATCTCGGTCGAGCGGCGGTCCGACACGCTCGGCGTATGCACGATCAGGTCGGCCGCCACGAATTTGCGCAGCACGCGGCTGAGATAGGCCGCGTCCATATTGAGCGATTGCGCCAGTTCGTGGCCTGGGGCGTGGCCGCGCTTGGCCAGCTCGTACAGCACCCGCCCCTCAGCGAGGCTGAACTCGCTGTGGGCGACGTGCTCGTTCAGGAGCCCGATCTGGCGGGTGTAGAAGCGGTTGAAGGCGCGGACGTCCGCGATGACATTGTCACTCATGATAAGTGACAATGTCCATCATTTAGTGGACGCCGTCAACTATAACGCTGTTTCAGCACGCCATAGACCGAGCGGATGCCCTGGTCGGTGCCGCCGAACGGCCGTCCCGGCTTGGCTTCCGGCGACCAGGCATAGATATCGAGGTGCACCCAGGCCTTCGCCTGCCGGACGAAGCGCTTGAGGAACATCGCGGCAGTGATCGAACCGGCGAACGGGGTCGAGCCGGCATTGTTCATGTCGGCGATGCGCGAATTCATCATCTGGTCGTAGGGCGCCCAGAGCGGCATGTGCCAGAGCGGATCGTCCGAGCTCAGGCCCGAGACCATCAGGTCGCGCGCCAGCTGGTCGTCGGTGGAATAGAGCGGCGGCAGATCCGGGCCGAGCGCCGTGCGCGCCGCCCCGGTCAGCGTCGCCATGTCGAGCACCAATTCCGGGCTCTCTTCGTCGGCCAGCGTCAGCGCGTCGCCGAGGATCAGCCGGCCCTCGGCATCGGTGTTGCCGATCTCGACGGTCTGGCCGGAGCGCGACGGGATCACGTCGCCGGGCCGGAAGGCGGGACCCGAGATGGCGTTCTCGACCACCGGGATCAGCACGCGCAGCCGCACCTTGAGGCCGGCGTCGATGATCGCGTGGGCGAGGCCCAGCACGTTGGCGGCGCCGCCCATGTCCTTCTTCATCAGCAGCATGCCGGCGCTCGGCTTGATGTCGAGCCCGCCGGTGTCGAACGTCACGCCCTTGCCGACCAGCGTGATCTTGGGATCGGAGGCCCTGCCCCAGGTGAGGTCGAGCAGCCGCGGCGCCTCCGCGGCGGCGCGCCCCACGGCATGGATCATCGGGAAATTCTGCTTCAGCAGATCGTCGCCGACGATCGCCTTGAGCTTCATCTTGTGGCGCGTCGCAAAGGCGCGAATCTCGCGGTCGAACGCATCGGGCCCCAGATCGTTGGCGGGCGTATTGACGAGGTCGCGCGCAAGGAACGCGCTCACGGTCAGCCGCTCCACCTCGGCGGCATCCGCCCCCTTGGGCAGCACCAGCTCCGGCGCCGCCTTGCCGGCTTTGTAGCGGTCGAAACGATAGGCCCCGAGACGGAAGCCGAGCGCGGCGTAGCTCGCATCGCCCAGCGCGCCCTCGAGCCGGTAGCGGCCGGGATCGAGCACGGCGCTGGCCGCGCCCGTCAGCAGCACCGGCCGCGATACAGCCGAGCCGGTGCCGAACAGATAGCCGTCGAGCCCGCCACCATCGGCAGGCAGCGGCAGCAGCCGGCCGCGCTGGCCGATGAAGCCATTGCCGCTAGCCCAGGCGCTTTGCTGCTTGCTGAGTCCGGCCGCGGCGAGCTTGCCCTCCTCGACGAGAATGAGGGGCAGGGTCTTGGACGGGGCCATGGCTGTCACCGGGAGCGAAAAAGGCAGGGATCACAGGTCTATCCCCTGCCCGCCTGCGCCGCAATCGGGCGCGCGGGCCCGCCCTTAACCGCCCATTAGGGTTAATCAATTATTGCTTGCGGCTGGCGCGGATCGGCGCCGGACAAGACTCGAGTGCTGCCCGTGGTCGCGCGCTTCTCTTTGCTGAAACCCCTCCGCGGGGCTCTCCTCATCGGTGTCGCGGCGCTGGCGCTCAGCGCCTGCGTCAACAACCGCACCTCGATGGCGCAGCCCGATTTCTCCGGCGCGCCGGCTGGCCAGACCGCATCGGCCCTCGTGCAGCTCGAGGCCAACTACAAGCGCAATCCCGACGACAAGCGAACGGTGATCTACTACGCCGCGGCGCTCCGCTCCGCCGGCCAGGCCGACCAGTCGGTCTCGGTGATCGAGGCCGCGCTCGCCCGGCACAAGAACGATATCGACCTCAAGGTCGCCTACGCCAAGGCGCTGTCGGCCGCCGGCAATTTCGACCAGGCGCTCAACGTCATCAACGACGCCATCGATCCGGCGGCGCCGGACTGGAATGCGCTTCTGGTCAAGGGCGCCATCCTCGACCAGTCGGGCGACAATGCGGATGCCCGCGCCATCTACCAGCAGGCGCTGCTGACCTCGCCCAACCAGCCGGCGCTCGAGGCCAATCTCGGTCTCTCCTTCGCTATGACCAACAATCTCGACCAGGCCGAGGCGCATCTGCGCAAGGCCGTGTCGATGCCGGGCTGCACCAGCCAGATCCGGCAGAACCTGGCTTTGGTGATCGGCCTGCAGGGCCGCTTCGACGAAGCCCGCCAGATGTTCGCCGCCGAGCTGCCGGACGACCAGGTCGAAGCCAACATGAACTACATCCGCGCGCTGCTGACGCAGCAGAACCGCTGGGACCTGATCAAGGGCGCGAGCCAGTAGGGCCGGGCCCAAACGCTCCCCTCACGATCACCTTGAAGTCGTTACGACCAAACCACGTCTTCACGCCAACACCACAACGTCATTGCCGCGAAGGCGGGAATGACGCAGTGGATAAGTGAATGTCGGTGGAGCTCAGCCGCCGGCGCCGCCAAACGCGCCGAAACTACCCTGCGCGATCAGCTTGATGATCGCCGGTGCGATGATGACGATGAACAGCACCGGCAGGAAGAACACGATCAGCGGCACGGTCAGCTTCGGCGGCAGCGAGGCGGCCTTCTTCTCGGCTTCCATCATGCGCGTCTCGCGGCCTTCTTCGGCCATCACGCGCAGCGAGGTGCCGACGCTGGTGCCGTAGCGGTCGGCCTGGATGAGCGCGGTCATCACGCCCTTGACGACGTCGAGGCCGGTGCGCCTGCCCAGATTGTCATAGGCGCGCGTGCGGTCTTCGAGGAAGCTGAGCTCGGCGGTGGTGAGCGTGATCTCCTCCGCGAGTTCGGGGCTCTGCAGGCCGATCTCGCGGGCGACGCGCTTGAAGGCATGCTCGACCGACATGCCGGCTTCGACGCACAGCAGCATCAGGTCGAGTGCATCCGGCCAGGCGCGCTTGATCGATTGCTGGCGCTTGATGGTGCGGTTCTTGAGCAGCAGCGTCGGCAGGTAGGCGCCGATCAGCCCGATGAACACCGCATACATCGCATTGAGGTAGATCGGCTTGTCCTGGAACACCGTGAGCGTGAGGTAGCCGAACGACAGGATGAACAGCGCGAACGGCGTCACGAAGCGCAGGAACACGAAAGTGTTGAGCGGGCCCGGCCCGCGATAGCCGGCGCGGGCCAGCGCGTCGACGGTCTTTTCGTCGGCGAACAGCTTCTGCAGCGAGAAGCGATCGACGACGTTCTTGACGTATTCGCGACCCGCGACGCGGCGGATCGAGCCGCGCTGGTTCTCGTCGGCCCGGCCGCCGCGCAGGCGCGACATTTCCTCGGCGCGCATCTTCTCGCGCTCGAGCGCCACGCGCTTGATGCGCTGCTTGATGGTGGTGCCGCCACGGCCGAGGAACGAGAAGCCGACGGTGAACACCACGGCCGCGCCGGCGATCGCGGCAAGCACGGCGATCATGAAGTCGCGGGTCAGGAGGGATTGCAGCGCGCCCATGCCGGCCTCAGAAATCGAACTGGATCATTTTGCTCATCATGAAGCCGCCAAGGCTCATCATGAGGACAGCGATGCCGAGCCAGATCTGGCCGGTGAAGGTGGTGAACAGCGGCACCATGTAGCTGGGCGTGGTCAGCGTCACCAGCGTGCCCACGATGAAGGGCAGCGAGCCGATGATGCCGGCGGAGGCCTTGGCTTCCGACGACATCGCCTTGATCTTCTGCTTCATCTTCTTGCGGTTGCGCAGCACGCGGCTGAGGTTGCCCAGCGCTTCCGACAGATTGCCGCCGGCCTGCTGCTGCACGGTGATGACGACGACGAAGAAGTTGACCTCGGGCAGCGGCATGCGATCGAACAGGATCTGCACCGCCTCGGTGGTCGACTTGCCGAGCGCCTGCTGGTCGATGATGCGCTGGAACTCCGACCTGATCGGCTCCTTGGCCTCGCGGGCCACCAGCCGCATCGAATCGTTGAGCGGCAGGCCCGACTTGACGCCGCGCACGATCGCCTCGACGGCGTTGGGCAACTCGTCCAGATAGGCGTTCTGGTGCCGCTTGCGCTTGAAGCCGATCCACCAATTGCCGCCCAGATAGGCCACCGCGCCGCCGAAAATCAGGGCGTAGAGCGGCACCGGGATGCCTGCGACATCGATCGCGGGGACCTGGAACAGCACGCACAGGATGACGACCACCACGGCGACGATGATCTCGTTGCGGATATAGTCGCGCGCCTTGATCTTCATGCCGGCCTGGTAGATGCGGTCCTGCAGCGGCACGCGCCGGCGCTGCCGGCCGAGCGCGTCGTTCTGCACGCGCAGCGTCTGCTGGATCTGCTTGCGGCGATCGTCGCGCGTGCGGGCCGCCGTGGCCTCGCGGCGGTTGGCCTGGATGTCGCCCTGCAGCGCCTTGATGCGCTTGTCGGCGCGGGACGAGCCCATCAGCTGCGGCACAAAGGCAAAGCCGATCGCTCCGACCCCGACGACGACCAGGACTGCGAGGATCAGAACGTTCATCTACTCAACTCAACTGTTCAGAATCTGGTGCTGTTCGAGGTTGGATTTCTCCAGCGCCTCGACCAGGTTGGCCTCTTCGTTGAAGTAACGCGCCCGCTCGGTGAATTGCGGCTTGGTGATACCGGTCGAGCGGTGGCGGCCGATCAGCGCGCCGTTCGAGTCCTCGCCCAGGATGTCGTAGAGGAACACGTCCTGGGTCACGATGACGTCGCCTTCCATGCCCAGCACTTCGGAGATGTGGGTGATGCGGCGCGAACCGTCGCGCAGGCGCGCCGCCTGGACGATGACGTCGATCGAGGACGTGATCATCTCGCGAATGGTGCGCGAGGGCAGCGAGTAGCCGCCCATGGTGATCATCGATTCAAGACGCGAGAGCGCCTCGCGCGGGCTGTTGGCGTGCAGCGTGCCCATCGAGCCGTCATGGCCGGTGTTCATGGCCTGCAGCAGGTCGAACGCTTCCGGTCCGCGCACCTCGCCCACGATGATCCGCTCGGGACGCATACGTAGGCAGTTCTTGACGAGATCGCGCATGGTGATCTCGCCCTCGCCCTCGAGATTGGGCGGACGCGTTTCGAGACGCACCACATGCGGCTGCTGCAGCTGCAGTTCCGCCGAGTCCTCGCAGGTGATGACGCGTTCGTCCTTCTCGATGAAGGCGGTGAGGCAGTTGAGCAGCGTCGTCTTGCCCGAACCGGTACCGCCCGAGATCAGCACGTTGGCGCGCACCCGGCCGAGGATGCGCAGCACCTCGGCGCCCTCGGGCGAGATCGAGTTGTACTTGACCAGCTGCTGGAGGGTCAGCTTGTCCTTCTTGAACTTACGAATGGTGAGCGCGGCGCCGTCGATGGCGAGCGGCGGGGCGATGACGTTGACGCGCGAGCCGTCCGGCAGGCGGGCGTCGCAGATGGGCGAGCTCTCATCGACGCGGCGGCCGACCTGGCTGACGATGCGCTGGCAGACATTCATCAGATGGCTATCGTCGCGGAAGCGCACATTGGTGAGCTTCACCTTGCCGCCGACTTCGATGTAGCACTTCTGGCTGCCGTTCACCATGATATCGGCGATGTCGTCGCGCGCCAGCAGCGGTTCGAGCGGGCCATAGCCCAGAACGTCGTTACAGATATCCTCGAGCAGGTCTTCCTGCTCGGAGATCGACATGACGATCGATTTGAGCGCGATGATTTCGGCGACGATGTCGCGGATTTCCTCGCGCGCCGCTTCCTGGTCCATCGTCGCCAGCTGGCTGAGGTCGATGGAGTCGATCAGGGCGTTGAAGATCGCCGATTTGGTCTGGAAATATTCCTTGTCGCGCTGGATCGCCTCGGCCGACCGCACATCGACGATGTCGTCGTTGCGCAGCCGGTTGACCGCGGCGTCCACCACCGGCTTGGGCACCGTGGTTTCGGCGCGGGCCGGGAGCGTCGAGGCCGGCGCGGCCGTCGGCGACGGCTGCGGCCGCGGCGCTTCCGCCGCTCCGGGAGTATTGCCGCCGAAGCTCTGGCGCTTGCCGAACATTTACGAGGCCTTCTTGAGCTTCAGGAACGAGGGCAGCTTGAGGCTCGAGCCCTTGCTCGCCACATCCGGCGCCGAGCGGCCGGTGACGTGCAGGCCGATCATCTTGTAGATGTCGTTGATGCGGTTGTTGGCCGACACTTCCGCCAGCATCTGGCCGTTATTGGCCGCCGTACCGAAGGTCGCCGCATCGAACGGTATCTGGCCGAGCAGCTTGCATTCGATCGAGGTGGCGAATTCCTGCGGCGAGATCTCCGGCCGCTTGGGGATGCCGAGCTTGTTGACCACCAGCAGCGGTTCGGACTCGGTGGGGCGCAGGGCCTTCACCGTATCGGCGAGGTTCTTGGCGTTGCGCAGGTTGGCGAGATCGGGCTCGGCGACGATGACCACCTCGTCGATGGTCGCCAGCGTATGGCGGATCCACGCCGTCCAAGCATGCGGGATATCGAGGATGACCACCGGCGTCGTCTTCTGCGCCAGCTCCAGCACCTGCTCGAAGTCGCGCTCGCCATAGTCGAAGGTCTTGTCGAGCATGGCCGGCGCGGTCAGCAGGTTGATGTGATTGGCGGCCTTGCTCATCAGCCGGTCGAGCATGGTCGGGTCGACCTTGCCGGACGAGTTCAGCGCATCGGCGATGCCGTGCGGCGGGTCCTGGTTGAAGTTGAGCCCGGCCGTGCCGAACGGCAGGTCCATGTCGAGGATCAGCACGTCCTGGCGCAGATGCTGGCTGACGGCCCAGGCGACATTGTGCGCGACGGTCGACGCACCGGCGCCGCCCTTGGCCGAAATGAAGCCGATGGTGCGGCCGATCGGCGCCGCCCCTTCGGCCGCGAACAGGTCGGAGATGGCGTTGACGATCGACTGCGCGCTGGTGGGCAGCACCAGATACTCCGACACGCCCGAGCGAATGAGCTCGCGATAGAGCAGCACGTCGTTGACGTGGCCGAGCACGATCAGCCGCGTCGAGGCGTCGCAGACCTCGGCCAGCCGGTCGAGCGCCGAGGGAATTTCCTCGGTCGGCAGCGACGTCTCGACGATGATCAGGTTCGGCGTCGGGTTGGACTTGTAGCTCTCGACCGCGCCGTCGAGCCCGCCATTATGCGTGGTGAGCGCGACCTTGCTCATGCGGCGGTCATGCACCGCCGATTCGACGAGCTCGGCGGTCTGCGAATGCTCGCAGAACGCCTGGATGGTGATGCGGGGCAGCAGCCGGGCGCCGGTTGCGACGTCGGCGGCGGGCTCCTCGGCGGACTTGGCGTCCTTGCTCGGTGTCAGGAAACTCATGCTCTAACTCTCCATCGCAACGGTTACCAAGCCCTCATCAATCGAGGACAAATCCCACCGAGCCATTGTAACTGCCGCGCATCCCGTTGCCGTCGACGCCGTACATCTTCTCCATGTGGCCGAGGAAGATCGCCTCGGCGTCGCCCGCCACGTTCATGTCGTCGGTCGGCTTGGGCGGCTCTTCGACGCTGGGCGAGGCCAGATAGGGCGTCACGAGGATGACGAGATCGGTCTGCGAGTGAATGAAATCGCGCGAGCGGAACAGCGTGCCCAGGATCGGCACGTTGCCCAGCCCGGGGAATTCGTTGATCTGCTGGCGGATGGTGTCCTGCAGCATGCCGGCGATGCCCAGCGTCTGGCCGGCCGGCAGTTCCACCACAGTCTTCGCTTCGCGCTTCTTGGTGGCCGGAATGGTCACGCCATTGGCCGAGATGCCGCCTTCGGTGGTCAGCTCCGACACCTCGCTGTCGATCGCGAGGCCGATCTGGCCGTTGGACTTCACCGTCGGGGTGAAGGTCAGCTTCACGCCGAATTCCTTGAACGTGTAGGTGATCTTGTTGTCGGCCACGTCGGTGGGCACCGGGAATTCGCCACCGGCGAGGAACGATGCCTCCTGCCCGCTCATGGCGGTCAGGGTCGGCTCGGCCAGCGTGCGCAGCGCGCCCTGGCGCTCGAGCGCCTTGAGGCTCGCATCGAGCTTGAAGCCGGGCACCGAGATGCCGGCGGTCGGCCCGTTATTGGTGACCACGCCCGAAGCGCCGCCGAGGTCGGTCTTGTTGGCAAAGCCCAGATTGACCTGACCCACCGAGAGCGCCCCGTCGAGATTGATGCCCAGCTGCTTGACCGTGTCGCGGTTGACCTCCGCCACGGTGACCTTGAGCTTGACCTGCTGGTCGCCCGACACCTGCACGATGCTCGCGACGTTCTTGGGATCGCCGGCGAACTGCACGGCGATGTCGTTGGCCTTGGTCACGTCGTCCTGCGACAGCGCCGTACCCGACAGCACGACGCGGTTGGTCGAGCCGTCGAGCAGCACGGATTCGACCCGGATGCGCGAGCCGGGGATGTTGCGCGCGATGGCCGCCTCGAGGGCGTTGCCGACATCGGAGCGCGGCTGCGACACCTTGATGTCCAGCACCGAAATGCTGTTGCCGGCGCCATCGAGGAAGAACACGTTGGTGTCGCCGCCCGCCACGCCCTGCACGATGGCGCGGGTCTTGGTGCGCATCACCACGGTGGCGATCGCCGGCTGGCTGACGATCACCTCGCCGACATTGGTCGGCAGGTCGACGATGATCGACTTGTTGACGTCGAGCGCGAGGGGCTGCGTGGTCCCCGTGGCGTAGTTCGCGACCTTGAGGTAGGCCGGACTGGCTGCGAGGGCCGGGGCCGCGAGGCACAGCACCGCAGCTGCCGTCGCCACGGCGAGGCGGCGCCGCAGTGTCGGCCCGGACTGGATCAGCGTTCTCAACATCGTCATGAAGTCCTCGCGGGTCAATCGAGCGGCGAAACGGTGGGCGACACCGTCACCGCCGGTGCGTGGAAGGCGGCCGTATCGACGCCGGCGACGTCGCCATTGGCGGCAGGGGGCGCCGCGGCGGTGACGTTGGCCTCCTGGCCGTAACGGATGATCTTGATCGGGGCATTGCGCTGCACCCCGGTGTTGTCGGTCGACTCGGGCGAGAAGTCGGTGATCGAGCGCAGCGCCAGGGACAGCTTGCCCAGCTGCGTCGCGTTGATCACCGTTTCGGCCTGGCCGGGATCGAGCTCGAGCGTCGCGATCGCCGTGTTGGCGAAGACCTGCGACTTGGGATCGGCGGTGGCATCGCCGCCGCCGTCGTCGGGCGCGCCGGTGGTGCCGGTCTCGCCCAGTCGCGTGTTGATGGCCAGCACGCGCACGTTCGACAGGATGGTTTCGGACTGCGTGCCGCTCGGGCCGCCGCGACTGAGGATGACGTCGACATGGTCGTTGGGGACGATGAAGCCGCCCGAGGCCGAGTCGGCGCTGACCGAGATGGAGATGCCGCGCATGCCCTTGTCGAGCACAGCGCTGAGGTAGCCCTGGTCGGAGCGCACCAGCTTGGACTGCAGGATCGGCTCACCCGGGAACAGCTCGAAGCGGGCCACGGCCCCTTCCATGTCCTGGATGGCGTTCGGCGACTCGGTCTGGTTGATGTAACCGGCCGTGCCGCCTGCTGGCCACTCCTTCCAGGCCACATCGGCCTGGGTGAGGCGCTGACCAATGCCCACATTGGTAGCGGCGACAAGAACATGATCTTTCGCTTCCGCGACGACCTGCGTCACAGCCGGCTCGGCGGGCTGGCCGGACCCGGCATTCATCGCCAGAAATGCCGCGAGACCACCCGCCAGCAGCGCGACCAGCACGAGTATGATGCGCGACATTCTCATGGGCAGACTCCACTCAACTCAAAACCGAATGCGCTCAGAAACTGTTCGGCGATAATGGCGGCCAAGGGTCAAAACTTGGTTAACCGATGCTTTGCATTTACGGTTAACCGAACCTTGTTCCAGTTGCGGGCTGCGAAATCAGCCGAGGAAGTGTCCGAAGATGGCGGTTTCCGGGTAGACCAGCAGTCCGGCGATCGCGAGCGTGATGCCGTAGGGCACGCCCGACTTGGTATCGTGCAGGCGGTCTATCCATTTGTGCCGCGCCAGCCAGGCCGGCAGCGGATAGCGCCGGAGCGCGAGGATCAGCAGCGTCAGGCCGCCGCCGAGCAGCGCCGCATAGATCAGATAGGGCAGCATCAGGGAAAACCCTACCCACAGCGTCGTCGCCGAAACCAGCTTGGCGTCGCCGCCGCCGATCCAGCCGAAGGCAAAGAACGCGAAGGCTATGGCGAGGACGATCGCCGCGGCCCCGACCGAGATGCCGATATCGGCGAGCGGGACCTGGGCGATGAGCGCAAGGGCGAAATAGGCGCCGGCGACGGCAAGCACCAGCCAGTTGGAGATGCGCATCGTCAGCAGGTCGGACGAAGCCGCATAGGCCATCAGTACCGGAAAGATGAAGAGCGCGAGGGTCGAAAGCAACATTTTTGGCCTGCCGTGACGGCCGGACCGGAGGCTTCTCGGCGCGGCAGGCAAGTGTCGCCGCGCATGGTTAACAAAGCCGAAACGACAAAGGGGACCCCAGGGGCCCCCTTTGCGTTCAGACTGAATTCGCGTCGATCAGGTCGCGGCGTTCAGCTTGGTGCTGATACGACCGAACAGGTCGGACAGGCTGCCCCCAAGGGTCGTCGCGGCGGCGATGATGCCAACGGCGATGAGCGCGGCAATCAGGCCATACTCAATCGCAGTCGCGCCGGACTCGTCGTTTGCGAAACGAGCGATAATGTTCATTCCAGGCTCCTTGCACACGTCATCTGCTTTTGCAGCGTTCACTCAACGCCTCACGCATCGAATGTCGTTCCACAGTAAGGGGGACGCATTGAAAGAGAGTTAATTCGGCATGACAGGGTGCATCGACTACTCCCAAATGGGGCACGCTGCGCCTGTTCCTCCAGACGATGAAAGTAAGGTCGTCGCCGGATGCGCGTGGACGTTTTCCAATTATTCACCATTCGCGCCGAAACTGCTTGGCACCAGCGTATCAGTTCCCGGGTTCCGCCATGCCGATCTTGCGTCCGATCCTTGCCCTCGCTTTTGCGTCGCTGCTGGCTGCCCCGCAGGTCGCCTTCGCCGAGACGAACGAGCCGATCAGCGTCAAGGTCAATATGGCGCGCATCCTGCGCATCAGTGCGCCGGCCGCGACGGTGATCATCGGCAACCCGGGCGTCGCCGACGTGACCATCCAGGATCCGCAGACGCTGATCCTCACCGGCAAGAGCTACGGGCAGACCAACCTCATCGTGCTCGACAGCGCCGGCAACCCGGTCGCCGACACCATGGTGTCGGTGGTGCAGGACGCCTCGAGCCAGGTGACCGTCTATATGGGTACGGCCCGCACCACCCTCGACTGCCAGCCCATCTGCCAGCAGACCATCACGCTGGGCGATGACGGCAGCTACACCAACACTGCCGTGCAGTCGGCCCAGACGCTGGCCAACGCCGCCAAGCCGCAGTGAGACCGCGCCCGTTAGGCGGGCGTTAACCACCAGCAAATCGGCGGCAAATGCCGCCCGCAACCCTAACCGGCGGTTAGCAAACCCGCTCTAGCGTCTCGTACGATGCAACGAGACCTGTTCGTGATGGTTCGCCCGCTTTCCGCCATGCGCCGGCTGGTGGCTCCCGTGCTCCGCACCGGGCGCGCCTTCGTGCGCGACGAGCAGGGCGTCACGGCCATCGAGTTCGGCCTGCTCGCGCTGCCCTTCTTCACCATCATCTTCGCGATCCTGCAGACGGCCATCCTGTTTCTGGGCATGCAGGTGCTCGACAGCGCCGTCGAAGACGCCTCCCGCATGATCCGCACCGGGCGTGCGCAGGCGGCGAACTACCAGATGACGAATTTCCGCACCCTGCTGTGCGCGTCGACCTTCAACCTGTTCGACTGCAGCCAGATCAAGCTCAAGGTCGCGGTCATCACCTCTTTTTCCAACACCAGCACGACGCCGACCGTGCAGACCTGCAACGTCACCACCTGCACCTGGTCGTTCACGGAAGAATACACGCCCGGCGTCGGCCGCAGCGTCGTGCAGGTGACCGCCTATTACCGCTGGCCGCTGCTGGTCGTGCTGCCCTACTTCAACCTCAAGAACCAGCCGGACAATTACCGCCTCATCAGCGCCGTCCGCGTGTTCCGCAACGAGCCGTTCTCATGATCCGGAGCACCTTGGAAGAACTTCGTTCCATCGCCCGCCGCTTCCACCGGCAGGACGAGGCGACTGCGGCCGTGGAGTTCGCGCTGATCGTGCCGTTCCTGATCGCGCTCTATTTCGGTTCGATCGAGGCGGCGGCGCTGTTCACTGCCGACAAGCGCGTCAATTCGATCTCCGCCACGGTCGGAGACCTCGTCTCGCAATGGGATCCCGACGACGGCAAGATCAGCACCGGCACCAGCGGCACGATGACGGACTACTTCAATGCCGCCACCGGCATCATGACGCCCTACTCCACCACCGGCCTCAAAATCGTCGTCTCGCTCGTCGAAGTGAAGGCGAACGGCACCACCAAGGTGCTGTGGAGCAAGGCCAACCCCGCTGGCACGGCCCGCAGCGTCAACTCCTCTTTCACGCCGCTGACCTCGACGTCGCAGATGAACACCGTGTCGCGCGGCGGCTGCGTGGTGACGGCCGAGGTGAGCTACTCGTACAAGCCCATCCTGGGCTATGTCTTCAAGGCAGCGCTCAACCTGGCGCACACCAACTATTTCCTGCCGCGTTTCGGCGCCACCGACCCGATCAACCTCGATACCACGAGCCTCACCGCCACGGCTTGCACCGCCTGAGGCCGCGTGGCATAGCCTCGCCGCCAGCAGCGCCGAGGCCAAGATGCACGATACGCTCATCCCCGTTTTCGATCTCGGCGGCGTGTTCGTCGAATGGAACCCGATGTGGCTGTTCCGCAAGCTCTTCCCCACCGAGGAGGAGGCGCAGTGGTTCCACGACAATATCTGCACCAAGGACTGGAACCTCGAGTTCGACGCCGGCGACATCTTCTCGGAGGGCGTCGCGCGGCTGATCACCCGGTTCCCCAAATACTGGCGCGAAATCCAGGCCTTCGATCTGCGCTGGAAGGAGACCTGCGGTCCCTTCATCCAGGGCACCATCGACATCCATGACGAGCTGATCGCCAACGAGATCCCGACCTTCGCCATCACCAATTTCTCCTGGGAGAAATGGGTCAGCTGCCTGGGCGAATGGCCGTTCCTCGAAAAGTTCGACGGCGTCGTGGTCTCGGGCCTCGAGCATCTGGTCAAGCCCGATCCGCGCCTCTACCGCGTCTTCTGCGAGCGCTACGGCCTCGCCCCTGAAAGCTGCGTGTTCATCGACGACAGCGAGCCCAACGTCGTCGCCGCCCGCCGCTTCGGCATGCAGGCCATCCACTTCCAGGGCGACACCAAGGCCCTCCGCAAGGAGCTGATCGAGCTGGGGCTGCCGCTCAAGAAGAAGTAGGCGTTTGCAGCCAGTCCACGACGGCTTATACTGGACCTTATGGTTCAGAAGCTGCCGATCGACATTGTCGTTGAATGGGACCCCGAAGCGTCCGTCTGGGTGGGGACCACCGACGATATATATGGATTTGGCATTGAAGACGCGGATTTGGATCGGCTGGTGCGCCGCGCCCCGGATATCCTGCTCGACCTGTTCGAACTGAATGAGTTGACGGTACCTGAAGGTCAGGTCGAAATTCCCTTCAACGTGCATGTATCTCCGATCGGCTACGCGACCGCACGTATTGCCTGATGGATGGCTACACCAAGCTGCTCAAGAAGCTGCTGCTTGAGGCGGGATGTTATGTCGTCCGCCATGGCAAAGGCGACCACGAGACTTGGTTCAGTCCGATCGTCAACAAGCCGTTCACCGTCGATGGAAAGATCATGTCGAGGCATCTCGCCAACGTGATCCTGAAGCAGGCCGGCCTGCCGAAGCGCTTCTAGCTACTTCGTCCCGTACATCCGGTCGCCAGCGTCGCCGAGCCCAGGCACGATATAGCCTTTCTCGTTGAGATGGCTGTCGATCGCCGCGGTGAAAATCGGCACATCGGGATGTGCCTCGCTGAAATGCTTGATGCCTTCGGGCGCTGCCAGCAGGCACAAAAACCGCAGATTGTTGGCGCCGCGTTCCTTGAGCTTGGTGACCGCGGCAACCGACGAGTTCGCCGTCGCCAGCATCGGGTCGACCACGATGATCAGACGGTTCTCGAGCTCAGACGGCGCCTTGAAGTAATACTCCACCGGCTGCAGCGTCTCGTGGTCGCGATAGATGCCGATATGGGCCACGCGCGCCGCCGGCACGAGGTCCAGCATGCCGTCCAGCAGGCCGTTGCCGGCGCGCAGGATCGAGGCGAAGACCAGCTTTTTGCCCTTGATGGTGGGCGCGTCCATCATCTGGATCGGCGTCTCGACCGGGATCATCTCCAGCTCGAGATCGCGCGTCACCTCGTAGCACATCAGATGCGCGATCTCGCGCAGCAGCCGGCGGAACCCCGCAATGGAGGTGTCCTTGTCGCGCATGATCGTCAGCTTGTGCTGGATCATGGGGTGATCGATGACGGTGACCTTTGCCATTGGATCGATACCCCTTTGTTGGTCGGCGCGCTGTTCTACAGGAAACTTCGCCCGTGTTTGCCGGGCGCGAGGCCGAGCCAGTGGGCGATGCTTTCCCCAATATCCGCGAAGGTAGGACGGAGTCCAACAGTTCCGGGCGAGAGTTTTGGGGAAAAGCAAAGGATCGGCGTCTGCTCGCGCGTATGATCGGTGCCGATCCAGGTCGGATCGTTGCCGTGATCCGAAGTCAGGATCAGCAGGTCGTCGTCGCGCAGCTTGCTGATCAGCTCGGGCAGCCGCGCGTCGAACGCCTCGAGCGCCTGCGCATAGCCCGCGACATCGCGGCGATGGCCGTATTCCTGGTCGAAATCGACGAAATTGGTCATCACGAACGCCCCGTCCTGCGCCATGTCGAGCGCTTCGAGGGTCCGGTCGAACAGCACCATGTTGCCCGATGCCTTGATCTTGTGGGTCACCCCGTGGCCCGCATAGATGTCGGAAATCTTGCCGATGGCGAAGACCTGCCGGCCGGCGTCCTTGGCCCGGTCGAGCAAGGTCGGCTCCGGCGGCGAGATGGCGAAATCGCGCCGGTTGCCGGTGCGCTTGAAGGTCGCGGCGGTCTCGCCGACGAAGGGCCGGGCGATGACGCGGCCGATCATCATCGGCGCGGTCAGCCTGAACGTCGTCTTGCACAGCGCATAGAGCCGCTCGAGGCCGAAATGCGTCTCGTGCGCGGCGATCTGGAACACCGAATCGATCGAGGTGTAGCAGATGGGCTTGCCGGTCCGGATCGACTCCTCGCCCAGCTCGGCGATGATCGTCGTGCCCGACGCATGCTTGTTGCCGAGGATACCCGGCAGGCCGGCGTCGCGGATCACCGCATCGGTCAGCTCGGTCGGAAAGGCCGGGATCGTGTCGGGGAAATAGCCCCAGGCAAACGGCACCGGCACGCCGGCGATCTCCCAGTGACCCGATGGCGTGTCCTTGCCGCGGCTGACTTCGCGGCCGACACCGAAGCGCCCGCCTTTGGGCGTCTCCGACAGACCGCGCGCCAGCTGCCCGGTCGAGAGTTTTCCCGCCGCGCCAAGCCCCAGCGCATCCATGTTGGGCACGCGCAGGTCGTAGTTCGCGGCGATATGGCCGAGCGTGTCGGCGCCGACATCGTTGTGGCCGTGGCCGTCGCCATACTCGGCCGCGTCGGGTGCGCCACCGATACCGAACGAGTCGAGAATGCAGAGGATTGCACGGGGCATCAGCGGACCTCCGGCGGATCGATGCGTTCGGCGATCAGCGGGTGCGCCTGCGGCGCGTCGCCGAGCTGGTACGCCGCGATGAGCCGCGCCGTCGCATCGGCGGCGGTCGCCTCGTCGCGGGCGTGGATGCGGGCCAGCGGCGTCCGCGTATCGACCTTCGCGCCAAGCCCGAGCAGCCGGTCGAAACCCACAGCGTGATCGATCCTGTCGGTCGGCATGCGCCGCCCGCCGCCAAGCGCCACGACGCCCATGCCGACACCGCGCGTATCGATGGCGGCGATGGTCCCCTCGGCCGGCGCGAAGATATCGCGCACAATCGGCGCGGGGGCGAGATGGGTGTCCATCCGCTCGACGAAGTCTGCGGGGCCACCCAGCAGCGCGACCATCTTGCTGAAATGCTCCGTCGCCTTGCCGGACGCCAGCGCATCCTCGGCCGCCTGCCGGGCGTCGCCGTAGAACCCCGTCAGCTCGAGCGCCGCGGCGCAGAGCGCGAGCGTCACCTCGAACAGCCGCGGGTCGCGATGCGCGCCGGTGAGGAAGTCCACCGCATTGCGGATTTCGAGCGCATTGCCGGCGGCGCTCGCCAGCGGCTCGTTCATGTCGGTGATCAACGCGCCGGTCTTGGTGCCCGCGCCGTTGGCGACGTCGACGAGGCTGCGCGCCAGTTCGCGCGATCTGTCGAGCGTCGGCATGAAGGCGCCCGAGCCCGTCTTGACGTCGAGGATCAGCGCCCCGAGGCCCGCCGCCAGCTTCTTGCTCAGGATCGAGGCCGTGATCAGCGAGACGTTCTCGACGGTGCCGGTGACGTCGCGGATCGAATAGAGGATCTTGTCGGCCGGCGCGAGGTCGGCGGTCTGGCCGATGATGGCGCAGCCTGCCTCGCGCGTCACCTGGCGGAACAGCGCATTGTCCGGCGAGGTGGTGTAGCCGGGGATCGAGTCGAACTTGTCGAGCGTGCCGCCGGTGTGGCCGAGCCCGCGCCCCGAGATCATCGGCACGTAGACGCCGCACGCCGCCAGGATCGGCGCCAGCATCAGGCTGGTATTGTCGCCGACGCCGCCGGTCGAATGCTTGTCGGCCACCGGCCCGTCGAGCTCGGACCAGTCGAGCACCGTTCCAGAATCGCGCATCGCCTCGGTCAACGCCACGCGCTCGTCGAGCTGCATGTCGCGAAAAAACACCGCCATCGCAAACGCCGCCGCCTGCGCATGACTCACCGAGCCATCGGTCAGCCCGGCAATGAACTGCCCGATCTCGCCGCGCGTCAGCACCTCGCCATCGCGCTTGCGCACGATGACTTCCTGCGGAAGGAACACCATCAGAGGCTACGCCCCATAGGGCACCCAGGCGTTCTTCACCTGCGTGGCGCGGCGCAGGAAGTAGTCGCCCTCGAACTTTTGCTTGTCGCTGAGATCGTAGTAGAGGCCGCGCGAGGTCCAGGTCTGCTTGAGGTTGCCGATGCTCGCCTTCTCGACCATCGTGGAGGTCGCGGCGTCGCCGGCGAACCACAGCGCGTCGACGCCGTCGTGCTCGGCCAGCGTCTTGGCCAGCGAGGCCGAACCACCGGTGACGACGTTGATGACGCCCGCCGGCACGTCCGACGTTTCGATCACCTGATAGAGGTCGGTGACCGACAGCGGCGATCTCTCGGAGGGCACCAGCACCACCGGATTGCCCATCGCGATCGCCGGCGCCAGCAGCGCGATCGCGCCCAGCAGCGGCCGCGACGGCGGCGCCACGATGCCCATCACGCCGATCGGCTCGACCATGGCAATGGCGATGGTCCGGCTCGGCGGATTGTGCACCGCGCCATCATATTTGTCGGCCCAGCCGGCAAAGGCAAAGAGCCGCTCGACCGAAGCCGCGACTTCCTTCTGCGCGCTCGCCAGCGACTCGCCGGTCTGCGCCCGCAGACGCTTCGCGAATTCGTCGGAACGATATTCCAGATTCTCGCCGAGGAAGTACAGAATCTGCGCCCGGTTGTGCGCTGTCGCGGTCCCCCAGCCGAGCGCGCCGCGCGCCGCTTCCACGGCATTGCGGATGTCCTTGCGGTTGCCGTCGCCGACTTCGCCGACGAACTCGCCGCCCGGCCCGTGCACCGGGCGCGAATAGCCCGAATCCGGCCGCGCCTGCTTGCCGCCGATATACATCTTGGCCGTCTGGTCGATAGGGCCAGCGAGCCCGTCGCTCAGGATCGGCGCAGACGGTGCAACAGCCTTGAGGACGGGAGCTGCCTTCAGCTCCTTCTCCCATTTCGGCTTCAGGTAGACGGCCATGCCTTCCTTGCCGCCCTCGCGGCCGAAGCCGCTCTCCTTGTAGCCGCCGAAGCCGACCGCCGCGTCGAAATTGTTGGTGCCGTTGATCCACACCACGCCGGCCTTGATTTTCGGCGCGATGTCGAGCGCGAGATTGATGTTCTCGCTCCAGATGGTCGCGGCGAGCCCATACTTCGTGTTGTTGGCGAGCGCCACCGCCTCCTCGGGCGTGCGGAAGCTCATGGCCACCAGCACCGGCCCGAAAATCTCCTCGGTCACCACCGAATTGGCCGGCGACACATTGGTGATCAGCGCCGGCTTGAGGAAGCAGCCGCCCTTGGGCATGTCGACATCGGGCTCATAAAGCTGCCCGCCTTCGGCCACGCCTTTCTTGACCAGGTCGCGCACGCGCTCGACCTGCACCGGCGCCACCAGCGCGCCGATATCGACGGCCTTGTCGAGCGGATCGCCGACCCGCAGGCTCGCCATGCGCTTCTTGAGCTTCAGGATAAAACGCTCTTCTACCGATTCCTGGATCAGCAGCCGCGAGCCGGCGCAGCACACCTGCCCCTGGTTGAACCAGATGGCGTCGACCAGCCCCTCGATGGCGCTGTCGAGATCGGCATCGTCGAACACGATATAGGGCGACTTGCCGCCCAGCTCGAGGCTCAGCCCCTTGCCCGAGCCCGCCGTCGCGGCGCGAATGATCTTGCCCACTTCGGTCGAGCCGGTGAAGGCGATCTTGTCGACGTCCGGATGGTTGACCAGCGCCGCGCCGGTGCCGCCCTCGCCGGTGATGATGTTGACCACGCCGGGCGGCAGCTTCGCCTTCTCGACGATCTCGGCGAACAGCAGCGCCGTCAGCGAGGTGAACTCGGCCGGTTTCAGCACCACCGTGTTGCCCGCCGCCAGCGCCGGCGCGATCTTCCAGGCCAGCATCAGCAGCGGAAAGTTCCACGGGATGATCTGGCCGCACACGCCATAGGGCGCCATGCCGGGAAATTCGCGATCGAGATGCTGGGCCCAGCCGGCATGATGGTAGAAGTGCCGCGCCACCAGCGGAATATCGATATCGCGGCTCTCGCGGATCGGCTTGCCATTGTCCAGGCTCTCGAGCACGGCGAACAGGCGCGAATGCTTCTGCACCAGCCGCGCGATCGCATAGAGATATTTGCCGCGCTCATAGCCCGACAGCGCCGACCATGCCGGGAACGCCGCTCTAGCGGCCTTCACCGCCTTGTCGACATCGGCGGGGCTGCCGTCGGTGATGTCGGCGAGCTTCTTGTTGGTCGCCGGATTGTCCGAGGCGAACATCTTGCCCGGCTTGGTCCATTTGCCGTTGATGAACTGGCCGAATCTGTTGTCGTGCGCCGCCAGCCACGCCAGCGCCGGCTCCGGGCTTTCGGGCGCCGGGCCATAGTCGAGCGACGAGAAAATTTCCGCGATCTTGTTCATTGTCACACCATCGGCATGCGGTAGTCGGCGGCATAGTGGCCGGTGAGGCCGTGCTCGAGCTGCCGCTCGATATCGGTCAGCAGGCTCGACGCGCCGAAGCGGAAGAGGTGCGGCTGCAGCCAGTGCGTGCCGAGCTCCTCCTTCATCAGCGCCATATAGTCGAGCGCCGTTTTAGCCGAGCTGATGCCGCCCGCCGGCTTGTAGCCGATCTCGATGCCGGTCTCTTCGTGGAACCAGCGGATCATGCGGATCATCGCCAGCGAGGTCGGCAGATTGGCGTTGACCTTTTCCTTGCCGGTCGAGGTCTTGATGAAATCGGCGCCCGCCAGCATGCAGACCAGCGAGGCTTTTGCGACATTGTTGAGCGTCGCCAGCTCGCCCGTGCCGAGGATGGTCTTGATATGCGCATCGCCGCACGCCTTGCGGAACGCCCTGATCTGGTCGTAGAGCGCCTGCCAGTCGCCGTTGAGCACCATCTGGCGCTCGATGACGATGTCGATTTCCTTCGCACCCGCGGCGACCGATTCCTCGATCTCGCGCAGCTTGGTGTCGACCGGCGCCAGCCCGTGCGGGAACGCCGTGCTCACTGCCGCCACCGGAATGTCAGTGCCCTCAAGCGCCTTCACGGCCGTCGCGACAAAACTGTGATAGACGCACACCGCCGCCGGCTGGATCGTCAGCTCGCCCACGCCGAGCCCGTCGAGGATATCCTGCCGCACCGGGTGGCGCGCCTTTGCGCAGAGCCGCTCGACACGGCCGGGCGTGTCGTCGGAATTGAGCGTCGTCAAATCCATCAGCGTGATGGCGCGCAGCAGCCACGCCACTTGCCAGTCCTTCTTGACCGTGCGGCGCGTGCCGATGGTGGCGGCGCGGCGCTCCAGCGCCGAGCGGTTCATGCGCACGCGGCCGACCCAGTCGAGATCGAGCGGGAAGCCAGGGTTGCGCGCCCCGCTTGCGTGCGTCTGCGCAGCTGGGCTGGCCGGCTTGGCGTCCGGTGCGGGTGGTTCGACCACACGAAGGGTCATGGCTCCTCCAATCGCGCTCCGGTGGAGCGCCGGCACGGCGCGGCTTGCGGGTGCGCGTGCGAGATATCAGCCGCGCTGACGCGGAAACCGGAGCATACCAAAGATAGACGCCCCCCTTCAACATGCTGTCGAGGCGGGCGTCTATCTGGAGTGCCGGCTGCCTGAGGGCGGGGCGGCCGGCTTTGCCCGTCATAATGTCGATCGGCGAGGATGGTTCCGGCTCACTTGGGCAGATATTCGGGCCCGAAGGAATGCGGCAGCAATTGCCCGAGCGTCTGCGCCAGCGGCTCACCCGCCACGCCATGCGAGATCACCGTCACATCGAGGTCGGCGAACTCGCGCAGGCGCTGCCGGCAGCCGCCGCAGGGCGTCACCGGCGCGCTGCCCGGTCCCGTCACATAGACGCGCCGGATACGCTTGCCGCCGCCCGCCACCATCGCGGCAATGGCCGACGCCTCGGCGCAATTGCCGATGGGGTACGCGGCATTCTCGATATTGCAGCCGGTGTAGACGCGCCCGTCATCGGCGAGGATGGCGACGCCGACCTGGAAGCGTGAGTACGGCGCATAGGCCCGCGCCCGCACCGCCTCGGCCGCTGCGAACAGTTCGGCGTCAGTCGTCATCATCGCTCCTTCGTATATGGCACGCCGCCGGCCTTGGGGCCGATGGCCTTGCCGATGAAGCCGGCGAGCAGGATGCAGGTCAGGATGTAGGGCAGCGCCTGGATGAACTGCACAGGAATCTGCCAGCTGGTGCCGATCAGCGTTACGCCCTGCAGGCGGATCTGCAGCGCATCGAGGAAGCCGAACAGCAGCGTGGCGAACATCGCGGGCACCGGGCGCCATTTGGCGAAGATCAGCGCCGCCAGTGCGATAAAGCCCTTGCCGGCCGTCATGTTGTTGATGAAGCCGTTGCCCTGCGCGATGGAGAAATAGGCGCCCGCCACGCCGCAGAGCACACCGGTGATGATCAGCGCCCGATAGCGCAGCAGCGTCACCGAGATACCCGCGGTATCGACGGCCTTGGGATTCTCGCCGACGGCGCGCAGCCTCAGGCCGAACCGCGTTCTATAGAGCACCCAGTAGGTCAGCGGCACGCACAGGAACGCCACGTAGACCAGGAGGTTGTGGCCCGACAGCAGCGTGGCGTAAATCGGCCCGATGATCGGAATCTGGTGGATCTGGTCGGCATAGGGCCAGATAATCGGCAGGAAGCGCCCACCCTCGGGCAGCTGCGGGGTGCGGCCGCCCTGGTGGAACCAGGCGAGCCCGAGCACCGCCGTCAGCCCCTGCGCGAGGAAGTTGATGGCGACGCCCGAGATGATCTGGTTGCCCTTGAGGGTAATCGAGGCGAGCGCGTGCAGCATCGCCATGCCGACGGAAACCACGATGGCCGCCAGGAGGCCAAGCCAGACGCTGCCCGTCAGCACCGAGATGGTCGCGGCGCCGAACGCGCCCGCCAGCATCTTGCCCTCGAGGCCGATATCGAACACGCCCGAGCGTTCCGAATAGAGCCCCGCGAGACACGCCAGCAGCAGCGGCGTGGTCAGGCGGACCGTCGCGGCGAAGGTGGAGACGATGACTTCGTAGTCCATGGTCAGCCCTCGGTCCCGACGGTTTCGCGCGCAGCGGCCTCAGCCTTCTGCCTGGGCGTAAAGATCATGAAGGCGCTTTCGAGCCCCGGCCGCAGCAGGCCCTCCATGGCGCCCGTGAACATGATCACCAGCGCCTGGATCACCACGATCATGTCGCGCGTGATGGCCGGCATGTAGAATTGCAGGTCGAGCCCGCCCTGGTAGAGCGCGCCGAACAGGATCGCGGCCAGCGCGATGCCGATGGGATGGTTGCGCCCCATCAGCGCCACCGCGATGCCGACAAAGCCGTAACCGGCCGTCACGTCGATGACGATGCGCGACTGCACGCCCAGCACTTCGTTGACCGCCACCATGCCGGCCAGGGCGCCCGAGATCATCATGACCAGGATGATCATCCGGCTGTTGGAGATGCCCGCATAGAGCGACGCCGACGGGCTGTGGCCCATGGTGCGCAGCGCGTAGCCGAACTTGGTGCGCCAAAGCAGGTACCAGACCGCGATCAGCGCCAGGATGGCGAAGATCACCGTCATGTTGAGCGGCGCGCCGCCGAACCAGGGGAAGAACTGCCTGAGCTGCGGGATCTTGCCTGCCGCCATGACGTTGGCGGTCGATGGCTCCTGCACGCCCTTGGGCTTGAGCACATAGACCAGCAGATACGCCATCAGCGAGGAGGCGATGAAGTTGAACATGATCGTGGTGATCACCACGTGGCTGCCGCGCTTGGCCTGCAGATAGCCGGGGATGAAGGCCCAGGCCGCGCCCACCAGCATCGACGCCAGGATCGCGACCGGCAGCACCAGCCACCAGACCGTCTGGTCCATCGCCATGCCGACCGCGAAAGCGCCCAGCGTCGCCACATAGGACTGGCCCTCGCCGCCGATGTTGAACAGGCCGGCATGCGCCGCCACCGCCACGGCCAGACCGGTGAACACGAAGCTCGTGGCGAAGTGCAGGGTGAAGCCGACGCCCTCGCCATAGCCGAAGGCGCCGTTGATCATGATGCCCAGCGCCTGGATCGGATCCTGCCCGATCAGCAGCACGAAGATCGAAAACACGATCAGCGCCAGCACGAGGTTGAGCACCGGCAGCAGGGCGACGTCGGCCCAGCGCGGCAGCGGACGGCGGGCGCTCATGCGGTTGCTCCCTGCTTGCCGGCGATGCCCGCCATCATCAGGCCGAGCTCACCCTCGGTGGCGGTGGCCGGATCGGCCTCGCCGACGATCTTGCCGTCGAACATCACGAGGATGCGGTCCGAGAGCGAGCGGATTTCGTCAAGCTCGACCGAAACGAGGAGAATGGCCTTGCCGGCGTCGCGCATCTTGATGATCTGGTTGTGGATGAACTCGATGGCGCCGATATCGACGCCGCGCGTCGGCTGGCCGACCACCAGCACGTCGGGGTCCTGCTCCATTTCGCGCGCCAGCACGATCTTCTGCTGGTTACCGCCCGAAAAATTCGCCGTCTTGAGCCGCGGATTGGCGGGGCGCACGTCGAATTTCTGCATGCGCTCGGCCGCCTGCTTGCGAGCGGCGGCGATATCCAGCGAGATGCCGCGGCCATAGGCCGGGTCGTGCTGGTAGCCTAGAATATTGTTCTCCCACTCCTCGTACTGGACGACCAGGCCTTCGGTCTGCCGGTCCTCGGGGACGTGGGCGAGGCCGGCAAGGCGGGCGCGATGTGCGCCGTCGTCGCCTTCGAGCGAGAGAACATTGCCGTTGAGCACGACGTCGCCCGCCGACTGGTCGCGCATGCCGGCGATCGATTCCAGCAGCTCGGACTGGCCGTTGCCAGCAACGCCCGCAATGCCGACGATCTCGCCGGCGCGCACCGAGAAGCTCACATCCTTGACGCGCACCACCTTGAGGTCGTCCGCCACCACCAGGTTCTTGACCTCGAGCAGCGCCTTGCCGGGATGGGCCGGGCCCTTTTGCACGCGCAGCAGCACGCGGCGGCCGACCATCAGCTCGGCCAGCTGCTCGGGCGAGGTCTGGGCGGTGGGCGTGGTGGCCACCATCTGGCCCTGCCGCATCACCGAGACATTGTCGGTGATCGCCATGATCTCGCGCAGCTTGTGGGTGATCAGGATCACCGTCTTGCCCTGGTCGCGCAACACGTGCAGCACGCGAAACAGATCGTCCGCCTCTTCCGGCGTCAGCACGCCGGTGGGCTCGTCGAGGATCAGCGTATCGGCGCCGCGATACAGCGCCTTGAGGATTTCGACGCGCTGCTGCTGGCCGACCGACACGTCCTGCACGATGGCGTCGGGATTGACCGACAGGCCGTATTCGTCCGACAGGCGCTTGAGTTCCTGGCGCGCCTTGCTCAGCGAGGTCGCGAGCAGGGCATTGTCCTCGGCGCCCAGAATGACGTTCTCGAGGATGGAGAAATTGTCCACCAGCATGAAGTGCTGGTGCACCATGCCGATGCCCAGCCGCAGCGCGTGGCGGGAATCGGTGATGTGGGCGACCTGGCCGTTGACCAGGATCTCGCCGCTGTCGGCGGTATAGAAGCCGTAGAGGATCGACATCAGCGTCGATTTGCCGGCGCCGTTCTCGCCCACAATGCCGTGGATGGTGCCGCGCTTGACCTTGAGGTCGATGTCGCGATTGGCCCAGACGGGGCCGAAGCGCTTGTTGATGGCCTTCAGTTCGATGGCCCAGTCGGAAACAGCGCCCCCGGAAGGGCGCTGTTCCATATGCGAAGACGAACTCGACTGGCTCACGTGCGCGAGATCACGGGCAGGTGCTGTCGGCCATGTAGTCGTGCACGGTGATCGAACCGTCGGCGATGCCCTTGGAGGCGGCATCGACCGCGGCCTGCGCATCGGCGGTGATCAGCGGCTTGTTGTTGTCGTCCATCGCGAGGCCCACGCCCTCTTCGGCGACGCCCAGCGACACCACGCCGGCCTTGAAGCCCGCATCGCCCGCCTTGAAGGCGTTGTAGACGGTGACGTCGACGCGCTTGAGCACCGAGGTCAGCACCGAGCCCGGCGCGATGTAGTTCTGGTTGGAGTCGACGCCGATCGACAGCTTGCCGCCGTCCTTCGCCGCCTGGATGACACCGAGGCCCGAGGCGCCGGCCGCGGCGTAGACGATGTCCGCGCCCTTGTCGAAGTCGGCCTTGGCGAGCTCACCCGCGGTGGTCGGATCGTTCCAGGCCGCGGCGGTCGTGCCGGTGTAGTTCTCGAACACTTCACCCGAAGTATTCGTGGCCATGAAGCCTTCCTTGTAGCCGCAGAAGAAGGCGTGGATCAGCGGGATGTCCATGCCGCCCACGAAGCCGACCTTGCCGGTCTTGGAGGTCTTGGCGGCGAGCACGCCGGCCAGGTACGACGCGTCGTTCGACTTGTAGACCACCGACTGCACGTTGGGCTGGTCGACGACCGAGTCGATCTGGATGAAGTGGATGTTGGGGAAGTCCGGCGCCACCTTGGTGAGCGTGTCGGCGAAGCTGAAGCCCGTCACCACGATCGGCGAATAGCCGGCCTGGGCGAACTTGCGCAGGGCCTGCTCACGCTGGGCTTCGGCCTGGATTTCGAGATCGTGGTAGGTGCCGCCCGTCTCTTTCTTCCACTGCTCGGCGCCGTTGTAGGCCGCTTCGTTGAACGACTTGTCGAACTTGCCGCCGAGGTCGTAGATCACCGCCGGATCGGCCGCGAAGGCGGCGCCCACAAGCAGAGCAGCCGCGGCAACGCCGGCGGCCAGAGCACCGAAGTGCAGCTTGAAATTGGTCATGAATGTCTCCCTGTTCGCGCCGGGAAGCGGCGATCGCCGCATGACAACTCCCCGCGCGTTGGGAAGGGATACAATCTTGCATTTTATTGCGCGGCAAGAGGGAAAACCTCGATTTTTGAACGTTTGGTCAAAAACGCGACGCCGCTATGTCACGCTTGGACTGTCACACTTGTGGTGACAGCGCTGTCACCTCCACGCCCATCACCCGGCCGATCTCGCCGAAGAAGCCGTCGATCACGCGCTGCGCCGAATTGCCGATCAGCGCCCGCCCCAGCCGCATGATGCCGCCATCGGCCTTGCCGTTCGCCGCAAAGCTCAGCTCGGTCCTGCCCCCGGCATCGGCCAGCGCGATCTCGGCGGCGCCCTGCGCCAGCCCGAGCAGCCCGCCCCGCCCGCGGCCCGACAGCGTGTAGCGCTCGGCCGGCTGCACATCGCTCAGCACCAGGTCGCCGGCGAACACCGGATGCACCACGCCGAAATTCACCCGGATCCGCAGATCGAGCGTCGTCGGCGAGGTCCAGGCGATCGCCTCGCAGCCCGGAATCACCTGCCGGAGCACCGCGACATCGTTCAGCGCCGCCCAGACCTCCGCCCGTTTCGCCGCGAACAGGTAGCGACCGCCGAAATCCATGTGTTTGGCGTCCTTTTCATGCGTCTTTTTGGCACCAGCGCCGTCAAAATAGTAATCCGGCGCCAGCCGATCAATTGTCCCTCCGGCAGCCTGTCATAAAATTGGCCGGGACCGCAGCCGGCACGATTCGCCGGGCCAACTGGCGGACAGGACAGTGAACGCGAGCGACGACAAAGGCCCGGCCGGCGAAACGCCAGCGTTGGGCGACCTGATGTTGACCATGGATGTGGCGGATACGCTGCGTCACGCCGAGGACTCCGCCAGCGACGCCGAGGCGCTCGCGCAATTGCAGCAGCTTTACGCAAGCCTGGGGCTGGGCGTTTCGGGCGAGGTGCTGGCCGACGGCCTCGCCGCCTACCGGGCCAACCGCTTCGCCTACCGGCGGCCGCAGACCGGGCTGCGCGCCACGCTGGCGCGCCTCTATGTCGGCCGGCATGTCTGGCTGAGGCCGGCCTGGACGGTGGTGCTGATGCTGGCCATCGGCTTCGGCGGCTATTTCCTCGTCTATCGGCCCTATCGCGATGCGCAGACGCAGCAGGCCGAGGTCGAGCTGGCGCAGACCCTGCCGGCGCAGATGGACGCGCTCTATTCCACCATCTTCGACGAGACCAAGGTGCAGCAGGCCGCCAACGATGCCGCCGAGCTGCGCGACGAAGGCAAGCAGGCGGCCGCCAAGGGCGACCGGGCCGGCGCCGACGCCGCGCTCGGCGCGCTCACCGCCCTGCGCGATACGCTGCGGCAGGATTATCGGCTGACCATCGTCAACCGCCCCAACGCCAAATGGGGTTTCTGGACCTTCCCGGAGGACAATGACGAGGCCACCAACTACTACCTCGTGGTCGAGGCCAGGACCTCGGAGGGCGCGACGCTGACCCTGCCGATCCGCAACGAGCAGACCGGCAAGACCGACAATGTGTCGATGTGGGGCATCCGCGTGCCCGAGGCGGTCTACCGCTCGGTCGAGGCGGACGTCGCCGATGACGGCATCATCCAGCGCGCCGTCATCGGCCTCAAGCAGTTCGGCTTCGTCGAGCCGGACTATCTGATCGATACGCTCGGCGGCGCGGTGACGCGGTGGTGACATGAGCCTCGACGGACCCGCCGCCCTCCGCTCGATCGAAGAAGCGCTCCGCGACATCCGCCGCGAGGAGAGCGACGTGGTGCGCCGCCTGTCGCGCAGCGCCGAGCTGATCGCCAAGCTCCGCGTGCAGGAGGGCGACCTGTTCCGCCAGCTCGCGGCATTGCGCCTCGACGCGCCGGCCCGCGCCACCCTCGGCGCCGAGATCGCCTCGGCCGAGGCCGGCATGGCCACCATGCTCGACCGGCACGAACGGCAGCTGGCCGAGACCGAGGCAGGGCTCGACAATCTCGACGCCGCCATCGTCGCAGCGTCCACCGAACGGGCCGAGCTCCAGGCCGAGACCGCGCAGCGCGACGCCGAACTCGACGCGCTCGCCGCCAAGGCCCGGCCGCGGCTGGGCACCGACCCGGCCTATGCGGGCAAGCTCGCGGCGGCCCGCGAGCTGGCGGCGACCGCCGAAGCCGCCCTGCAGCACACCGCCCGCGCCGACGCCGACCGCGAGTATAATGGCCGGCCGTACCGGGCCGACCCGCTGTTCATGTATCTGTGGGAGCGCGGCTACGGCACCGGCAGCTACCGTGCCCACACGCTCGACGCCTGGCTCGACGGCAAGCTCGCGCAGTTCATCGGCTATGCCGACGCCAAGGCCAATTTCCTGCGCCTCAACGAGCTGCCGCAGCGTTTGCGCGATCATGCCGAGCGCCAGCAGGAGAAAGCGCGGGCCGCCGCCGCCGAGATCGCCGCGCTCGAGAGCGTCGCCGTCGATTCCGCCGGCGGCCGGGCGGCGCGTGAAAAGATCGTGGCGCTGCAGAGCCGCATCGGCAGCCTCGACCGCGAGATCGTGCAGACGCAGGACCAGCGCGACGAAGCCATCAAGGCGCAGCGCGAGCTGGCGCAGGGCACCGGCGATGCCTTCATGGCGGCGCTCGATGCGCTCAGCGACGTGCTCGACCGGCCCGACGTCAAGGCGCTGCTCAGCGACGCCAAGGCGACCCCCAAGGGCCAGGACATCGCGGTGGTGCAGCAGATCGGCGACCTGCGCCAGCGCGCCGGCGACGAAAGCGAGGAAGCCCGCGAGCAGCGCGCCCATCTGCGCACGCTGGCGGCGCGCCGCCGCGACCTCGAGGACATCCAGTACGAGATGAAGCTGCAGGGGTTCGACGGCCCGCGCGCCCGCTTTGCCGACGATCGCCTCGCCGGCGATACGCTCAACGAGTTCGTGCGTGGCGGCATGAATGTCGCGACCTATTGGGAGCGCTGGCGCCAGGCCTGGTCGAGCGCCGACGCGCAGCGCGGCAAGCGTCCCGCCGGCAGCGGCCTCAGCCGGCCGCGCGGCGGCACGCCCAAGACCGAAGCCTCATTGACGAGCGCCGCCTGAGCTTCAGGCGCAATACGGCATCTGCGTGCTGCCCGGCTGCTGCGCCAGCACCGAGAGCGGCTGGTTGTCGAGGAAGGTCATCAGCCGCGTACGGCCGGGGATCAGCGCGAAGGCCGACACGGTGAGCGAGGTCTGGTCGATCTGCCCGGCGGTGCAGAGCTTTGGCACGATGCCGAGCGTCACATTGTTGCCGCTGACGCCGCGCTGCTGCGCCGCCAGCTGCGCCGCCTGGATCGCCGGCTTGTCCTTGGCGTCGACCGCGAACAGATAATAGGCCCGCCCGTCGCCGGGCGGCGGCAGATTGCCGTAACTGTCGCCATCGGCCGGCACCAGCGTCAGCCGCAGATGCTCCGACGGCCCGCCATTGGCGATATCGAAGGTGAACAGCTGCCCCGTCGATGGCGACGGCCCCAGCCCGCGCGGCAGATCGAGCACCACCAGCAGGCTGCCCACATCGTCCCGCACCGCATCGAGGCTCGGCCCATTCGGCCCGGTGGTGACGCCCACCGTCGAGCAGGCCGCAAGAAGAAGACTCAGGGCAAGGATCAGGATTTTCCGCATGAGGGCTGCATAGTGCATTTGAAGGCGGGGGAAAACCCATGGGTTTGCCGTCGGGTTCCCGAAGCCGCAGTCGGTGCCTCCCGGTGGTGCACCCTCGCGCGAAACCCGCAGCCGCGCCCTCCCCTATCGCGCAGCGATGGGGGAGGTGGCACGCGTCAGCGTGACGGAGGGGGTGGCCACAAGAGTGAAGATCCGACTGAGAGCAAACACCCCCTCACCAAGCTGCGCTAAGCCTTCGGCCAAGCTTCGCTATCCTCCCCCACCAGGGGGGGAGGATGACATCGCGCAAGCGGCGCCTTAGTGGCCGAAGTCGGCACGGACATCCTCCCCCCTGGTGGGGGAGGATAGCGCAGCTAGGAGCGCAGCGACGTAGCGCAGCTTGGTGAGGGGGTGTTTGCCCTCAGTCAGCACCCTCGCGCGAAAACCCGCATCGTTTCGCCCTCGACCTCACCACCCCCACCGGCCGTCATCCCGGCGAAAGCCGGGACCCACGGCTCGGTTGCCCGCAACGGGCCCGGAGCGCACCCGCCCATCCACGGTGTGAGCGACCCGACAACACCGAGCAGCCCAGCCACCGAGCAATGGGTCCCGGCTTTCGCCGGGATGACGTTCCGTGGAAAGGGGTTAGATCGACATTCCACCACCGCCAATTCCCCAACCCCCACAATCCCTTCCGCGAAAAACCCGCGAAGTTATCGAACCACCTCCGGCCCGTGTTATTCTCCCCGCGCTGCCCCGTGTAGCGAGGCCCTCACGAGGGGCTGCGGGGTGGTGCCGGGGGATTTGGGGGTCGCCCCTTATCCGAGGACCGGCGCATCGGCTTGGGG
>JBEHYU010000044.1:0-34014 GCA_048498015.1 Pseudomonadota bacterium
CTCGTGCTCGACGCGGCACGGGTAGTGCCCGACGACGTATTCGCGGCCATTGACAACAAAGCGATGGCGTCGTGACCGTGCTGCTGGAGCGCTCCGAGCCCGAGCAGTTCCGCGAGATCGTCGCCAGCCGGTTCGGGCTGCGCTTCGACGACGGCAAGCTCGGTTTCCTCGGCGAGCTGCTGCGGCGGCGCGCCGATACGCGCGGCATGGATGTGCCCCGCTACCTGTCGCAGGTCAGCGACGACGGCAGCGAGGCGGGTCCGCTGGCGACGGAGCTGACCGTCAACGAGACCTATTTCTTCCGCAACAGCGACCAGTTCCGCGCCTTCGAGCAGGTGCTGCACGATCGCATGCGGGCCCGGGCGGGGCACAATAGACTGTCGTTCCTGTCAGCGGGCTGCTCGTCGGGCGAGGAGCCCTACAGCATCGCCATGCTGACGCGCGCGCTGGTGCCCACGCCGCCCTGGCAGGTGTCGATCCGGGCCGTCGATCTCAGCCCCGCCATGTTGAGCAAGGCCGCCGCCGGCCGCTATGCCAACTGGGCCCTGCGCGAGATGCCGGCGGACATGCTGGCCCAGTGGTTCACCCCGGTCGGGCGGGACCGGCAGCTCAGCGACGAGATCCGCAATGCGGTGCGCTTCGACTGCCGCAACCTGGCGGACCCCGGCAGCGATATCTGGCAGCCTGGCGCTTATGACGCGATCTTCTGCCGCAACGTCATCATGTATTTTACCCCGGAAGTGCAACAGGCGGTGGTCGGGCGCATCGCCCGTTCGCTGGCACCCGGCGGCTTCCTGTTCCTCGGCCACGCCGAGACGCTGCGCGGGCTGAGCCAGGACTTCCACCTCGTCCATACGCATGGCACGTTCTACTACCAACGCCGCGCGCCGGGCGACGCGCCACCCGCTTACGACTATGTCGACAGCACGCCCTACGCCTTCAGCGCGCCGGTGGCACCGATGCCGCTGGCGCCGGGCGACACCAGCTGGTTCGACGCGATCGGGCTGGCGACGCAGCGCATCGAGGCCCTGGCTCGCCCGGCGCTGACGCCGCAGCCCTCCGGCGCGGCACCCGCCATCCCGTCGCCGCACTGGAACCTGGAGGTGGCGCTCGACCTGCTGCAGCGCGAACGGTTCGCCGAAGCGCTGGAGCTGATCGGACGACTGCCGGAGGAAGCCAGCGCCGACCCCGACGTGCTGCTGCTGCAGGCACTGCTGCTGGTGCAGGGCAGCCAGCCCGCGGCGGCCGCCGAAGTCTGCCGCGAGCTCCTGGCGAAAGACGAATTCAGCGCCGGCGCGAACTACGTGCTGGCGCTCTGCTTCGAGGCCAGCGGCGATATCGCGGGCGCCGTGATGCATTACGGCATCGCCAGCCATCTCGACCCCGAATTCGCCATGCCGCTGCTGCGGCGCGGCGTCTTGGCCCGCCGCTCGGGCGAGCTGGCGCAGGCTGCCGAACATCTGCGCCGGGCCAAGCAATTGCTCGAACACGAGGATGTATCGCGGCTCGTGCTGTTCGGCGGCGGCTTCACGCGCAGTGCGCTGACGCAATTGTGCACGGCCGAGCTCGCGGCCTGTGGGGTGAAGCAATGAACGAGGCAGCAGAGACGGCAGGACGGTCCAGCGCCGCGCAATTGCGAGCGGCGTTCGACAGCGCTTTCGCGGCGCCCTATGCGGCGCAGCATGGGACGACGGCCGACTACATCGCGCTGCGGCTGGGAGAAGACATCTACGCCCTGGCGTTGAGCGAGATCGCCGGGCTGCACAGCCGCGTCACCATCGTGCCCTGCCCCAGCCCGATCGCCGAGCTGATGGGGCTGGCCGGATTTCGCGGCGCGCTGGTGCCCGTCTACGATCTGAGCGTGCTGCTCGGCCACCCGCCGGTGACCGGCCGCTGGCTGGCCCTGACCGCGGACCGCTCGGTGGCGCTGGCGTTCGACGAGTTCGTCGATCATTTCCGCATCGAGACCACCGCCATCGCCAGCGCGGCCGGCGCCGACCGCCACCACATCCATTCGATCGCCCGCTATGGCGAGCACACCTCGCCCATCGTCGATCTCGCCTCACTGGTCGGCGCGCTGCGACAGCGCGCCGCCAGAGCCAATCCGAAAAGGGAGTAAGGCACATGTTCAAGAACTGGACTTTCGGACAGCGCATCGCCGGCAGCTTCGTGGTGCTGGTCGCCATCACGATATTCATCGGCATCATCGCGACAGTTGCCTTGCAGGCGGTGATTGCCAGCAAGGACCACGTCATCGACGTCGACACGCCGCTGCTGCTGCAGGCATCGCAGATGCAGACGACGCGCCAGCAGCTGACCTCGTCGTTCCGCAACATCATGCTGCTGGGCGACGAGGCCGACACCGCCAGCCTCGATACCGCCAGAGCGTCGTTCCAGGCGTCGCTCGACGCCCTCAAGGCCGATGCGCTCGACCGCGAAGATTCGGTGGGCCTGCAACTCATCAACGTCATCGCGACGGCCTATGCGGAGCACGCCAAGGTCACCGACGACGTGATCGCCATGCGGCAGGGCGGCATGTCTGCCGAAGACGCACTGGCTGTCTATACCGCCCAGGGCCAGCCCAAGGGCCAGGCGCTGTCGCTGGCGCTGACCGACTACGTCACGCACCGACAGGACACCCGCGACGCCGCGCGCCAGGATTCGACCGACAAGGCCTTCCTCGGCGAGAACATCATCCTGACCGCAACCATCCTCGCGGCGCTGGTCGCGGCGATGCTGGCCAATTTCCTCGGCAGCTCGCTGAACAAGCAGATCGGCACCGCCGTCAGCCACGTGCAGAACTCGTCGGCGGAACTGCAATCGGCGGCCAACCAGCAGGCGACCGGCGTCAAGGAGCAGGTCACCTCGATGAACGAGATCAACACCACGATCTCGGAACTGCTGGCAACGTCGCGGCAGATCGCCGAAAGCGCGCAGCGCGTGGCGCAGATCGCCGACCAGACGACGCACGCGACGCGCACCGGCGACGGCACGGTGGACCAGGCGAGCGACCAGATCAGCTCGATCCGCCGGCAGGTCGACCTCATCGTCGACCACATGCTTGAGCTGGGCAAGAAATCGCAGCAGATCGGGGCGGTGCTCGACATTGTCAGCGAACTGGCCGAGCAGACCAACATCCTGTCGATCAACGCCACGATCGAAGCGGCGGGCGCCGGCGAGAGCGGCAGGCGCTTCTCGGTGGTGGCCGACGAAATCCGCAAGCTCGCCGACCGGGTGGCCGGCGCCGCCAAGGAAATCCGCGCCCTCATCGACGACGTCCGCTCGTCGGTCAACACCACGGTGATGGCAACCGAGACCGGCAGCAAGGCCGTCGATTCGGGCTCGCGGCAGTTCGGCGACGTGGCCACCGTGTTCCGCGAGATCGCCAAGCTGGTAACCACCACGACGGAGGCGGCGCGCGAGATCGAGCTCAGCACCAAGCAGCAGGCGACCGCCGTCGAGCAGGTCAACATCGCCATCGCCAACGTGGCGCAGGCGACCAAGGAGACCGAGGCGTCGGCCGGACAGACCATACAGACGGCATCGGAGCTGGCGAGCACCTCGCGCGACCTGCTCAAGATGGTGCGGTCGAAGGCGGCCTGACCCAGCATGGCCCGCGACCCGTACAAATATTTCCGCATCGAGGCACGCGACCTGGCCGACCAGCTCGGCCAGAGCGTGATCGAGCTCGAGCGGGCGGGCAGCGGTGGCGAGGTGGTGCCGCGGCTGCTCCGGCTGGCGCACACGCTCAAGGGCGCGGCGCGCGTGGTACGGCAGCCGGCGATCGCCGACGAGGCGCACAGCATCGAGGACCTGCTGACGCCGTTCCGCGAGCAGACGACGGCAGTGCCGCGCGCCAGCATCGAAGCCCTGCTGGGACTGCTCGACAGCATCACGGGACGGATCGCGTCGCTGGCGGCGCCGGAGCAGGCAGAAGCCGCTGCCACCGCCGCGCCGGCAAACGACCCTGCCCCGGCGGCACCTGCCGGCGCGGGCGTGGGGGTCGCGGTGCGCGGCGACGTCAACGAGATCGACGACCTGCTCGACGGCGTGACGGAGGCCGGGGCGCAACTGGGCGGCCTGCGCGAGCTTGGCGCCATGGCGGCGCGGGCCAAGCGGATCGCCGACCAGATTTTCGAGCAATTGTCGGTCGACATCGCCAACGGCATTACCGGCGCGGGTATCGCCGAGGCGCAGCAATCGGCCGAGACGCTGCGCAGCGTCGGCTCGAGCCTCGAGCGGGGCATCGCCGCCACGCACGGGCGCGTCGAGCGTGAGCTGCGGCAGGTACGCGATGCGGCCGAACAGCTGCGGCTGGTTCCGGCGGGCGCGTTGTTCGCGACGTTCGAGCGCGCCGCCCGCGACTCCGCCCAGGTGCTGGGCAAGGAGATCCTGTTCGAGGGCAAGGGCGGCGAAATTCGCCTCGACACGCAAACGGTTCGCCTGGTGCAGGACGCGGTGTTGCAACTGGTCCGCAACGCGGTGGCGCATGGCATCGAGACGCGCCGCGACCGCATCGCCGCCAGCAAGCCGCCGCTCGGGCGCGTCGCGGTGACCGTATTCCGGCGCGGCAGCCGCATTGTGCTGCGCTGCGAGGACGACGGCCGCGGTATCGACGAGAGGGCACTGCGCGAAGCGGCCCTGCGCAAGGGACGCTCGCAGGCCGAGGTTGACCGGCTGCAACTGGTGGACCTGATGCTGCAGGGCGGCGTCAGCACCTCGGCCTTCGTGTCGGAGGTCGCGGGGCGCGGCATCGGCATGGATATCGTGCGCGATACGGTGGCACGACTGGGCGCGCAACTGGTGGTCACGACGACGCCCGGCAAGGGCACGCGGTTCGAACTGGCGGTGCCGCTATCGGTATCGTCGGTGGAGTCGCTGCTGCTCGAAGCGGGCGGCGCGCGCGCCTCGCTGCCGCTGCATGCGGTGCGCCATACGCTCAGGCTGGAGCCCTCCAGCATTCACCGCACCGCTTTGGGCGAGGCGATCATTCACGACGGCCAGGCGATCCCGCTGGTGTCGCTGACGACATTGCTGGGGCGCGGCGCGGCGGCACGGCGCAGCGGCAGCGTCACCGCCGTCATCGTGGCCAGCGGCAGCGGGCTGGCGGCGGTGAGCGTATCGCGCCTGCCCGGCACCGGCAGCACGGTGTTCCGGCCGCTACCGGAGCTGGCGCCGGCCACGGCAGCCATCGCCGGCGCCTCGCTCGACAATGACGGCAATCCGCTGCTGATGCTCGACCCGGAGGGCCTCGTGGCGATGGCGCTGCAACAGGAGAGCACGGCGAGCGAAGCGATGGCGGCAAGGCGCCCGCTGCTGGTGATCGACGATTCGCTCACCACCCGGATGCTGGAGCAGTCGATCCTTGAAAGCGCCGGCTACGAGGTCGACGTCGCGATGTCGGCCGAAGAAGGCCTCGAGCTGGTGCAGAAGCGCGATTACGCGCTGATCCTGGTCGATGTGGAGATGCCCGGCATGGATGGCTTCGGCTTCATCGAGACGATCCGGCGCGACCCGCGGCTGCACGACACGCCGGCGATCCTGGTGACCTCGCTCAACGCACCGGCCGACAAGAGGCGCGGCCGCGACGTGGGCGCGCAGGGGTATGTGGTTAAGTCGGAGTTCGACCAGGGCGAACTGCTCCTCAACATCGAGCGGCTGGTGGCATAGCGCATCATGGCCAGGACCCGCGTGCTCGTCGCCGAAGACTCCCCCACCGTACGGGAGCTGTTGAGCTCGGTACTCAGCGAGGATCCCGACATCGAGCTCGTCGCCGTCGCGACCAACGGCCAAGAGGCGTTCGAGCTCTGCCAGCTGCATCGCCCGGACGTCGTCACCATGGACATGATGATGCCGGTGATGACCGGGCTCGCGGCGACCGAGCAGATCATGGCGTATTGCCCGACCCCGATCCTGGTGGTGTCGTCCTCGTTCAATCGCGGCGAGCTGTTCAAGATGTACGATGCGCTGGCGGCGGGCGCGGTCGACGTGCTGGAGAAGCCTTCTGGCGAGGAACCGCCGGGCGAGTGGGAGCGCCGGTTCCTGTCGACGGTCAAGCTCGTGTCGCGCATCCGGGTGATCACCCACCTCAAGGCCAAGGCGCAGGCGCGCGGTCACGCGCCGGTGCCCGGCCGCAGCGAACGCCCGGCAACGAGTGGACGGCCGGTCCGGTTGGTGACGATCGGCGCCTCGACCGGCGGGCCGGGTGCGGCCGTCGAGGTGCTGCGGGCGCTGCCGACCACGATCGACCTGCCGGTATTGTTCGTACTGCACATCAATCCGCAGTTCGGCGCGGCGTTTGCCGACTGGCTGCACGACCAGACGCCGTGGCCGGCGCGCTTCCCGCGATCGGGCGAACGCCTCGACGAGGCCGCCGGCACGGTGATCCTCGCGCCGCCGGACCGCCACATGATCCTGCGCGACGGCATCATCCGCCTCGACGACGGACCGGAGCGGCATTCGTGCCGGCCATCGGTCGATGTGCTGTTCGAATCGGTGGCGCGCGATTGCGGCGGCGCCGCCGTCGCGGCGCTGCTCACGGGCATGGGGCGGGACGGGGCCGAAGGATTGCTGGCGATCCGCAAGGCCGGAGGTACCACGATCGCGCAGGACGAGGCGACCTCGGTCGTCTACGGCATGCCGCGCGAGGCGGCGCTCAATGGCGGGGCGCAGCGCATCCTGCCGCTCGGCGAGATCGGCCCGGCCCTCGCCGCCTATTCACTGGAGCGCGGAGAAGTCTCGTGACGATCCTCGTGGTCGATGACAGCCTGACGGTGCGGATGGACCTGGCGGAAGCCTTCGAGGCCTCGGGCCTGCGCGCCCATCCGGCGGCAAGCCTCGCCGCGGCGCGGCAGGCGTTCGAGACCGAAGATGTTCGCCTCGTGGTGCTCGACGTGCAGCTGCCGGATGGCGACGGCATCGACTTCCTGGGCGAACTCCGTTCTACCTATGGCGGCGAGCTGCCGGTGCTGATGCTGTCGGCGGAAGCCGAGGTGAAGGACCGCATCCGCGGCCTCACCACCGGCGCCAACGAATATGTCGGCAAGCCCTATGACGCGATGTATGTGGTGGCCAAGGCGCGCGACCTGCTCGGCGTGACGAGCGCGACGCCCGACCTGCAGGCGACCATCCTGGTGATCGACGACAGCGACACCTACCGGCACCGGCTGAGCGAAGTGCTCGAAGGCGCCGGCTATCGCGTGCTGGGCGCGGAGAACGGCAAGGCCGGGCTGGCGATGATCGCCGACCGCCGGCCCAACGCCGTGGTGGTCGATGGCATCATGCCGGACATGGATGGCGCGACGCTGATCCGCCGCGTGCGGCTGGACGCGGCGCTGCGGGCCCTGCCCTGCGTGCTGCTGACCGCATCGGAGGATGCCGGGGCGCAGCTGGATGCGCTCGAGGCCGGCGCCGACGCCTTCGTGCGCAAGGAAGACGACATGGACGTCATCCTGGCGCGCATTGCCGCGGTGGTGCGGCGGCAGGGCGACCGGCCGATGGAGCCGGTCACCAGCCTCAGCGGTCCGCGCAAGATCCTGGCGGTCGACGACAGCCCGACCTATCTCAACCTGCTGGCCGAGACGCTGCGCGGCGAGGGCTACGAAGTGTCGCTGGCCCATTCGGGCGAAGAGGCGCTCGACCTGCTCGCGGTGCAGCCGGTCGACTGCATCCTGATGGACCTGGTCATGCCCGGCATGGGAGGCAAGGAAGCCTGCGTGCGCATCAAGGCCGCGGCGGGCGTGCGCGAGATCCCGCTGATCCTGCTGACGGCGCATGACGACCGCACCGCCATGCTCGAGGGTCTCAGCGCCGGCGCCGACGACTACATCTCCAAGTCCAGCGAGTTCGAGGTGCTGTGCGCCCGTGTGCTGGCGCAGATCCGGCGCAAGCAGTTCGAGGACGAGAACCGGCGCTATCGCGAAGAACTGCTCGGCCGCGAACTGGCCGCCACCGAGGAGCGCTCGGCGCGCGTGCTGGCCGAGGCGCGGGCCGCGATGGTCGACGAGCTCGAACGCAAGATCGAGGAGCGGACACGCGAGCTCGAGGCGGCGACGGTCGAGCGCCGGCACTCCGAGCGCATGGCGTCGGTGGGGCTGCTTTCGGCCAGCATCGCACACGAGATCAACAATCCGCTCGCGGTGGTCATCGGCAATCTCGAACTGGTGATGCTGGCGCTGCAGGACGGCATCGGCAGCGACCTAGCCCGGCAGCTGCTCGATCGGCTGGGAACCGCCGAGGATCCGCTGCGCGACGCGCTCGACGCGGCGGAGCGGGTGCGGCAGATCGTGCGCGACCTGCGCATCTTCGCGCGCTCGGATGGCGGCGACGTCACCCAGCCGGTCGACCTGCACAAGGTCATCGAATCGACGCTGCGCATGGCTTCGAACGAGGTGCGGCACCGGGCGCAGCTGGTGAAAGCTTATGGCGACATTCCGCTCGCCAGGGGCGACGAGTCGCGGCTGAGCCAGGTGCTGCTCAACCTCATCGTCAACGCCGCGCAGGCGATGCCGCTGGGCCAGGTCGAGGGCAACGAGATCCGCATCTCCACCGGACTCGACGAGCAGGCGCGCGTCTATGTCGATATTGCCGACAATGGCGTGGGCATCCCGCCGGACAAGCTCGACAAGGTGTTCGAGCCCTTCTTCACCACCAAGGCCGCGGGGGTGGGCACGGGGCTGGGCCTCGCCATCTGCCACCGCATCGTCAGCGAGCTGGGCGGAACGATCGGGGTCACCAGCGAGGTCGGCAAGGGTACGGTGTTCCGCGTGACGCTGCAGCGCAGCATTACCGACGCCGTGGCGGCGGCCGCGCCCGTGGCCGCCAGCGCGCCGCCGCCCAAACCACAGGGCGGCAAGCGCGGCCGGGTGCTGGTGGTCGACGACGAAGCATCGCTGTGCAAGACCATCGAGCGCATCCTCGAGGCGGAGCATGAAGTGATCGCCACCACTTCGGCGCGGCGGGCCATTTCCCAGATCGAGGCCGGCGAGCGCTTCGACGTGATCCTGTCGGACGTGATGATGCCCGAGATGACCGGGATGGAGCTGTTCGCGACGCTCAACCGATCGACGCCGGACCAGGCGCAGCGGATGATCTTCATGACCGGCGGCGCCTTCTCGTCGGATGCGGCGAGGTTCCTCGAAAGCGCGCCCAACAGCACGATCGAAAAGCCGTTCCGGCCCTCGGTGCTGCGCACGGCCGTCCGCTCGGCATTCGAGCGGCTCGGCCTCGCAGCCTAGAGCAGACTGGCGTTCTAGGCGCGGTTGCGCAGGCGTTCCATCGGCCGGGCATATTGCCGGGCCGCCATGGTGGCCACGAGGCCATCGCGCAGCAGCCGGGCGAATTGCGGCGCGGGCAGCGGCTTGCTGAAATAATAGCCCTGCGCCTCGTCGCAGCGATGATGCTGCAGGAAGGCCAGCTCCTCCGGCGTCTCGACGCCCTCGGCCACCACCCGCAGATTGAGGCTCTGCGCCATGTTCAGCACGGCGGTGATGACGGTGGGGCCTTCGCCGACGCTGATCTCGCGCACGAAGGACTGGTCGATCTTGAGCGTCTGGATCGGGAACTTGCTGAGATAGGCCAGGTTGGAATAGCCGGTGCCGAAATCGTCGACCGACGTGTGCACGCCGCTGGCCCGTAGCGCCTGCAGGATGGTGTTGGCACCCTCGGCGTCCTTCATCAGCACGCTCTCGGTGACTTCGAGCTCGAGGGTGGTCGGATCGAGGCCGGATTTGTTGAGGGCCTCGAACACGCCTTCGAGGAAGCGGGTGCCGGAGAATTCGGCCAGCGACACGTTCACGGCGATCGAAGGCAGCATCAGACCGGCATCGAGCCAGGCCTGGGTCTGCCGGCAGGCCTCGCGCATCACCCAATGCCCGATGGGCTGGATCAGGCCGCTCTGCTCGGCCACCGGCACGAACACCGCCGGCGACATCGGGCCCTTGGTGGGATGCTCCCAGCGCAACAGGGCCTCGGCGCCGGCGATCTCGCCGGTGTGCAGGTTGACCTTGGGCTGGAAGTGGAGGCTGAACTCTTCGCGCTCGAGGGCGTGGCGCAAATTCTCCTCGACGCTCTGGCGCTCGACGGCCTTGAGGTTCATGGCGGGCTTGTAGAACTGATAGCCGCGGCGGCCGTTCTCCTTGGCCTGGTACATGGCGGCATCGGCGCTCTTGATCAGCGCCTCGGGGGTCGCGCCATCATCGGGGTAGACGCTGACGCCGATCGAGACGGTAAGCTGCAGCTCGTGCTGGTCGATGAAATAGGGCTCGGCGACGGCATCGAGCATGCGCCGTGCGGTAATCGCGGAATCCTCGGCGCGCTCGACTTCGGAGAGGAGCACGACGAACTCGTCGCCGCCGAGGCGGCTCACCGTGTCGGAGCCGCGCACGCAGGCCATCAGCCGGCCGGCAACCGCCTGCAGCAGCTTGTCGCCGAGGGCATGCCCCAGCGAATCGTTGATGCGCTTGAAGCCGTCGAGATCGAGGAACAGCACCGCGACCTTCTTGCTGTGGCGCGGGGCGATGGAGATGGCGGTGGCGATGCGATCGTTGAGCAGCACGCGGTTGGGCAGGTCGGTCAGCGCGTCGTGATGGGCCGAATGCGCCATCTTCTGCGCCATGCTGCGCGCCTGCGTGACGTCGCGGAACACCAGCACTTCGCCCGAGACGCCGTCGGGGCCTTCGATCGGGGCGATCGAGCCTTCGATCGGCACTTCGCTGCCGTCGCGGCGGACCAGGACGAAATTGGAGTGCAGTTGGGTGGCGCGCTCATGCGGCTCGGCGGCGGCGAGCTTGAGGTCGCGGAAGCCGATACGGGTGGTCGCATCGAGGACGCGCACGACCTCCGTCAGGCGGCGGCCGCTGGCCTCGAGCCACGACCAGCCGGTGAGCGTTTCGGCAGCCTCGTTCATGAACCCGACGCGGCCGGCGGGATCGGTCGAGACGAGCGCATCGCCCAGGCTCTGCAGCGTCGCGGTGGCACGATCGACGTCGGCCGGCGGACGCGGCGCGGGGTGCACCTCGCCCCATGTGGTGACGGGGTGGACGGTCTCGGCAAGAGCGGGGCGCCCGGCGGCGCGTCGCACGGTGAGGTCGCGCAACGTGGCAATCAGCATCGTGCCGCCGGGCGTCTCGAGCAGCGCCGGCATGATCTCGGCGGGGAAGGAGGAGCCATCCTTGCGCTGCGCCGTGAGTTCAATGCCGGTGCCGATTTCACGGGCCAGGGCGACTTCCGCCGAGAGCAGCGCGTCGCCGCTGAGGCGCTCCGCAAAACCCTCGGGGAACAGCCGCATGGCCGGAACGCCGACGAGCTCGCCATGCTCGAAGCCGAAACGATGTTCTGCTTCTTCGTTGGCGAGCACGATATCGCCGGCCGCATCGACGGCGATCACGGCGTCGGGGGCGGCGTCGAAGACGGTGCGGTAGAGCGCGGGTTCGACGGCGGCGTCCGCCGTGTCTTGCCGGCTCAGGTCGCGGATGGTGGCGATGACGGCCGCGCCCTGCTCGTCGTGCAGGATCGAAATGCCGGCCTCGAGCGGGAAATCGGTGCCGTCCTTGCGGCGGCCCTGATGCTGGGTGGGCTGATCCGGCGTGTCGCCGGCCGCGTCGGGCTCGTGCGCATCGAGCAGGCGGTTCGCCAGTTCCTCGGGCAGGATCGTCGCGACCGGTTCGCCGGCGAGTTCGTCGTGCCCGTAGCCGAAGAGCTTCTCGGCGGCAGCGTTGAGCTGGATGATGCGGCCGCGCTTGTTGACCACCAGCATGGCGGCCGGGGCGCGATCGAACAGGCCGCGGGAACGGGTCTCGGCGTTCGCCAGATGCCGCTCGGCCGCCTTGCGCGGGCTGGCATTGCGGAGCGCAATGACGATCACCGGGCCATCGTCGCCATCGACGAGGCTGAGCGTGGCATCGAGCGGGAAGCTGCTGCCATCCTGCCGGGTGCCGGCGAGCTCCGTGCCGAGGCGCGCCCGCTCGGACATGGTGTCGATGGCGGCGACACCCTGGGTGGCCAGCTGATCGATCGGGCCGCCGCCGACCAGCAGCGAAATCGGCTGGCCGAGCAGCGCGTCGCGCTCGTAGCCGAACAGCGCCGCCAGCATGGCGTTGACGAGGACGATCTCGCCATTGCCGGCGATGACCACCATGGCGTCGGGAGCACCGTCGAGCAGCGTGCCGTAGCGCGCCTCGGTGCGGGCGAAATGCGCACGCAAGGCGCGCGAGAACGGGAACTGCGTCGGATGCTTGGCAAGCCGGGTCGGCCGGGCGGGAACCTGGCCGGTCTGCACGGCCAGCGCCTCGGCGGCGACGCGCACGCCGTCCTCGATCGCGAGACCGCGGAACTTGACCTCGAGGGCTTTCAGCTTGTCGGCATCATAGGCGGGCATGCGAGTTCTCTCGGCCGGTGGACGCGCTGGGAGCCGGCGCCGTCCTGGCGCGGCGGGTCGAAGGCGACCGGAGCGGTGCCGGCCGGCTCGGATGGTCGGGTTCCGCATCGGCGGCGATGCTGCCGCCGGTAAGGCCGGCAAGCTCGTCGATGGGGGCGGGCCGGCCGATGAGGTAGCCCTGCAGCCAGTCGCAGCCCTCGGATTCGAGGATCGCCTTCTGCGCTGCCGTCTCGACGCCCTCGGCGGCCACCGTCAGGCCGCGCGCATGCGCCAGCTCGACGATCATGCCGACGATGGAGCGGGCCGACGCGGCAGTCTCGAGCTGGGCCACGAGCTCGCGGGCGATCTTGACCTTGGAGAACGGGAAATCCTTCATCAGGGCGAGCGACGCGCGGTCGCCTGTAAAGCCGGCCAGGGCGATCTCGACACGGCGCGCGCGCAAATCGCGCATGGTGGCAATCGTCCGCTCGGGCGCGACGGCGAGGGCCGGCGCGGTCACCTCGAGCTCGAGCCGCTCGGGGACGAGGCGCGACTGGCCGAGTGCGGTGCGGACCAGCTCGAACAGATTCTCGCGATCGAACTGGATGGCCGACAGATTGACTGCCACCTGCAACGGCCGCTCCCACGAGGCAGCTTGCTCGCAGGCCCGGCCGAGCGCCCAGCGCGACAGCGGCACGATCATGCCGCTCTGCTCGAAGATGGGGATGAAGGCTTCCGGCGAAATGGGTCCGCGCTGCTGGTGATGCCAGCGCATCAGCGCTTCCATGCCGACGATCACGCCGCCGGGACCGGCGATCGGCTGGTAGTGAAGGGTAATGGCATCGTGACCGATGGTCGCGAACATCTCACTCACGCAACTGGTACAAACTGGACGGAGCCGGCCCAACCGGCCCCGCTAACATCCGGCGGCATCGGCAGTGCGATACTGCCCACCCGCCACCTAAAACGCCATTCCGCTCAATCCCCTGCTTCGTGCGTCGTTCTACTCAGAGATCGAGGGCGCCGCCGACAACGATGCGCACCAGCTCGGCGACGTTTCTCGCCCCGACCTTGCGCATGATGTTGCCGCGGTGAAATTCGACGGTGCGCGGGCTGATGCCCAGATGCGCGCCGGTCTGCTTGTTGGTCGAACCCTGGACGATCATCATCAGCACGGATGCCTCGCGCGTGGTCAGCGCCTGCGCCGCCTCGGCCCGCGGCGCTGCCGGCGTCGTTTCTGACGGCCAGCCCGAACTGCGGAGATTTACTGACAAGATCGCCTCCTGCCTTAGTCTTCTACTTTATCCACAGCTTCCAAGACAGCAATTAACAATCCATGTGTTTTCGACTGCACACCGGAAGTTGAAGCCTCTGTATGACTACTTGGTGTCCCCGTTTATTTCCGCAGCGTTGCAACAATGGGAGCGTTACCATCGCGGTGCAAGCTGGCTTCTCGGCCAGCACCACATGGCAAGTGAGCGTCAGATTTTTGCACAACTCCGCGAGGTCGCCAGGTACAAGAACACCGATCCAGCCGGATCGTTCCGTTCGAATCCTCGAAGTATTTTAGGTGGTTTATAAGCTTCTGGCGGTAGGGTGCTAAAGTAAGCCGCGCTAAACTCGTAGATATACTTAGCGGCGTCAATGTTGCCTGCATATGGGGATGAGGGACGATCATGATCGAGGCGACACAGGAAGCCCCGGCGCGCGACCGGGTCCGGGATCTGGAGGAACAGGTCGCAACGCTGTCGGCGGAACTGGGCGGGGCCAGAGCGCTGATGGGCGATGTGCGGCGCGCCGGCGCGATCCGCAGCCTCACCGGGGACGTCGCGCATGACTTCAACAATCTGCTGGGCGTGATCATCGCCAATCTCGACCTGCTCGGCGAGCAGATCAGCGATACGGACGGTCCGTCCAACCTCGTGCACGAGGCGCTGGAAGCGGCGCTGCGCGGCGCCGAGCTGACACGGCAACTTCTCGTGCTGGCGGACCGCCGGCCGCTGGCGCCCGAACGCGTCGCCGTCAACGACATGCTGAAGCGCCTGGTGCAGGCGCTGCAACCTTCCATCGACAAGATGGAGATCAAGCTCGACCTCGACGCCACCGCGGCGTTCGTGATGGCCGATCCCGGCCAGCTCGAGGCGAGCCTGGTCAACCTCATCAGCAATGGCCGCGATTCAATGCCGGAGGGTGGCGTGCTGATGATCACCACGGCGCACCGCCGGTTCGACGAGCGCGACGGGCCGCAGCAGCCGGCGCTGCCGGCGGGCGACTACGTGGTCGTCGAGGTGGGCGATACCGGCGAGCCGCTGGCGGCCGATGCCATTGCCCGCATCCTCGATCCCTCGCTGCCGGCCAGCACCGGGGGCCGCTCGGGCTCGGGGCTCGGGCTCATCGCCGATTTTGCCCGGCAATGCGGCGGCGACGTGGAGATCTACAGCGCGGCCGGCGTCGGCACGACCATCCGCTTTTATGCCCCGCGTGCCACCGACCCCCTGGAAGAAGTGCTCGCCAATGCCGGCAGCACGGCCGATCCCCGCGGCAGCGAGACTATCCTCGTGGTCGACGACAATGCCGGCATGCGCCGCATCGTGGTGCGGCAGCTGAGGGAACTCGGCTATCGCGTGCTCGAGGCCGAGGATGGCCAGGCCGCGCTGATGATGCTCAACAGCGAGCCGATCCAGCTGCTGTTCACCGACGTGGTGATGCCGGGCGGGCTCAGCGGCTACGATCTCGCCCGCCTGGTGCTGTCGCGCTGGCCGGCGATGAAGGCGCTCATCACCTCCGGTTTCCCCGATCTCGAACCGCATGGCGACAGCGCGCCCCAGGCCAAGCTCAAGCGCCTGCTCAAGCCATACCGGAAGGCCGACCTTGCCCGCACGCTGCGGGAGGTGCTCGACCAGTAGCCGGCTGCCCACATAGCCAGAACGTCATTCGCCAACGCCCTTTCGCCCAGGAACATTCGGCCTATGCAATCACCACCAGCCAAGGTCGGCACGAAGACCGCCCGCCCGCACGCCTTCGTCGTCGACGATGAACCGCAGATCCGTACCGTCGTCGCGGAGATCCTGGCCTCGACGGGCTTCATCCCGCACGAGCTCAAGAGCGCCGTCGAAGTCGAGGCCGGCCTCATCCAGTGGCCGCCGAGCCTGATCGTGCTCGACCTGTCGCTGGGCGGCTCCGACGCCATCGAGGTGATCCGCAGCCTCTCGGCGATGCGCTATGCCGGCGACGTGCTGCTGATCACCGGGCACCGGCAGGAGACATTGAACGAGGTACAGGAGATCGGCACCCGGCGGCGTCTCAACATGCTGCCGCCGCTGCGCAAGCCGTTCCGCATCGAAGAGCTGCGCGAGCGGCTGGCCAATACGGCCGAGCGTACCACCAAGCCGGCCGACGCGGTGAGCCTAGAGGCGGCGCTGCGCAATGACTGGCTCGAGCTGTGGTACCAGCCCAAGATCGACCTGCGCTCGATGCTGGTGTGCGGCGCCGAAGCGCTGATCAGGCTGCGCCACCCGACCGAGGGCCTGGTGGCTCCCGCCGATTTCCTGCCGCGGCCGGCCGATGCGCTCTACCATCCGCTGACCGACTATGTGGTGCGCAAGGCGCTCAGCGACTGGTCGGTGTTCGCGCAGTACCGCATGACCAACCGCCTGGCGATCAATGTACCGGCGTCGGTCCTGCAGCGCCCCAGCTTCGTGGCCAATGTGCGCGAGAACCTGCCGCACCATCCGAAGTTTCCCGGGCTGATCGTCGAGATCACCGAGGACGAGGCGATCAACGACCCGTTGTTGGCGCGCGAGATCGCGGTGCAGCTCAAGCTCTACAACATCCACGTCTCGATCGACGATTTCGGCACCGGCTATTCGTCGCTGGCGCGGCTCAGCGAATTGCCCTTTGCCGAGATCAAGCTCGACCGCAGCTTCGTGCATGGCTGCGCCGACGACGAGAAGAAGCGTGAGATGTGCAAGGTGGTGATCGAGCTCGCAAACCGCTTCCAGATCACGGCGGTGGCCGAGGGCGTCGAGACGCATGACGATCTGCGCGTGCTGATCGAATGCGGCTATCCGGTGGCGCAGGGCTACCTGTTCGCCAAGCCGATGCAGTCGCGCGATTTCGTCAGCCTCATCACCTCGCACGCCTTGCACTAGCCGGCGCTGGCGGCGAGCGGCGGGCTGACGCGCGTGTTGGGCGCGAGCATGCGCGCAATCTCGTCGACCACCGCCGCAGGCCGGTCGAACATGATGTTGTGCCCTGCCCCGGCAAGCTCGACATGACGGCCGTTCGGCCGCGAAACGGCGCTGATGCGATGCGCGGCGCAGAGGTCGCCGGCGCCAGCCGAGATGATGGTGACCGGCATGTCGGGCGCGTGCGGCGGATGATCGCGCAGCGCGCGCAGCCCGGGCAGGAAGTGGCGGATTTCCGCTGCGAGCAGGCGCGCGGCGCGGCGACGGAAGTTCTCGTCGCGGAATTGCGCGTAGAGCGCGGGCGGCAAAGCGCGACCAATGCGGGCCGAGCGCGCGTAGAGGCCCGTGAGGGTCAGCAGATGCGTCAGCGGCGCGGCGAGGGCGTAGCGGCGCGCGGCTGCCGGCAGGAAGAACGAGGTGTCGTTCTCATCGGTGGGATCGACGAGGACGAGGCCGCGAATGTCGGCCCCCGCCGTCGTCGCCGCCAGGCGAACGATGGGACCGCCCCAGCTGTGTCCGACGAGGATCAACGGCCCGCCGACCTCGCGCAGCACTACGCCGAGATCAGCCGCCAGCCGCGACAGCGTCCGCGGCGAGCGGTCATCGTCGCTGAGGCCTGCGCCGGCACGATCGTAGACGACGGTGCGCGCCAGCCTGGCAACCGCTGGTTGGACGAGGCCCCAGCATACGCCCGACAGGCCGAGCCCCGACTCGAAGACCACCGTCACGCCGCCGGAGCCGGCGACGCGATAGTGCAGCCAGCGCCCCTCGGTCAGGACGAAGCGCGATACGCCGAGCGGGTGCTCACTCATGCGGGTCAGCCGCCAAGCTTTTTGGCCGCTTTGAGCTCGTCGGCGATCTCCTGGTAGATCTTGGCATAGGCCTTGTACGAATAGGGCGCGGCCGCGTACCAGCGGTACACCTGCCCGGCCTTGACGGCCGGCAGGCTCTGCCAGGTCGGCACGTTGGCGAGCGCGGTGGCGTCGTCGCCGAAGGTGCGCGCATCGACGAGGATCACGTCGGCGGCGCTATAGTCGGAGGCCTGCTCCCAGCTGTACTGGGTGAACACGGTGGCGTCGGCCTTTACCGGATCCATGATGTCGAGGCCCGCATCGCGCATGGTCTGCAGTTCCGGCAAATAGGGCGGGTTGGCGACATAGAGGCTGTCGGCGGCAGGCGACATGACCACGACCTTGAGGCCCGAGGTGCTGGCCGCGTCCCTGATGGCGGCGAGCGCTGCCTCGTATGCGCCCTTGTCGGCAGCGAGCTCGGCGCTCTGGGTATCGGCGCCCAGCCGGCCGGCGAGATCGACGAAATTGGCGATCGCCTCGTCGGTGTTCCTGTAGCTGCCGGCGACGGCCAGCGACGGCGCGAGGGCAAGGATCTGCGCCGACTGCTCGGCGGGCACGTACCACAGGTTCTGTCCGTCGAAGGTATAGTCGATGATCAGCTGGGGGCTCATCAGGCCGTAATCTTCGATGTTGAACTCGCCATAGGTGTGGCCCAGCACCTTGACCGCCGCCGGATCGAGCGTGCCGGCCTGGTAGCTCAGTTTGCCGTCGGCATCGGGCTGCACTTCGCCGTAGACGCCGGCGACGTGATAGCCCGCGTCCCACAGGGCCGCGGCGACGCTGCTCTGGGCCACGACGGTGGCGGGACGCTGCTCGAGCGTGAGCATCCTGTCGCCGCGCGCGTCCTTGAATTCGAAGCCGGCGGCGAAGGTCGGGCCGGCAAATGCGACGGCGGCCAGCACCGCGGTGGTCGCCAGAAGAGTGCGGGTCATGATGAAGCGGTTCCTTTTCGGATGCGGGAGGGATGGAGATTGGGGATGACGAGCGGCGTGCCGGACTGGGGGTCGGTGATGACTTCGCAGCCGAGGCCGTAGACGGTCTGGACGAGCGCCGGCGTGATCACGACGGACGGGTCGCCCTCGGCAACGATGGCGCCGTCCTTCATGGCCACGAGGTGCGTGGCGTAGCGGGCCGCAAGGTTCAGATCGTGCAGCACGGCGACGAGGGTGTAGTTGCGTTCCAGCCGCAGCCATTCGCACAGATCGAGCACGTCGAGCTGGTGGGCGATGTCGAGATAGGTGGTGGGCTCGTCGAGCAGCAGCAACTGCGTTTCCTGCGCCAGCGCCATGGCGAGCCAGACGCGCTGGCGCTGGCCGCCCGAGAGCTCGTCGAGCTGACGCTCGGCGAGACCGGCCGTCTCGGTGGCATCGAGAGCGGCGCGGACCGCGGCGTCATCGGCCGGCGTCCACTGGCGCAGCAGCGACTGGTGCGGGTAGCGGCCGCGCGCCACGAGGTCGAAGACCGAGATGCCCTCGGGGGCGCTCTGGGTCTGCGGCAGCAGGCCAAGCCGGCGCGCCACCTCGCGCGACGGCATAGTGTGGATGGAGCGGCCATCGAGGATCACGTCGCCCGCTTCCGGCCTGACGATGCGCGCGAGGCCGCGCAGCAAAGTCGACTTGCCGCTGCCATTGGCGCCCACGATGACGGTGAAGGAGCGCTCCGGGATGCCCAGGCTCAGCCGGTCGACGATGCGCCGGGCGCCATAGCCCAGTGTCAGCTGCGAAGCCTCGAGGGGGGCGCTCATGCGTGCCCCTTGCGCCATTCGCGGCCAAGCAGCCAGGCGAGGTAGGCCCCGCCGATCAACCCGGTCAGCACGCCGACCGGCAATTGCCGCGGCTGGAAGGCCTCGCGCGCGGCAAGATCGGCGAAGACCAGCAGAACCGCGCCGCACAAGGCCGAGCCGACAAGGTTCGGGCCGGCGGCACCCGAAAGGCGGCGCACGATCTGCGGCGCCGACAGCGCGATGAAGGTGATCGGCCCGGCAGTCGCCACGGCGATCGCGGCGAGCAGCACCCCGACGGCAATAGCGAGGCCGCGCATGAGGTTTGGCCGAAGGCCGAGGGCGACGCTGCGATCGTCGTCGAATTCGGCGAGCGTCAGCGGACGAGCCAGCAGCAGGGCGAGCAGGAGTCCGGCCGCGACCACGGGAGCGACCTGCGCGAGGCGACTCCAGTCGCGACCGGCCAGATTGCCGACCAGCCAGACGGCGGCGCTCTGGGCGTCATAGAGCTGCGAGCGGACGATCAGCAGCGAATTGACGGCCGCGAGCGCCGAGGCCATGCCGATCCCCACCAGCACCAGGCGCAGGGGCGCCACGCCGTGGCGCAGCGCGAGGACGAACACCGCAAGCGCGGTCAGCATGCCGCCGGCGACGGCGCCGAGCGCCGTGACCAGCACGCCGCCCTTGAACAGGAGCATCGCCACGAGGCCGCCGGTCGAGGCGCCGGTATCGAAGCCGATCACGTCGGGGCTGCCGAGGGGATTGCGCGTGAGGGACTGGAAGATCGCTCCCGCGGCCCCGAGGGCGCACCCGACCAGAGCGCCGGTGAGGATGCGCGGCAGGCGCAGTTGCGCCACGATCAGGGTCTCGGCCGGCGTACCATGCCCGCCCAGCGCGGCGACGATGCGCGGCAGCGAGACGCTGTTCGCCCCAAGCGACAATGCAGCGACGACCGCGACGATCAACGCGGCCAGCAGCAGGCCGCAGACGATCGCAGGGCGCGGGCGGACGAGTACCGAGTACGGGCCGGCGGCGATGACGGCGACGTTGCTCATGCGGCGACCAGGCGGCGGCGCCGCACGAGAGCGATGAAGGCCGGTGCGCCGAGGATCGCGGTCATCAGGCCGGCTTCGATCTCGGCGCCACCGGCCACTATTCGGCCCAGCGTATCGGCGAGGATGAGGAAGATCGCCGCGAGCACGGCGGCGAGCGGGAAGATGCGCAGCTGGTTGGGCCCGACAATGGCGCGCGCGACATGCGGGACGGTGAGCCCCACAAAGGCGATGGGGCCGGCGATGGCGGTGGCGGCGCCACAGAGCAGCATCACCGCGACGGCGGTCAGCGCCCGGGTACGGCCGATACCCAGCCCCAGCGCGCGGCTCGCATCGTCGCCGAGCGCCATGGCGTTGAGGCCGGGCGAGACGACGAGGCCGAGCAGCAGGCCGATGGCGACGATCGGCAGGCCGGGCAACAGCGCGTCGTAGCCGCGATTGACCACCGAGCCGACGACCCAGAACCGCATGGCATCGTAGGTCTGCTGGTCGCTCAGGGCGAGCGCCTGGATGTAGGAGAACAGCACCGCCGTCAGCGCGGTGCCGGCAAGCGCCAGCCGGGCCGGCGTCACGGCAGCACGGCCGCCTGAACCCAGGACATAGACCGCGACCGAGGCCAGCCCGGCGCCGGCGAGCGCCAGCCCCATCTGCACCGGTCCGCCGACGATGCCGAAAAAGGCGAAGCCGGTAACCACCGCGGCCGACGCTCCGGCATTGACGCCGAGCAGCCCCGGATCGGCGAGCGGGTTGCGGGTCAGCGCCTGCATCAGCGCGCCGGCGCCGCCCAGCGCCAGGCCGACCACCAGCGCCGCAAGCGTGCGCTGCAGCCGCAGCCCGCGCACGATATCGGCCGCATCGCCATGCGCATCGGTGAACAGGGCCTGCAGCACAGCCGAGGGGGACAGAGGCTGGCGGCCGACCATCAGGCTGAGCAGCATCGCCAGAGCCAAGGCGGCGAGGCCCAGTGCCGCAAGCGCAAGCCATCCGGGTCGCGGGCGCGGCATGCTAGGCCCTCGCCCGGCGCGCGAACATCGTTCTATCCGTGGCGATCAGCCCCGCCGGCAAATATTGCACGTCCGCCCCCAAATTCCCGGGCGGGCCGTAACAATCCGGACAAAATGGGTCAACTTAAAACGACGCAGTTTGGAACGAGTCTAGAAGATCGGGCGGCGCGCGGACGAAAGGAGACGAATCCGCTCAGCCGGCGGAACGGCCGGCGCAGGGTCGGTCTATCTGAAAGCTGGAGCGGGTGAAGGGAATCGAACCCTCGTCGTAATCCTTGATATTACGTGATATTTTTCCCAACATCTGGTCGCGGGTATCACAATCAGTGTGCCATCTGTATCACTCTCTGACGCCCTAGTTCGGATCGTCTCATCTGCGCTCTTGGCGACGGTGGACAATAGCTGCCCGAATGCTTGGGCAAACGGACCACCGGCTTCGGCACCAGCAAAGCGGCCAAATGCACGGCCGATCTCGGCACCATCTGCGGCATGTCCCCTTCGCGCCGATAGTGTTGATAAAGTCGGCGGGCAGGTCGAGCGGCGTCACGCGCTGAAATAGCTTTGCTGATCGATATCGCAGCGCGCACGCAACATTTCTTCGTTGCGAAGCGCCGACAGGAATCTGATTCCAAGCCGCATCCCGAAAACGGTCGGACGGTCGGCTCACGGCGACTTTATCGACACTATCGGTGCTAAGCGGACCTACGCTTTTCATCGCCAGTTTCGGTCCGACCAAGTTCGGGTTGCGGCTGCTGATGTGGTCAGGCTGAGTGGCTATCCGAGTTCTCGCCTACTCCGCTATTGTATGGGCGTGGCGGCCACGACCAGCTCGTCGAGGTAAGGCACTGCGGCGACGCTGAGTATTCCTAGAGGGGATTGCGAGGCGTGGAGTCGAACGGGGGCCGGTAGATCGGTAGGCGATCGGCGACCGCGGGCAGCGGCCCGAACGGCTTGTGCGGCTCGGACTGGTACCAGAAAGCCACCGAACTCACCTGGTCGCCCCGGCGGTTGGCATGGCCCTGCTCGATGGTGACGCGGATCTGGCGCTGGAAGATCACCGGGTCCTCGATGTGAAAGCGATAAAGGGTAACCGGCTCGGTCCAGTTGGGCCCGCCGCCGGCGATAATGCCGTGGTATGGCGCAGAGTATTCCTGGGCCGGGCACCAGGCCGTGTTGAAATAGTCCTCGGTACCCGTGCCGTGCAACGTCGGCGGCCAGGCGTCATTGGCGCCCGGCGCGCTTTCGCTTCGCGGCGCAATCACCGGCGTGGCAGGATCGGTTGCCAGCAGCGTCCGCCGTCCGCCGTCTGGCACCGCGATGCCCGGCTCGCCATCGATGAAGATCATGTCGTCGCCCTCGCCATACCAATCCCATAGCGGCGATCGCCGCAGCGAGTGGACCGAGAACAGCACGCCGACATAGTGGCCATGCCCGGCGGCGTCGAGAATGGTGTAGTTGTGCTTCCCGTCGGTGTTGACGCCACTGAACAAGACCTCCTCGTTGCTGAGGCCCGCTTCTGCGATGGCGGTGTGCCGCGCCTGCCGGTACTGGGCGTGAAAGCGCCCCAGTTCGTCGTCGAGCCGGTCGCAAAGCTCGAGATCCACATAATAGTAGAACTGCAACTCGTCCTCGGCCTCGTTGGTGACCGTCATTTTCATGTGGGTCGCAAACGGCATCGGGAAGTAGCAGGCAAAGCCCTTGCCGTCCTCGGGACCCGATTGCAGCGGCAGGCTGGCATAATTGCGGGACTGGGCGTGTCCCATGCCGAAGAAGTCGCCAATGGGCGTCTCGACGCTTGGCTCGGTTTCGCCATCCCAATAGGCACGCAGCACGACCTTGCGCAGGAAGTACTTGCTGTCGCAGGCCAGCGTTGCCCACATATGGGTAACGGTGCCGGCGCCTGTCCACTCAGCGATGGTGACGGTTTCGCCTGGCGCAACATGCAGCCTGTCGTCATTGCCGCCGGTGCGGTCATAGCTCGAGAACCGCCGCGATTTCGCCGTCCGCAGCTTGGCGAGGCCGCGCAGCGGCGACAATCCGATGTCGGTCATTTGGTCACTCCTGGAACGAGGCGCTTATTTTAGGCCGCTGGTTTTGATGGAATCCATGATCTGGCGTTGGAACACGAGGAACAACACCAATACGGGAAGCGCCACGACGACGGAGGCCGCCATCACGGTGTTCCAGGCACCACTGTACTGTCCCTGAAGACCCGCGATGGCGACCTGGACCGTCGTCAGAGCAGGGCTGCGCACGACGGTCAGCGGCCATAGAAATGCATTCCAGTTCGCGAGGAAGAACAGGATGGCGAGCGCCGAAAGTATCGGCCGGCTGAGCGGCAGGATGACGCTCCAGTAAATCCGCCAATAACTCGCGCCATCGATCAGCGCCGCTTCTTCAAGTTCGCGGGGCACCGAAAGGTAGAATTGGCGCAGCAGGAAGATGCCGAAGGCGTTGAAAATGGAAGGGACGATCAGGCCGGCATAGGAATTGAGAAGACCCAGCGTACGGGCAACGATAAAAAGCGGAACAATGATCACCGGAAGCGAGATCAGGAAGGTCGAAAACATGGCAAGAAAGATCGCATCCCGGCCCGGAAATCGGAGCCGGGCCAGCGCGTAGCCTGCCATGGAATGAAAGAGCAGGGCGACGAGCGTCACGACGCTCGAGACCAGCGCGCTGTTGAAGATGTAGCGGAGAAAGTCGATGTGGGTGAAGACGTAGACGAAGTTTACGAACGTCGGCCGGGCCGGGACTAGTGACATATCGAACATGTCGCGCTGAGATTTGAAGGCGATCGAAACCATCCAGAGCAGCGGGAAAATGGTCATCAACGCCAGGGCGAGCCCGACCAGCATCCAGATCGGACCGATGAAACGGCGATCGTTGAAAAATGTTGCGGGCCGACTCTCAGTCATAGCCGAACCGTCCTCCCCGGGTGACCCAGAACAGCAGCAGGGTCACCGCGAACAGGAGCAGCACGAGGATCGATGCCATCGCGCCGGCATAACCGAACGAGTTGTACTTAAACGCCTGCTCGTAGATGTAGTAGATGAGCAGCGAGGTGGAGTTGGCCGGCCCGCCCTTGGTCATGACGTAGACGAGATCGAAGGCCGCACCGCCGGCAACGGCCGTGACCAGCGAGGTCAGGAGAACGAACAGGCTCGTCGGCTGCAGCAGCGGCATCGTGATGTTCCAGAAGCTCGCGACCGCACCTGCGCCATCGACGCGCGCCGCATCGTAATATTCGCCCGGGATATCATGCAAACCGCCGAGAAAGATCAGCATGTAGAATCCCATGAGGAACCACACGCTGACGAACACCACCGCATAGAGCGCCAGTCCGGGATCGCCGAGGAACGACAGTCCGCCGATGCCCACCGCCGCGAACAGGCGGTTGAAGAGGCCAATCTTGTCGACCGCGAGCATCTGCCAGACCAGCGCGACAACGACCAGACTCACCATCTGCGGTAGAAAGAACATGGCGCGCAGAACACCATTATAGAAATTGGTACGGCGAACCAGCAGCGCAAGACCCAGCCCGCAGACGTAGAGCGCGGGCACCAGCAACCCGACAAAGATAGACGTGACCCGGAGGCTTTGCCAGAACAGCGGATCGCGGCTCATCTTGACGTAGTTCTGCCAGCCGGCGAAGCGATAGCCGCCAAACCCATCGACCTCAAAGAAGCCGAGCGCCAGTGCCAGCAGCATCGGCAGGGCGACGAACACGGCCAACCCGATTGCGTCGGGCGCAATGAACAGGTAGCCGGCCACACGTTCCCGTCTGGCGGCGTTCCATGGCGGCGCGGCTGACGATTTGTCCGCCGCGCCTTCGATGATCAAATTGGCTACCATTGCTAGAGCAGAGGCGCGCCTGTGTAGGTGGCGAGATACTGGTCGAACGCCTCGGACGCCAGCTGCGCCTGTTGCGCCGGATCCGCCCCGCCCAGCTGGCAGGCCTGGATGGCATCGGAGATGATCTTGTTGATCTCCGGCGGCACACGCGGCTCAGCCCGGGTTCCAGGGAAGATTTCCTCGGTAAAGACCTTGAGCGGATCCTTGTGGAACGCCGCCTTGCCGGATTCGAAGGCGGAATTGCGCGGCGGCATGGCGCTTTTTGCCACCGTGCACCAGTTGACGACGCGCTCGATCGAATCCTTTTCCATCGAGCCGAGAGCCCAGACGCAGAACTCAGCTGCCGCTTCGGGATTCTTGCCTTTGGCATTGACTGCGAAGGCCCAGCCGCCGCCAACCGTAACGTATTTTCCGCCCGTAGGTATGGGGCATTTGAACACGCCATATTTGAAGTCCGGCGCGCTATTGGCGAGATCGCTCGATCCCCACATGCCGATGTTCTGCATCGCGCAGAAGCCAGACGCGAGATTGGGCACGATGTCCCAACCTCCACCGCCCAGCGGCTTGCGCGGTGCGGCTCCGGATTCGACCGCGTCCTTGAATAGCTTGAGCGCGCCGACCGTCGCCGGCGAGTTGAAAGCGCTTTTGCCGTCAGCGCTCTGGAATTCGCCGCCGCCCTGCCACAGGAATGGATACCAAGTGAAGTTCTGATAATAGCCGGGTGCCGTATCAAAGAGCAGGCCGAAGCGGTCGGTTGTGGTTAGTTTCTTGCCGAGCTCGAGCATCGCGTCCCACGTCTTTGGAACGTCGTTTTCGTTGAGACCGGCTTTGTCGAAGGCGTCGACGCTGTAGTACATCGCCATGCAGCCGACTTCCTGCGGGATGCCATAGACTTTGCCGTCGACCTTGCGGTTGGCCAGCACCGCATCGGGGAAGTCGGCGATGGCCGCCGCTTCCATGTGCGGGGTGAGGTCGTAGAGCACGCCGCCGTTGTAGTAGCGCAGGAAGTCGCCCGGGCTGATGATGAAGATGTCCGGGCCCTCGCCCGAGGCGAAGGCGGTCGGCAGCTTCGTGCCGCCATACTCGCCGGTCGGGATGTATTCGAGTGCAATCTTGGCGTCATGGCCGGCGTTCCAGGCGGCAACGGTGTCCTCGTACCATTTGGATTGCGACGGCACGGCGCCGTTCGGTCCATAGAACTGCCAGAAGCTCAGTGCGTCGGCCTGTGCAAAGGTCTTTCCAATCCCCAGCAGGCTTGCTGCACTGAGGGCCGCGCCGCCCTTGAGAATGGTCCGGCGGTTCCAGCCGGATCGTACGTTTGTATGGTTCGTCATCTGTAACTCCTCCCTTGTTTTGTTGTCGTTGTTCCTCACACGTTGCGCAGCCCCTCCAGGCGGCGCGCGTGCTCCTTCGCGCGGCCCCTCACGCTGAATCGAAAACCTGCAGGGCACACGGAATGACTTCGGCGCGGGGCGGCCCGCTGTAGGTGTTGCCGAGGCGATCAAGCAGCATCTGGGTGGCGCGGTCGGCCAGCACCGCGGGGCGCAAGCCCACGCGCGTCAGGCGCGGCCGCACAAATTCCAACTGCGGCAGATCCTCGAAGATGCACACCGCGATATCGCGCGGGATCTGGATGCCTCGGTCGTAGAATTCGCTCAATGCGCCGAGCGCCATCAGATAGTTGGCGAAAAAGATCGCCGACGGCATCTCATCGCCATGGCGTGAAAGCAGCCACTCGACTGCTTCCCGCCCGGACGGCTCGAGGAACGATCCTTCAAAGCGCAACTCGTCGGCTATTTCGAGGCCGTGGTCCGCAAGGCCAGCTTCGAAGCCGTCGCGCCGGACGACCGCCTCCGCAAAGACCGACGGACCGGTGACGTGGGCTATGCGCCGATGCCCCTTTCCGGCGAGATACGCACCCATCATGCGCGCACCTTGAAAGCTATCGGCACGAACGCTGTCGATCGCGCCGTTCGACAGGTGACCCACAAAGACGGCTGGAATATCGAGTTCGAAGAAATGCTCGTGCATGCCGTTCAGCGCCACGTCGCCAACGATGAGTCCATCGACGCGTTTACCGCTGACCTGCCGCAAATATTCACGCCCGTGCTGCTCTGCATGCCCCCCAGGCACGTCGGTGTTGAAGATCAGCGCATCGAGGCCTGAGCGCCCGAGTTCGGTCTGCACCGTTTTGACCAGGTCGGTAAAATACGGGTTGAGTACGTCGGGGATCAGCGTCGCGACGACATTGGTGCGCCCCGTCCTCAGGCTCTGCGCCTGCGGGTTCGGCCGATAGCCAAGCTCGGCGATCGCCGCCTCAACTCGTTGTCGCAATGGCTCCGACACACGCTCGGCGTGATGGATCGCGTGCGACACCGTCGTCAGCGACACCCCGGCCCGTTCGGCAACGTCTTGAATTCCTATCATTGACGATGAATATCACGTGCAAAACGTTTTGCAAACCGTTTTGCAGACTGGCCGGAAGAAGGTCGAGGTGCTGGCAAAATACGCCCGGGCCGACTTCATGACGCCGATCCCGGAGGCGGCCAGCTACGACGATCTGAATGCCATGCTTGTGAACCGGCGCGGGGTCCCGACGCCGATCGGCTCGCCAAACCGTTGAAAATCTCAACGACGGGTGGGGTCACTTTTTGGCGCCGCTTCACAGCCAGGCGGATCGCCCTGCAGATGATCCAGAACACGATCATCGCCGCGCCGGACGGGCTGCGCGACCAACTCCGGGGAATGACGCGGATGCAGTTGATCCGTATCCTAGCCGCCTGGCGCCCGATCTGACAGCTTACCGCGACATTGAGGCCGCGTATCGCATCTGCCTCAAATCGCTCGCGCGCCGCTATCTTGAGCTGCGCGATGAAACCGCTGATCTCGACGTGATGATCGTAGCGATCGTGAATGATCTCGCGCCGGAACTGATCGCGCAAAACTCCATCGGCCACAACAGTGCAGCGCAGTTGCTCGTGACGGCCGGCGACAATCCCGAACGGCTCAAGTCCGAAGCCAGCTTCGCGGCACTCTGTGGCGTTAGCCCTGTTCCGGCATCATCTGGAAAAACGGTGCGACACCGACTCAATCGTGGCGGAGATCGCGCCGCCAATAGCGCGCTGCACATCATCGCGATCGGCCGCCTAAGAACCGACGAACGGACAAAAGCCTATGTCGCGCGTCGTGTAGCTGAAGGTCACTCGAAGCTGGAAGCCATCCGCATCGTGAAACGCTACATCGCGCGCCAGGTCTTCGGCATCATCATGCGGCGCCAAAAAGACATCAACACGACGAGGATCGCTGCTTGACAAACAGAAGGGCGTCCAGGGCAGCCAATATAGCAGTGAGCAGTTCCAGCGGCTGATGGCCGATCATGGCATCACCTGCTCGATGAGCCGGTCGGGCAATGTCTGGGACAATGCGGCGATGGAGAGCTTCTTCTCATCGCTCAAGACCGAGCGCACCGCTCGCAAGGTCTATCGAACAAGGGACGAGGCAAGGGCCGATGTGTTCGACTACATCGAGCGCTTCTACAACCCGAAACGACGACACTCCACCATCGGCTATCTCAGCCCCGTGGAGTTCGAGGATGCAGCTATGTTAGCCCAACTGTCTGTCCATCAAACCGGCAGCAGCTCATACCTTGCGAACCCTCCACGGCCGGATACCGCGATGTTGCGCCACGGACCTCCTGAGTTCAGCCCCCCCAGGTACTTTCAAGGCTAGATGATCAGAACCATGCAGCTCGTTCGTCCAGCGGCATCGCTACAGGTCTAGCCCGACAAACCTGCCGATTTCTACAACAGCGGCAGCCGACCAACCATAGAAACTGACGGTTCCATATCGCTCGGTCTGCTCAATTGCATCCGGTACGGCGAGGTATTTTTCCCAAACGGTGCCTGTCTCTTCATAACGCTGAAGCACCCAATTCAGATAGTTGATCCCGACGCTTTTGACGTAGCTCGACGCCGAAGTCTTACCCAACGCCTCAACGACCATTATCATCAGCGGCGGCCAACAATACGGATAGGACCATTGTAGGACAGGGAACTCGGGGTGCGGACTGGGATAGAGCTTGTCAGTGACTGTGAGGCCTCTTGAATGCGCGAACCTCGGCAGATGCTCGATGAGGCGTCGGGTCTGTTCATCCGTTGCAACGTCTGCCCAGACGGTCCAGTACGCGCAGAGAGACCAAACTGGTATCTGCCGATCGTGGACAAAGTCATATTCGAAGAAGAACCCCTCGCGATTATTCCAACAAAGGTCACGAATACGCTGCGCCCGGACCCGGGCATCACGCCGCCAAGCGGCCGCCTCGTCTGCAAACGCAAGTTTGTCGGCGATAAGCCCCAGTACTTCGCAATAGCGAACGAGCTGGGAATTCAGCGCGATTGGAACACAGTTACGGACATCGCCGTCGAACAGGGCACAGAAATCGAGACCAGACTCGGCTTCTGCCGCAAGTTCCGGCCGAAGGTTTTGATCTGCCGTATCGTTGTGCGTGGTTAGCTTGCTGGGCGTCGAGTGATTCCGATCCAGCCAATGTTCACGATATTCCCGGCAGAGCAGCGGGTAGCTGAGCAACAGCATGTCGCGATCGCGGGTCGCCTCGTAGTAACGCCAGATTGCGTCGGCATGCAGCGGCGGTTGCGACCGACCGCTGAAATAGGTGCGATTGCCATTCAAGACCTTGCCGTATCGCATGATCATGAAGAGCTGATTGAGCAGCACACCTCGAACCAGGTCGTATCGCCCGTGGGCGAGGAGGCCTAGGTTTACGAAGTAACTGTCCCAGGCGAACATTTCCGGGAACGCGCCCTTTCCTGCACCGGGTCGGAAGGGGAATGGCAGGAAGAGAAGTGTCTCGGAATTTTCCTTGGACTCCGGCGTGCGCCCGCTAATCTTCGAGATCGTCTCCGTCCAGGTCCAATCAGGCCCGCTTTCGCAGATGTCGCGCTCCTGGGCCGTTCGCATGTCCGCGTCCCATCCGGCGCGGATAGCGTCGTCCAACTCGCGCCACCGCGTCTTGAGCTGGGCGAGGTCGAGGTAATCCGTCGTCAATTGCCGTTCCCCATCGTGAGCGCCAATTCGATTTGACGGATGGCTTCCAGGACGCCGTTCCTGGCTCCGAGGTGGTTACCTTCCGCAATTGCTGAAGCAAGCAGACGTTTTTTTGGAGCGATCAGGCCGCTGCGAAGCATTCCCATTCGCAGGATCGGCAGCTCGAAAAGCGCGGACGACAGGGCCGTCATCACGAGTGTCTGAAGGGCCTGAAAGAAGAGGCTCCCAGACAGCTCGGCGAGTGCATGGTGAAGCGCAATCTCGCTCCCGATCCACTCACGAGGACTCGCGGTGGCGGTCGAACTGTCGACCAGTCGCCCAAAGACGCGAGCCTCTTCTGCCGAGCGGCGCGTTGCTGCAAGTGCCGCAATGTCCGGCTCGATGGCGAGCAGGAACTCGCAGAGATGGTTCGACCGGGAGGTCGGTCCACCAGCAGAAAAGTGACTGCTGACTGGTAGTGCTGACGCACCAGCTTGATCGACCCAACGTGCTTGGACGCGCAGGTCAAGAGCCCTGTTCATTCCTTGATGCCGCCAACCAGGCCGTTGACAAAGTAGCGCTGCAGAAAAATGAAGATCACGAGGATGGGCAGCGTCGTTATCAGCACGCCCATCATCGCTATGTTCGGCGTGATCTGCGCGCGTTGCGTCATCATGGCGGAGAGCGCGACGGGCAAGACTCTAAGATCGATGGTTGTCGTCGCGACAAGCGGCCAGATGTACATATTCCAGGCCGTCAACACGGTGATCGAAACATAGGCGGCGATTGCCGGCCGCGAGATCGGGACAACGATCAACACGAAGAGCTGGCCCCAACTGGCACCGTCAATTCGAGCCGCATCCAACAACTCGTCGGACAGTTCTACGTAGAACTGCCTGAAGACGAAGACGCCAAAGCTCGTCTGGGCGACCACCGGAAGGACCAGTCCCTGCCAGGTATCGATCCAGTTGAGATTGCGCACGATGAGAAACGTCGGAATCAGAAGCACCTGGAACGGCACGAAAAGGGTAATGATAAAGACCCATAGCAGAGCGCGCCGGCCCGGGAACGGCATCTTTGCGATGGCGAAGCCTGTCGTCATCGTCAGCACCAGCTGCAGAGCAGTCACGCTGATCGCGAAGATCGCCGAATTGACCAATGCGTTCCACGTTAGAACCGACATTGCATCTGGGATATTCGCTGCTCGAACTGCGGAGGGAAACCAGGTCGGCGGATAGACGGCGATCTCCGTCGGCGTCTTGAGCGCGCTGATCGCGAGCCAGTAGAACGGGAGTCCGACAATTGCAGCCGCAAGCAGCACTCCGAGTAGCCTGACAACCTTGGCCCAAAGTGGGGTAACGATCATGCGCCTCCCCCTGCGGTGGCGCGCGGGGGTGTCAGCACCAACGCCAGGACAGAAACCATCAGGAACAGGGCAGTCGCCAGGGCGCTGGCGTAGCCCATATCGAGCTCGGAGAATGCCTTGTCGAAGATATATTTGATGAGGATGTCGGTACTGCCGATCGGCCCGCCACCCGTCATGACCTGGATCACATCGAAGCTGTCAAAGAGCACGCCGCGCAGAGTGATGATCGTCACCAGAAACGTGACCGGCCGGACGCTTGGCCAGACGATGTGACGAAGTCGCTGCCAAACATTGGCGCCGTCCAGTTCAGCTGCCTCAAGGAGCGCCGGATTGATGCCCTGCAAGGCAGCAAGATAGAGCAGCATGCCAAGTGGGAAACGCAACCACACGATGACGATGGCGACAGCCGGCATCGACCACGCGGTCGACTTCAGCCACCCCGGCCCCTGGATACCGAACCACGATAATATCGTGTTGATCGGCCCGAAGTGGTCATCGAAGATGAAGCGCCAGAGCACCGCGGAGGCCACGAACGAAATCACTAGGGGCAGCAGGTAGATCGTCCGGATCGCGCGAATGCCGGGGACTTTCGTGTTGACAAGCACTGCAAGCAAGAAGCTGACGATCACGGTCGGGATGACACCGATGGCGATCAAATAGGCGGTCTTGACGATTGAGTTCATGGCTCTTGCATCTCGCGGGATCGCCAGAAAGTTCGCGAGGCCGACAAAGCGGGGCGCAGAGATGAGATCCCAGTCGAAGAAACTTAACCCCAGCGCGATCAGCATGGGGACGCCGATAAACACCGTGAAGAGGACGAGGTTGGGTGCAAGGAAGAGTGCCAGCCACCCCCACTGCGGTCTATGAATGCGGTTGGCGGTTCGTCTTGCGACTACCGACTTGGCCCCACCGGGCAGAACGGTCGAAGAGGGTAACTGGCTCATTGCAGCCTTATCTAGAAATGGTGGTGCCGGCCTTTGTAGGGGCCACGACGCCGCTCATCAAGTGGCAGTCGCGGCCCTACCCGAGACCCAGCACTTCCGGCTCTGGGTCGACACCGGCCGCATCGGCGAGACCTTGCTCCGAAACCCGCTGCTGCGCGCGCGCGCTACCGAAGCCGGCATCCAGCTCGACAAGTGCCGCCTGACAGGGCCACAGCGAGTCACCAGCGCATTCTCGGTGCGCGGCGAGGTCCAGAACGAGGTCTGGACCTACCGCATCGACGCGCTGAATCTGCAGGCGCTGGCCCCGTTGGGCGTCGGTGCTGCGCTGTTCAGCGGTGGGCTCTCGGGGCGGCCCGGAGCGCCTCTGCTGCCCGCGCTCTGAAAAAAGATCCGGCGGTCGCCGCGCGTCGGCATTAGCGTGCGCGCATGACCGCCGGCCCCGACCACAGCGCGTCGCCCGGCGAGCTAGCCGTCGTGCTCGCTGGCTCGTCGCAGGCTGACCTTGTGCTGCTCGCGGCGCAGGCGTTGCGGGTCGGTAGCCTGGACTACGCGGCCGCTATTTGCGAGACCTGCTCGGGCGCGCGCGAGCCCGCGCTCGAGCTCACTCACGCCGCCGCTCTCTTTGGTCTAGGTCAGCATGAGCGCGCGATTGAGCTGGTCGATCGAGTGCTGGCGCAGGCTCCCGAGCACCTGGCCGCGCTCTTCTATCGCGCCCAGATGGCGCAGCACGCAGGCGACGCAGAGCTTTCGGGTCGGCTGCTGCTGAGCGTGCTCGAGCGCTTTCCGGATTTTCCCGGCGCGCAAGGGGCGCTCGCCAGTGTGCGCCTTCCGGGGCCGCCCTACCGCGACGTGCTTCGCCGCCTGCATGAGCTCGTGCGGCCGCGCAGCTACCTCGAGATCGGGGTCGAGAGCGGCGCCACGCTGGCGCTGGCGCACGCTGCCGAGCGCATCGTCGGCATCGACCCAGATCACGGAAAGTTACGGCCGGAGCTAGTACCGCGCCAGGCCAAGGTGTTGCGCGAAACGAGCGACGCTTTCTTCGAGCGGAGCACGCGCACCGACTATTTCGGTGCTCACACCGTCGATTTCGCGTTCATCGACGGCATGCATTGGTTCGAGTACGCGCTGCGCGATTTCATCCACGTCGAAGCCTGGTCGCATCCAGGCGCTACGATCGTGCTTCACGACTGTTTGCCGGTGTTTCCGCTCAGCGCGAGCCGCGAACGACGCACGCGCTTTTGGGTGGGTGACGTGTGGAAGGTGGTCCCGATCTTGCGGCGTTATCGGCCTGAGCTGCGCGTCAAGATCATCGCGACCGCGCCGTCGGGCCTGTGCGTCGTGCGCGGCCTCGATCCGGGCTCGCGTGTCCTTGCGGAGCAGCTCGAGCAAATCATCGAGTCGTTTCGGGATGCCGAGTACACGGCGCCGGCGCTCGGGGCGCCACCCGGCTTCGAGCTAGTGCCCGCGACTGAAGCGGGTCTTCGCGAGGCGCTCGCGTGAGCCCGATCAGTGACGAGCTAGCTACCCGGTATCGCGCGTTCGTCGAACGCAGCCCGACGAGCGACGACGGCTACCTGTTCGACGCGCCGCGCTGCCGTTTCTGGCCAGAGCCGAGCGATGAGCTCGTGGCTCCGCCC
>JBEHYU010000045.1:0-33712 GCA_048498015.1 Pseudomonadota bacterium
CCCGAACGCTGTCGTCCGCGGCAAGACGCGGCCGGCGCGGGGGACAGGTGCTCATGCGGCTGAAGAGCCGGCGGGTGCGTGCGACCGAAAATCCCGGGACAGCGTGGCGGGACGAAAAGTCCCACAAACGCCGACTACCGGCTCGGACCGATCGTCCCGCCGCGCTCGCGTCTCACCAAAACCGGGTCGCCGGACGATGGCGGTTGGCCAATCGAACGCTCTTGGGGTCGATTGGCCAGAGCACAGACAAGACCGCGCTCGCCCTCGCGTTCACTCTTCGTTCTTTACTCGCGGCCTATTCTCGGCTAGAGGAATCCTCCGTCCGGAGCCGCCATGTCGAAAGCCAAGACCGCCTATGTCTGCCAGTCCTGCGGTACGGCGCATGTGCGCTGGCAGGGCCGCTGCGAAGGCTGCGGCGAGTGGAACTCCGTCGCCGAAGAGATCGTCGATTCGGGCGTCGGCGCCGGCCCCAGGATGGCGACTGCCGGCGGCCGCCCCGTTGCGCTCGTGCCACTCTCGGGCGAAACCGAATCCGCCGCCCGCGTCACCACCGGCATGGCCGAGCTCGACCGGGTCACCGGCGGCGGCTTCGTCATGGGCTCGGCCGTCCTCGTCGGCGGCGATCCGGGCATCGGCAAATCCACGCTGCTGCTGCAGGGCGCGGCGGCGCTCGCCAATGCCGGCAAGCGCGTCGTCTATGTTTCGGGCGAAGAAGCGGTGGCGCAGGTCCGCCTGCGCGCCCAGCGCCTCGGGCTCGGCTCCGCCAATGTCCATCTCGCCAGCGAGACCAATGTCGAGATCATCCTGTCGACGCTGCAGGCCGGCCCTGCCCCCGACCTCGTGATCATCGATTCCATCCAGACCCTGTGGACCGATCGCGTCGACAGCGCGCCCGGCACCGTCACGCAGGTGCGCACCTCGGCGCAGGCGCTGACGCGCTTCGCCAAGAAGTCCGGGGCCGCCGTGGTGCTGGTCGGCCACGTCACCAAGGACGGCCAGATCGCCGGGCCGCGCGTCGTCGAGCACATGGTCGATGCGGTGCTCTATTTCGAGGGCGACGCCAGCCACACCTTCCGCATCCTGCGCGGCGTCAAGAACCGCTATGGCGCGACCGACGAAATCGGCGTGTTCGAGATGACCACGCTGGGCCTGCGCGAGGTCGCCAACCCCTCCGCCCTCTTCCTCGACCAGCGCGATCGCGACGCCGCCGGTTCCGCCGTTTTTGCCGGCATGGAGGGCACGCGGCCGGTCCTCTGCGAGATCCAGGCGCTGGTCGCCCCCTCCCCGCTCGGCACGCCGCGCCGCGCCGTGGTGGGCTGGGATGCTTCGCGGCTCTCGATGGTGCTCGCCGTGCTCGAGACGCGCTGCGGCGTGCGCATCGGCGCCAACGACATCTACCTCAACGTCGCCGGCGGCCTGAAGGTGAACGAGCCCGCCGCCGATCTTGCCGTCGCCGCCGCGCTCATCTCGTCGCTGGTGGGCGCGCCGCTGCCGCCCGACGCGGTCTATTTCGGCGAAATCTCGCTCGCCGGCGGCGTCCGTCCGGTCGTCCATGCCGGCCTGCGCCTGCGCGAGGCCAGGAAGCTCGGCTTCCGCTCAGCCGTTACCGGCAAGCTGGGCGCCGGGGACAGCGCCTCGGGCCTCGAAGTCGGCGAATATTCGGAACTGGCCGAGCTGATCGGGCGGATCGCCGCCAAGGGCAAGCGTGTCACCGCCGAGTAACGCCAGCCGCGCTTTCCGTGAACATCTGTCCCGTCATGTCCCGCCCTGCCTTGGCACGGCCCGGATTAGCGGCTAAACGGTGCCACGAAGCGGCATTGGATCGTCAAGCATGGTTTTCACTGGTGTCGACGTCGGCGTCGCCGTCCTCGTTCTGATCTCGGCAATCCTGGCGACCGCCCGCGGGTTCACCCGCGAAGTGCTTTCCCTGGCCACCTGGGCCGGCTCGGCGGCCATCGCCGCCTACATGTACTTCTACCACAAGGACCTTGCGGCCAAGTACATCGACAACGAGCTGGTCGCCACCGGCGTGACGGTGGTGGGCACTTTCCTCGTCGCGCTGATCATCCTGCATCTGCTGACCATGTGGATCGGCGATCTCGTCGTCGACTCGCGGGTCGGCCCGCTCGATCGCACGCTGGGCTTCGTGTTCGGCACGGCGCGCGGCATCGTGATCTGCATCGTGCTGGCGGTGTTCGTGAATTTCCTGATGCCCAGCCCGCCCGCCATGGTGACGGAGTCCAAGAGCTATCAACCGCTGCTGGACGCGGGCAATCATTTCATCGATCTGCTGCCCGCCGACTGGCAGGCGCAGATCAGCGATATCCTCGACAAGCGTAACAAGAACGCCGACGATACCAGCCCGAACGATACCACGACCGACACCACCCCGGCGCCCGACGATACCTCGACGCCGCCGGCCGATATTTCGACGAGCGTCCCCGCCGCATGACAGAGCGCCCCGCCCTCGATCTCGAGCTTGATGGCGACACGCTGCATGAAGAGTGCGGCGTGTTCGGCATTCTGGGCCACCCCGAAGCCGCGACGCTGACCGCGCTCGGCCTGCACGCACTGCAGCATCGCGGCCAGGAAGCGGCCGGCATCGTCAGCTTCGATGGCCGGCAGTTCCACTCCGAGCGGCAGCTCGGCCTCGTGGGCGACCACTTCACCGATCCGGCGATCGTGCGGCGCCTGCCCGGCTCGATGGCCATGGGCCATGTGCGCTACTCGACCACCGGCGAGACCATCCTGCGCAACGTGCAGCCGCTGTTCGCCGAGCTCGAGGTCGGCGGCATCGCCATCGGCCACAACGGCAATTTCACCAACGGCCTGACGCTGCGGCGCGAGCTGATTGCCAATGGCGCGATCATGCAGTCCACCTCCGACACCGAAGTGGTGCTGCATCTCATCGCCCGCTCGCGCAAGAAAGGCTCCGACGAACGCTTCGTCGATGCGGTGGCGCAGGTCGAGGGCGCCTACGCCATGGTTGCCATGACGCGCACCAAGCTGATCGGCGCGCGCGATCCCAACGGCATCCGCCCGCTGGTGCTGGGCGACCTCGACGGCCACCCGATCTTTGCGTCGGAGACCTGCGCGCTCGACATCATCGGCGCCAAATTCGTGCGCGACGTGCGCAACGGCGAAGTCATCGTCGCCGAGCTGCAGGCGGACGGGCGCACCACCATCACCTCGTCGATGCCGTTCGGCAGCAAGCCCGAGCGGCTTTGCCTGTTCGAGTATGTCTATTTCGCCCGACCCGACTCGATGGTCGGCGGCCGCTCCGTCTATTCCGCCCGCAAGCGCATGGGCATCAACCTCGCGCAGGAGGCGCCGGTTGCCGCCGACGTGGTCGTGCCGGTGCCCGATGGCGGCACGCCGGCGGCGATCGGCTATGCCCAGGCCAGTGGAATCCCGTTCGAGCTCGGCATCATCCGCAACCACTATGTCGGCCGCACCTTCATCGAGCCGACGCAGCAGATCCGCGCCTTCGGCGTGAAGCTCAAGCATTCGGCGAACCGTGCCGAGATCGACGGCAAGCGCGTCGTGCTGATCGACGATTCGATCGTGCGCGGCACCACCTCGGTCAAGATCGTGCAGATGATGCGCGAGGCCGGCGCCCGCGAGGTGCATATCCGCGTCGCCTCGCCGATGATCTATCATCCCGACTATTACGGCATCGACACGCCCGACCGCGACAATTTGCTGGCCAACCAGTATGACAGCGTCGAGGCCATGGCGCGCTTCATCGGCGCGGATTCGCTGCAGTTCCTGTCGATCGACGGCCTCTATCGCGCCGTAGGCGGCGAGGCTCGCAACAACGCCATGCCGCAGTTCACCGACCACTATTTCACCGGCGACTATCCGACGACGCTGACCGACCTCACCGGCCGCGGCAAGTCCGATCCCAAGACGATCTCGCTGATGCGCGAGGCGAGCTGACCGATGTCCGACCTCAAGGATAGAGTGGTCCTCGTCACCGGGGCGTCGCGCGGCATCGGCTATCAGGCCGCCCTCGACGCCGCCCGCCGCGGCGCGCATGTAATCGCACTGGCGCGCACCGTCGGCGGCCTCGAAGACCTCGACGACGAGATCAAGGCGCTGGGCGGCGAAGCAACGCTCGTGCCGCTCGATTTACGCGACGGCGATGGCATCGACCGGCTGGGCCTCAGCATCTACCAGCGCTGGGGCAGGCTCGACGGCCTCGTCGCCAATGCCGGCCACCTCACCACGCTGACGCCGCTGTCGCATCTGGACGTCAAGGAGTTCGACCGCGTCTTTGCCGTCAACGTCACGGCCAATTACCGGCTGATCCGCTCGCTCGATGCACTGCTCCGCCAGTCGAGCGCCGGCCGCGCCGTGTTCGTCTCGGCGTCCTCGTCGCGCTCGGCCCGCCCCTTCTGGGCCGGCTACGCCGCCAGCAAGGCGGCGCTCGAGGCGATGGTGAAGTCGTGGGCGGAGGAGCTGTCGGCCAGCAACGTCAAGGCCAACATCTTCTGGCCGGGCGCGGTGCGCACCCAGATGCGCGCCAAGGCCTATCCGGGCGAAGACGCCACCACGTTGCCGCTGCCGGCCGAAATTGCGCCACGCTTGATCGACATGATCGTGCCAGGCTTCGAGCAGCGCGCCATGCTTTACAACGTCGATACCAAGACGCTCAGGCCGCTCTAGCCGGCGATCTTCTGCACCAGCACCTTGTCGATGCGGCGCCCGTCGAGGTCGATGACCTCGATGCGCCAGGGCTCGCGCACAAAACTCTCGCCGACCCCCGGCAGGTGGTTGAACTCGCTCAGCACGTAGCCGGCCACGGTCTCGTATTTGGGGTCCTTGGGGATCGGCACGCCGATCTTGTCGGCGAACTCGTCCACCGGCATCCAGCCCGAAACGAGGAACGAGCCGTCGTCGCGCTGGGTAAAGGCGTGCTCGTCGTCGTCCTCGTCCTGGAAGCCGCCGGTAATGGCGCCCAGAATGTCACCGGGCGTGACGATGCCCTCGAAGTGGCCGTATTCGTCGAACACCAGCGCCACATGCACCGGCGAAGAGCGGATGGCGCGCAGCACCGACAAGGCGTCGGCACGGTCGAGCACCACCGGCGCCGGTTTCACCAGCGCCCGCACATCTACCGGCGCGCCGGAAGCAAAGATGTCGATCAGGTCCTTGCGAACGATCACCCCGATGATCTGGTCGGGCTCGCCCTCATGCACCGGCATCACCGAGTGATGCGAGGTGCGCAGCCGGTGCTGGATTTCCTCGGCCGGTTCGCTCAGGTCGACCACCTCGACGTCGAGCCGCGGCGTCATCAGCCCGCGGGCCGAGCGGTCGGCGAAGCGCATGACGCCCGAGATCATCGCTTTTTCTTCGGTCTCGAGCACGCCCTGGCTCGCGGCCTCGGCGATGATGGTCTTGACCTCCTCGTCGGTGACGCGGTCCTCCTTGGCGCCAGACTGCCCGAGCAGGAACATCACGCCGCGGCTCGAAATATCGAGCAGCCACACCAGCGGCGCCGCAACACGGGCGATGAAGGCCATCGCCGGCGCGGCCCGCGCCGCGATGCCTTCCGCGTCGCGCAGGGCCAGCTGCTTGGGAACGAGTTCGCCGAAGATCAGCGAGACGTAGGTAATGAGGATGACCACCGAGCCGACGCCGAGGGTGGACGCCGCCGCTTCGGGCACGCCGTTGCCCAGCAGATATTCGGTGAAGCGATCACCCAGCGTCGCACCCGAGAACGCGCCCGAGAGCACGCCGATAAGGCTGATGCCCACCTGCGCCGAGCTCAGGAACTTGCCGGGATCCTCGCCCAGCTTGAGCGCCACGGCCGCGCCCTTGTTGCCTTCCGCGGCCATAACCTTGAGGCGCGCCGGGCGTGACGACACCACAGCGAGCTCCGACATGGACAAGAGCCCATTGCAGAGGATCAGGACGACGACGATGACGATTTCGAGCAGCATGCGCCGATGCTAACCGCTATTCCGCCTTGGCGTAAGGATTCTTGCCCGAACGCACCCAGAGCCGGATGGGCGTGCCGGGCATGTCGAACGTCTCGCGCATCGAGTTGGTGAGATAGCGCAGATAGGATGTCGGTATCGCGTCGGAGCGTGAGGCAAAGATGATGAAGCTCGGCGGGCGCATCTTGGCCTGCGTCATGTAGCGCAGCTTGAGGCGCCGTCCGGACACCGCCGGCGGCGGGTGCCGCTCGACCACGGCGCCGAGCCAGCGGTTGAGCTTGGCGGTCGACAGATGCGTGTTCCACGAGCGCTCGATCGAGAAGATGGCGGCCATCAGCCGGTCGATATTGCGCCCCTGCAGGCCGGAGATGGTCACCAGCGGGATGCCGCGCGCCTGCGGCAGCAGCCGCTCGCATTCCTCGCGCAGATGCGCGAGCGTCGCCTGCTTGTCCTCGATCAGGTCCCACTTGTTCACGGCGATCACCATCGCCCGCCCCTCGCGATAGACGAGATCGGCGAGCGCCAGATCCTGTTTCTCGAACGGTATGGTGGCGTCGAGCAGCAGTACGACCACTTCGGCGTACTGGATGGAACGGAGGGAATCGCCGACGGCGAGCTTTTCGAGCTTGGTCTCGACCCGCGCCTTCTTGCGGATGCCGGCGGTGTCGACGAGGTTGATCGTGCGGCCTTCCCACTCCCACGGGACCATGATGGAATCGCGGGTGATGCCGGCCTCGGGGCCGGTGAGCAGGCGCTCTTCGCCGACCATGGTATTGATCAGCGTCGACTTGCCGGCGTTGGGCCGCCCGACGATGGCAATGTTGAGGTAGCGCTTGGGGTTCCAGCGCAGCGGCGGACCGTCCTCGATCGTTCCGTCGTCCTCGGGCAGGTCGATATCGACCTCCGGCAGGAACTCGTCTTCGAGCTTGGGCGGGTCCTTGGCATCGACCGCCTTGCTGACGATGGCATGCAGGTCCGCCAGTCCGAGCCCGTGCTCGGCGGACAGCGCCACCGGTTCGCCGAAGCCGAGCGAATAGGCCTCCATCAGCCCGGGGTCGGCGGCCCGGCCCTCGGCCTTGTTGGCGATGAGGTGCACATCCTTGCCCGATTTACGCAGCACCTGGGCGAAGCGCTCGTCGAGCGGCGTCACCCCGGCGCGGGCGTCGATCATGAACAGGATGATGTCGGCTTCGCGCACCGCCAGCTCGGTGCCCTGGCGCATACGATCCTCGAGCGAGCCGTCGAAACGGTCTTCGTAGCCGGCAGTATCGAGGATGCGGAAGCGCAGGTCGCCGATGCGGCCCTCGGCCTCGCGGCGGTCGCGGGTCACGCCGGGCGTGTCGTCGACGATCGCGATCTTCCGGCCGACCAGCCGGTTGAACAGCGTCGACTTGCCGACATTGGGTCGGCCGACAATAGCAACGAGTGCACTCATTTCGGGTCCCGGCCGCGCCTCAGGGCGCGGAGGACGAAGTGGACGAAGAAGACGACGCCTCGGATGACACGGGAGCCACCGGCGCAACGGCCTCGGACGATGCGGGCGCAGCCTCCGACGAGGGCGCCAGCGACGTCGTCAGGTCGAACGGGGCAGACGCCGACGAGGTCGCATCGATCACGGCCGGCGGTGTCACGTCCGGCGCCGCCGACGATGTGTCCGGCGCGGCGGGCATGGCCAGCGACAGCGCCTGGTCGTCGACGATGGCGGGCGGAGTGACGTCGAGCTCGGTGCTTGCATCGACAGCGGTGGAAGCATCCGCCGACGGCGCAGCGGAAACGTCGACAGGAGCCGCGCTCGAGATTTCGGCCGATGAGGCGACCGAGGTTTCGGCGGAAGACGCAGGAGCCGAGACCGACGCTTCGGCCGACGAAGCCACGGGGGCCGACGCACTCGATGGCGCCTCCGAGGATGGGGCGAGCGTCTCGTCGGTCGGCGGCGCGATCGGCTTGGCGCCTTCGGCCTGCAGCTGCAGCACATAGATCTGCACGCGCTGGCGCGTGTCGGAGTTGGCCAGCGGATCGTTCATGATGTCGGTGAAGCTCTTCATCGCATCGTCGAACTTGCCGGCCTTGTACTGGGCGAGGCCGAGCACCTCGCGGGCCGAATTGCGCAGCGGCGAGGACGGCTGGATGGAGCCGCCGACGCGCTGCTGCACTGCGCCGACGTCGCCCTTGTCGATCAGCAGGCTGCCGCCGAGGAGCAGCGCGATCTCGCGCAGATGCGGGTCCGTCAGCGAGCTCGACAGGCCGTCATAAACCGCGACGGCTTCATCGATCTTGCCCTGCTGGCCGAGCAGCGCCGCCTCGCGGAACTGCGCCAGCGTCGGATAGCCGCCCGAGGCCTGCGCGATGACGTCGTCGAGCGCCTTCTTGGCGGCATCGAGGTCCTTGCCGTCGGCGGCGTCCGTCGCGGCGTAATAGAGATCGGAGGACTTCGACGACTGCGATTTCTGCCAGCTCATCCAGGCTTCGTAGCCGCCCACGGCGGCGACGACCGCCACGGCCCCGCCGATCACCCAGGGCCCCGCCTGGCGCCAGAGCTTGCGCATACGGTCGCGCCGCAGCTCTTCGTCGACTTCGCGGATCAGGTTCTCGTTGGACAATGCAAGCCTATGGGCGGGGGTCAAAAACGGGCGCAACATAGTGGCGGGCTTGAGGGATTGCAAATGCGGCGAAAATGGCTGCAACCCCTTTGTCACGGGCGTTAACTACAATGAAAGCGCGGGGGACGACACTGCCCTTACTGGGAATGCTCGGATGTTTGCAATGTTGCGACGGATTTTGCTGGCCGCGGTAGTCGTCGGCCTTGTTTCGCCTGCCTATGCGGCCAGTGGCTCGCTGTTCGGCGATTTCGGGAATTTCGGCGGTTTGGGCAGCCATTCCAAGGCTGCGGCGACCCATCCGGCGGCCGACGGCCGGCTGCAGATCACCGTCGATATCACGACGCAAGAAATGGTAGTCGCCGATTCCTGGCACACCATCTACACCTTCGACGTATCGACCGGCCGCGCCGGCCACGCTACCCCAACCGGCAAGTTCCACCCCATCCGCATGCACGAGATGTGGTACTCGTCCAAATATGAGAACGCGCCGATGCCGTGGTCGATCTTCTTTTATGGCGGCTATGCCATCCACGGCACGACCGACCTCCAGCATTTGGGTCACGTCGCCTCGCATGGCTGTGTCCGGCTCGATCCCAAGAACGCCAAGCTGCTCTACGATCTCGTCAAGGAGACCGGGATGCAGAATACCGACGTGGCGCTCGTCCGCAGCTAATCGGTCGCACTGGCGGCGCAGGGACGTGCAGCGTATTTTGCTGCGCGTGCGTCGCCGGGATTTCCTCATTGGTTGTGGCTGTGCGGTCTGTGCCGGTGGCGCAGCGCTGCCGCACGACCTCGTCGAGCCGCACATGCACTTTCACACCACGGGCAGCGCGCCCGAGGTGGCCATGACGCTCGACGCGTGCATGGGTGAAACCGACATGCGCATCCTGGGCCCGCTGATCGACCAGCGAATCCCGGTCACGATCTTCGCGACGAGGCTCTGGCTCGACAATAATCCGGCGGCGCTAAAGCTGCTGCTGGCGCATCCGGACCTGTTCAGCATCCAGAACCACGGCGCCCAGCATCTGGCGGCGGTGATCGGCAAGGAGGACCCGTACGGGGTGAAGGCCTGCGGCACCGCCAACGGCGTGTTCCAGGAGGTGGTGGGCGGCGCGCAGGCCGTGACCGCCGCATCCGGCCTCAAGCCCGGCTGGTACCGCGACGCCACCGCGCTCTACACGCATGATGCGATCGCGCTGATCGACAGCATCGGCGCCCGCATCGCCGGCTTCTCGCTGAATGGCGACATCGGCGCCAGCGTGCCGGCGGACGAGGCCAAGGCCCGGATCGCCGGCGCCCGGTCGGGCGACGTGATCATCTCGCACATCAACCAGCCCAAGCGCCCCTCGGGAGCCGGCGTGATCGAAGGGTTGCTGGTGCTGAAAGCGAAAGGCGTCGTCTTCCGCCACCTCGACGAGGTGGACATGGTGGCGATCGCCTAGTCGTCGTACTCGTCGTCTTCGTCAGCGACGGGCTCAGGGTATTCGTAAGTCTCGAGCCAGGCCTCGATGTCCTCGAGCGTCGCCGAAAACTCGTAGCCCTGCTCGCCGAACACGATCTTGCCGGTCGCCGCGTCGCGAACCTTGTAGCCGCCATGCGCGATGATTTTCGCATTCAGCTTCACCGGCTTGAGCAGGTCGAAATTGAGCCGGCCAAGCAGCCGCTTGGTGTAACGCTCCTGCGATGCCAGCGCGTTCTTGCGCGAACTCATGGTCGATCTGCCCTCAGCGGCCGGCCCCCAGCCTCAGCTCGGCGACGAAATCGTACGCGTCGCCCCGATAGGTCGAGCGCGTAAACTCCACTACGCGGCCCGACGGCAAATAGGAAGTCCTCTCGATATGGAGGCTGGCCACGCCCGGACTGACATCGAGCAGCTTGGCGTCCTCGTCGGACAGGCTCACGGCCCGGATCCGCTGGATCGCCCGCACCGGACGGCTGCCCGATTTCGCCAGATGCGAATAGAGCGACGTTCCGATGGCCTGCGGGTCGGGCAGGATCGACGAGGACAGGGCGGCGCGCTCGATGGCGAGCGGCGTTTCGCCCGACAGGCGCAGGCGCGCCACGCGGGCGACGCGATCGTTCGAGGACAGCCCCAGCGTCACCGTCTCTTCCGGAGACGGCGCATAGAGGGCACGGTCGAGCCAGACAGAGCGCACCACCAGCCCGCGCCGCGCCATGTCCTCGGTGAACGAGGTCAGCTGGCTAAGCGACTGCTCGACGCGATGCATCGGCGGGGCGACATAGGTGCCCGAGCCGCGGCGCTGCACCAGCACGCCTTCGCGCACCAGATGCTGCACCGCGCGGCGTACCGTGACACGCGAGACATCCATCCGGGCGGCAAGGTCGCGCTCCGAAGGCAGCGCGTCGCCAGCCTGTATCTGCCCGGCGCTCACCGCCTCTTCGATGAAGCGCTTGAGCTGGAGATATAGCGGCCCACTGCCCGGCAGCTCGGCCGCGCCCTCGCGGAACAGGATGTGCTGCGCGTCAGCCATACACTACCGCCCCTGACGCAACACGTCGTCGATGAAGCGAGGATTGCCGGCCAGCAACCCCGCATCGACGGGCAGGACGGTTCCGGTCATGCCGGCGGAGGCGGGCGACGCGAGGAACAGAACCGCGTTCGCCACCTCGGCGGGCGTCACCAGCCGACCCAGCGCGTAATACGGCGTGACCTTGGCGAGCAGTCCCGGATCAGCCGCGATTCGATGGTCCCATGCCGGAGTTCGCACCGAGCCCGGCGCAACGACATTGGAACGCACCCCCTGCCCGCCCCGCTCGAGGGCGATGGCGCGAGAGTAGGCGATCAACCCCGCCTTGGCCGCCGAATAGGCCGGGTTGCCGTATGCGGCGAGGCCGTTGACCGATGACACGAAGACGATCGTTCCAGAACCGCGCGCCGCCATGGCCTCGACGATCGGATCGAGCATAGCGTAGGCGCCGTTGAGGTTGATGGCGACTTCGGATTCCCAGGTGGGCAGGTCCAGCAGCTCGAACGTCTCGGCCCGGGTGAAGCCGGCATTCGACACGACGATATCGGGCGCAGCGGACGAGGCGAGATAAGCCTCGATTGCAGAGCGTGTAGCCCTTGTATCGGCCAGATCGAACGTCACCGTTCTGCTTAGCGCCAGATGCGCCATCGAAGCGGTGTCCCGATCGGCGCCAATGACGCTCGCGCCGGCTGCGGCGAAGCGCGCGACGAGGGCAGACCCGATGCCCCCGCCCGCGCCGCTGATGAGGACACTCTTGCCGTCCAGACGGAACGGATCGGACATATCGGCGGTCATGCGTGGCTCCCTGCCAGGATCTGCTTCGAGCGAGCTGTATGCCGGTTTGCAAACCGCGCGACACTCGTCTTTTCGGATGAATATGGGGGCGGCGGCGTGCTAGTCAGGGTGTCACGTTGCAACGCATCACACCGGCCCGTCCCTTGCGCATTTTCACGGCGGCACTCGCCACCGAAACCAACACCTTCGCCCCCATCTGGATCGACCGCCGCGCTTTCGAAGCGTCGCTCTACGCCCCGCCTGGCCAGCACCCGCCGACCCCTACCCTGTGCAGCGCGCCGATCACGGTCGGCCGCGAGCTTGCGGCACAGCACGGGTTCGACCTCATCGAGGGCACCGCCTGCTGGGCCGACCCCGCCGGTCCGGTCAACCGCGCGACCTATGAGGGTCTGCGCGACGAGATCCTCGACCAGCTGCAGGCCGCGCTGCCGGTCGATGCGGTGGTCCTGGGCCTGCATGGCGCGATGGTCGCCGATGGCTATGACGATTGCGAAGGCGATTTCCTGTCGCGCGTCCGGGCCATGGTGGGTTCCGACGTGCTGATCTGCGCCGAGCTCGATCCGCACAGCCATTTGACGCGGCGGCGCGTGGCAGCCGCGAACTTCTTCACGGTGTTCAAGGAATTCCCGCACATCGATTTCGTCGATCGGGCGCGCGACCTCTGGCGCATTGCGCTCGACGCGCTGGCCGGCAAGGTCAAGCCGGTGATGTCGGTGTTCGACTGCCGGATGATCGACGTCTTCCCCACGTCCAAGGACCCGATGCGCAGCTTCGTCGACCGCCTCTACGCGCTGGAGAAGTCCGATCCCGACCTGCTGTCGATCTCGGTCATCCACGGCTTCATGGCTGGCGACGTGCCGGAGATGGGCACCAAGGTCATCGTCGTCACCAACGACGCTGCGGCCAAGGGCGATGCGCTCGCCGAAAAGCTCGGGCGCGAACTGTTTGCCCTGCGCGGCACGTTCATGGTGAAGCAGGTCGATGAGCAGACGGCGGTCGATGAGGCCATGAAGGCCACGGCCTGGCCGGTGGTCATCGCCGACATGTGGGACAATCCCGGCGGCGGCACGGCGGGCGACGCCACGGTGCTGCTCGCCGAGCTCATCCGGCGCGGCGCGACCGGCGCGGCCGTCGGCACGATCTGGGATCCGATCGCCGTGCAGGTCTGCTTCGCGGCCGGCGAAGGCGCCAATATCCAGCTGCGCTTTGGCGCTAAATCGGCGCCGGAGACGGGTTCGCCGATCGACAAGCGCGTCACCGTCCGCAAACTCGTCCGCGATGCGCAGATGCGGTTCGGCGAGAGCTTCGCGCCCTTCGGCGATGCCGCCTGGATCAGCTTCGACGGTATCGACGTGATCCTCAACTCCACGCGCGCCCAGAGCTTCGATCCCAGCCTCTATTCGGCCCTGGGCATCGATCCGCGGGCGCAGAAGATCCTGCTGATCAAGTCGACGAACCACTTCTACGACTCTTTCTCCAAGATCGCCGCCCGGATCATCTACTGCTCGGCCGGCCATCCCTACCCCAACGATGCGGTCCACACCGCCTATCGCAAGGCGCCGCGCAACATCTGGCCGCGCGTCGCCAATCCGTTCGCCTAGAGCGCCGCTCTAGGCCTGCGGGTCGGCCCAGTGCCCGTACATGATCGGCATCAGGCCAGCGAAGGCGCTGAAGCGCTTCCAGGACTTGTTCTCAGGCTGCGTCCAGCCGGTCTCGGCTACCGCGGAAATGCGCGGGAACACCAGCCGATCGAAGATGGCGCGATCGGTCATCGACTCCGACCAGATGCAGGACTGCACGCCCAGCAGATGCTCGAGCTGAGCCGGGCCCATGCCGGCGCGCGGATCGAACTCGTAGGTCTCCTGCGGGCCCGACCAGCCGGCCCAGCCGGCGCCCGGCTCGGACCATGAGGTCGAATTGGCCATGTCGAGGTAATAGCGCTGCCCGGGCGACACGACGATATCGTAGCCTTCGGCAGCGAGTTGGGCATTCACCTCGACGTTGCGCCAGCCCACCAGGTAGCTGGTTTTCTTGTCTATGACGTTGCCGTGCGCCGCCTCTTCCCAGCCGCCGGTCACCGCACCGCGGCTGCGGATATGCTCGTGAATGCGGCGGATGAACTCGGCCTGCAGCACTGCGGTAGCGGACCCTTCGATCGCGTCGGCGCCACCGTGGTTGCCCAGCGTGTTGAGCTGCTGGCGATGCTTGTCAGCAAGCGCCTTGCCGCCGAGCTTTTCCAGCAGCGCCAGCGCGAGCGGCGAACCTGACCACGCGGCGAGCGGCACCTCGTCGGCGCCGAGGTGGAAGATGCCGCCGGGGAACAGTTCAAGCATCTCGTCGATGACAGTGTTGACGAAATTGTACACCGGCTCGTGCGCCGGGTTGAGGCAGTTGTTGGGGAAGCCTTGCACCGACTGATATTCGCCCTGCTCGTTGGGATCGCGCAGTTGCGGCAGCGACTGCAGCGCCGCGTAGCAATGGCCAGGCATGTCGATTTCGGGGACGATCTGGATACCGAGGCTCTGGCCGAGCGCCACGATACGCCGGATCGCGTGCTTGCTGTAATAGCCCCCCACCGGATGCGCGCCACTGCCCAGCAGCGGTGGCAGCGCCTTGCCATAGCCGCGCCACGCGCCGACCGAGGTCAGCGTCGGGAACGCATCGATCTCGACGCGCCAGCCCTCGTCCTCGCTCAAATGCCAGTGGAAGCGGTTCATCTTGCTCCAGGCGATGAGCTTGAGCAGCCGCTCGACCTCGGCGCTGGTATAGAACTGCCGCGCCACGTCGAGATGCGTGCCACGCCATCCAAGGGCGGGCTCGTCCTCGATGACGCCGCCGGTCGGGAAGGTCAGCCGGTCCGGGTACTGTTTCGCGCCGCGCAGGATCTGGCCGAGGGTGATGAGGCCATAGAGCATGCCGGTCTGCGTCGTCGCGCCAACCGTCACTTTGTCGACGGCAAACCTGACCTCGTAAGCCTCCTTGCCCAGCCCCGCCTTCTCGACGACTTCCACTGGGAGGCCGCCTTCCGCCGCCGGCCGTACGATGCTCTCCACCGGGAACAGGTCGGCCGTGAGAGCCGCGAATGCAGCGGCCGCTGCCTCGGCAATCTTGCCGGCGTGGCGGACGTCGAGCCCCACTACAGGCTGGCTGCCTTCGACCGCGACGCGCTTCGGCCAGGGGATGATCGAAACCGAGGCCGGCACCTTGGCCGGCATCACGAAGCGCATCGCGCCCTTGAGCAGCGGCGCGTTAGCGCCGACCGCATCGGTGGGCTCCGTAGCGACATGCACGGTGGTGCCGTCTTCGAGCGCGACGTAGGCGGTGTTGGCCCCGTCGCTCCAGTGGCGCAGCGGGTAGGACAGTCCGCGCACCAGAATGACCCAGGTCGCGCCGGGCTCGAGCACGAAGCCGGCAGGCGGCGCGAGCAGCGTATGGTTGGAGAGCCGTTCCAGCAGGGTGGCGCCCTCGATCTCAGCCGACGGGTCGATGCGCGCCGGACCGTTCACGCCGAGCTTGAAATGCGAGAGCGGCGCGGTGCCGTCATTGGTCAGCTCGATACCGTAGACCAACGGCTTGCCATCGCGCGCCGGCGTCCAGGTGGTGACAAGTTTCAGCTTGGGCATTTCGGCCATGATGGAGTTCCAGTGGGATCGGATAATTCAGTCGCCCAGCGGCTGACCGTCGACATTGTCGCGGTTGACGACCAGCTGATGCTTGATGCGGCGCATGCTCGAAATGGCGACGTTGCCCAGCCGCGTCGCCACCGCCTGCGCCACGATGTCGAGCACGGCGAGGAAGGCATAGCGGCCGGGCGTCGGGCGGAGGATGTCAACATTCTCCTCGCGATCGACCGCGATCAGGATGTCGGCCTGCGCCGCAACCGGCGAGCCGGACCGCGTGACGACGACGCGCACCAGGCCGTTGTCGCCCGCAGCCGCAAGGGCGCGGGCGAGGGGCAAATTGTTGCCGCTGAGCGAATAGGCGACGATCACCGTGCCGGCCGGCGCGCCGGCGGCGCGCATCATCTGCGCCTGGTGGTCGATCGACGACGACGCCTTGATGCCGAGGCGAAACAGCCGCATCTCGGTTTCGGTGGCAACCATCGAGGACGACCCGCCCGAGCCGAACGCCACGACATAATCGGCATTGGCGATCGCCTCGGCCGCCTCCTGCGCCGCCCGATAGTCGAGCCGGCTGCCCAGCTCGCGCACACTGCCGGCGATGCCGTCGATCACCACCTGCGCGATGCCCTCGATCGTCTCGGGACCGTGCGTCGGTCCATGGTAGCGCTGGCTCACCGAATTGCTTTGCGCCAGCCTAACCTTGAACTCGCCATAGCTGTCGCAGCCCAGGCGATGGCAGAGCCGCGTCACGGTGGGCGGCGACACTTCGGCCAGCGTTGCGAGATCGACGATCGACATGCGCAGCACCGCGTCCACGTCGGCCAGCACGATGTCACACAAAAGCCGCTGCGAGCGCGTGAGCCCCTCGCGCTCGGTCTGCAGCAGCTCGACCAGGTCGGCGACCCTGCGATCCGCGGCCGGCTGTGTGACGATGTGCAGCGTCAAGCTACGGCGACTCCGTTCTTGTCGAACAGGTGCACCTGCGCCAGCGACAGGCCCAGCGTCAGCGGCCGGCCCTCGGCGGCGTCGGTGTCGCCCTCGAACAGCGCGGTGAATGGCCCGCTGCCGAGGCTGTCCGAATAGATCACGGTGTGGATGCCCAGATGCTCGATGAGCCGCGGTGTCACCTCGATGGTGAACTCGCCGCCGCCGAGCGTGACGTGCTCGGGGCGAATGCCGATCGAGACTTTCTCGCCGGCCAGGTGCGGCGCCGAACGGGAGAGCGAAATCTTGCCGAAGCCCGGCAGGTCGAGCGCCACCCTGCCCGCCTCGGCCGAAGTGCAGGTGCCTTCGACGAAGTTCATGGTCGGATTGCCGATGAAGCCGGCAACGAAGCGATTGGCGGGGTGATGGTAGAGCGTGAGCGGCGAGCCCACCTGCTCGATACGGCCGGCGTTGAGCACGACGATCTTGTCGGCCATCGTCATGGCCTCGACCTGGTCGTGCGTCACGTAGATCATGGTGGAACCCAGCCGCTGGTGCAGGTCCATCAGTTCGATGCGCATCTCAGTGCGGAGCGCGGCGTCGAGGTTGCTCAGCGGCTCGTCGAACAGGAAGATGCGCGGCTCGCGCACAATGGCGCGGCCGATGGCGACGCGCTGGCGCTGGCCGCCCGAGAGCGTACCCGGGCGCTTGTGCAGGTGATCCTGCAGCTTGAGCACGCGCGCGGCCTCGTCGACCTTCGCCTTGATCTTGTCTTCCGGCAGGCGCTCGACGCGCAGCGGGAAGGCGATGTTCTCGAACACGCTCATGTGCGGGTAGAGCGCGTAGGACTGGAACACCATCGCAATGCCGCGTTGCACGGGCGGCAGGTCGTTGACGCGGTTGCCACCGATGACGATGTCACCGCCGGTGGTGTCCTCGAGCCCCGCGATCATGCGGAGCAGGGTGGACTTGCCGCAGCCCGAGGGGCCGACAAAAACCACGAATTCCTTGGCCTCGACATCGAGATCGACACCCTTGATGACGTTCACCTCGCCAAACGATTTCTCGAGATGCGACAGGGTCAGTTCGCTCAACGCAGGTCTCCTTGGGGTCCGGCCTCGCCGGGCGCAGCACAATGGCGGCTCGCCGCCGGCATTGGGAGGGTCCGGGCGCGAACGCCCGGACCCGGATATGCCTTACTCGAAGGCGCCGATTTCGCCGGCGGCCTTGGTCAGGGCGTCCTTGGGCTCGGCCTGGCCGGTCACAACGGACTGCACCATGGCGATCATGGAGTTCTGCAGGCCCTTGTAGTCCTTGAACAGCGGCTCCGGGCCACCATTGCTGATGCCGTCGAGGAACGGCTTCCAGGTCGGGTCGTCCTTGGTGAGATCAGCCACACCAGCGACCGGACGGAGCGGCGTCAGGCCGTGCGTCTTCTCGTAGGTGAACTGGTTCTCGGGGTTGGTGAGCCACTTGGCGAGGTCGGTCGCCTGATCTTCGACGCCGGTGCCCTTGAAGATGGCGAGGCTGTCGGTGATCAGCAGCGTGCCCGGACCCTTGGCCGACGGGCCGGTCGGGAGCAGGTCGACGCCCCAGGTGATGGTCTTGGGAACCTGGTTGCGAACCCACGGGCCGCCTTCGATCATGGCGACCTTGCCGTCCGAGAAGATCTTGATCATGTCGTCCTGGTCGTAGGCCGACGGGCCGTCTTCCGACACCGGCACCAGCGACTTCACGAACTCGAGCGCCGCCAGGTTCTCCGGCGAGTCGAGCGTGACTTTGCCGGTGTCGTCGGTGACGGAGCCGTTGTTGGTGTACACGTAGTGGAGGAACTGGTGCATGGTGTTATCCATGGTCTTGGCCGGCAGGCCGTAACCCGGGATACCCGTCTTGTCCTTGATGGTCTTGGCGTCGGCCAGCATCTCGTCCCAGGTCTTCGGCGGCTTGTCCGGATCGAGGCCGGCCTGCTTGAACAGGTCCTTGTTCCAGAACAGCGCTTTGGTCGAGAACGCGGTGGGGATACCCCACTGCTGACCATTGTAGGTCACGGTGTCGAGGATGTGCGGGTAGTAGGCCGCCTTCTCGTCATCGGTGTAGGTGATCGGGATGATCAGGTCGCTGTCGGCGAATTCCTTGAGGGTACGCGAACCGACATAGGCCAGCGCAACCGGGGTACCGGCGGCGGCCAGCGTGGTCACCTTGTCCTGGCACTGGGCCCAGCCGACGAGCTCGACATTGACCTTGTAGCCCGGATTCTTGGCTTCCCACTTGGAGATCAGATCCGGATACGTCTCGGCGAGCGTATCGCCGCACTGGATCATCGCCACTTCCTTGTCGTCGGCGAACGCCACCTGCGGCGCAGTCGACGCCAGCAGGGCGACCATCACCCCACCGAGGATCATGCTGTGTTTGGTCATGTTACCTTCCCTTGTTTTAAATACTTGCCCCGGACCACGGAGCGAGTTCGTCGTTAGGATTTCAGGGCGCCAGCGGTAATGCCGGCGACCAGATAGCGCTGGAGGAAGAAGAAGACGATCATGACCGGAAGCACCCCCACCAAGCTGGCGGCCATGAGTTCGTTCCAGACCACACGCTCCTTGCCGAAGAACGAGAACAGTCCAACGGCAAGCGGCATGAGTTCGGATTTCGAATTGAAGGTCAGGGCGAAAATGAACTGCTGTGCATAGGCCCCGATGAAAGTGGAAATCGCCACGACCACAATGCCCGGCATGGCCAGCGGCAGGATGACGCGACGGAAAGTGTAGAAGCGCGACGCACCATCGACCCAGGCGGCCTCGTCGAGCTCGCGCGGGATGCGCATCATGTAGGCACGCAACAGCCAGATGCCGGTCGGGATCAGGAAGGCGACCCCCGGAATGATCATCGCCCAATAGGTGTTGAGCACACCGAGGGTGCGCATCAGGCGATAGAGCGGGATGATCAGCACGGCGCCCGAGAACATGTTGACTGCAAGAAACGCGCCCAACATCCAGCCCTGCCAGCTGAAATTGAATCGGGCGAAGGCATACGCGGCCGGCACCACCAGCACCAGAACGATGATGGTGGCGACCAGCGAGATGAACAGCGAGTTGAAGATGTAGCGCCCGAGCAGTGGAACGCTGGTCCACATACTGGCATAGGAGTCGAACGTTCCGTCGGTGGGAAGGATTACATAAGGCGACGAGAACAGGTGGTCGAGCGGCCGTAGTGAGACCCGGAAACCCTCGATGAACGGCGCCAGCACGAAGAACAGGAACACGAACAGGCCGACATATATGCCGATCTTCTCGATTAGCTTGTAGCGATCGATCATCGGCACCGCGGCCTTGGCAGCGGAGCGCTTGCGTTTGGTGGGGGTGGAAGCGTTGGTCGTCACCCCGGTTGCAGCGATCGGAGCTTCGGTCATTTGGCGTCACCCCGCGACAGTCGATTGATGATGCGGAAATACAGCAGGCTGAACACCGACAGGAACACACAGATCAGCACCGCGCGGGCCGAGCCCTCGCCATATTTGTAAGAGCCGATGGCCGTTTTGTAGGTGTCGATGATCATCGTGGTAGTCGAGCCGTTCGGCCCGCCCTGCGTCAGGATCCAGATGATGTCGAACGAGTTGAAGGTAGCGATCAGCGACAGCATCGACATGGTGATCGCGGCCGCCCGCATCAGCGGCAGGGTGATGCGCCGGAAGCGATAGGCGCGCCCTGCTCCGTCGGCCCACGCCGCCTCGTAGAGGTCGCGCGGGATCGACTGGATGGCGGCCAGCAGATAGATCGTCACCATCGGAACGCCGATCCACACATCGGTGAAGATCGTCGCCCAGAAGGCACTGGTGCCGTAAGCGAGCCAGGCATAGGGCGTGTGCAGCACACCGATGTCCTGCAGGATGCCGGAGATCATGCCGAACTGGCCGTTATACATCCAGTTCCACATGAAGATGCCGATCGCCATTGGAATGATCCAGGGCGGCAGGGTCAGCACGCGGAACAGGGCGCGGCCCGGCACGGCGGCATTCAGCAGCACGGCGCCGAAGGTGCCGATGATCATCTTGATCGACACCGAGAAGAACGTCCACACGAAGGTGCGGATGATCACGTCGGAAAAGCTCGAGTTGAAGATCTTGGTGTAGTTGTCCCAGCCCACGAATTTGTAGGTCTTGGCCAGCCCCGCATTGGTGAAGCTCAGATTGATCGTGTCCACCAGTGGGTAGGCGACGATCGCGAGCACATAGATGGTAGCGGGAACGAGAAGGATGAGGACGAAGATCAGGGCACTGCGAGAATTCGTCATCGGCCTCTCCTACGCCACCTTGTCGGTGGAACGCTTGCCGGCGAGCGCCGCGTCGAATTCCTGCCAGATGGGTCGCATGTCGACCACGACGCGACGTCGCCGCGCGTCGTCCATGGTGAGCGCCAGCAGGCCCGCCTCGAGCGCATCCACCACCGACACCGGCAGCGGCTGGCCGCCCGTCAGGTGCTTGAGGATGTCTTCGGCCATCTGCTCGTCAGCCCCGTAATGGGCCGACAGTTCCGAGGTCTGGTACTTGGTGTCGATCAGCCGGTCCGAGGTGCGCGAGTCCGTGACGGTGAAGAAGTTGCGGACGAAGTCGCCCTCGGCCATGCCCTTGACGCCCATCACCGCGAAGCGGCGGAACTCGTCGGGCACGTTGAGATTGGTATGGAACGTCAGTGCGGCGCCATTGTCGTATTCGACCATGGCCGTCTGGTAGTCGATGATGTCGCCGTCGGTGTCGAACACCTTGTCGGTGCCCATCCAGCCGCTCGGCTTGCGGTAATAGACTTCGAGGTCGTTGATGCCGGAGACCTGCGGCGCGTTCTTGGGAATGAAGGTACGGCGGCCGCCGAAGCTCGACACATAGCGCGGGCGCGTGCCCATGACGCCGTTATAGAGGTCGAGATCGTGGCAGCACTTCTCCAGCATGAAGCTGCCGGAGTAGCGCTCGTAGCGGCGCCAGTCGCGCATGAAGAACGCGCCATGATAGGGCGCAATATGCTCCGACGCCTCGATCGAGACGACGTCGCCAACCAGCCCGTCCTTCTGAGCCTGGCGCAAATCCTTGTAGAGCGGCGCGTAGCGCAGCACGAGGCCGACCATCACATTGTCCGAGCCGTACCGCGAGATCAGTTCGGCCAGTTGCATCGTTTCTTCGACGCTGGTGACCACCGGCTTCTCGGTGAAGATCTTGAGGCCGCGATCAAGCCCGGTGCGGATGTGGCCCAGATGCATGTGATTGGGCGAGCCGACCATCAGCAGGTCGAGCCTGGCCTCGTCGAGCATCTGCTCGAGGGTCGCGTATTCGCGCCCGACCGAGACGTTGTGTTCCCTGGTGTAGTCCAGCCCGGCTGGCGCATCGTCGACATAGCCGACTACCTGGAAGTCGGGGCTGGCGAGCGAAAACACCCGCGCCAGATATCCCAGGCGATAGCCCAGGCCGATGATGCCTACCCGCATTAGTCCCTGCCCTGTGTTCGCCGACTGTCTTGATTGCAGTGGTTGAACTGAAAACGATTTTCAGATGCTCTATCGCCTTCATCAGAATGTCAACATGGATCGGCGCGAAGTTCAATACCAATCTGAAACCACCGAAGAGAATGTTGCTCTACCCCTGATTTTTGCCCGCATTCCGGGCATTGTGGTGCCTCTCGCGGCAGGCTGCGGGCCGCTTTTTTGCGCAAAGCGACAGATTGGGCCTTGAATTGGTATGCGTGTGGACCTCTTGATATGAGCGACACAACGGTTCCAATCTGAAAATTTAGAACATCGCCCGCCTGGAGGCTCGCCCGGAATGCCGGACATCGTGAACCCGCTGCCCGACGATTCGGAGCGCGCGCAGATCGGCTCGGCGGGCCGCGAATGAGTTCGACATCCTTCCTCACCCGCCAGCGTCTGACCATGGCGATCTTCTTCCTGCAGCCGATCACCTTCGGCGGCTGGCTGCCGCGCATCCCCGACGTACAGCAGGCCCTGGGCCTCGGCCCGGCCGCGCTCGCTCTAGCGCTGATCGGCCTGCCCTGCGGAACGCTGCTGACCCTGCCCTTCTCCGGTCCGCTGGTCGGCCGGATCGGCCCCTGGCGGGCCATGCTGGCCGGCTTTCCACTCCATTTGCTCGCGGTCTGCCTGCCGACCCTGGCGCCCAGCCAGCTGACTCTCTTCATCGCGCTGATGCTGACCGGTGCCTCGCTGTCGTTCCTCGAGCTCGGGCTCAACGTCGAGGCGGCCGAGACCGAGAAATCGACGGGCGAGCTCATCATGAGCAAGTCGCACGGCTTCTGGTCGTTCGGCATCATGGCCGGCAGCCTGATCGGCTCTGGCCTCGCCGCACTCGGTCTGCCGCCGCATTTCTCCGTGCCGATAGCGGCGATCGTCTGCCTGCCGATCGCCCTGATCCTGCTGAGCCTCTTGCCGCGCGACCACGGCGTCGCCGCACCTACGCAGCACGAGAGCCATCGGCTGACGCTGCCCTCCTGGCCGCTGCTGCTGATCTGCCTGTTCGTCGTCGGCATCAGCATTACCGAGGGAGCCATGGCCGACTGGTCCGCCGTCTATCTGCGCACCGTGTTCAGCGCCGATGCGGGCGCCGCCGGCCTCGGCTATTCGGCTTTCGCGCTGGTCGTGGCACTGGGCCGGCTCGCCGGCGACATGCTGCGCGAGAGATGGGGCGCCGTGATGCTCGCACGCGTCTGCGGCGTACTGGCGGTTGTCGGCGTCGCGCTGCTCGCGCTTGCCCCGAACAGCATCGCTGCCTATCTCGGCTTCGGCGTCATCGGGCTAGGCGTGTCGGTCGGCTTCCCGCTTGCCGTGTCCGCCGCGGCGGCCCTGCCCGGCACCTCATCGCAGAATGTCGCCGTGCTCACCTTCGTCGCGCTGGCCGGCTTCCTGGTCGGACCGCCGGTCATCGGCTTCGTGTCGGAGCACATCGAGATGCGCGTCGGGCTCGCCGCGCTGATCCCCGTGCTGGTCCTCAGCCTCGCCTTTGCCGGCCGGCTGCGTCCGGCCAGCAAGCCGAACTGACCGTCACTCCCACTCGATCGTGCCCGGCGGCTTGCTGGTGATGTCGTAGACGACGCGGTTGATGCCGCGCACCTCGTTGATGATGCGCGTCGCGACCTTGCCGATGAAGCCCATGTCGAACGGATAGAAATCCGCCGTCATGCCATCCACCGAGGTCACCGCGCGCAGCGCGCAGACGAACTCGTATGTCCGCCCGTCGCCCATGACGCCCACCGTCTGCACCGGCAGCAGCACCGCGAAGGCCTGCCAGATCTTGTCGTAAAGGCCTGCCTTGCGGATTTCGTCGAGATAGACCGCGTCGGCCTGACGCAGAATGTCGAGCTTTTCGGGCGTGACGCCGCCCGGCAGGCGGATCGCAAGACCCGGCCCAGGGAACGGATGCCGGCCGACGAACTTTTCGGGCAATCCCAGCTCGCGGCCGAGAGCGCGGACCTCGTCCTTGAACAGCTCGCGCAGCGGCTCGACCAGTTGCATGTTCATGCGCTCGGGTAAGCCGCCGACATTGTGGTGCGACTTGATGACGACCGACGGGCCGCCCGAAAAGCTGACGCTCTCGATGACGTCGGGATAGAGCGTACCCTGCGCGAGGAACTGCGCGCCGCCGATCTTGGCCGCCTCTTTCTCGAACGTCTCGATGAACAGCCTGCCGATGGTCTTGCGCTTGGTCTCGGGGTCGGCCTCGCCGGCCAACGCGCCGAGGAATTCCTTGGACGCGTCAACATGCACGAGCGGAATGTTGTAGTTGTCGCGGAACATCTGGACGACCTCGTCGGCCTCGTTGAGCCGCATCAACCCGTGATCGACGAAGATGCAGGTCAGCTGGTCGCCGATCGCCTCGTGGATCAGCACGGCCGCCACCGACGAATCGACGCCGCCCGACAACCCGCAGATCACTCTGCCCGTGCCGACCTGCGCGCGGATCCTGTCGATCATGCGCGAGCGGTAAGCCGACATGGTCCAGTCCGATTTCAGCCCGACGATATTGTGCACGAAGTTGGCCAGCAGCTTGCCGCCATCCGGCGTGTGCACCACCTCGGGGTGGAACATCGTGGTGTAGCGCTTCTTGTCCTCATTCACCGCAATGGCGAAAGGCGCATTCGGCGACGTCGCCACGACCTTGAAGCCGGGCGGCAGTTCGGTGACGCGGTCGCCATGGCTCATCCACACGGGGTAGCGCCCGCCGATCTCCCACACGCCCTCATACAGCGCGCTCGGCTCCTTGATCTCGACATCGGCGCGGCCGAACTCGCGGGCATGACCGCCCTCGACCTTGCCGCCCGACTGCAGCGCCAGCGTCTGCTGGCCGTAGCAGATCGCGAGGATCGGCACGTTGGCGTCGAGCACCGCCTGCGGGGCGCGCGGACTGCCCTCATCGGTCACCGAGGCCGGGCCGCCGGAAAAGATGACGCCCTTGGGCTGCATCGCCGCGAAGGCTTCGGCCGATTTGTTGAACGGATGGATTTCGCAGTAGACGCCCGCCTCGCGCAATCGCCGCGCGATCAACTGGGTGACCTGGGAGCCGAAATCGATGATGAGGATGGAGTCGACAGGTGCCGTCATGGCGGGGAAATAAAGGGTGAGCGGGGATTCCGCAAGCCAGACGAACCGCCGGCCCGCTATGCGCCGAGAAACGTGGCGATATGCCGGGCGACCAGCGGCGCCGCGAAGAAATCCGGCGCGTCGTGCTTCTGGCCTTTCAGTTCGAGCCCCTGGGCGGCGGGGATGGCGGCCGCGACCTTGCGGGCGGCGTCCGTCAGGTAAGGCGGACTGCGGTCGCCCCACATCACCAGCGTCTTTGCGGTGATCGCAGCGAAGCGGGAGGCCGGGCCGTCATCCTTTTCGATCATCTCGATGTCAGGGATGACCAGCGGCACCAACTCGCTGATTTCCTTGCCGCCCGGCCCGTTGAGGAACAGCCGGAAGAACAGCGCCGTCGCACCCGTCGGCGCCCAGTCCGGCACCGCGCCGACATCCTTGGCGAAATGCACCATGCCGCGCGCCGCATCGGGCCCGGCGAGCTCGCGCCGCAGATCGTCGGCCTGGCCCCGCGGGATCGAATGATCGATCGAAACGGCCGGCTCGTAGACCACCAGCCTGTCGGGCTTCACCACCGGCGCCGTCGCCAACGCCACCATACCGCCGGCGCTGTGGCCGAACAGAAACCGTGCACCCGTCGCCTCGAACACCGCCGCAACGTCGGCCACCTGCCCGGCCAGCCCCGGCCCGTCGTCGCGCGGCAGGCTGAGGCCACGCCCGTTGCGATCGACCAGATGCACGGCGAATTTGTCCGTCAGGCCACGCGCCAGCCGGCGATAGTGCCGCCCTGCCCGCGCCGACCCATGTAGCACGACGAGCCCAGGGCCGCTGCCCAGCGTCTCCCAGCCGACAAACCGGCCGGGCGAGACTTCGATGCGATGCTGGTTGGTGCGCATGCCCGACCCTAGCCGGAGCAAGCGCCACTGGCCATCCGGTCAGCCGAGCGAGCCGCTGACCTCGGCGGCCGTCAGCTTGATGGAACGCTTGCGGGTATTGGAGTCGGTTGGATTGGGCCGGATGGCCAGCGGAAAGGCCAGTTCGACGTCGAGGACGTGTGTGGTAGCCAACGCCGAGTCCGGGACGGCAAAACTGAAGCTCTGCGGCTCGCCGGTCGCGACCTGCACGGTGCCGATCCTCGTGCCGTTGGCGAGCAGATCGACCTCCTGCCCTGCCGCCCCGGACATATCCACTGCCACCATCTCGAGCATCAGCGTCGTTGCGTGCGCGCTGCCGAGCAACGCAAAACGCAGCCGCGAGCTCTCGCCGACGGCATGCAGCCCGTCGCCCACCGGTCCCTCCCAGCCACAGACCTTCAGCGGCTTGACCAGCTTGGCGCCATCGTCGCGGAACGATACCCGCGTGCCGAACGCATAGTCGCCAGACACCGGCTCGTTGAGGCAGGTCGTCGTCTGGTCGATGTAATAGGCGCGATAGTCGGCCGGCACGTTCGGATGCAGCGCGAACCAGGTGACGCCTAGCTCGAACAGCAACACTAGGCCGGCGATAGCGTAAAGCGCCGTTCCATTCGGCCGCGGCAGCGCGAGACTAGACAAGGCTCAGCGCCCCGCTGATCCAGTTCATCGCCACGTAATAGTCGGCGACCATGAAGCCGAGCAGCGCCAACGCGAAGATCGCCCAGTGCCTCGCCAGCAGCCGGCAGGCGAGGATGGCGAGCGGCGCCAGCGCCACGGTGAAACGCAGCATCGAGGCCATGCCGGCAAACAGCGGCGTCACCAGCGAGATCGCGCTAAACGTTGCGCCCGCCCATTGCCGCCGCCAGAACAGCATGCCGATCAGTACGAAGCCGACGATCACCGTCGCGGCGATCTGCTGCGGTGCCGTGGGCGCCCAGGAGCTGGTCGGCCATGTGGTGATCGCCTGCCAGACGAAGGTCAGCGGATCGCCATAGGCCCGCGCCCAGGCGCGCTGCACGTGGAGGAACGCCAACCCATCGCCCACATAGCCATAGAGAAACGCCATGAAGACGAACGCGCCGAGCGGCGCCAGCAGCAGCGCCAGTACAATGTCGGGACGCTTCAACGTATCGACGAAGAAGCTCTTGAGTGGCTTACCCCCCGCCCGATAGTCGGCAAACACTTGCACCAGCATGGCGACCGACATGAACACGCCGACGATCCGTGTCGCCGACAACAGCGCGGCCAGTACGCCAGCAGTGAGGTAAGCACGCCGCTCGAGCGCCACCAGCACCGCGGTCGTCCATAGGATGAACGCGGCCTCCGTCATGAACGTGGTGAAGTAGGCCGAGAACGGACCGGCAAGCAGATAGGCCGAGAACAGCGTGTAGGCCCGCAAATCGCGCCCCAGCAGCGGCCAGGCGATCACCGCGGTTGCGTATGACATGGCGATGGAGACGCCGGTCGCGAGTGTCATCGTCGGCCACGTGGTCAGCGCGTGGAGCAGGCCGACGAACACCGGCATCAACGGGAAGAAGGCCCAGTTGCCGGCCGCGTTCATGTTCGGCGTCGGGAACGGATGATAGCCGTGCTCGGCGATATAGATATACCAGCCGCAATCCCACCGGCACATGCCCATGGGAAAGCCGGTGATCGTTTCGTCGCCCACCGCCGCCGCATAGCCGAAATAGCGGATCACCAATCCGACAATCACGAAGATCAGCGGAATACCTGCCAGCACGACCCAGCTTGGCACGCTGATGCCGCGCCAGCGCGGCGATGCGATCGCGATGTCCGCCGCGACGCTCATGCGGCCTCCCGCATCAAGTCACCCACGGTCACTGCCGGTACGATGGAGGGCGGCGCCGCAAGCTTCGCGGGCTTGATGCGGTCGAGCACGTCTGCCAGCGCCAGCAGGATCAGCAGGCCGGCCAGGAACATCACGCCATCGACGAGCGGATCGTTGCCGGTGCGCACCTTGACCGCCTGCAGCACCATGTCGAGCACCGAGCCTGTCGCGAACACCGGCAGGCCGTGCCGCCCGAGCAGCGTCAGCGGCGCCGCATAGGGGCTCTCGGCTATGGTGCGCACAAAGGGGATGGAGCTCAGCACATAGGCGAGCGCCAGAGCGTGCAGCAGTCGGGGCAACGCGAGCGTCGTCTTGTCGAACCAGACGAAATAGTCCGGAAAGCCGGCATGGCTCAGCGGCGCCAGCAGCCTGTCGCGACCGAAGGTGCCGAGCCAGTCGAGCTTCATCCAGAACCCGATGAACACGACGAAGACGAGCGCGCCCCAGAACAGCACCCGGTCGAACGGCACAAGCGCCGTGCGGTCGCGCATGGCGACGCCGGAGAACAGGCCGACCACGAAGATCAGTTGCCAGCTCAGCGGATCGAAGAACCATCCGCCGGGATTGGGGAACGCCGGCAAATTGAGATGCCACTGCCCTGCCGCCGACCACAGCAGCACCGAGCCGATCACCACCGGCCAGGGATGGCGGCGGCCAAGGATCAGCAGCAGTGGGCTCGCCAGCAGCAGCACGCAATAGAGCGGCAATATGTTGAAGTAGCCGATCTGGTGCGCCATCAGTGGAATGCCCACCATCGTCGCTACCGGCTGCGTGATTATCGGCTCGATGTTGTTGGTGCGGAGCGGCTGCCAGATGCCGAACCTGATCGCCGCAATGCCGAAGATGCCGAGCGCGAGAATCGTGGTCGTGATGTGGACGAAGTAGAGCGTCCGCGCACGCGCCCAGACGCGCAGCGTCCCCTGCCATAGTGCCCCCGCCTTGAATGAGGGCGAATAGGCAAGCCCGGCCGCGATGCCCGACATCAGCACGAAGGCCTCGGCTGCGTCCGAGAAGCCGAAATTGCGGTTAGTCCAGTTCTCGTAGAGCGTGCCCGGCGCGTGATTGATGAAAATCATCACCAGCGCGAGGCCGCGGAACATGTCGAGCCGCTGGTCGCGCGCCGAGGGTTTGGCGATGCGCGCCTCAGCCGAGGACATTTGCCGTCTCCTCCTCGACGATCCCGGCTTCGGGCTCGCCGGATTCGATCCAGCGGCAATGGATGCGCTCCCACTCGCGCAGCACCGGGCCGCGCTCGGTCTCGCCCGGCGCACGCAGCAGGACTTTGGCGACCGGCAGGCTGGTGAGCCAGATGAGGAGCGGCGCGCCGATCATGGGCAACGCCACCGGCAATATCCACACCGTGAGGCTCGGGCCGGCGAGCAGCACGGTCGCAAGTCCGGCGCCGCCGAAGCAACTGATCCACCAGCCGCTCTGCCAGGCCTGATCGAGACCGACACGGCTGTCCGCGCGGTTGCTCGCCGGCCAGCCGCCATCCTTGCCGAAGAACACGCGCAGCACAGAGCGCACCTGGAACATCAGTACAACCGGCGCAGTCAGCGTGGACACCACCACCTCGGCGGCCACGGCGAGCAGCAGCCCGATGCTCCCCGTCATACCCCCGGCCCGGCCCGTCACGATCTCGACCAGCGCGATCATCAGCTTGGGCAGCACCAGGATGACCGCGACGAAGCCGATCAGCACCCAGCCGGCCCAGTCCGGCCGCTGCCCGCCAAGTCCGCGCTGCGCGAAATCGGCGGCGACGATCGATACGATCAGCAGCACCAGCCACACGGGCGGCATGAGATAAGCAAGGATGCCCTGCAGCAGCGTGATGCGGTTCCAAGCCTGCAGCGCCGGCGCCAGCAACACGCGCGAATGCTGCAGATTACCCTGGCACCAGCGCTGGTCGCGCTTGGCATAATCGACGATGTTGTCCGGCCCTTCCTCGAACGAGCCGCGCAAGGTCGGGTCGAGCCGCACTTCGTAGCCGGCACGGGCCAGCAGGGCCGCCTCGACATAATCATGGCTGAGAATCTGCCCGCCGAAGGGTGGCCGTCCCTGCAGTTCAGGCAGGCCGCAGCTTTGTGCGAAAGCGGTCACGCGGAAGATCGCGTTATGGCCCCAATACGGCCCCTCGCGCCCCTGCAGCAGCGCGGTGCCGCGCGCATAGACGGGCGTATAAAGCCGGGCCGAGAACTGCAGCGCCCGGCCGAACAGCGACTGCGCGTGGACGATCAACGGCAGCGATTGCAGCAGGCCCAGCGCGGGCTCCCGATCGATCGTCGCGATCATCGCGAGAATCGTCTCGCCTTCCATCAGGCTGTCGGCATCGAGCACCATGGCGAACTCGTAGGCGCCACCCGAATGGCGGATGAAGTCCTCGATATTGCCCGCCTTGCGGCCGACATTCTTGGCCCGCCGACGGTAGAAGACCTGCCCGCGCGCGTCGCAATCGGCGAGCAACCGCTCGAGCCACAGCGTCTCGCGCGCCGCCGCGTCGAGCGACTGGCTGTCGGAGAGAATGAAGATGTCGATGCCGTCATGCGCGCCCAGCGCCGTCAGCCGAGCGCTCATCGCGGCGACCCGCGCGAAGGTCGAGGGCGGGTCCTCGTGGTAGATCGGCATCAGCAGCGCCGTACGCCCCACCCCCTGCCGCGGCGGCGGCGCCCTGTCCCGCCGTGGGGCCACCGTGAGGCCGAGCAGCCCGCCCGCCGCGCCCCAGGTCAGCCAGAACACGCACAGCGTCGACAGGATCAGGCGGATATCGTCGAAGCCCGACCAGCCATCGGCCTCGGCCAGCTTGATGAACAGCCAGGCGCCGAACAGCGAGGCTGCGACACTCGCCGCAAAAGCCAGCCAGCGCAGCGTCAGCGCCATGGGGTACTCACGGAGACTTGGGCGGGCACTGCGTCACCGCCGCTGGCGGACAAGGGCGAACAGGCGGAACACGCCGGACCAGTCGAAGTGCCGCTCGACAACCTGGCGCGGCATCACAAGCGGCGCATCGGGCAGCGCCCGCTGGTGGAAATTTCCGACCGCGAAGTTGATCTCGTGCTTCATGCTGCGCGCCACTGATAGAGCCAGGTTTCGGTGAGTTGCCGGCCGCCGCCCACCAGATAGGCGCGCAGCTCGACCGGGTTCTTGCTGTCGATCTCCGCGTCGATCGCCAGCCGCATCGCGCCGGTCTCTGGAACCTTCGAGATGGCGTTGAACGTGACCTTGCCGTCGCCCGAAAGCGTCGTCACGGCATCGAGCTTTTCGGGGTCGAGCCCGCTGATGGCGTCGCCCACGAAGTCGATGACAAATTTGCGCAGCGTCGCTTTGTTCTCGACGCCCGAAACGCCGCCCTGCCCGCCGCGCGTCGCCGCTACATAAGCGAGCTGGGCGTCGGTGGGCGGCAGCAGGTCGCCCCAATGCAGCCGGTAGCTGAACTCTGCGCTGTCGCCGGCCCTGTATGGCGTCTTGGGCACCCAGAAGGCGCCGATATTGTCCTCGGCCTCGAGCTTGATGGGGTTTTCGATGAGCCGGACGCTGCCTTCACCCCAGTCCCCGATCGGCTCGACCAGAATCGACGGGCGCAAATCGTAGCGCGCGCCCGTGTCCTGGTAGGCGTCGAAATCGCGCGAGCGCTGCATCAGCCCGAAGGCCCTGGGGTTGGTGTGGGTAAAATAGGAGTTGGCGAGCGCCGGCGGATTGTTGAGGGCCCGCCAGGCGACCTCGCCCGTGCCGCCATCCATGAACAGGCCATCGCTGTCATGGACCTGCGGGCGGTAATCGTCGAACTGGCTGCGATTGGCGTCCGAATAGAGATACATCGAGGTGAGCGGCGCGATGCCCATCTCGGCGACGTCGGCGCGGAAGAAGAACCGCGCCGTGACCTCGACGATCGTATCCTGCCGCTGCTCAGTGGCCGGATCGAAGACGAAGCGGAAAGCGCCGGCGATGCTCGGGCCATCGAGTTCGGCATAGATCGTCAGCGGCGTGCCGTAATCGGCCGGCTCGACGTAGAATCTCGAAAAACGCGGGAACTCCTCGGGCTGCGACAGCCAGGAATTGAGCACGGCGCCACGGGCGCTCGCCCCATAGGCATTGCCGCGCCCCAGCGCGCGGAAATAGCTGGCGCCAAGGAACGACACCAGCTCGGCCATCTGGCCCGGCGCGTTGAGCGGGCAGTCGATGCGGAAACCGGCGACGCCCGGCAGCTCGATCGCCGCCATCTGAGCGGCGACGGCCGCGTCGTGATAGTTGAAGTCGGCGGCCGAGAATGGGATCGGCGTCGCCTTGCCGCTCTCCACCCGGTACATCTCGACCGGCTGCTGGAACAGCCAGCCCAGATGGAACGGCTCGATGAAGTAGCCGAAGCCATTGCTCAGCGCGACGGCGCGTTCGTCGCGGGCTTGAATGAGCCGGTACGAGTCATATGTCAGGCTCTTGAGAAGGTCCGGAAGCGGCGCTTCGTCGAGCGCGTAGGGTTCCGAGGCGCGTTCCCTCATCCGCTCGGTGAGCGCGTCAAACGAGAAGGGCAGCGACGGCGCCTCCCCGGCCGCGAAGGCCATGGGCGTCAGCGCGGTAGACGCGACGGCGAGCCCTGCCAGCGCCCAAAGAGTCTGGCGCCGAGACAGCAGTACCCTTCCGGCCATACGACGCTAACCTCCGACAGTGCTGCACAAATTAGCTGGTCAAATGCACGGGGATATTTATCGTTCACGCAGGCCAGCCATGCATCGTTCGTACCCGCTGGCGCCCAGAATCCGCCCCAATCCGGCGCAGCGCCCACGCTGAAGCCACGAAGCAGCCGCGATGGGCGTCGCTGGCACGATGACCCAGAACGATGTTCTGCTCCGCGCGGCGCGACTAGTTCAGCAAGGCGATCGAGAGATTGAGGGTCGAGGCAAACGCGACCCAGAGCGCGTAGGGCACGAACAGCCATGCCGACACCTGGTCGCGCCGCCAGGTCAGGACGATGAAGCCAACAACCAGCAGCAGGATGGCGGCGATAACGACGAAAGCCGGCCACATCAGATGCAGCGTGAACCAGGCTGGCGTCCAGGCCCAGTTGAGCAACATCTGTAGCGCCCACAGCAGCATCGCCGGACCGCTGGCGTCGCGGAGGAACGTGCGCGCCCCGGCGATCCCGATCAGCACGTAGAGGGTGAGCCACACCGGGGCAAACACCCAGTTGGGCGGATTGAACGGCGGCTTGGCGAGCGACGCGTACCAGGCATCGGGTCCGGCGCTGATGCCGATGAGGGCGCCAGCCACCACGACGACGGCAACAAATGCCGCCGTGACGATCCAGCTGCGGGGCTGGCGATAATCGAGTGCTGCGCTGTCCATACCGCTGCAACGCGGCAGGCTTCCAACCGGTTCATTCAGCCGCGATGGCGCAGCAAAATCGCGAAAAAACCATCGGTTCCGGTCAGATGTGGTGTCAGTTGCACGCCGCCGCTCGCGGTGAAGCGTGCCCGCCCGCTGGCGCCGGCCGACAGTGCCTCGAGCGGCGGCCCAGCCGCGACCGCCTCGAACTCCGGGTGCGCGGCAAGGAATGCGTCGGCCTGCCCTTCATTCTCCTCATCGAGAATGGAGCAGGTGATGTAGACGACAATCCCGCCGGGCCGGGCGTAGCGCGCGCCTTGCTCGAGGATGGCCTGCTGTTCGCCGACACGCGCCGCCACCTGCTCGGGCTTGAGCTTCCACTTGGCGTGCGGCTGCCGCCGCCAGGTGCCCGAGCCGGTGCAGGGCGCGTCGATCACCACGCGATCCATCTTGCCCACCAGATCGTCGAGGGCACCGGGATTGGGCGGACGCACCTCTACGTTGCTTACGCCGTTGCGGGTTAGCCGCTCATAGATCGGCGCCAGCCGGTGCCGGTCGCTGTCATAGGCGAAGATCCGGCCCTGGTTCTCCATGGCCGCCGCCATTGCCAGCGTCTTGCCGCCGGCGCCGGCGCACAAGTCGAGCACCTGCTCGCCCGGCCGCGCCCCCGCCAGCAGCGCCACGACCTGGCTGCC
>JBEHYU010000046.1:0-31879 GCA_048498015.1 Pseudomonadota bacterium
CATCATCAAGGCGTTTCGGCTGTCGCTCTAGCCGAGCGTGGTTGTTTGAAGGGTTCTGTCCAACCCACAACGTCATTCCCGCGAAGGCGGGAATCCAGACGGAGTTCACGGACGTCCGATAGCCCGGCCTGGATTCCCGCCTTCGCGGGAATGACGTTGTGGGTTGGACAGAACCCTTCAAACAACCACGCTCGGCTAGAGCGACAGCCGAAACGCCTTGATGATGTACTGGTTGTCCTCGAACGCCCAGCAATAGGCCAGCAGCTCCGTCTCGCTGAGCCGCAGCAGCGAGGGCTGGCCGAACTTCAGGTCGCCGAACTGCTGCTTCATGTCGGCGGTGGTGCTGCCCATCGCCAGATCGGCGAACAGTTCCAACTCTTCGCGGATGGTGAAGCCGCCGCCGGCCACGTCGACGCGCCGCACCACCAGCCCGGCATCCTTTTCGCGCTGCGCGTGGATGGTGAGCAGCGTCTCGCCCTCGAGATGGATCAGGCTCGACGATTGCCCCGGCACGCCGGTATCGACGGCCGGCCCGAACGTCTGGCCACTGTCCGACGAGAACGCGATGTGGTTGTTGAGGTTGACGCCGCGCGTGTGATCATAGGCCCACCACAGCACCGCCACCCTGCCCTCGCCCCACGCCACCAGCCGGCACTCCCAGGCATGGATGTCCGACCCCGGCGCACGATAAAACTCCGACAGCTTGAACCAGCTGCTGCCGCCATCGTCGCTGGCAACGATCCAGCCGCTGTGCCCGGTCGGCCGCAGGTGGAACGGCGAGGTCGCGGCGATGATGCGCCCGCCCGGCAATTGCGTCGCCGGCCCCGACATTTCGAGCGGCGGTTCGCCCTCGAGGCGGATCGGCTGCGGCGCCGACCAGCTGGCGCCGCCATCGCCCGACACCGACATCTTGGGCACCAGTCTCGGCAGCGCGAACGTCACAGGATCAACGATCGGCTGCAGCGGATCGGGCCGCTCGAACACATAGCCGGTGGCCAGCAGCCTTCCGTCGCGCAGCTGCACCGGCTTGAAGCTCTCCTGCTCCTCCGGTTGCGCCTCGCGCTCGTTCAGCCGCCGCGGCGGCGACCACGTCGCGCCCTCGTCCTCGCTGACGCTGACGAAGCTGCGCATGTCGGCGGCATCGAAGGCCTGCCCGATCGAGAACAGTGCGAGCAATCGCCCATCGCGCAGGCGAATGACCCCGGGGAACAGCGCCTGCCGGCTCACCAGCCCCGGCGCCGGATTGGCAAACAGCGCGAACGACGACAGACGCTTCACTAGAACCCCCTCCCAATTGCCTATGCCGGAACCCCGCACATCCCGGCTTGACACCTTTTCCAGCATGTTATTATGTTAATCGTATATCTCAACTGTCAACCAGCGAGGGGCGACGTGACGGCGACGAGACCAAAGGTGTTGATCACCGGCGCGAGCGGCCTCATCGGCGGCCTCGTCATCCGCGACCTCTCCGACAAATACGAATTCAGCGGCCTGAGCCGCCGCGCCGTGCCGGGCATCCCGCACACCCAGGCCGATATCAGCGACATCGACGCCCTGCGCCGTGCCTCCAAGGGCATGGACATGGTGCTGCATCTCGCCGCCGAGACGCAGGACTATGACGACTGGGACCGCGTCATGGACATCACCATCGGCGGCACGCTCGCCATGTACCGCGCCGCGCAGGAAGCCGGCGTCAAGCGCGTGGTGTTCATGAGCACCGGCAGCACCATGTGCGGCTACGAGTGGTTCGACGGCTCGCCCTATGGCGCGCTCGCCGCCAACGAGTATGACCGCCTGCCCCCCGGCGCCAAGATGATCGACTACCTCGATCCGCCGCGCCCCGACAGCTTCTACGGCGTCGGCAAGCTCTTCGGCGAAAATACCGGGCGCCTGTTCTCGGACAAATACGGCATGTCGGTGCTGTGCATCCGGCTGGGTGCAGTTCTCGCTAGCGACAAGCCCGAGATGGTGCGACACTTCCCCGGCTATCTCGCGCAGGACGACGCCGTGCAGATGGTCGACAAGTGCCTCGCGGCGCCCGACAGCATCCGCTTCGACATCTTCGACGCGATATCGGAGAATTCGCGCCGCTGGCGCGATACGAGCCATGCCAAGGAGCTGATCGGCTGGAAGCCGACGGGTTCTGCGGACAAATACGATCCCAAGGATCTCGCCGTCTAGGCGAGCCCCTGATCGCTGCGCTCACCTGCCGGAGCGGCGTTGGCCGCCCGCGGTAGAACGTTACTCTATGTTTTGGGCGATTATCGTCGAGAGCCGCGGTTTCGCAGGGCCTGCAGCCTGTGGAATTCCCTTACAGAGCGCGCTTGACACCCCTCAATAGTAATGTTGTCATGTTAACGACATAGCTAACGCAAAGGGCATGGACTTGGACGCTGAAAACGACATCGCCGCACTGGTGCAGGAATGCCGCGCGCGTCTCAACTCCGCCGCCATTTCGGATTCGCTCGATAGCGTCGGCTACCACCACCAGGTGCTGACGCCGGGCATCAAGGCGGTCGATCCCGACCTGGTGCTGTGCGGCCTCGCCCGCGTCGGCATCTACATGCCGCTCTATCACGACGACGAGGACACCAAGGTCTACGAGCACGAGATCGCGCTGGTCGACAGCCTCAAGCGCGACGAGGTCGCGGTGCTGTGCTGCCACGGCCTCACGCGCATCGCGCCATGGGGCGAACTGCTGTCCGAGCGCTCGAGCTATCTGGGCGCCGCCGGCGTGCTCACCGATGGCTGCGTGCGCGACACCAGCCGCATCCGCGCGCTGAAGTTTCCCACCTACTCGGCGGGCACCAATCCGTTCGACACGAAATATCGCGGCAAGCTGATGCTGGCCGACGTGCCCGGCGAGATCGCCGGCGTCCGCGTCGAGAGCGGCGACCTCGTGTTCGGCGATTTCGACGGCACGGTCGTGGTGCCCCGGAAGGTGATGCGCGAAGTCGTCGACAAGGCGCTGGCCAAGGTCGCCGCCGAGAATGTCGTGCGCAACGAGATCCGCGCCGGACACACGCTGGTCGACATCTTCGATCGGCACGGAATTCTGTGACATGGCGGTCCGTCCCGACGGGAGCGGGAGTTCTCCCGTTTGGGGACACGCCATCGCAGTAGAGGGGACTGACGGCTCACGGGGACTTTAGAAGAGGGCTAGCAGGTCCAAATCGTCGCAGTAGCAACAGGAGAGACGTGAATGAGGATTTTGAAGGCCGCTGCAGTGGCTCTACTTCTGCAGACCGGCATCAGCACCGTGGTGCAGGCGCAGGCGCTCAACGGCAACCCCCTGTCCGACGTCCGCGTCCGGCAGGCAATCGCCTATGCGATCGACAAGAAGGCGATCGTCGACAACGTCTTCGGCGGCTTCGCCGTCGCCGCCGACGGCCTGCTGCCGAACGGTCCGTTCAAGAGCGACAAGCTCGACCAGTATGCGTTCAATCCCGACAAGGCCCGCGAGTTGCTCAAGGAAGCCGGCTGGGATTCGAGCCGCCAGCTCGAGATGGTCTACTACTATGACGACCAGGTCACCGCGAACCTGATGGCCGTGCTCCAGTCCGAGCTCGCCGATGTCGGCATCACCATGAACTACCACCTGATCGTCGGCGACGTCGCCAAGACGCTGAACTCGATCCCCGAGGATCCCAAGGGCAAGTCGGTCGTGACGTGGGACCTCGCCTATGGCGCCCGCGCCGCCATGGCGATGCAGGAATACTTCAACGACTACGCCACCGGCAAAGCCAGCTCCGACGGCTTCCCCGGCTCGCCCGACCTCGACGCGCTGATCGCGGACTCCAACACCGCGACCGACCCCGAGGCCGCCAAGGCCGACCTCAAGAAGATCGACGAGTACATCAACGCCAACGCCCTCACCATTCCGCTGTACTATCAGCAGCTGCAGTCGGTCGAGAGCAAGAAGCTCGATCGCCATGGCGAGCCCTACGGCAACGACCAGTTCAACTACGACTGGAACGTGCAGAACTGGACCGTGACGCCCGACGCCAACGGCAAGCAGATCATGTACACCAATGGCGCGCCGCTCGATTACTTCGAGCAGCCCTGGGTGAACCTGGGCCTGTGGGCCGGCAACAAGTTCATCTGGGCCCACATGCTCGCCGCCAAGCCGTTCCTCGACGGCGTGGCCGAGGGCGACCTCGCCTCCGACTACAAGCTCAGCGACGACGGCCTGTCGCTGACCTTCACGATGCGCGATGGCATCAAGTGGCATGACGGCAACCCGATCACCGTCGACGACGTCACCTTCAGCCTCGAATTCGCGATGAAGACGCCGAACCTGCACGGTGTGCTGGCCAGCGTGTTCAACAACCTCGAAGGCGCCAGCGACTATCTCGCCGGCAAGGCCGACCACGTCTCGGGCATCTCCTCGAGCGGCAACACGGTGACCCTCAAGTTCACCAAGCCGAACGCCAACACGCTGCTGGCCTTCACCCAGTGGGGTCCGTTCCCCAAGAAGTCCTTCGAGGGCACCGATCCGGCGCTCGTGCAGCAGTCGCCCTTCTGGCAGAAGCCGATCGGCTCGGGCCCGTTCATGGTCGAGGAAGCCAAGTTCGGCGACTTCTCGTCCTTCGTGCCCTTCGCCGACTACTACAAGGGCAAGCCCAAGATCGACCAGATCATCGCCTGGGCGAGCTCGGACGGCGACACCAACATGACCAAGAACGCCGCGGCCGGCCGCATCGACTTCGCGGTCACCAAGGTGGTGGGCGACATCGAAGCGCTCAAGGGGATGGACAACATGAAGATGACCCCGTTGGATATCCCCTACACCCGCATGGTCTGGATCAACATGTACGACAAGTAAGCGTACGCTGGACTTCCGGAGCGCCGCGCCAGGTGCGGCGCTCCACCAACTGACCGTGCAGAAGAGCTGGGACAAAGAATGCTGACTTACATCGCCCGGCGACTTCTGATCATCGTGCCGATGGCGATCGTCATCAGTTTCATCATCTACGTCGCGCTCGATCTTTCCCCCGGCGATGCGGTCTCGCGCATGCTGAGCCCGGAGCGCACCACCGATCCCGCCCGCCTCGAAGCGCTGCGCCATGCGCTCGGCCTCGACCAGCCGCTGCTGGTCCGCTACTGTATCTGGCTGAGCAACGTCGTGCGCGGCAATTTCGGCTTCACCCTCACCGGCGGCGTGCCGATCGCCCAGATCCTGTCCGAACGACTGCCCGCGACGCTGGAGCTCTCCGGCACGGCGCTGGTGCTGTCGAGCATCTTCGGCTCCATCCTGGGCGCCATCAGCGCGCTCAAGCGCTACACGCTGACCGACAACGTCCTCACCGTTGCCGGCATGATCGGCGTCAGCGTTCCCGAATTCTTCTTCGGCCTCGTCGCCATCGTGATCTTCGCGCTCAACCTGCACTGGCTGCCAGTCGGCGGCCGCCTGCTGCCCAGCTACACCACCTACTGGGACCACATCCCCAACATGATCCTGCCTGCCCTCGTCCTCTCGATCATGATGACGGCCGGCGTGATGCGCTATGCGCGCTCGTCCATGCTCGATGCGCTGAGCCGCGAATTCATCAAGACGGCGCGCTCCAAGGGCCTGCCCGAATGGCGGGTGAATCTGCTGCACGGCTTCCGCGTCGCGCTGACCCCGGTGATCGTGCTCATCGGCTTCCGCCTGCCCATCCTGATCGGCGGCTCGGTGATCATCGAGCAGGTCTTCCAATGGCCCGGCATCGGCTATTTGTTCGTGACCTCCGTGCGCAACAAGGACCTGCCGGTGGTGATGACCATCGCGCTGTTCTCGGTGATCCTGGTGCTCGTCGTCAGCCTCGTCATCGACGTGCTGACGGCCGTCATCGATCCACGCGTCCGGCTCGGCGGAGCCTGACCATGGCCCTCAGCGATATCGTCAGCCGGCGCTCCCGCCTCGACCGCCAGTTCGACCAGCTTCGCCGCCTCGAAGAGGCCGGCAAGCAGCGGGCGCCCTCGGGCAGCCGCGTTCTCGGCAAGTTCCTCAACAACCGCCTCGCGGTGATCGGCCTCGTCGTCTTCACCATCATCCTGCTGATGGCGGTCTTCGCCCCGCTGCTCACCGGCTGGGACCCCACCAAGGTCAACCTCAAGGCGATCTCGCAGGCGCCCTCGCCAGAGCACTGGTTCGGCACCGACAAGACCGGCCGCGACGTGTTCGCGCGCGTCCTCTACGGCGGCCGCATCTCGATCCTGGTCGGGCTGGGCAGCGCCCTGATCTCGGCCGCGATCGGCGTCCTCATCGGCTGCTATGCCGGCTATGTCGGCGGCCGCCTCGATACCATCGCCATGCGCGTCTCCGAAGCCATCATGGCCTTCCCCGAGATCATCCTCGTGCTCATGCTGGTGACGATCCTGGGGCAGTCGCTGTTCAACCTGATGGCGATTTTCATCGTCGGCGGCTGGTGCGGCATCTATCGCCTCGTGCGCGCCCAGATGCTCTCGATCCGCGAGGAAGAATACGTGCAGGCGCTGCGCGCCTTCGGGCTCAACCGCGCGCTGATCGCCTACAAGCACATGCTGCCCAATGCGCTCGGCCCGGTGATGGTCAACATCACGCTCTCGACCGCCGCCTTCATCCTCGAAGAGGCGGGGCTGAGCTTCCTTGGCCTCGGCGTGCCGCTCAGCATTCCGACCTGGGGCAACATCCTCAATGCCGCGCAGGACCTGCACGTGCTGCAGAACAACTGGTGGCTGTGGCTGCCGGTCGGCCTGTTCATCTCGCTCTTCGTGCTGAGCGTGAACTTCATCGGCGACGGCCTGCGCGACGCCTCCGACCCCACGCAGCAGGGCTGAACCATGTCCGACGTCGCCCTCAGCGTTCGCAACCTCAAGACGTTCTTTTACGCCGGCCGCCGGGTGAACCGGGCCGTCAACGGCGTGTCCTTCGACATCCGCAAGGGCAAGACCCTGTGCGTCGTCGGCGAAAGCGGCTGCGGTAAGTCGGTGACCGCCGCCGCCATCATACAGCTGCTGCCGACCCTGTCGCGCATCGAGGAAGGCTCGATCACCTATCACAGCGATCGCGGCGACATCCGCCTCGAGCAGCTCGCGCGCAACGGCAAGCAGATGCGCGCCATCCGCGGCGCCGAGATCTCCATGATCTTCCAGGACCCGATGACGGCGCTGAACCCCGTCTTCACCATCGGCTTCCAGATCGCCGAAAACCTGCGCTACCACACCGCCATGCGCGGCCGGCAGTTGCGCGACAAGGTCATCGACCTGTTGCGCACCATGGGCATCCCCCTGCCCGAGCGCCGCGTCGACGAATACCCGCACCAGTTCTCGGGCGGCATGCGCCAGCGCGGCATGATCGCCATGGCGATGGCGTGCAACCCGAAAATCCTGATCGCCGACGAGCCGACGACGGCCCTCGACGTCACCATCCAGGCGCAGATCTTCGAGCTGATGAACCAGCTCAAGCGCGACCACGGCACGGCGGTGATGCTCATCACCCACGACATGGGCGTGGTGGCCGAGCTCGCCGACGACGTGGCGGTCATGTACATGGGCAACATCATCGAGGCCGGCACGGTCGAGGAAGTGCTGCGCCATCCGGTGCATCCCTACACCCGCGCTTTGCTCGCCTCGATGCCGGTGCTCGGCCGCGGCCGCAACCAGACCATCGAGGCCATCCCCGGCTCGACCCCCGATCCGTTCGACCGGCCCAAGGGCTGCCAGTTCGCCCCGCGCTGTCCCTACAAGATCGCGGCCTGCGACCAGATGCCGGCCGAAACCCACACCTCGCCGACGCACCGCATGATGTGCTGGCGCTACGAGGAGCTGGCCGCCAATGCCTGACGCCGACATCATCCTGAAGCTGCGCGGCCTCAAGACCTATTTCCCGGTCCGCGCCGGCATCGTGCGCAAGACCGTCGGCTTCGTGAAGGCGGTCGACGGCATCGACCTCGACGTCTATCGCGGCGAAGTGCTTGGCCTCGTGGGTGAGAGCGGCTGCGGCAAGACCACGCTCGGCAAGACCATCCTGCAGCTGCTGCCGGCAAGCGACGGCGAGATCGTCTATTCGTCCGCGACCGAAGAGACCGACCTCACCGCGCTCAGCCCAGGCGAGCTCGACCCGTACCGCAAGAAGCTGCAGATCGTCTTCCAGGACCCGCATTCCTCGCTGAACCCCGCCTTCACCATCTTCGGCTCGCTCCAGGACCCGCTCAAGAAGTTCGGCGTCAGGTCGCGCGAGGAACGCCGCAAGATCATCGGCGACCTGCTCGAGGCGGTGAACATGCGCCGCGAATACATGGACCGCTACCCGCACGAATTCTCGGGCGGCCAGCGCCAGCGCATCGGCATCGCCCGCGCGCTGTCGGTCGAGCCCGAGCTGATCGTCTGCGACGAGGCGGTCAGCGCGCTCGACGTGTCGATCCAGGCGCAGGTGCTGCAGCTGCTGATGAAGCTCAAGCGCGAGAAGAACCTCACCTACATCTTCATCACCCACAACCTCAGCGTCACCGAATATCTCTGCGATCGCATCGCGGTGATGTACCTCGGCCGCATCGTCGAGCTCTGCCGCTCCGAGGACCTCTACGCCCGCCGGCTGCACCCCTATACGCAGGCCCTGCTCTCGGCGATCCCGGTGGCCGACCTCGACAAGCGCAGCCGGCGCGTGGTGCTCGAAGGCGACGTGCCCAGCCCGGTCAATCCGCCGTCCGGCTGTCCGTTCCATCCGCGCTGCCGCTTCCGGCAGGACATCTGCAAGACCACCGTGCCGAAGCTGAAACGCTATTCCATCGATGGGCGCGACGACCACTACGCCGCCTGCCACCTCATCGACGCCCCCGAAGCCGCACTCGAACAACAGACCGTGGCCGCCTGAACGGCCCCAATCCCCCGGAGTCTCCAGAAATGCCCAAATTCGGCATCCAGTCCATCACCGGCGTCATCCCGGCGATGGTGACGCCCTTCGACGAGAACGAGAAGCTCGACGAAAAGCGCCTGCGCAACGTCGTCAACTTCCTGATCGAGCGCAAGCTCGAGGGGCTCTACATCACCGGCTCGACCGGCGAGTCCTTCCTGATGTCGCCCGAGGAGCGCAAGCGCGTCGTCGAGATCACGGTGGAAGAAACGCGCGGCCGCGTGCCGGTCATCGCCCATATCGGCGCCATCAGCACCTATCACTCGATCGATCTCGCCAAACACGCCGAGAAGGCCGGCGTCGATGCGATCTCCTCGGTGCCGCCGATCTACTGGAACTTCTCGCCCGACCAGATCTACGGCTACTATGCCGACATCACCGCCTCCACCGGCCTGCCGATGATCGCCTACAACGTGCCGATGGCGGCGCTGGGTTTCGACATCATCAAGCGGCTCGCCGGCATCAAGGGCGTCACCGGCGTCAAGTACACCGCGCCGACCCATCACGAGATCATCCGCATCAAGGAAGAGATCGCCAAGGACTTCGTCATCTATTCGGGTGCCGACGAGATGGCGATGTCCGGCCTGTCCTTCGGCGCCGACGGCATTATCGGCTCGTTCTACAACTCGATGCCGGAAATCTGGTTCGGCATCCGCGACGCCGTGAAGGCGGGCAATCTCGCCGAGGCCAAGCGCCTGCAGGAGATCGGCAATGCCGTGATCTTCTTCTCGCTGCCGCGCGGCGGCGTCGGCACCATCAAGCGCGCCATGGCCTGGCTGGGCTGCGACGCCGGTTATGTCCGCCGCCCGCTCGGCGGCGTCATCGACAAGGCGGCCGAGGACAAGCTCAAGGCCGAATTCCGCCAGCTCCGCGACGAACGCCAGCTCAAGGGCGTCGCGTTCCTCGACGCGCTCTGAGCGAGACCACGATGGTGCTCCGCAACGTCCTGACGCTCAACTCCGACCGCTCGGTTCGCAGCGGCAGCACCACCGACCTCGTCGATGCCATACGGCGCGGCGCCGACCTCAGGATCGGCACCGCCTTCCGCCACAACGAGCACATCGACACCACCTCCCCCAGCAACGAGCTGATCGAGGAAGTGGCCGAGTTCCGCCAGACCCTGCTGCTCGACGACCGCTGGGCCGCTGGCATCATGACACTGCGCATGCCGGTGGAACTGCCCGAAGGATTCGGGCCGCGCCCCTCGATGTCGTTCTTCCTCTACAATCAGGACGGCACGCAGGCGATCGCCCGACCCTATCTCGACGGCCAGCTGCCCACCGGCAAGCCGGGCAGCTATCCGGTCGAGCCCGATCCGGCGATGCCGAAGTACCACCAGTTCGACAATTTCGACGTCGGCACCAACGGCCCCTCGCACAATTTCGTCTACGACTTCGACTACTACAAATTCCTGGTGAACGACCGCTGGCAGGAAGTGCTCTCGCACGACTATGACGGCCGCCCGAAATCCGGCTCCGTCGAAGCCCTCAACGAAGCCTTCCTCCGCGGCTCGCCGGTAAAGGTCGCGATCGACAAGTTCTGCGTCGGCCTCGTGCCGCAGGGCGAAACCGCCCCCGAGCACGAAGCCTTCATCCACGCCGGCTCCTGCTACTACTACACCGACCGCAAGCTCTTCATCACCGGCACGCATCCGGCGGTGCGGGTGAAGCCTGCCATCCCCATGCGCTATGGCACCGGCATGTGGGATTTCTGCTGGCTCGTGGCCCGCACCGACGGCCAGGTGGAACGCTGGCGCTGCGACCCGCAGACCCTGCAGTTCGACCGCAGCACACACCGCTACGACATGCGCTGGTTTGTCCTCAAGGATTGAAACATGCGGCTCGACCGCTTCCTCACCATCGACGACTTCAAGCGCGTGGCCGAGCGGCGCGTGCCAAAGATGTTCTTCCAGTATGCCGATTCCGGCGCCTACACCGAGAGCAGCTACCGCGCCAACAGCGACGACTTCTACCGCATCCGCCTGCAGCAGCGGATCGGCGTCGACATCACCCGCCGCTCGCTCGAAACCACCATGCTCGGCCGCAAGGTGACCATGCCGCTCGGCCTCGCCCCCACCGGCGCGGCGGGCATGCAGACCGCCGACGGCGAGATCAAGGCCGCCCGCGCCGCCGAGAAGTTCGGCATCCCCTTCACCCTCTCGACCGTCAGCATCTGCTCCATCGAAGACATCGCCGAGGCGACCAAAGCGCCGTTCTGGTTCCAGCTCTATGTCCGCAAGGACCGCGACTTCACCAACCGGCTGATCGACCGCGCCAAGGCCGCCGGCTGCGGCGCCCTCGTCGTCACCATGGATTGCCAGCATTACGGCCAGCGCCACAAGGACGTGCGCAACGGCCTCGTGGTGCCCTTCCGCTTCACGCCGAAATTCGTCGCCGAGATGGCCATGAAGCCGCGCTGGTCGATGGCGATGCTCGGCAGCAAGCACCGCACCTTCGGCAATTTCGCCGGCCACGTGCCGGGCAAGAACAGCGTCGCCGAGCTCGCCGAATGGATGGGCGAGCAGGACGATCTGACGCTCAACTGGTCCGACCTGCCGGCCCTCAAGGCGCGCTTCGGCGGCCCGCTGGTGGTCAAGGGCGTGCTGCATCCCGACGATGCGCGCGCCGCGGTGGCGCATGGCGCCGACGCCATCGTGGTGTCCAACCATGGCGGCCGCCAGCTCGACGGCGCGCCCTCGACCATCCGCGTGCTGCCCCGCATCGTCGACGCCGTCGGCAACCGCTGCGAGATCTATCTCGACAGCGGCGTGCGCTCCGGCCACGACATGATCAAGGCCATCTCGCTCGGCGCCCGCGCCGTCTTCTTCGGCCGGCCCTTCCTCTACGCGCTGGGCGTCGCGGGCGAGGCGGGCGTGTCGCGCCTGCTCGAAATCGTCCGCGCCGAAGCCGACAGCGCCCTCGGGCTGATGGGCGTCAACGACATCACCACGCTGGGCCCCGGCAATATCGAATCCAACGATCTCGTGCCGCATGGCAACTGACCACGCCAGCAGCATCGGCGAGGGCACCATCGTCGAGCCCGGCGTCACCGTCGGCTTCCGCTACCATCGCGATTGCGGCCCGGCGCGCGTCGGCGCGCACGGCATCCTGCGCGCCGGAACGCTGATCTATGGCGATGTGACCATCGGCGACTATTTCCAGTCCGGCCACAACACGGTGATCCGCGCCAAAGTGCGCATGGGCGACTACTGCACCGTCACCAACCAGTCGACGCTCGAGGGCCTGATCCGCTTCGGCGACGGCGTGCGCGTGATGTCGCACGTGTACATCCCCTCGCGCAGCTGGTTCGGCGATCGCGTCTTCGTCGGGCCCGGCACGACCTTCCTCAACGAGCGCATCCCCGGCCGCGTCGATCATGGCCCAACGCCGCGCGGCGCCACCGTCGAGGACGACGTGATGATCGGCGGCGGCTGCACCATCCTGCCCGGCGTCACCATCGGTGCCCGCAGCTTCATTGCCGCCGGCACGCTGGTCACCAGGGACATCCCGCCACGCAGCTTCGTCAAGGGCCGCCCCGCCCGCATCGAGCCGCTGCCGCCCGAGCTCGACCGCGACAACAGCGAGCACCTCTGGCGCCAGAAGCACGACCTCTGGCACCCAGAGGCCGATATCTCGGGGCTCGACTGGCCGGCCGACTGGCCCGAGCGCTACTGAGCCGCCGGCACCTGCACCGAATCCACCAGCGCCCGCGCCGTATCATGGAACAGCGCTTCACGCTGCGCCGTGCTGAGCCCGATCTGCCGCGCCCCGCGCTTCATGGCCCTGAGCTGCTCGTAGCGGACATAGGTCATGCGCGGATCGCAATGCGCCAGGCTCATCGAATGGTTGGTCGGCGACAGATATGCCCAGGCCCGCCCGAAGGTGATGTATTTGCCGCGCATCGGCCCGATCATGTCGTCCGAGCCATACATCACGCGGTCCACACCGACGCCGGTATAGAGCGCATCGAGCGCATCTGAATCGCACACGGTCGAGGTGTCGTACCAGACATTGGGCAGCCCGCGGATCGCCGCCGCCGCCTTCTCGATCGCCCACGGCGAATAGGACCGCGCACAATGCGCGAGGATCCATTTCGCATTCGGATATTTGTCGCTCAGCCGCTTCAAATCCTCGATGTTGTGCGGATCGGCGATCGCGTCGCGCTTGGAGACGTGCATCATGATGATGAGCCCGAGCCTGTCGGCCACCGCGATCTGGTGCTCGGGCATGAATTCGGGGATGCGGCACTCCACGGCGTCGCCGGTCGAGGCATAGAAGCGGTAGGGCTTGAAGCCGATGAGCCCCTCGCGCCGGATGGTCGCCTCGACCTCCTCGGCGCTCATGCCGGGATGCACCAGCGCCAGCCCGCGCGAGCTCTTGCCCTTGCGCGTCTCGGCCGCCACATAACTGTTCGATCCGTCGAAATCGCAGGGCTGCGGGAACGGAAACGGGAACGCCAGCCGCTCCATGCTGCGCCCCGGCATCAGCGTCGCGTCGACCTCCTCGGCCAGCTCCCACGTCACCTCCGGAAAATACTTCCCGATATTGCCGGCGAAAGCGCTGGTCGCGTGGTCGGTCTGGTCGAAAGCCCAGCGATAGATGTGCGTATGCACGTCGAGCACGCGCCGGGGCACGAACTCGTCGAGTTCCTCCTCCCAGATGCGGCGGTCGAGGTCGGTGGGCGCGATATCGGCAGTCTCGAGCGGCGTCATGGCAACCTCAGTGGCGGCGGCGCGCAGCATTGCGCTGCGGCACGGTGGAAGCGATATAGTCGGCAGTCTCGGCCGGCGCGAAGCGATCCGGCGAGAAGGCGGTCAAATCGATGGAGGTCTCGCCCCTGGCGACGAACTCGGCGAGGTAATAGCCCGAGGCCGGGTTGTAGCTGAAACCGCCCGAGTGGAAGCATACGCCCACGAACAGCCCGGCCATGCCGCCGAACGGCCCGAGGATCGGCTCGCCATCCATCGAGAACGACAGCAGCCCGACCTTGCGCGTCTCCCAGCCGAGCCCGCACAGGGAGGGTACGAAATCGGTGAACCGGCTCACCACCTCGTCGCGCAGCGCCGGATCGTCGTCGAGCTGCTCGTAGCGGAAGCGGTAATCGGTGAGCTTGATGTCGTCGAGGTCGGGCGTCTCCGCCCCGACCAGGATCCGGTTGCCGTCGGCCGGCCGCACATAGCCGCCATAGGGGTCGGCATTCACCGGCGGCGCCACGAAGGGCTGCGCCAGCGGCGCGCTGACATAGCGCCGGTGCAGGAAGGTCTTGGCCGGAATGGCGATATCGACGCTCTTCAGCAGCGGCAGCACCCACGCATAATTGGCAACCACCACCGCGTCGGCCTGCACCACCCTGCCCTCGGTCCGCACCCCGACGGCGCGGCTATTGCGGGCCTCGATGCCGTCGACCGTCGCGCCGGTGACGATCCGCACGCCCAGCTGCTTGAGCTTGGCCGTCAGCGCCGCGAGGTATTCCGGCGGCTCGCTGTAACCGCCCAGCGGGTCGAGCACGCCCAGATAGTCGTCGGGCGGATTGAGCGCCGGCCAGCGCCGCCTGATCTCGGCCGCCGACAGAATTTGATACGGGACATCGTTCGCATCGTAGAGCGGCAGCAGCGCCTCGCGCCCCGCCCACAGCTCCGGGCTGAACAGGCCGAGGCAGCCATGCTCGTTGTGGAAAATATAGCCGCTCAGCTCGCTGCTCATCTCGCGGAAGCGGCGCAGCGCCGTCTTGCGGGCTAGAACGCCGGTCTTGGTCCACAGCAGCCCGGTGGAAATGCCCGCCGCGCGGCTGCTCGAACCGGCCCCGATCGTGTCCTTCTCGAAGATCGTCACGTCGCCATAGCCGAGGCGCTTGAGATGGTAGGCCGTCGACAGCCCCGTGACGCCGCCACCGACGATGATCGCATGCCTGTCAGCCACTCTCCGCCCCCGCTTGACCTGCCAATCTGTTATAATGATAAGATAATAGCCAGATCAAGCAGCGAGGGGGCCGCCGTGACGACTTATGTTGAGGATTTCGACAACGGGCCGGGCGGCTGGATGCGGGTCGTCGACAATTTCGCGCCCGTCGCCGCGCTGCCGATCAAAAGCGGCGTCGTGCGCTGCCAGGGTCCGTGGTGGGTCGACTACAATCACGCCCCGCCGGGCGGCGGCTATCTGCAGCTGCTGATGTGCCTCGTCACCAAGGGCGCCTCCGGCGAATCCATCCGCGAGGTCGCCGGCGAGAACCGCTTCGTGCGCGGCAACTACCCCACCGACTTCACCAACGCCCGCATCACCCTCAATCTGCGCGGCGAGCTCGAGGCGGCTGGAACGAAATTCTCGGTCCTCATCCAGGGCAGCATCGACGGCATCGTCTCGGGTTGGGTGCTCACCGGACAGACCTTCGAGGTCACGCCCGACTGGACCGAGCAGACGGTCACCCTCGTGCCCGATCCGGCGCAATGGACCAGCATCGGCTCGCGCCACGATCGCACCGAGACCTATGGCGAAAAGCCGCTGCTCGGCATCCTCGGCAACGTCAACGTCAACATGCATCTCATCATGTTCCCGGTGAAGCCGCGGCCGATGGGCAATATCGGCGGCGACCCGCATCTGCTGCGCGCCGGCCGCGACTACCCGATCTGGCCGTCCAGCATCGCGCAGGGCTATCTCGAGGTCGATCGCATCGCCATCGAGTTCGCCCGATGAGCCGTTTTCCGCGCACGGTGCTCGGCACCGTCTGCCTGCCCTGGGCCGAGGACGGCGCGCTGGACGAGGCCATCTTCCGGCGCACCATCGGCAATCTGGTCAAACGCGGCCTGCCCGACCTCTACGTCTTCGGCACCGCCGGCGAGGGCTACGCCGTCACCGACGCGATGTTCCGCCGCGTCGCGCTGATCTTCGCCGAGACCATGCGCGACGCCGGCGGCTCGCCGCCGATCGTTGGCCTCGTCAGCCTGTCGCTCGCCACCATGATCGAACGCGCTGAGTTCTGCCTCGCCAACGGCATCACGACTTTCCAGCTGGCGCTGCCCAACTGGGCCGCAACCTCCGACAAGGAGATGCAGCGCGTCTTCGCCGAGCTCTGCGGCCGCTTTCCCGAAGCAAGCTTCATCCACTACAATCTGATGCGCTCGGGCCGCCTCGTGCGCCCGCTCGAATATGCCGAACTGGCGGCGCGCCATCCCAATCTCGTCGGCACAAAGTATGGCGGTGGCGATCCGTTCATGATCTCCGGCCTGATGCGGCACGCGCCGATGTTGCGCCACTTCCTCACCGAGCAGGGCTATTACATCGGCGCGCCGCTGGGCGAATGCGCGCTGCTGACCTCGATCTCCTCGAGCAACCCGGCGCGGGCCTTCGAGTATCTCAACGCCGGCGCCAATGGCGATGCAACCCGGTTCACGCAACTCTATCGCGAACTGTGCGGCGTGCTGCACGCGCTGCTCGACGCCGCCGGCACCAGCTTCATCGATGGCGCCTATGACAAGGCCATCCACCGCCTGAGCGAGGCGGACTTTCCGCTGCGCCTGCTGCCGCCCTACGAAACCACCACCGACGCCGTCTTCCAGCGCTACCGCGACACGCTCGCCGCCGACTTCCCGGACTGGCTGCCCCCTACACGCTGATCGCACTCGCGACGCGCCAAACACCGTGCGCGTCGCAGGCGGCATAGTACATCCGCCAGCGACCGTCATCGAGCTCGATCAGCGACATGTCCTCGGCATGCACCGCGTCGATGTCGCCGCCGCCATAGCCATCGCCCTCGACGACCACGCCGTTGCGCCGCCAGCTCAGCCCGTCGTCCGACGAGGCCATCAGGATGCGCGAGCGATAGCCGGACATATCGGCCGCGATCGATGCGGCGGCGAAGTCCACCTCGACGCCGGCCAGATCCATGCTCGGATGCGTCGGCACGACGGTTCCCGCCGGCACATCCTGCCAGGCCGAGAACATCATTCGCCACGGCGAGCCCTCGACCGCTTCCGCCGCGGTGATCCCCGCACTGTCGAGCCCGTCCTGCCTGTCGGCGAGCCGCACGCCGGCCTCGCGTTCGAACGTCAGCCCGTCGCGCGTCACCGCGCTGATCACGCGCGTGCCGAGCCGCGGCCCACTCGCCGGATCGCCATCCGCATACACCGACTCGAAACAGAACAGCCTGCCCCGTCCGTCTGCCAGCCGCACGAACCGCGGCGCGCCAACCCCACCGGGCGCCGTGAAGCGCACTTCCGGCTCTACCCGCCAGTTCACCTGATCGTCCGACACCGCGCTCATGATCGCCGTCGGCATTGCCGCCGGTCCGCGCGCCTCGAAATACATCCGCCAGCCGCCGTCCGGCAGCGCCGCCACGCTCGGCGCCAGTACCCGCAGCGACATCTGCGCCACCGCCGGATCAGGCACGACGCGAATGCCCGGCTCCACCGCGAAATCGAGTCCATCGGCCGACGTCGCGCTGAGCACATAGCCCTGGCACTTCGCGAATGGCCTGCCCGGTCCCACCGCCGTGTAGAACAGCCGAAACCCGCCACCGGGCGCCCGCACGATGCACGGCGCCTGCACCTTGGAGCGATCGAGATCGCGCGAGCCTTCGATGCGCGCTCCCCGCTCCTTCACCCAGCGTTGCGGCAGTGTCATGCCGGTTGCTCCGCTTGACGGCTATCGGGTTATCCTTATAACAATATAGCACGCGGTCAACGCCGCGGTAGCGCTGGTCTTTGGGGAGAGACGAATGGGTAAGGGGCAGGATCTTTGGAAGACGGCCAAGACCGTCATTCCAGGGGGCAACATGCTGCTTTCCAAGCGCCCCGAACAGTTCCTGCCCGACCAGTGGCCCGCCTATTACTCCAAGGCCAAGGGCTGCCGCGTCTGGGACCTCGACGGTCGCGAGTATATCGACATGTCGATCATGGGTATCGGCTGCAACACGCTGGGCTATGGCGACGACGAGGTCGACGACGCCGTCCGCCGCGTCATCGATGTCGGCGTCATGTCCACCCTCAACGCGCCCGAGGAAGTCGAGCTCGCGCAAAAGCTGATTGCGCTGCATCCCTGGGCCGACATGGCCCGCTTCGCCCGCTCGGGCGGCGAGGCCAACGCCATCTCCATCCGCATCGCCCGCGCCGCCTCCGGCCGCGACGGCGTCGCGCTCTGCGGCTATCACGGCTGGCATGACTGGTATCTCGCCGCCAATCTGGGCAACGAGGAAACCCTCGCCGGCCATCTGCTGCCCGGCCTCAGCCCGAACGGCGTTCCAAAGTCGCTGCGCGGCTCGGTCCATCCCTTCGCCTACAACGACTATGACGCGCTCGAGGACCTGGTCCGCACCCACGATATCGGCGTCATCAAGATGGAAGTGTCGCGCAATTACGAGCCCAGCGGCGATTTCCTCGTCCGCGTCCGCCAGCTCGCGACCGACAACAACATCGTGCTCATCTTCGACGAGTGCACCTCCGGCTTCCGCCAGGCCTTTGGCGGCCTCCACAAGGTCTACGGCGTCGATCCCGACATGGCCGTCTTCGGCAAGGCCCTCGGCAACGGTTATGCCGTCACCGCCGTGCTCGGCAAGCGCGACATCATGCAGGCGGCGCAGAACACCTTCATCTCCTCGACCTTCTGGACCGAGCGCATCGGCTCGGTCGCCGGCGTCGCCACCCTCGGCGTCATGGCGCGCGAGAAATCCTGGGAGAGGATCACCGCGACCGGCATCGATATCGCCAGGCGCTGGCAGGCGCTCGGCGCCAGACACGGCCTGCCGCTCACCACCGCCGGCGTTCCGGCCCTCACCAGCTTCGCGATCAAATCGCCCAGGGCGCAGGCCTATCGCACGCTGATCAGCCAGGAGATGCTGGCCAAGGGTTACCTCGCCGCCACCGCCGTCTACACCTGCACGGCCCATACGCCCGAGATCGTCGACGGCTATTTCGAGGCCCTCGATCCCATCTTCGCGACCATCCGCGAATGCGAGGACGGGCGCGACGTGATGGGCCTGCTCAAGGGGCCCGTCGCCCATACCGGTTTCACCCGTCTCAACTGAGGTAGTCTTGGCCCTCCCCCCGCTCGCTTCCGCTTCCCTCGAACCGCTGGCGACGCGGCTCGCCGCCCGCGACGGCAAGTACACCGACGTTCCAGACGTGCTTGCCATCGGCGACACGCCCGGCAAGCACGGCTTCGCCATCCTCTGCCCGCAGCCGGTTGCCGGCCCGGCGGTCAGCATCACCATGCTCGAGCGCCATCCGCACTCGACGCAGAGCTTCATCCCCATCCGCGGCAATCGCTGGCTGGTGGTCCTTGCCCCCACCCTGCCCGACGGCCTGCCCGACATGGCCAATGTGCGCAGCTATCTCGCCGGCCCTGACGACGCCATCTGCATCCACCGCAATGTCTGGCATGCCGGCCTCACCGTGCTCGACGGCCCGGCCGAATTTGCCATGATGATGTGGCGCGCCGATGCCGGCGACGACGGCATCGTGCACAATCTCGCCACGCCGCTCACCCTCACCGTCGCCTAGGAGACCACCATGGTCCGCAAGGTCTACATCTCCGGCCGCATGCTTCCCGAAACCGAAGCGCGCATCTCCATTTTCGACAGCGCCGTGATGCTGGCGGACACCGTGACCGAGTCCACCCGCACCTTCCGCCACAAGCCGTTCAAGCTCGACGAACACATCGAACGCCTCTACCAGTCGCTCAAGATCGTCCGCATCGATCCGGGCATGAGTCCCGAGCAGATGAAGCGCACCACGCTCGACGTGTTCGAGGCCAATCTCGACAATTACGGCGAGACCGACGATTGCTGGATCGTCCACAACATCTCGCGCGGCGTCTCCGTCGCCGGCGCCGATCCGACCGTGCAGGTGGGCGCCGCCACGGTGATGATCTTCACCCAGTTCATGGACCTGAAGCCCTGGGCGCGCTTCTATGCAGAAGGCTGCCACGGCGTGACGCCGGTCAGCCGCGCCATCCCCAGCCAGTCGCTCGATCCGCGCATCAAGAACCGCAGCCGCCTCGCCTACACGCTCGCCGAGATGGAGGCCAAGCAGGTCGACCCGATGGCCCAGAGCGTCATTCTGGATCTCGACGGCCACGTCTCCGAGAACAAGGGCGGTAATATCTTCTGCATCAGCAAGGGCGTGCTGAAGACACCTAGCACCGTCAACTGCCTCGCCGGCATCAGCCGCGCCACCGCGCTCGAGCTGGCCAGGAAACTCGGCATCCCGACCGAGGAAACCGTGGTGCAGCCCTACGACCTCGCCACGGCCGACGAGATGTTCTTCACCTCGACGCCCTATTGCATCATGCCCTCAACGAAGTTCAACAACCTGCCCGTCGGCGACGGCAAGGTCGGACCGATCACCAGGCGCCTGCTGGCGGCCTGGAGCGAGCTGGTCGGCCTCGATATCGCCGCGCAGGCGCAAGCACAGGTCAACTGAGGTCGGCGATGGTGACGAGCGCCGATATCGTCATCGTCGGCGCGGGCCTGCATGGCGCTTCGCTCGCCTATCATCTCGCCAGGGGCGGCGCCGGCCGCATCGTGGTGCTTGAGAAAAGGCACGTCGCGGCGGGACCGACGGCGAAGTCCGGGGCGATGGTCAGACCGCTGTTTTCGGACGCGATCTATATCCGCCTCGTGCTTGAGGCGACGGCCATGTTCGAGCAGTGGAGCGAAATCGTCGGCGGCGATCCCGGTTTCGTCCAGAACGGCTTTCTGCGGATCACCGAGGGCTTCGATCTGGCGACGCTGGGTGCCGATCTCGACCTGATGACTCGCCTGGGTGCGCCGTTCGAGCTGATCGCCGCGGCTGAGCTGCGCGCGCGAGTCCCCTACTGCACGATCGGCGACACCGAGTCCGGTGTGTTGCTGACCAAAGGCGGTTTCGCCGACGCGATCAAGACCACCGAGGCGCTCGTCGCGGCCGCAAAGCGGCTCGGCGTAACCTTTATCGAAGACAGCCCGGTCACCGCCATCGAGACAGCCGGCGGCAAGGTGCAAGCGGTCCTTACCCCGTTCGGCCGGATTGCCACTGGCCTGGTGGTCAATTGCGCCGGCGCCTGGAGCGATCGCGTGGCGGCAATGGTGGGCGTAACACTGCCCATAGAAATCCATCGTGTGCCGACCGCCCTCTACCGCAAGCCCGAGAGCCTGCGCGCGCCGGGCCCGATCCTGTCGGACGGCATCAATCAGATCTATCTGCGCGACGCCGGCGAGAATTATCTTCGCGCCGCCCGGTTCGGCTGGACCGCAGACCGCGTCGACCCCGACACCTACGACGAAACGCTTGGCCGCGAGCAGCACGACGATGTGCGCCGTTCGGTCGACAAGCGCGTCCCCGCAATGCGCCGCACGCCTTCGGTCGGTGGCTTCTCGGCCATCTACGACATGACGCCCGACGGCCATCCGATCGTCGGGCGGGTGGGGGACATTGAAGGCTTCTGGTGCGATTGCGGCTGGAGCGGCAACGGCTTCGCCGGTCCGCCGGTGAGTGCGGCCCAGCTGACCGTTCACCCCTACCCGGCCCCGACGCCGGTCCAGCAGCAACTGGTCGGCCTGTGGCGCACCGAATGGACACGCACCGACTATGACTGGCTCGAGGCGCTGAACGGCGATTATGCGGACACGCTTGCGATCACTGCGGTTGTCGCGCAGGTCGGCGGCGAGCCTGCCGCTACCGCCAGTGTGCTCTACGCGAAAGGCGCGCCGGAGACCTGCCTCATCGGCAATGTCATTACGGCGCGCGCCCATCGTGGCCGCGGCCTTGGGCAGCAGGTAACCGAGGCCGCCGTGGAGATCGGCTTTGCCGCCGGCTGCACCATCGCAATGCTCGGCTCGTCACGCCACGACGGCAATGTCTATGAACGCTGCGGCTTTCGCCGCGTCGCCGGCTCGATCATGCGCCGCGACGCGCCCGGGACCGTCACCGACAGTTTCGCGCCCGGCCAGCCAACCCTCATCCGAACCGCCGGATGGGGCGACATGCCCGGCTTCGCGCGCTTCATCGCCGAGCCGCTGTCGAGCGTCACCATCGATTATCCGCGCGGGCTCTGCTCGCCCGCCTTCGTCGAGCCGCTCCGCTGCGTCTCCGCCTTCACCGCAGTCCGCGAGGACGTGCACGGGCGCGCCGGCCTGATGCTCGTGCTCGCCTCAGCGACTGGCCGCCGCCTCTTCGGCCTCGCGACCTTGACGCCCGGCCCGGCACCCGCGAGGACCCGCAGCGCCGTCATCGATTTCGCAGCGCACGACAACTACGCCGCCTCCGCTGGCGACCTGTTGGCGCAGCTCCTCGACGAAGCTGTCACCCGCCACATCGACAGGCTCGAAGCCTATGCCGCCGTTGCGGACACGGCCAAACTTCGGCTGCTGCAACGGCGGGGCTTCGAGGCAGTCGAAACGCTGAGCGGGGACCTCCAGCTTCGCGCCGGCCGGGCGGACGTGATACGACTCCGCCGCCTGCTGCCTTGAGCGCACTAGCCGATGCACCTTTCCGACCTCGACAACGCCCTCATCGTCTCCTGCCAGCCCGTGCCGGGCGGGCCGATGGATGATGCGCACAGTGTCGTCGGCTTCGCTCTGGCCGCGCTTGCCGGCGGGGCCGCGGGCCTGCGCATCGAGTCGCTCGACTATGTCCGCGCCGTACGGGCGCGCACCACCGCGCCGATCATCGGCATCGTCAAGCAGGACCGAACCGACAGCGCCGTCCGCATCACGCCGACCACCGAGCTTGCCGCCGCCCTCTGTGCCGCCGGCGCCGACATCGTCGCCATCGATGCCACGCGGCGGCCCCGCCCCGCGAGCGTCGCCGAGCTCATCGCCGCCATCAAGGCGCGTGGCAAGCTCGCAATGGCCGATTGCTCCGACATCAGCGACGCCCGCGAGGCACTCGCCGCCGGCGCCGATCTCGTGGGCTCGACCATGTCGGGCTACACCGGCGGCGCCATCCCGGCCGGCCCCGACTACGAATTGCTGACCGCGATGCGCCGCCTCACCCCGCACGTCGTGGCCGAGGGCCGCGTGCACACGCCGGCGCAGGCCGCGGAAGCGCTACACCGCGGCGCCTCTTGCGTCGTCGTCGGCTCGGCTATCACCCGCACCGAACACGCCACCTCGTGGTTCAAATCCGCCATGGCGGCCGCGACATCCAGCGAGACGGTGCTCGCCATCGACATCGGCGGCACCAAGATCGCCGCCGCCCTGGTCACCGGCGATCGCGTCTCCGGCGCCGTGACCTTCGCCACCGACCAGGCGGCCGGTCCCGATGCCTGGCTCGCGACGGTCGCGCAGCATTTCGCCGGCGGTCGTATCTCGCGCGTCGCCGCGGCGGTCTCGGGGCTGGTCGACGACGGCGGCCATTGGTCCGCCCTCAACCCGGCGACCCTCAACCTGCCCGTCAGCTACCCGCTGACCACCACACTGGAACGGCTTTTCAGCGCCCCCGCTCTCGCCGCCAATGACGCGCAGGCCGCGGCCTGGGGCGAGTACCGCTATGGCGCCGGCGAGCGGCAGGACATGGTGTTCCTCACCGTCTCCACCGGTGTCGGCGGCGGCGTCGTGCTCAACGGCAAGCCGCTGCTCGGCCTCGCCGGCCATTTCGGCCAACTCGGCTCGTCCGCCGGCGAGCCGCTGGAGAACGCCATTTCAGGCCGGTGGATCGCCGCGCAGGCTCGCGCTTCGGGTCACGATACCGACGCCGTCGGCGTCTTCACCGCCGCCGCCAGCGGCGAGGCCTGGGCCGAGGCGACCGTCGATGCGTCAGCGCAAAAGGTCGCCCGTCTCTGCGCCGACATCCAGCTGACTTTCGATCCCCGCCGCACCGTCATCGGCGGCGGCATCGGCCTCGCCCCGGGCTTCCTGCAGCGCCTCGACGCCCACCTCGCCGGCCTCGCCCCCCGCCTCCGCCCGACCCTCGCCGCGGCCCGGCTGGGCGCAAACGCCGGCATGGTCGGCATCGCCGACCTGTCGCTGCGCCAATAAGCGCGTCGGCACAACCGCAGTCACCGCAGTCGTACCGCCACAACGTCGTTCGCGCGTCGGCGGGCATTCGGGCAGGCGGACACCCGGCTTGCCGACTCCGCCGCATCATGCGCGCGCGGGCGGGCAGTGGAACGGCGCAGTCACCGCGCCCGTCCCGCACCCACAACGTCATTCCCGCGCAGGCGGGAATCCAGGCGATATTTCACCGTCCGAGAGTCCGCGGGGGTTCTGGTTGGTGGGGGTATTCCGCAGAAGGCGCCGCTGCTCCCTTCTCCCCTTGAGGGAGAAGGTGGATCGCGCGCAGCGCGAGACGGATGAGGGGTCCCATCCACATCCGTGCTGCCCGAGAGAACCCCTCATCCGCCCTGCAGGCACCTTCTCCCTCAAGGGGAGAAGGGGGAGCGGAGAGTATCCTCGGCCAAGCGAATGAGGCGGGCGCGAAGGCCCGCCCCGCTTCTCTACTTCAGCACCGGCAGTTGCAGTGTCAGCACCGCCGTGCAGGCGCCCGGCTTGCCGGTCGTACCCTCGTTGCAGACGCAGGCACCGCGCTTGTTGAGGTGGCTGTCATCCGGGCAGGTCGGCTTTTCCGGCTGCGGCGGCTGGTCGATCACCACCTGCGGCAGCTGGCACTGACCGGGACGCCCGGTCAGCGGCTCGTTGCAGATGCACTTGCCGTTGCGGCCCAGATGGCTGTCATCGGGGCAGCTGGGCACCTCGACTTGCGGCAGCTGGCACTGGCCCGGCCGGCCGGTCAGCGGCGGGTTGCAGACGCAGCGGCCGTTCTTGTCGAGATGGCTGTCGTCCGGGCAGGTCGGCTGCTCGATGACCGGCGTGCACAGCCCCGGCTTGCCCTGGAAGCCGTCATTGCACACACAGCGCCCGTTCTTGCTCAGATGGCTGTCATCCGGGCAGTTCGGCGTCACCACGATGGGCTTGCACTGCCCCGGCTTGCCGGTCGTGCCCTTGTCGCAGACGCAGGCCCCCGCATCGTTGAGATGGCTGTCGTTCGGACAGGTCGGCACCACCACGATGGGCTTGCACTGCCCCGGCTTGCCCGTCGTGCCCTTGTCGCAGACGCAGGCCCCCGCATCGTTGAGATGGCTGTCGTCGGGGCATTTCGGCGGCACGGGCTTTGGCGGCGCGCACTGCTTGCCGTTCCACACCTGGTCGGGCGGGCAGCACGAGCCGTCCGGCTTCTGCTGCGTCACCGAGCAGGCCGGCGCTTCGCGGCAGGCGCTTGCCGGCAGCTTGGCCTTGGCGGTCGCGATGTACTGCACGCCGGCGTCGGAATGCAGCACCTCGGCCGGGATCGACACCTCGGCCTCGTTGACGAGGTTGCACTTGGCGCCCACCGCCGTGGCCTTGGGCACGTGCATGGTGATGTTCATCGCCGTGAACTTGCCCACCGGCATGGTCTTGGGTGGCGACGAACAATGCACGTCGTTGCCGCCATTGGGCACGCAGGTCCAGTTGCTCGACTTGTAGGTCGTGCCGGCCGGCAAATTCTCGTCGACCTCCACGGTGCCCTGGTACGGATCGGGCCCCGTCGATGTCGCCGTCACCGTGAAGGCGCAGTCGAAGCCGTCACCCGCCGGCGTACAGGCGCCGGCGGTCTTTGCCAGCTTGAGGCTCGGCGGATCGCAATAGACGTAGTGCGGCCCCGGCCCGAGATTGATCACGAGCTGCGGCACCTTCTGCGTCGCCTCGGCAAAATGGCCCGGATCGGCCGACCACGGCGTCCAGATCCACACCTTGTCGATGACGTTGCAGTCGGCAAGCGTCAGCCCGTTCGGATCGACATGGCTCGTCGCCGTGATCGTCCAGGTGGCGCCGCTGTTGAGCGGCGTCGACTTGCTGCACAGCCACGTCGTCGGCCCGACCGGGGGGCACACGGCGCCGCTGAACGTCGTGGGCTTGTTGCTCCAGTCGCGCACCTGCAGCGGCAGTGGCTGCGTCGCCGAGCCGTAGTTGAGCACCTTGATCTCGAACTTGCACAGCCAGTCCGTGCTGCCCGGATCGTCGATGCAGCCCTTCGCGGTCTTCTGGATGTTGAGCGCCGGCCCGCCACCGCAGGCCGGGTTCGGGATCGCCTGCGCCGTCGAGGCGGAATCGTTGCCCGAGGGGTTCGACACCGAGCCCGGGTTCGGATCGAGGATGCTGACCTCATTGGTGGCCGAACAGACGCTCGGCCCGCCATTATAGGCGGTGTAGAACGAGATGCTGTGCGGCGCCCCCGACGCCAGGAACACCGAGCCCGGATGCGTACAGGTGACGTTGGACGTCCCCGCACACCACGACAGCGCCGAGGTCAGCGTGTTGCCCAGCGCCAGCGCAGACGAGTCCTTGAAGGTCAGCGGCCCGATATAGTTGTCCGGCCCGACATTGGTCAGCGTCAGCTGCCACTTGCAGACATAGCCCGACCCGAAGGCGAAGCAGCCCTGCGGCACCTTCTTGATTTCGAGGTCGGTATCCGCATGCGGCACCGCGCAGGCCAGCGTCGGGATATGCGCGCTGGCCGTATCGAAGTCGTTGCCCGGCACCACATTGTTCGGCGACCCGCCGATCGGCGCGGCGATCTGTGCCTTGTTGTCGAGATCGCAGAGCGGCGGCCCCACCGGTTTGTGCACCTTGGCCGTCAGCACGAAGCCAGAGGTCCAGCCCGGCGGCACGTTCACCGGCGGCACATTGATGTTGCAGGTGCGCGTCGCCCCCGCCGGCACGCAGGTCCACGGACCCACCACCGTCGCCGGCACATTGACGCCCAGCGTATCCTTCACCTGGATCGGCCCGGTATAGTTGCCCGGCCCGGCATTCTGCACGATCACCGCATAGGAGCAGGCGAAGTCCGGCCCCACATCGATGCAGTTGGGCAGCGCGATCTTCTTGAGCGTCAGGTCGGTGACGCCCGGCCCCGGCGGCACGCAGCCCGGGCTCGCAATGCCCGCGATGCCCATGCCGAAATCGTCGCTCGGATCGTCGTCATGGCTGAAGAACGGCCAGTCGATGCTCGCCACGTTGGGCAGCACGCAGAAGCCGGTCGCGGGCTTGGGCACCTTCACCACTTCGTGCAGCACCACGCCGTCGCCCGGGAACAGCAGCACCGGCCCCGTCTGGCATTCCGACGCGTTCGGCCCCGCCGGCGCACAGAACCAGGGCGGTGTCGGCCAGAAATGCTGGCTGCTGCCCGCCGGCGCCGCCGGCAGGTAGTCGTGCACGCTCACCGGCCCCCAATAGGGCACCGTTCCAGTGTTCTCGACCCGGATGGTGTAGTTGCACCAATAGTCGGTCGGGCCGGTGAAGCAGAAATGCGGCTGCGCCCATTTCTCGAGCGTCAGGTTGTAGTCCTCCGGCATCACATAGTCCGGCGGCGGCACGAAATCCGGCGGCTCCACATCGGGAATCGCCGTCGGTCCGTCGCAGACCTGCCAGATCGCCACCGCGCCGACATGCCCCGCCTCGGTCGACGTGGCGTCGTCGGTGTTGCCGTCATAATCGGCAAAGAACGAATGCGTCGCCGGATCGTTGGCCGGCCGCACCAGCGTGCGCGCCATGCCCTGCAGCCCGCTGACCTGCATCGGCCCATCGACCGGCGGATCGAGATCGGCATTGTTGCGCAGCGCGTCGCCCGTCGCCCACAGCGTCGCATTGCACGCGCCGGTGAAGTCGCCGGCCTCCGTGCTGAAACCATAGCCCAGCGCGATGCCGCCCGAGGCCGCCGTCCCCTCCGACGCGAGCCCGATGACATAGCTGTCGGTGTTGTCCGACCACGTGCTCGGCGTCGTCGGGTCATCGGGGAATTCGCGCTTGTAGCGCACCACCGATGAATCGCCCGCCGTCGCGAACACGGAATAGTCGTAGCTGCCGACCTGCGTCCCGCGCTGCGCCAGGATCATCCGCCCCTGCGCATCGAACACGATCGAGGCGATCGCATTGGCCGACGGCAGGCCGGTGACGTCGAGCTCCCAGCGCGGCGTGCCGAAACTGCCATCGGCATTGATGCGCACCGACCAGATCGACGGCCCATCGGCCACCGCGTAATAGAGTCGCCCGCCGCGCACCGCGAGGCCCGTGACCTCGCGCTCGGGCTGCGTGATGCCCCAGCTCGTGGGGTCTTCGGTGTTGAACGCCGGATCGGTGATATCGACCGTGCTGCCATCGTCCTCGACGGCATCGAGCCCATGCGTCGGCCGCGCCACAACACCATGGTCGTAAGTGTCGATGATCGTGCCGTCGGCGCCCAGCCGGTAGATCAGCCCGGTATCGCGATCGGCCACGAAGAACTGCGCGCTCGAGGCATCGTAGACGATGCCGCTGAGCCCCGCCCCGCTATTGGCGGCGATGGTCGAGAACAGCGAGATCTCGCCCGTCGTCCCATCGACCTTCCAGATGCTGCCCGGATAGCCCTCGGCGCCGCCCGCACTGCCCCATTGCCCCGCCATCCACGTGGCATCGGCCGCGCCGCTCTTGCTGCGCACCGGATTGCCGTCGGCATCCGGCACCACAATGTTGAGCCCGAAGGCGGAGGTCGCCGCCAGATAGATGTTGGGCGCCAGCGCCCCGCTGCTGTCGGGCGCATCGTCGAGCGTCACGCCGAACACCTGGCCGACGTCCCTGGCGCTCGCCGCAAATACCGGCGACGTGTCGAGCAATTGGCCCGCGGCCGGGCCGTCCGGCTGCAACTGCTGGATCGCGGCCGATGGACCATCGAGATCGATGAAGGTGTAGTCGAGCGGATCGGCGCCATCGGGCACCGTGTCGGCCACCACCGTTCCCGCAAAGCCGGTGACGATCGGCTCGCCCGGCACGAAGATCGCATCGTCCGCCCTTGCGGCGCCGAGGCCCAAAGCCATCGCGCCCGCCAGCAAGGCAGCCACAAACCCAGTTCTGGTCGTCAAATTGGATAGCAACACCGCGGCTCTCCCGTGCCTAGTGTGCCCCTAACCCGCGCCCTCAACTGCGCAGGTTCCGCGCCTCTACGGATAGCACAAAGGCACGCCGAAGCTAGACGCAATTCGATGACGTCTTGAACAATTCATCCGACGGTCCCGCTTGATTAGCATTCAAGCAGATGAACGGCCGCTCCCGCACAGATGAATTAGCCGTTCATCCTGCCCCAAGGATTGCGCGCCACCTGTCGTCCTATGGGCATTCGAACAGGCCGGTTGCGGCCACTTCTCAGGAGCCCAAATATGACCACCCGCATTCTCACCATCGCCGCCCTCCTGATGGTCGGCGCGGCCCTCGGCATCACGCCGGTGCTCGCCGCCGATGGCGTCATGCCGGGCAATCGCGGCCCGGCCGAAAAGCCGATCAACCGCGACGCCCCCTTCACCCTGCCCGGCGCCATCGCCGCCAGGGCAACGCCGAAGGTCGACAGCGAGTCCCTCAGCCGCGGCCTCTTCGACCAGGACCCCGCCGCGGCCCTCGCCGGCCTCGCCACCGTGACGCTGAGCCATGACGGCTCCGTCGCCGAAACCGATGCCTCGGAAGCCCTGCGCGGCATCTTCGAGACCGAGATCAAGGGCCACCAGAAGTAACACCCTGCCCCCGCCGGGAAACACTTCGGCCCTTCCAAGCAGAGGCCGCCCGGGAAACCTGGGCGGCCTCGATCTCACGGGAAGCGGTGAATTGAGAATGAATGGCGCACTCCGGCTGCATTAAGCCGCGGCCCGCCAACCTCCCTGCATGAACGAAAGGCGTTGGGCCTTTCCCTCACGGCAGGAGGTTTCCATGACTTACTCGAATTCGATCAGGCAGCTCGCGCGCGTCGGGGCGATTCTGCTCGTTGCGATGAGCGTCGCCAACGCCGCCGAGCAGACGATGCAGGACAAGCAGGATGCCTGCATGAAGCGCGTGGAAAAGAAGTACAACGAAAAGGTCCAGTCATGCGCGACGGACTATACCGTCCCGCAGGACATCAACAAATGCATCGCGAACGCCGCGAAGACCTACGCCGCGAGCCTGAAGATGTGCATCGACGTCTACCCGGTAACTACCAAACCCGCCTCGAACTACGGCGTCGGCGGCCCCAACGCGGGCGGGCTCGATGGCTGGCACCCGAAGGGGCCCAAGGGAAAGGGGCTCACCTCCGGCCAGCCCGGTCCCGTGGACGGCGGCTCGTCCGGCGGCGGCAAGGGCAATCACTTCACCGGCACGTTCAACCCCGGCGGCACCGGCGCACCTCTGACCCTGGGCCAGAGCGGCGGCATCATCCAGTAGCCCCGGCATCGCCCAAGCGGCACAGTTATCTCTGACGGCGGAAGTCAGCACGGACATCCTCCCCCCTGGTGGGGGAGGATAGCGAAGCTTAGGCGAAGCCTTAGCGCAGCTTGGTGAGGGGGTGTTTGCTCTCAGTCGGCTCTACTCCCTTAGCCCAAAGCGCAGGTCCACGAAAACTTGGGCGTCCTCGACCGTCATGCTCCCCATTGACGGCCAGCAACGCGCTCCCACATTAATCTGTGGCATCGCAGAAAGACGTGCGAGGAGCGATTTTGCGGCGACAGGCAATGGCAGTCCTCATCGCAATGCTGGCGACGCTGCTTGCGTCGTGCAGCGTCAATACGACCTACAGCGAGGCGGAACGACGCTCTACTGGATACGCCGACCTAGCGCGGACGATCAACGCTTACCCGCGCAACATCCTGTCCCCCTACGGCGACGTCTCCACCCCCTTATGCCAAACGCTATCCCCGCAGGGGCTCGACAAACTGGTAGCAGAGGTCGCCGACGAGAGAGCCGCGGCTCCCTACCGAACGGGTCCTCATGTCCGCGGTTTCGAAATCTGGACCAGCGCCGCGGACTCCACCCGAAGGCTGGATATTTCCTTCAGCGATGACAGCCAGTGCCAGGCGACCATCATCGCCTACTGGGGCGTCTAGAAGGCGTGCCGCCCCGGACCGAAGCCCAGCCCCTCACTTGCTCGCGCAAGGCGCGAAGTCAGCACGGACATCCTCCCCCCTGGTGGGGGAGGATAGCGGAGGTTGGCCGCAGGCCTACCGGAGCTTGGTGAGGGGGTGTTTGCTCTCAGTCGGCGCTCGCGCACTCGGCAACTGAACCACTCACGCCTTCACACCGGCGTCGGCACCATGCCGGTCGGCAAAACACGCTCGCTGATATTCTCGACGATCCAGTCCGCCGACTCGTAGGCCCATGCCGCAAGGCCAGGGTTTCCCTGCCGCCGGCCTGCAACCGCCAGCGTCGCGCGCCGCGCCACGCAGAACGCCGCCAGCATGGCGACGGAATAGTCGGGCCGGCCATATCCTCCGAGAAAGAGCGCAAGGCGGCGGATCTGCTCCGCTCCCGAATACGCATCATTGCCCAGATCGAGCCAGCTCGCGGCCGTGTAGCCCATGTCCCACAGTCTCAGCCCTGGGCGCGACGTGTCGAAGTCGATGATCCCAATGGGAAGCCCGTCGCGGAAAACCGCGTTCGGCGGTCCCCAGTCATTGTGGCACATCACTTCCGCACCGGCGGCGGCCACGGCAGGAAATTCCATCGTCGCATCGTGGAAGCGTCGCAGCAGACGGGCGGCCGCGACCAGCGCGGCATCGTCATAAGCGCCAAGGTCGGGTGGCACCTCGCCGGGCAGATAGCTCAAAATCTCGCGGCCCCGCTCGTCGATGCCGAGGAATTTTGGCGCCCCGTCGAACCCGACGCCGTCGAGATATCGCAGCAGATCATGGACAGCCGGCGAACCCGCGCGCAACGGTCGCCGAACCGTATCGCCCACCCGCACCACGCCCGCGGTGATGCGCCCGCCAGCGAGGACGACTTCAAGCTCTTGCATAGCTCACGCTACCACCTCGCCCGGGAGGATGTCAGTGCCGACTTCGACGCCAGATTCGCAGTCGTCACCCTCCCCCCTGGTGGGGGAGGATAGCGGAGCTTAGCCGAAGGCTTAGCGGAGCTTGGTGAGGGGGTGTTTGCCCTCAGTCAGGACCCGCAAAAACCCTCAGTCGGGTCCTCCCCTATCGCGCAGCGATGGGGGAGGTGGCACGCGCCAGCGTGACGGAGGGGGTGGCCACAAGCACCAAGTCAGTTCCCGCGGCCACCCCCTCC
>JBEHYU010000047.1:0-31336 GCA_048498015.1 Pseudomonadota bacterium
GGATTGCATCCGCCAGGTCGAGCAGGAGGCAAGCGAGGCCAACATCGCCGGGCTCGGGCCCGAGCCGGCTGCCCCGACGCTGCCCCCGGTATTCGCCGGCGAAGCCAAGCCGAAGCCGGCGCCCAAGGCGGCCGCCGAGCCGCCCAAGCCGCAGCCCAAGGCGGAGCCGCCGCGCGCTACGCCGCCGCGGCCGGCCAATGGTCGCCAGCAGAATTCCATCGAAGACATTATTGCGGCGGCCGAGCGCGATCGCTCGCCGGCCGCTGCCGTGCCGCCCAAGGCACCGGAGACCAAGGGCCGTCCGCCCAAGTCGCAGCCGGTGCTCGTCGCCAAGACCGATCAGCCGGCCCCACAGGCCAATGGCGAGACCAAGCGTCCGGCCGCCAAGCCCGAAGGGCGGCCGCTGCCCTCGATCGTGGCGCGCGCCGAGGCCTCGAAGGGCCGCGCCGCCGCGCCCACGCCCAATTTCCCGGCACAGTCCGATGCCCCGCCGCCGCGCCGCCAGGCGGCGATAGAGCCGCGCCGCGGCGCGGTTGCGGCGCGCCAGGTCGAGCCGATGCAGTTCGACGTGCCCGAGGATCTCGAGGCCATGTCGGCCGTGCGCGAAGTGGAAGTCGAGCAGCAGCCCGATCCGCAGGGCACGATCGACCGCGCCATCGCGGTGCTCGAGACCGAAGCACGCGGCGGCAATGGTCGCGCCCAGTATGCCGAGAGCGAAGTCGAGCTCGACGACGAAGACGAGCCGATGACCGCCCCCCGCAAGAACGGGTTGTTCAACGGCAATGGCCGCGGCGCCGAGCCGTCGCTGCGCGGCGAGCAGCGCGAGATCAAGACCCCGCGGCCCGCCAAGGAATTCGCGACGCCGCGGCGCGCCGAGCGGACGCCGGGCGCCAACGTGCCGCGCGCGCAGGCCGAGCGCGGCGGGCTGGGCGCGGTCACGATCTTCCTCATCATCTTCGTGGCGCTGCTGGTCGGCGCGGGCGGGGCGGGCTTCTGGGCCTGGCAGGAAGGCTTCATCAATCTCGACGCCATGTTCGGCAAAGGCACCCCGGTGGTGGCCGCGGCGACGCAGCAGCCGGTGGTGACACCGGACTCGACCGGTCCGGGCAACACCGCCGCGCAGACCGGCGCGGCCGAGCCCTCGACCGAACTCAAATCCGACCAGCGCCTGCCGGCCGCCGATACACAGACTGCCGCGGCCACCACCGAGTCGGTGGCGCCGCTGGCCCTGCAATCGCCGACCGGCGACGGCAAGACCGAAGAGCGCCTCGGGTCCGATAGCGCGGCCCCGAGCACCGCCGAGGAAGCGACCGTCGCGGCTATCGATCCGGCGACCGTGGCGGGCAGCCAGTCGCTGCTGCTCGAAGCGTCCGACAATGGCACCACGGGCGCCGTGCCGTTCTCCGGCACGGTGGACTGGAGCAAGGGTGTCGACGAGACCGGCCAGCCGACACTGATCGGCAAGGCGAGCATTCCGGCGCGCAATCTGCAGGTCAATGTGCTGATCCGCAAGAACTCGGATCCGAGCCTGCCGGCGAGCCACCTGATGGAGATCAATTTCACCGTCTCCGACAGTTTTATCGGCGGCTCCATCGCCGGCCTGCCGGGCGTGCTGCTCAAGAACGAGGAACTGGTGCAGGGTGCGCCGCTGGTGGGCGCCTCGGCGCGCGTCACCGGCAATTCCTTCCTGTTCGCGCTGAGCGCGGCGCCGGAAGATTCCACCGCCAACGTCAATCTGCTGACGTCGCGCAAATGGATGGACCTGGCGCTGATCTATGCCTCGGGCAAGCGGGCGATCATCACGCTCGAAAAGGACGACAAGGCGCAGAAGCTGTTCAGCGACGTGTTTACCGCGTGGGGCAAGACCGCCAAGGGCTAGGGAGCGCGGTCAGGAAAAGTTGCAGACTTTTCCGGTTCGAACGCGCGACCAGAGCTATATCACAAGAACGCCGTTCTCCAGACGGTAGACATGATCGGCAATGGCCGAGATGTCGTCGGCATGATGGGTCACCAGCACGGTGGCCCATTTGTGTTTCCGGGTAAGGCTTTGCACCAGCGCGCGGGTGGTGGCCCGGGTTTCGTCGTCGAGCGCCGAGAACGGCTCGTCCAGCAGCAGCACCGGCCGGTTGCGCAGCAGCGTGCGGGCGAGGGCGACGCGCTGCTTCTGACCGCCGGAGAGGGTGGCGGCCGGCTGCGAGCCGATGTCGGGCAGGCCGACTTCGGCGAGGGCCGCAGCGACGCGTTGCGGGTCGGGCCGTGGCAGGCCGAGGGCGACGTTGCGGGCGGCGCTCAGATGCTCGAACAGCGTCTCGGCCTGGAACAGGATCGATACAGGCCGCCGTTCGGGTGGCAGGGTGGTGACGTCGGCGCCATCGATGCGGATCACGCCCGATGCGGGTGCCAAAAAGCCGGAGATGAGATCGAGCAGCGTCGATTTGCCGGCCCCGCTCTGGCCGCGAATGGCAGTGATCCGGCCGGCCTCGGCCTGCATGGCGAAGCGGTAGGGCGGGGCGCCCGGATAGGCGAAGGTTACATCCTCAAGCGCGAGCACGGCTCAGCCTTTCGAACAGCAATGGCAGGGCGACGAAGGCCGCGATGGTCAGCACCAGCATCAGTGCCGCGATGGTGGCCGCATCATGGGTGCGGTAGGCGCCGAGCGCCCGTACCAGCAGCAGCGGCAGGGTGGTGAAGTTCTGCGTGCCGAACAGCGCGATGACGCCCAGGTCACCGAGCGAGAAGCAGAAGCTGAGGGCGAGGACCAGTCCGGCGTCGCGGCCGATCAGCGGCCACTCCACGGCCAGCAATTGCCGCGTGCCGCTGAGGTTCAGCGAGCGGATCAGTTTGCCGCGCGAGCGCGCGATGGCCTCGAAGGGCGGCGCCAGCGTTGCCATCGCGAAAGGCAGCGACAGCAGCGAATTGGCGACGACGACCACCAGCGGCGCCGCCGCCTCCGGCATGATGCCGAGGTCGCGCACGAACAGGAACGCGCCCAGCGACAGCGCCACGGCCGGTACCGCGAGGTAGGCGTAGGCCGGCGCGCCGAGTGCCACGCGGCCGGCGCGTGACGCAGTAGCCGCCCGGGCCGCGGCGACGATCGTCGCGAGCAGCAAAGCAAGGAGCGCGGACGCCGCGCCGATCCACAGGCTGGTCGCGACCGCAGTCCAGAAGCTGGCCTGAGCCAGCACGCTGGCGAGCCCGCCGAGCCCGTCGGCGAGCGTCGCGAGCAGCGGCGCGGCGAAGCCGATCAGGCAGAGGGCGAGGACGAACCACTGGGCCCATCGTGCAAACCCCGCATCGCGCCAGCGTGGCTCGGCCGGGCGGTCCAGGCTGGTCGAGACGGGGGCGAGCGCGGCGCTGGCGAGAATGATCACGGCGCAGATGCCGATCTGCACCATCGCCAGCATCACGGCGCGGCCGAGGTCGAAATCCAGCCGGACGGCCGAATAGATGGCGACCTCGAGCGTCTGCACGGCCGGCCCGCCGCCGAGCAGCAGCACGATGGGAAAGCTGGTGAAAGCCAGCAGGAAGATGATCGCCGCAAGGCCGGGCAGGGTGCCGCGCAGCGCCGGCCAGTCGATGACGGCAAAGCGGGTCCAGGCATCGAGCGCGAGGCTCTGGCCGGTCTTGAGCCGCACGGTGGGGATGGCGTCGAGCCGCGCCAGCAGGATGCGCGCCGCGAAGGCGCCGTCGAGAATCAGATGCGCCGCGACCACGCCGCCGAGCCCGAAGATCGGCAGGCCCAGTGCGCCGAACCAGCCGCTGCGGCCCCACACCGTCAGCAACCCGAAGGCGACGACGAGGCCGGGCGTCACGATGGCCGAGGCAAACAGGCCGATCACCAGGCCGCGCCCGGGAAAGCGCAGCCGGTTCAGCGCCCAGGCGAGAGCAATGCCCACCACGATCGAGAGCAAAGTGGACAGCGCCGCCTGCAGGGTCGTGATGTAGATCAGGTAGCCGAGGTCGATGCGGGTGCCGCTTGCCGGCTGTCCGGATGCGGCGTTCAGGATGGCCCAGAGCAGCGTGCCGATCAGCGCCGCTATCGCCAGCGCGACAGCCGCTCCGCCGATGAGGCGAAGCGGCCGGTCCGGCAGGTCAGCGGATCGCGGCGAGGGCTTCATTGATCCATGCCGCCTTGTTGGCGGTGATGGCGGCCTCGTCGAGCGACAGCACCTTGGCGGGCGCGGGCGGGAACGCAGCCGGCAGCGCGTCGCCCACCGCGGTCACCGGATACATCCAGTTGGTCGTCGGGATCACCGCCTGCGCCTCGGGGCTCGCGAGCCAGCCCAGGAATTTCTGCGCCAGCGCCTGATGCGGCGACGATTTCAGGATGCCGGCGATCTCGATCTGCGGGTAGAAGCCCTCGGTGAAATCGGCATAGCCATAGCCCGGATTGTTCTCCGCCACCGCATGGTAGGCCGGCGAGGTGGTGTAGCTCAGCGCCATGTCCGCCTCGCCCTTGAGGAACAGCCCATAGGCATCGGACCAGCTGGCCGCCATGGTCTGGATATGCGGCTTGAGGCCCTTCCAGATGTCCGCCGCCTTGTCGCCATAGGCGGCCTTGATCCAGAGCACCAGGCCGAGGCCGGGCGTATCGGAGCGCGGGTCTTCGAGCACGACCTTGAAGCTTTCCGGCTCCGCGATCAGGGCCTCGAACGAGGTCGGCGGGCTGGGCACTTTCGACTTGTCGTAGACGAAGGCGAAATAGCCGAAATCGACCGGGGCGAAATCGGGATCCGTCCAGGGCTGCGGCAGCGTCAGCTTGTCGAAGGTCAGCCCGTGCGGCGCGAACAGGCCGGTGGCGCGTGCCTCGCCGCTGAGCGAGGTGTCGAGGCCCAGCACGATATCGGCCGTCGTCGTCGCGCCCTCGAGCTGGACGCGGCGGAGCGCGCCGATGGAGCTGTCGGTGGCGACGAAATTGACCGTGCAGCCGCAGGTCTTCTCGAAGCCGGCCTTGAGGCCGGGACCGGGGCCGTAATCGGCGGCGAAAGCGTCATAAGTGTAGATCGTCAGCGTGTCGGCGGCCTGGGCGGCAGTGCCCAGACCGATGGCGACCGCAAGCGCGAGCAAGGTCGTCTTGACCATTGTCGTTTCCTTTTCTTGCGGCCATGTGGGTGGAAAAGATCAATGGTGACAGGCGGGTAAGCGCCCTTGCCATCTCGAACTTCCTCCGCCAGCATGACCTGGTTCAGGTTCAATGGGTGTTTCTCAGCTCGGTTTCCCGAGCACCCCAGCGAGACGGTCCTGATCTAGATCGAGTTCGCCTGCCGTGCAAGAGCGTCCCGCTCCTTCCGATGTGCTCCGCTTCGAGGGCCTGCTCGTGATCGTCGGCGGCGGGGCCGTCGATGGCGATCTGTTGCGCGATCTCTATGTGAGCGGCGGGCACCTGGTGGGCGCCGATGGCGGGGCCGACCAGATCGTTGCCGCCGGCCTCGTGCCCGAGGCGATCATCGGCGATTTCGATTCGCTGGCGAACCCCGATGGCTGGCTCGGCCGCACCCGCCTGATCCGCATCGCCGAGCAGGAGACCACCGATTTTGAAAAGGCGCTCTACTCGACCAGCGCCCATGTGACCATCGCGCTGGGCATGACCGGCAAGCGGTTCGACCACACGCTGGCGGCGCTCGATGCGGTGGCGCGCTATGCACGCGAGCGCGTGATCGTGCTCGTCGACGAGGAAGATCTGGCGATGGCGCTGAGCGGTCCGTTCACCTTCGAGGTGGCCGAGGGCGAGCGCGTTTCGGTCCACCCGCTGGTGCCGATCAAGTTCCGCCGCTCGTTCGGCCTCAAATATCCGCTCGACGGCCTCCGCCTCGCGCCGGGCGAACGCACCGGCACGTCGAACCTGGCGGTGGATGGTACCTTCACCATCGAGCCCGAGCCGCGCAGCAAGGCGCCCTGGCTGCTGATCCTCGATCGCAAATATCTGTTCGGCATCGCCGCGGCGGCGACCGCCCGGGACTGATGGGAGACTGGCAATGAAGAGCGTCGTGATTGCACTGGCCGCGCTGGCGGCGATGAGCGGGGTGGCATTCGCACAGGACGCGTCGTCGTCCTCCGCCGCGCCACCCGCCGAAACCAGGGTCTACAAATTCACGACCGATGCCGGCGGTCCGATGACGCTCAATGTCACCGGCGACAAATTCGATGGCACCTACGAACTCAGCGAAGGCAAGCTCGCCGCCGAGCTCAAGGATGGCGCGTGGACCGGCTACTGGGCGCAGTCGAGCTCGGGGCAGGAGTGCCCGACCGAGCAACTGGGCAGTAAATACTGGGGCAAGATCAGCTTCGCCTTCGCTGCCGACATGAGCCATTTCGATGGCAAATGGGGCTATTGCGACGATGCCCCCGACAGCGGCTGGACCGGCGACAAGCCCGCCCAATAGCAAACGGCCGGGGAGGTCCCCGGCCGTTTCAAATTCACGCTGCGATTGAACTAGGCGTGCTCGCGTGCCCGGGCCTTTTCCCGGGCGGCGTGCTGCACCGCTTCCTGCACCTTCTCGAACGCCCGCACTTCGATCTGGCGGATGCGCTCGCGGCTGACATTGTATTCCTGCGCCAGCTCTTCGAGCGTGGCCGGGTCTTCCTTCAGCCGACGGGCCTGGAAGATCGCCTTCTCGCGCTCGTTGAGCTCGCTCATGGCGCCGCTCAGCAACTGCATGCGCTCGTCGTACTCTTCCGAATCGCCGAGCGTCGTTTCCTGGTCCGGCGTGTCGTCGACCAGCCAGTCCTGCCACTCGGACGAGCCCTCGTCGGCGCGCATCGGCGCGTTGAGCGAAGCATCGCCGGTGAGGCGCTGGTTCATCGAGACCACGTCGGCCTCGGTCACGTGCAGGGTCGTCGCGATCTGCTTGATCTGCTCGGGATGCAGATTGTTGTCGTCGAGCGCGGCGATCTGCCCCTTCACCTTGCGCAGGTTGAAGAACAGCCGCTTCTGGGCGGCGGTCGTGCCGATCTTGACCAGCGACCACGAGCGCAGGACGTATTCCTGGATCGCGGCGCGGATCCACCACATGGCGTAGGTGGCGAGGCGGAAGCCCTTGTCGGGCTCGAAGCGCTTGACGGCGTGCATCAGCCCGACATTGCCCTCCGAGATGACCTCGGAAATGGGCAGGCCATAGCCGCGATAGCCCATGGCGATCTTCGCCACGAGCCGCAAATGCGACGTGATGAGCTTCTGGGCGGCGCCGGGGTCTTCATGCTCCTTGTAGCGCTTGGCCAGCATGAATTCCTCGTCGGGCTCCAGCATCGGAAATTTGCGGATTTCCTGGAGATAACGAGACAGGCCGCCCTCGGCGGAGAGGATCGGCAGATTGGATTGGGCCATTTGGTACCCCCTTCTTCCCCCGCGCGTCCGCGGCAGGATTGGCCGCCGGCTTCCATGAAGGCAGGCCAGCGGAACTAGTGGACATATAGGTCGAAAACCGGCCTTGATAAGGGCGCGGGCACGGCTGGGTGTCTTGGACGAATGCGCGGGAACGGGCTGAGTTCCGGGCGCGGGGCGCGGCTTCTACGTCCGATGGAAGGCTTTGTCAAATGGCTCGAGCGCGTCTTCGAGCGCCTGCAGGTCGTCGGGCAGGTCCGCCTCGAAGAACATTTCCTCGCCGGTCACGGGGTGCTCGAAGCCCAGTTCCGCCGCGTGGAGGGCCTGCCGGCCGAGATTATCGACGATTTCGCGGAGGTTGTCGGGCAGGCGGCGGGACTTGCTGGCGTAGCCGGGCGCGTAGAGCGGATCGGCAACCAGCGGGTGGCCTATATGGGCCATATGCACGCGGATTTGATGGGTCCGGCCGGTTTCGAGCTCGCACCGCAGCCGGGTGACGTCCCAGCCTTCGTCGCCGAACCGCGCCTCGACGGCATAATGGGTGATGGCGCGGCGGCCGTCCTTGCGGACGGTCTGCTTGAAGCGGTTGTTCTGGTCGCGCCCGAGCGGGGCATCGACCGTGCCGCGGCCCTGCTGGGTCTGGCCCCAGGCATAGGCGGTGTAGGCCCGGTGCAGCGGGCCGGTGCGGCCGTGATCGGCGAATTGCGCTGCGAGGTGCGCCATCGCCTGCTCGGTCTTGGCGGCGACCATGACGCCGGAGGTGTCCTTGTCGAGCCGGTGCACGATGCCGGGGCGCTTGACGCCGTTGATGCCGGGCAGGCTGCCCTTGCAGTGGAACAGCAGGGCGTTGACCAGCGTGCCGTTGGCACTGCCGGGGGCAGGGTGGACCACCATGCCGACCGGCTTGTTGATCACGATCAACGCGTCGTCCTCGTAAAGGACGTCGAGCGGGATATCCTCGGGTTGCGGATCGGGGTCTTCCGGCGGCGGCGCGGTGAGAAGCAGGGCATCCCCAAGCTTCACCTTGGTCTTGGGCTCGTCGGCAGTTTGCCCATTGATCGCGGCCGAACCCGCCAGTATCAGGTCCTTGATGCGGTTGCGCGAGAAGGCGGGAAGCGCCTTGGCGAGCACGGCATCGAGCCGGCCGCCTGCCATGCCGGCATCGACCGCGACCTCGAATTCCTCGTCTTCAGCTTCGGATGCCTGCATGACCGATTCCAGCGATGCCCCTCTGACCCCGGAAGCGCGGGCCCTGATCAGCCGGGCGCGGCGGTCTTTCCTGTTCTCGATCGGGCTGTTGATCGTGGGCGTTCTGGCAGTCGGCGGCGTGATTGTCTACAAATCGTCATCCTTGCCGTCATCGACCACGACGTCCAGCGGTGCCGACTATGTCCTGGCCTCGCTCAAGGTTCCGGCCGGCGCCGAAATCCTCTCCGCCGTCGCGGCCGACGGCAAGCTGACGGTGACCTACCGAAACGGCCAGACGACCAGCGTGCGCATCTACGACGGCAAGTCCGGCGAGATGATCCGCGAAATCCCGGTGGTCAGCGAGTAGCTTTCGCGTCGGGACTCCTCTTCGTCTGCGGGGGCTAGCGCGGCTCTTGCACGATCGTTGCATGCCGCTCCCCCGACTGAAGCCAAGAACCCCCTCACCAAGTTCCGCTACGGGCTATCGCCCTAGCTCCACTATCCTCCCCCACAAGTGGGGAGGATGACATCGCGCCAGCGGCAGTTCTTGAGCGGACATCGAAGTCAGCACGGACATCCTCCCCCCTGGTGGGGGAGGATAGCGAAGCTTAGCCGCAGGCTTAGCGCAGCTTGGTGAGGGGGTGTTTGCCCTCAGTCAGGCGACCACTGGATTGCCCACCATCAGCAACGCCAACGTCCTGTCCCAACAGATCTTTCGGCTCTCGCAACCGCATATCCCGACCACCGAACTGCCGCCTCTCCGCCCCGCCTTACATTCCCCCCGCGTCCGTCATCTACCGCGGGGTGCCGACGAAGCGCCGGCGGACGCGTGGGGGAGCGGCAGTCGTGCTGCTCCAGGTCCAGCCTTCAGGTCGCGGCAGGTTCACCCTGCTCCCCGCCTGACTGTTCCAAAAATCCCGCGCGGAGAAGCGCTGGGCTTCTCGCCTAGCTAAAACATTCGGAGGCGCCCGGCGCTCTCCGTCCGTGGCACCCCTTTGCGCCACGGCGAGCCAAACCCCGAGACCGTCAGGTCGTCGGTCACTCCCGCTCGCCCGTATCTAGGGGGAGAGTTCTTTGAAAACGTCCAGTCAGCAAATACGTCCCACCCCTGCAACGTCATTCCCGCGAAGGCGGGAATCCAGACCGGGCTCTCGGACGTCCGAACCATCGCCTGGATTCCCGCCTTCGCGGGAATGACGCAGTGGATAGGGTCGTCCTTGGCAGGTCACGTTGCCTGCACCTCAGGGGTTACAACCGTGAAGTCACCGCGATGCCCCCACCCCACAACGTCATTCCCGCGCAGGCGGGAATCCAGGCGGGACTATCGGACGTACGTGAACGCAGTCTGGATTCCCGCCTTCGCGGGAATGACGTAGTGGATGGAGCCGGATCGTCGATGACAGCGTCACCGCTTGAGCCGCCACTAGTTCCGGCTTTGGATATCCCTCAACGCCGCCAGTCGATCCGACACCGCGCTACCCTGACCCACCGGTTCGGGCAGGCGCGGTTCGACGATGCGTTCGGCGGTCATGGCGGTTTCGTCGGAATATTTCTGCACGCGCTGCAGCAGGGTCTCGTCGCTGTCCTGCGGCTCGCCCTCGACGGCGTAGACGAGGCGGCTCACTTCCGAGGCGATATCGTTCAGCTTTTCGCGCAGATGCGACTGCTCGATGCGCTCATTGTCCCAATCGGCCATGATCGAGGATTCGACCGTCAGCACCTTTGAGCGCAGGCGGTCGAGTTCGTCCTCGATGGCGAGCTTTTCGGCGAGCAGCTGTTCGCGCTGGCCATCGACGTGGTCGACCATCTTGGCGGTGTCGGCGAGCGCGATGCTGACGCGGTTCTCGGCATCGGCGATGCGCGCCTCGGCGTCGATGAGGTCGTTCTGCCGCTCGGTCGCGGCGTCGTCCTTCCGCGCCAGCGAGGCGCGCAGCTCGGACGCAACGGCGGTGGCGTCGGCATGGCGCTTGTCGGCCGTCTCGACCTGGCCGATCAGCGAGCGGTTCTGCGTTTCGAGGAAGGTGGTGCGCTTGCGCTCGGCTTCGAGCTTGCCGAGCAGCAGGTCCATGTCGGTGTTGTAGTCTCCGCTCAGCGCCTTGCCGTCGACGTCGATCGAGCGGGGCGTCTTGCCGCGCAGCGCCTCGCGGGCGGTTTCGAGCTGGGCGGCCTTGTCGGCATATTCGCGGTCGCGCATGCGCAGGCGCTGGCTGAGGTCGGCGCCGTCCTTTTCGAGGTCGAGGATGCGGCGGCGCAGTTCGGCCTCGCGCTCCTCGAGCTCGCGGATCTGGGACAGATGGTTGTCGCGCTCGCCCTTGATGGCGCCCACTTCCGTGCGCTTGCGGTTGACGTCGCGCAATTGCTCGCTGAGCCGGCGGCGCAGCGCTTCGACGTTCATTTCGAGGCGGCGGGTGGAGAGGGCGAATTCGGCGCGCAGCTGGTCCTTGTCGGCGCGGAATTCCGCCATGGTGATGGGGGTCGCGGCTTCGATGCGCTTTTTGGTGAGGCGCACGGCGCGGCGCCAGACGGCCGGCATGATGGCGAGCGCGAGGAGGCCGGCTGCGAGCAGCCCCAGCGCGAAATACATGATGTTCTCGATGCCCATCGAAAGGCCCCCGACACTAGGCCCAAGCTTGGCAATATTGCCGCGACTGGACGATGACAAAGACGGCGACGCCCCGCCATCTTAGCCAGCGATTAACCTTACCGGGAAGGGGGCAGGTGACCGGAAAACGGTCAGAAGGGGTTCCAGGTCGGCGACTGGGTGAAGTGCAGGTAGCCCACATTCAGGCCGGCGCGCAGGCCGACACCCGAGCGGATGGGGACGACGACGACATTGCCGGCCTTGAGGGCGGTCATGCCGAGGCCGCCGACGACATAGGCGGAGCCGTCGATGCCGGGGAAGCGGTTGAAGATGTCGTTGGTGGAGCTGAGATTGTAGACCAGCATCATCACTTTGGAGCCGTCGCCGCCAACGTCGAAGCCGATCGAGGGGCCCTGCCAGAACAGCGGGTAATCGCCCTGGTTGCGGGTGTAGAGGGTGCCTTCGCCATAGCGGCCGCCGATGAAGATGGCGCCCGAGCCCTCTTCGCCCAGAATATAGCCATTGGGCAGGCCGAACTGGCTGACGGCTTTTTCGACAAGCGAGGCAAGGCCTTGCGAGACAGAGCCGAAGAACTGGCCGCCGGTATCGACGATCTCGTTGACCGAGAAGGTGTCGGAGACGGCGCCCGCGGCCTGTGCCGGGATGGCGGTCGAGGCGAGGCCGGCGATGAGGGCGAGGCTCAGCAGGAGGCGTTTCAGCATGGCGGACTCCAGGTTCGCCGCAACGCGGCCTTTACCAAGCGCTCACCCGAAGCATCTAGCCTGAGGACGCTATGTTTTCGCGTGTGAGCCCTCTTCGCGGCAATGATGCGGCAAATCGGTAAACAAATCTTAACCATGACGTTTTGTCTGGTCCTTGCGGGCTGGGCGCACGCCGATGCGCTGGTCAGCATGGTCGTGACCGATCCGCTGACGGGCGTCGCGATCGATGGCTACGACCCGGTCAGCTATTTCGTCGATCCGCAGCCCGCCCAGGGCGTGCCCGACTATGAATATGACTGGCAGGGGGTGCCCTGGTATTTCGAGAGCGCCGCGAACCGCGACGTGTTCATGCGCAATCCGGAGATCTACGCCCCGCAGTTTGGCGGGCACTGCCTGATGTCGCTGAGCCGCGGCTATCTCAGCGACGGCAAGCCGCGGCTCTACGTGGTCGAGGCGCTGAAACTCTATTTCTTCTATTCGACCGCCAATCGCGATGCCTTCCTGCTCAGCAAGGCAGCGGCGATCGATGCGGCGACCAGGAACTGGCCCGACCTCAGCAAGAGCCTGATGGGCGTGCGCGACGAAGCGCCCGCCGCGGATGCCGAGGTCAGCGCCGAGGCCGGCGAAGACTCCAGCGATGCTTCGGATGCCGCATCCGGTCCGCCGGCGGATTCCTCGATGTCCACCGACACCTCCGCGGCTTCGGTTGCCCCGAGCGAGGCCGCGAGTAATGTTCAACCCAACTGATTCTGCAGGAGATAGGCCGATGGCCGAGATCATCGAGCTCAAGGCGACCGATCTTGCGGCGATGCTTTGTTCGCGTGTCTGTCACGATCTGATCAACCCCGTCGGCGCCATCGGCAATGGCCTCGAAGTGCTGGCCGATCCGAACCAGACGGCGATGGCGGAGGGCGCCCACGAGCTGATCGCCAATTCAGCCAAGCATGCCCGCGCCAAGCTGGAATTCGCCCGCCTGGCCTATGGGGCGTCCTCGACCGCCGGCACCGATTTCGACACGCGCGAATGCGAGCGCGTGGCGAGGCTGCTGTTCGAGATCGAGAAGGCCGACCTCGACTGGCAGGTGCCGCTGATCCTGCTGCCCAAGCACAAAGCCAAGCTGATGATGAACATGCTGCTCATCGCCTCGATGGCTGTGCCCCGCGGCGGCGTGGTCAAGGCCGAGGTGACAGGTCCGACGGGAGAGGAAGTGTTCAAGTTCACCTGCACCTCCGATCCCGAGAAGCGGCAGAAGACCCTGATGCCTTCGGGCGCCGAAGGGCTGCTGTCGGGCTCCCCCGCCGAGGGCGTCGATGCGCGGGGCATCCAGCCCTTCTACACGGGCATCCTGGCGCGCATGACCGACATGGAGCTCAAGATCGGCATCGAAAACGACGTGTTCACCTTCACCGCGACGCCCAAGGCGAAGGCGGCAGGCGACACGCCGGAGCAGGCGGCTGCACCGGCAGCGGCCTGACCAACGGTGCGCGGCGAGTGAATGATCGCTCGGAACTCGCCGCAACGCTGCCGCAAAGCTTATCGGTCCGCTAACCATTTCGTAGCGAGAATGGCGGCATAGTAAGCTGAAGCATTTCCACGCGGGTCGCGCGCCATGAAGTCCTGCCTCATCGTCGATGACTCGAGCGTCGTGCGAAAAGTGGCGCGCCGTATTCTCGAAGACCTCGACTACATTGTCGACGAGGCCGAGGACGGGCAGGAAGCCTTCGACAAATGCCGCCAGGAAATGCCCGATGCCATCCTGCTCGACTGGCAAATGCCGGTGATGGGCGGCCTCGAATTCCTGAAGCTGCTGCGCGCCTATATCGGCGGCACGGCGCCCTATGTGGTGTTCTGCGTCACCGAGAACGACATCGGCCAGATCGCCCTGGCGCTCAAGGCCGGTGCGTCGGACTACATGATGAAGCCGTTCGATCGCGACATCCTCGAGTCCAAGTTCATGCCGCAGGCCGAAGAAGAGCTGGCGGCCGCCGGCTGACCTTCCGATCAGCCAGCCCTCAATAGATCGATATTCTATCCAGGTCACGCTACGGGCGTGATTTCGTCCTTCCATTCCTGCTGGGTGAACTGGCGGCTCGAATTGAGGTTGGGGAAGGAGATGGCCGGCACCTCGCAGCCGAGGAAGCGGCAAAGCGGCTCCCAGCCTTCGGCGACGTCGAAGGTCAGCAGCCGATCGGGACCGAAGGCAGCGCGGACCTCGGCATTGTGCGCGTTGAACCGGGCGATGGCGTAGTCGCGGTCGGTGAGGCGTCCGGCAAACTCGCCGGTAACGACGGTGTCGTGGGCCATCCTGACGACCGCGGCGAGGTGCGGATCGTCGATATGGCCATGCGCCTCCATCAGCTTGATGATGGTTGCGGCGACGCTGTCGTACCACTCGTTGGCGTCGCGGACGGTGAGAATGATCTTCGCGTCGGGGTAATAGGCCGCCAGCTCGCGCCAGTAGCGGGCGCCGGGCCAGTCGGTCTGGCTGCGATAGCCGGCGAAGACCTTGTCCCAGCCTGGCCGGGCCCCGTCCGCCAGCGCCTGCCAGACGGCAACCTGCTCGGGATGGTCGCGCACCTCGAACATGTGATGGGCCGGACCGAAGCCCAGATGCTCAAGCGCCGTCTTCAATGAGCTCGTGCCGGTGCGGCCGAAGCCCGGTCCGATGATTTCCAGTGCCATCTTGGCTTCTCCCTGCGGCGCACCCCGCGCCGTGTGTGGGCACTATCTGCGGACGCCGCTTCGGGGTCCTTAGGCCGATGCTAAATGTTTCCGAAACCGCATTGGCGCGTCATTGGACGCCGGCGAGCCGCAGGCCCTCCGCCAGCGGGCTCAGCCGGCCGTCGGAGCGATCGACGATCACCTGGATGCCCGCAAGGCTGACGTTGGGCGCGATCTGCAGGGACTGGCCCAGCAGGCGGCGGGCATCGTCGAGCCGGCCGAGCTGCGCATAAGCGGCCGTAAGCATCCAGTAGTTCGGCGGCCAGTCGCTGAGCGTGGCGCGAGCCTCTTCCATGCGCTCGACGGCGCCCGCATAGTCGCCCTTGACGAAGCGCGAGAAGCCCCAGATGGCGAGGCTCTCGGCCGCCTCGGGTGCGCCGGGGCTGAGCCGGAACGAACGGCTGGAACAATGTTCTGCCTGGTCCGGATCGCCGGTCAGCATATGGCAGATGCCGGCCAGCATCAGGACGACGACATTGTTGGGGTTGGCGGCCAGAGCGCGATCGACTGCCGCCAGTCCCTCGACGCGCATATGTCCGACGGCGATCAGCGAGTGCGCCGCGATCGCCAGGACGACCGGGTCATCGTGGCCGGCTTCCATCGCCGCACGGGCGAGGGCGATGCAGCGGGCGGCCTCGTCTGCACTCGGCGGCACCAGAGCGAGCGTGCCGCGCCGCGCCAGCGACCACGAGGCGTAGGCGAGGGCCTGCGCATAATCAGGCTGCAGCGCAATGGCGCGGTCGAGATGCTCGCGGGCTGTGACGTAGTCGTCCGGACGGCGCGAGTTGAAGAAGGGCAGGGCGCGCAGGAAATGATCGTAAGCCTGCGGGCTGTCGGGCCAGCGGCGGCGGGCTCGCTCGATCTCGGCGCGCCGGATCTGCGGTTCGACCAGACCGACTACGGACTCGGTGATGCGATCCTGGAACTCGAAGATCTGCGCCAGCTCGCCATCGAAGCTGGATGCCCACAGATGCGTGCCGCTCGCTGCATCGACCAGTTGCACGGTGACGCGCACGCGTTCCGACGAGAGCCGCACGCTGCCCTCGAGCAGGTAGCGCACGCCCAGGGCCCGCGCGACCTCGCGGACATCGGCGGCGCGGCCCCGATAGGCGAAGGAGGAGTAGCGCGACACCACGGCGAAGGATTTGAAGCGGCTCAGCGCGGTGATCAGGTCTTCGACGATGCCGTCGGCAAAATAGTCGCGGCTCGCATCGCCGCTGAGGTTGACGAAGGGCAGTATCGCGACGGTCGGCTTGCCGCCGCCGTCCATGGGCTCGGCCGGGGCAGCGTCGCGAGGCATGCGGTAGCCGATGCGTGGCACCGTGACGATCCAGTCCTCGCCATTGGGCCGCGTGCCCAGTTCCTTGCGCAGCGTCGCCACCTGCACGGTAATGTTGCTTTCCTCGACGGTCATGCCGGGCCAGACCTTCGAGAAGATCTCGGCCTTGGTGAGCGCCTCGCCATTGGCCTCGAGCATGGCCTGCAACAGCAACAGGGCACGATGACCGATCGGCACGACTTCACTGCCGCGCCGCAATTCCTTGCCGGGCGCGAGCGTGAACGGGCCGAATAGGTAAGTCTGTTCCCCCATGGCCGGACAATACATGGATTGCCCGGCGTTTCCATGACCACGCGGGCTTCAGCCGGCCTGGGGCGTCGTGGTCAGGCGGTAAGCGATGCCGGTGACGATGCCGCCTTCCAGGCGATAGTAGACGATCTTGTCCTCGATCCAGCTCTCTTCGTCACCGAGCGTGGCGTGGCTGACATAGGCGAGGTGGCCGCCGGCATCGAGGGGGGCTGAGCCGAAGCGGGCGACGAGGTCGGCGAGCGTCGCCCCGAGGCCGGGGATGTCGTTGCCGGGGCGAGGCGCGGCTGCCGAGGCATTGGCGGTGCAACCGGCGGCGGGGGCGTTGGCTTCTTCGATAATGACGCCGAGCACGGGACCAGGCTCGATGGTCTCGTTGCCTTCGCCCGCGAGGCGGAGCGCGGCGAAGGTGGTGCGGGCGCTGCCGGTGTCGTAGCAGAGCCAACTGACGGGCGTGCCCTCGAAAATCTCTTGGCTCGCCGGCACGCCACCGAAGGCCGACTGCACGGTGGCCAGCGGCGATGCGTCGAGGAGGAAGCCCGTCTCGACGCGCGGATCATCGAACGAGATCGGCTCGAACAGATGGTCCTCGATTGTCACCGGATCGGCCCATTCGGAGGCGAGCACGGCTTCCGCCATACCGGCGAGGCGAGGTTCTTCCGCCGCCACGGGCGTGGCGAGGCAGGCGAGGACGAGCAGGATCGAATGACGCTTCATGATGCCCCCAAGAGTTAGATGGGCGGGGCGGTAAGCCGTCGCGCTTGAACGGGACATGAACCGGCCGAAAAAGCCGAGGGCCCCGGATCGCTCCGAGGCCCCTCAGGTCTGCCGCAATTTCTACTGGCGCGCTTACGCGACGCTGGATTCGGCGAAGACTTCGCCTTCATCGGGCTCGCGCAGCACGTAGCCGCGGCCCCACACGGTTTCGATGTAGTTCTTGCCGCCGGTGGCCACGCTCAGCTTCTTGCGCAGCTTGCAGATGAAGACGTCGATGATCTTGAGCTCGGGCTCGTCCATGCCGCCATAGAGGTGGTTGAGGAACATTTCCTTGGTGAGCGTCGTGCCCTTGCGGAGCGAGAGCAGCTCCAGCATCTGGTATTCCTTGCCGGTGAGGTGCACGCGGGCGGACTGCACTTCGACGGTCTTGGTGTCGAGGTTGACCGTGAGATCGCCGGTCTGGATGACCGATTGCGCATGCCCCTTGGAGCGGCGGACGATGGCGTGGATGCGGGCGACCAACTCGTCCTTATGGAAGGGCTTGGTCATGTAGTCGTCGGCGCCGAAGCCGAGGCCGCGTACCTTGTCCTCGATGCCGGCAAGACCGCTCAGGATGAGGATCGGGGTCTGGACCTTGGCGACGCGGAGAGTGCGGAGCACTTCGTATCCGCTCATGTCGGGCAGGTTCAGATCGAGCAGAATGATGTCGTAGTCGTAGAGTTTTCCCAGATCGACACCTTCCTCGCCGAGGTCGGTGGTATAAACGTTGAAACTCTCGGATTTGAGCATCAACTCGATGCTCTGCGCCGTTGCGCTGTCGTCTTCGATCAGGAGCACACGCATGCCGTTTCCTCTAAAAGTCGCCCTGCTGGACCTGGGGAAACGGCGTAATCGCCATCACCCCTAACCGAACCCTACTGGATATGACTCAAACCTAAGCGCCATTAGTTAACAAAGTTTAATTCTGATCCGCAATATGCAAACCAAAAGCTACTGCATCTTAATTAAGCCATTGATTTCAAACGTTAAAACGAAGCAACGAAACTTAAGATTTTAGGTTAAGAAAGCCTTTTAATCGACTCTGTCGACTCAGCGTTCCGGGCTTTGGGGCTGTGGAAAACCGGTCTCCCGCAGAAACGGGCAAAATAACCGGTTGGAGCCCATGGTTAACGCTTTTTGGTTAAGCTTCGGTTAGCGTTGTCATGGGCGATTCGAGGGACGTTCTAATGAAGGCGCTGATCGCCGACATCGAGGCAATCGACGAAGTCGAGGTGTTCGGGCGGGTCAAGACGGTGCAAGGCCTGTTGATCGAAGTGGTTGGCCCCGTGCGCGAGCTGCGCGTCGGTGGCCGGGTGCAGATCGATACAACGGGCGGCGAAACACTCCAGAGCGAAATCATCGGTTTCCGCGACGGACATGCGCTGTGTTTGCCCTTCGGCCCCTTGACGGGCGTCCGACTCGGGTGCCGTGCGGTGTTCCAGAGCCATGACGGGGCGGTGTACCCCAATGAGAGCTGGCTCGGCCGCGTCATCAATGCCAATGGCGAGCCGATCGACGGCAAGGGGCCGCTGCAGCGCGGCGCCGAGGCCTATCCACTCAAGCAGCAGCCATTGCCGGCGCACAAGCGCGCGCGGGTGGGGGCGCCGATCGACATGGGCGTGCGGGTGCTCAACACCTTCACCACCATGTGCGACGGGCAGCGCATGGGCATCTTCGCGGGTTCGGGCGTCGGCAAGTCGGTACTGATGTCGATGCTGGTGCGCAATGCGACAGCGGACGTCGCGATCGTCGGGCTGATCGGCGAGCGCGGCCGCGAGGTGCAGGAGTTCATCACCGAATATCTGGGCGAGGCGGGGCTCCGGCGGGCCATCGTCGTAGTCGCGACCTCCGACGAGGCGGCGCTGATGCGCCGGCAGGCGGCGTACCTGACGCTGGCGCTGGGCGAATATTTCCGCGACCAGGGCAAGAAGGTGCTGTGCATGATGGACAGCCTCACCCGCTTTGCCATGGCGCAGCGCGAGATCGGGCTGGCCATCGGCGAGCCGCCCACCGCCAAGGGCTACCCGCCCACCGTGTTCACCGAACTGCCGCGGTTGCTCGAAAGAGCAGGGCCGGGGCTCGTCAATTCAGGCTCCATTACCGGTCTATTTACCGTTTTAGTCGAAGGTGACGACCACAATGAACCCATTGCAGATGCCGTGCGCGGCATCATCGATGGGCACATTGTGATGGAGCGAGCGATTGCCGAGCGGGGACGCTACCCCGCCATCAATGTGCTCCGATCCATCTCGCGCACGATGCCAGGATGCGTGCCGGTCAATGTGCGGCCGGTCCTGCAGAAGGCGCGGGAATTCATGTCGGTGTTTTCCGACATGGAGGAGCTGATCCGGCTGGGGGCTTACCGGAAGGGATCGGATCCGCAGGTTGACCGCGCCATCGCTCTGAACCCGGCGTTCGAGGCCTTTCTGGGCCAGCAAAGGGAAGAGCGGACCACGATTGCCGACGGCTACCAGCTGCTCGAGGCGATCCTGGAAAAGGCCGGCAAATGACCCGTCTTGTGGCGGGTCGAGTGACTTGAGTGTGTAAGGAGTACAAGTCATGAAGTCGCGCAGCGAGAGCCTCATCCGGCTCAAGAAATTCCAGGTGGACGAGAAGCGCCGCCAGGTGACGCAGATCGAGATGATGATCGCCGATTTCGAACGCATGGCGTCGGAACTGGATCAGCAGATCGAGATCGAGCAGCAGAAAACCGGCATCTCCGACGTGGCGCATTTCGCCTATTCGACGTTCGCGAAAGCGGCGATCGCGCGGCGCGACAACCTGCTGGCCTCGGCCGCGGACATGCGCGACCAGCTCGAGGCGGCGCAGGATGCGCTGGCCGAGGCGGTCGAGGATTTGAAGAAGGTCGAGTTGCTCGATCAGCGCGAGCATGGCCGCGAGATGGACGCCGAGGCCAAGGCCGAGCAGGACGAATATGACGAGATCGGCCGGCTGCGATTCAAGCGGTCGTAAGCAATCGGCAGATCGGGATTGAGGAGGGCGCCGCGGGCGCCCTTTTGCTTGGCCGTCAGTAGGTCTTCATCGCCAGATGCGGCATGCCGCCATCCTGGAATTCGTCCCCGTAGGCGACAAAGCCGAGCTTCTCGTACATGCCGACCTTGTCGGTCTGCGCGGTGAGGTAGAACCGCGTCTCGCCGCGGGCGCGGGCGAGGTCCATGGCGTAGCGCATCATGGCGGACGCGATTCCCTTGCCGCGGGAGGCCTGCGCGACGACGACGCGGCCGATCTTTACATGCTCGGGCAGCGTAATGATGCGCAGGGTGCCCACGACACTGCCCTCCAGCAGGGCGATCACATGCGTCGAGGTCAGGTCGTATTCGTCAAACTCCTCCGCCGCCGGCACGTGCTGCTCGGCAACGAAAACCTCGCGACGCAGGCGGAGCGCAAGGTTGCCGAGGTCGGAGAACACCGGCACGGTGAGGATGAGGGGATCGGGCATGAAACGCTCCTGTGGCCGGCGTTAGAGCATGGCGCGACCGGTCTGTCATGCCCGTCGCGACGGTGCTAGGCTCGCGATGTGTTCCTCTCGATCTTCGATATCTTCAAGGTCGGTATTGGTCCCTCGTCGTCGCACACGATGGGCCCGATGCTGGCGGCAGGGCGCTTCCTGCAGCTGGCGTCGGCGAAGCAGCTGCCCGAGGGGCGCCTGATGCTGGGCTGCCGGCTCTATGGCTCGCTGGCCTATACGGGCGAGGGGCACGGCACGATCCGCGCGGTGCTGTGCGGCCTGCTGGGGATGGTGCCTGAGAGCTATGATCGCGCCGCGGCCGATGCGGCGTTGGCCGAGCTCGGCCGATCGGGAACTGTAAGGTTGCCCAATGGCCGGATGGCGGCGCTGCCGCCCGATGCGGTGAGCGTCGAGAAGGGCAAGAGGCTGCCGGCGCATCCCAATGGAATGACATTCTTCCTCGATGCCGGCGGGATCGAGATCGTCGGCGAGAGCTACTACTCGATCGGCGGCGGTTTCGTGCTGACGGCGGCCGAGCTCGATGCCGGTACGGCCAAGCCGCAGAACGAAGCGGTGCCCTATTCGTTCGGCAATGCCGTGGAGATGCTGGCGATGGGCGAGGCCTCGGGGCTCAGCATCGCGGCGATGAAGCGGGCGAACGAGGTGGCGCGCGGCACCGGCGACCTGGACCAGCGCATTATGGCGATCTGGGACGTGATGGACCGCTGCATCGACCGCGGGCTCAGCACCGAGGGCATCCTGCCGGGCGGGCTCAATGTCAAGCGCCGGGCCGCCGGGTTGTCGCACAAGCTCCACGCGCGCACCGGCGCCAACGACGCGCCGCTGCATTCGGCCGTCGACTGGCTCTCCGCCTATGCGATGGCGGTGAACGAGGAAAATGCAGCGGGCGGGCAGGTGGTAGCAGCGCCCACCAATGGCGCGGCGGGGGTCATCCCGGCGGTGATCCGCTACTATCTCGATCTGGTGCCGGGCGCGTCGCGCGCAAAGGTGCCCGACATGCTACTGACGGCCGCGGCGGTCGGCGGGCTGATCAAATACAACGCCTCGATCTCGGGTGCCGAGGTGGGCTGCCAGGGCGAGGTGGGCTCGGCTTCGGCGATGGCCGCTGCGGCGCTCTGCGCAGCTCTAGGCGGGACGAACGCGCAGATCGAGAATGCAGCCGAGATCGCGCTCGAGCATCACCTCGGTATGACCTGCGATCCGATCAGGGGCTTGGTGCAGGTGCCGTGCATCGAGCGCAACGGCATGGGGGCGGTGAAGGCCGTTGCCGCCGCCTCGCTCGCAAGCCTCGGTGACGGCCAGCACATCGTGCCGTTGGATGCGGCGATCGAGACGATGCGCCAGACCGGCCGCGACATGGATGAACGCTACAAGGAGACCAGCCTTGGCGGGCTGAGCGTCAGCCTGCCGGAGTGTTGATCGGCTCGGGGCCGGTGGGGCCGGGGACGGTCCAGAGGGCCGCGCCGGCGTCGCGGATCACCTGCTGGATGAAGGCCAGCTTTTCAACGATCACCGGGGTCAGCACGAACGGGTAGGCATCGTGCTGGCCGACGGCGCGGTTGAGGTTATTGATCAGCGAGCTCAGCGGCACCCAATGGTCGATCAGCTCGTCGATCGAGCCCAGCTGGTACGGGTCGAAATCGATGCGGGTCTTCAGCTCGCCCGTCACATCGACCTTGGGGTTGAGGCGCACGCCGAAGGCTGCGGCCATCTCGGTGGTATCCACGATGTGGAGGAAATGCGCCCAGGTCTCGGCCCAGTCCTCCCATGGATGTGACGTCGCATAGGACGTGATGTGCGTCGCCTGCCAGTTGGGCGGCACGCCCTGCTCGTAATGCCGTTGCAGGGCCTGCGCATAGTCCTCGCGCTCATCGCCGAACAGGCGGCGGAACTCGTCGAGCGCAGGGCGGTTCTCGATCAGGATGTCCCAATAGTAGTGGCCGACTTCGTGGCGGAAATGGCCGAGCAAAGTGCGGTAGGGCTCCTTCATCTGCAGCCGCGTCGCCTCGCGGATGGCGTCGTCGGCTTCCTTGAGCGCCAGCGTGATAATGCCGTTCTCGTGGCCGGTCATTACCGGCGCCGCGGTGTCGGCGAGGAACTCGAAGCTCAGACCGTGCGCCGGGTCCTCGTTGCGGGTGGCGAGCGGCAGATGCAGGCGGAGCAGCGAGTAGAACAGCCGCTTCTTGGCGCGCTCGATCACCTGCCAATGGTCGAGATTGGCGGGATCGTCCATCGGCGGGATGATGCCGTTGTGGCGGCAGGCGCGGCAGAATGGATCGCCGCCGGGATTGTATTCGACCAGCCAGTTGCAGGCGCCGTGCTGCGCGTTGGCGCAATAGACGAATTTACTCTCGGGCAGGATGGGAGCGCGCAGATGATCGTCCTCGTGCTCCAGCGACACCATCATGTTGGTCTTGTACCAATAGCCGAGCGTGTGCCCGCAATGCTCGCAGACGGTGTTCTCGAAATAGATGACGTTGCCGCAATGGTCGCAGCGGAAGAGTTTCATAAGGCGGCCCCTGTAAGCTCGCCACAATGCCTGAAACCGCACCAAGTTCCACTCTCATCGACCGGCTGAGCCCTCGCGCTTCGCGGCTGGCACTGCTCGTGCTCGTCGTTGCCGCGGCCGTGCTGGTGTGGGTAGCGCTCGGCATCACCGAGCCGGTGCGGCGGTCCGGTCCGAGCGACCTCGATACGTATGAACGGGTCGTGGCGGCGCTTCGGGCCGGGCAGGGTTACTATCCGGCCCTGCACGACGCGTTGCTGGCTGGAGGCTATGGCACGCTGTCGCCGCTCAACTGGCGTACGCCGGCGTTCCTGAGCTTCCTGTCGTGGTTCCCCACGCTCGAGGCGGCGCAGCTGTTCCTGGCGCTGGTCACCATCATCGGCTGGCTGATGGCGGTGAGCTTTGCGTTCCGCCGCAGCGGGCTGGGCGGATCGGTGGGCACCGGCATCGTCATGGCCGCGAGCCTCGTCGGGATCGTTGCGTATCGCGCCGAGCTCAGCTTCGAGCTGTGCGTCGGGACTCTCATCCTTATCTCGGTGTGCGCTTATGGGCTGGGCTGGCGCTGGATCGGAGTCGCTGTGGCGGTGCTGGCCCTGTTCGTGCGTGAGCTGGCCGCGATCTATGTGCTGGTATGCTTCGCGATGGCGCTGCGTGAGCGGCGCTGGCCGGAGGTTGGCGCGTGGGTGGTGGCACTGGCTGCCTATGCCGGCTTCTACCTCTGGCACGTGGGCCAACTGGCGGCGCTGCTCGGCGCGGCCGACCATGCGGCGTCGGTCGACTGGCTGCAGTTCGGCGGGCTCGGCTTCGTGCTGCGTACCGCCTCGTTCAACGGCGTGCTGCTTGCCGCGCCCTATTGGGTCGCGGTACTGGTGCTGGTGGCTGGTCTCGCGGGTCTCACGCAGCTGCCGCGCGCCGGCCTGACTGTCGTGCTCTATCTGCTGCTGTTCGTGGTCTATGGCCGACCGGAGAACGAATATTGGGGTGCGCTGTACGCGCCGCTGCTCGCGTTGGGACTTGTCTATGCGCCGGGCGTGCTGCGCCGGCTGGTCACACCGCGCCGATCGTCCTGAGCCGCACGCGCGGGTGAACCTCGTTCTGGCTCATGACTACCGTCTGCGGGCGGAAACGCTCGATGATGGCGCGGACATGCGGGCGGATGCCGGGGGAGGTGATGAGCACCGGCAGCTCGCCCATCTGCGCGGCGTTCTCGAAGCCGTGCTGTACCGCCATGATGAACTGTTGCAGCCGCGACGGCGCCATTGCGAGGTGGCGCTCGGGGCCGTCGCCGACCATTGCCTCGGCGAAATCGCGCTCCCACTGCGGCGAAAGCGTCAGCAGCGGCAAGTTCCCGTCGGGCCCGAGATTGGAGGCGCAGATCTGGCGGGCGAGGCGCGAGCGGACATGCTCGGCGACCATCTGGGTCGAACGGCCGCCGCCGGCGATCTCGGCGATGCCTTCGAGGATGGTCGGCAGGTCGCGGATCGAGATGCGCTCCTGCAGCAGCGCCTGCAGCACACGCTGGATGCCCGACACTGTGATCTGCGAGGGGATGATGTCCTCGAGCAGCTTCTGCTGCTCTTTGGTGAGGCCGTTGAGGAGCGACTGCACATTGGCGAAACTGAGGAGGTCCGCGACGTTGGCCTTGAGGACTTCGGTGAGGTGGGTCGAGATCACCGTCGAGGGGTCGATGATCGAGTAGCCCTTGAGCTCGGCCTCGTCGCGCAACGCCGGCTCGATCCAGGTGGCGGGCAGACCGAAGGTCGGCTCGGTGGTGTGGTAGCCGGGCAGCGTGATCTCCTTGCCCATGGGGTCCATCACCATCAGCTGGCTGGCGAAGATGCGGCCCTTGCCGGCATCGACTTCCTTGATCTTGACCGTGTAGTCGTTGGGCTCGAGCTGCATGTTGTCGAGGATGCGCACGGCCGGCATGACGAAGCCGAGCTCGGTGGCGAGCTGGCGGCGCAACGCCTTGATCTGCTCGGTCAGCCGGTCGGTGCCGGTTTCGTCTTCCTTGACCAGCGAGAGCAGGCCGTAGCCGAGCTCGAGCTTGAGCTCGTCGATCTTGAGGCTGTCGGAGATCGGGGCTTCCTGCTCCGCCTTGGCGGCGGCGGGCGACTTGCCGCCGGTGATCGCCGCGGTGGCGGCCTGAGCGAGCTCGGCGGCACGCTTGCCGGTCGAGCGGTAGGCCAGGTAGCCGACGCCGCCGGCCAGCGCGATGAAGGGCAAGAACGGCATTCCAGGCAGGAAGGCCAGCACGCCGATCACGGCGGCCGACATGCCGAGCGCCTTGGGGTAAGTGGTGAACTGCTTGACCAGCGCCTTGTCGGCCGAGCCGGTGACGCCGGCCTTGGCGACGAGCATGCCGGCGGCGGTCGACACGATCAGCGCCGGGATCTGGCTGACGAGACCGTCGCCGACAGTCAGCAGGGTGTAGTTGTTGCCGGCTTCCTGGAAGGTCAGCCCTTCCTGCAGGATGCCGATGATCATGCCGGCGATGATGTTGATGAAGGTGATGAGCAGGCCGGCGATGGCGTCGCCGCGCACGAACTTGCTGGCGCCGTCCATGTTGCCGAAGAAGGCACTCTCGCCTTCCAGCGTCTTGCGGCGCTCGCGGGCGGTGGCTTCGTCGATGAGGCCGGCCGAGAGGTCGGCGTCGATCGCCATCTGCTTGCCGGGCATGGCGTCGAGGTTGAAGCGCGCCGCGACTTCGGCGATGCGGCCCGAGCCCTTGGTGATGACGATGAAGTTGACGATCAGGAGGATCGCGAAGACCACGATGCCGATGATGAAATTGCCGCGCATCACGAAGCTGCCGAAGGCGGCGATGACGTGACCGGCGGCGTCGGGGCCGTTATGGCCGTTGGCGAGGATGAGGCGGGTGGTGGCGAGGTTTAGCGCCAGCCGCAGCATGGCGGCGATCAGCAGGACCGTCGGAAAAGAACTGAATTCCAGTGGCGCCTGGATGAACAGCGCCGTCATCAGGATGAGGACGGAAAAGACGATCGAGACGGCGAGCAGCGCGTCCAGCAGAAAGGGCGGCAGCGGCAGGATGAGCACGACGATGATGCCCATGACGCCGATCGCGAGCCCGATATCGGACGAGCGCAGCAGCCGGTTGATGTCGGCCAGAGTCGGCAAGCGGAAGCCGCGCAGGCCGCCGGGCGAGGGGGCGGGGACGTTGGTCAGGTCAGCCATGGCGATCCCCCGGCGTCGTCGAAGCCACTAGGCGCTCTTTCGTACTTCGCCGGGGCCGGGCACGAAGGTGCCTTCGTCGGAGTACTGGTTGAGCTTGTTGCGCAGCGTGCGGATGGAGATGCCGAGGATGTTGGCGGCGTGGGTACGGTTGCCCAGCACGTGGTCGAGCGTCTCGAGGATGAGGTCGCGCTCGACGTCGGCGACGGTGCGGCCGACCATGGAGCGCGAGATGGTGTCGGCGACCTGCGCGGCCTGCGTGGCGAGGCTCGCGGTGCGCACCACGTCTGACAGGCCGGCGCCGTCGGGCATGACGATCGCCTCGGGCCCGATGCTGTCGCCCGACGAGAGCAGCACGGCGCGGTGCAGCGTGTTTTCGAGCTCGCGGACATTGCCCGGCCAGGGCGCGTGCAGCAGCGCCTGCCGCGCGTCCTGCGTGAGCGCGCGGGCGGGCAGGCCGTTGGCCTTGGCATATTTGGCGACGAAGTGATCGGCCAGCGCGGTGATGTCGCCGGGCCGCTCGCGCAGCGGCGGGAGCTTCAGGTTGACGACGTTGAGGCGGAACAAAAGGTCCTCGCGGAAGGTGCCCTGCCGCACCGCGTCGTTGAGGTTGCGGTTGGAGGTGGCGAGGATGCGGATATCGACCGGCACGGGGCGCGTGCCGCCGACGCGGTCGATCACACGTTCCTGCAAAGCGCGCAGCAGCTTGGCCTGCAGGCGGACATCCATTTCGGAGATTTCGTCGAGCAGGAGCGTGCCGCCAGAAGCTTCCTCGAACTTGCCGATACGGCGCGCCACGGCGCCGGTGAAGGCACCCTTCTCATGGCCGAACAGCTCGCTTTCGAGCAGGTTTTCGGGGATGGCAGCGCAGTTGACCGAGATGAAGGCGCGGTTGGCGCGCTTCGACTTGGAGTGAAGGAATTTTGCCATCACCTCCTTGCCGGTGCCGCTTTCGCCGGTGATCAGCACCGAGGCATCGGAGGGGGAGATCTGCTCCGCCAACTGCACGACGCGGGCCATGCCCGGATCGCGAAACAGGAAGTCGGAACTCTCGCGCGCCACGGCCGCGATGACGGCAGCGATCAGCTCGGCGTCGGGCGGCAGCGGGATGTATTCCTTGGCGCCGGCGCGGATGGCGTTGACCGCGGCGGCGGCGTTGGTCTCGGTGCCGCAGGCGACGACGGGGATGAAGATGCGCTCGGCGTCAAGCGCGGCGATCAGGCCGGGGATGTCGACCATCACGTCGACCAGCAGCAGGTCGGCGCCACGGCCGGCGCGCAGGGTCGCGAGCGCGACTTCGATGCTGTCGGCGTGGGCGACGCGGGCGCCGCCCTGCATGGCGAGCTTGGTGGCTTCCGAGAGCTGGCCCTCGAGGGCGCCGATGATCAGGAGTCTCATAGCTCAGCCTGCCTTCACGATTTCGGTCATCGTCACGCCGAGACGGTTCTCGACGAGGACGATCTCGCCGCGCGCGACGAGGCGATCATTGATGTAGATTTCGACGGCTTCGCCGACCTGCCGGTCGAGCTCGACGACGGTGCCGATGTCCATCTTGAGGAGGCCGGCAACCGGGATCTTGGCGCGGCCGAGGACGACCGAGACGCGCACCGGGACATCGAACACCGCTTCGAGGTCGGAGGCGGTGCGTTCGATCACCTGCGAGGGGCCGCTGCTGTCGGGCGCCGCCATTTCCTCGAGGCCGAGATTGCCGGGGTCGTTGATCATCAATGGTCTCCGGGAGAGGCGTGACCGAAGCGGGCGGCGACGTAGCCGGCGATGCGCTTGTCGATTTCGGCTTCGAGCGTGGCGCGGATGCGGGCAATGCCGCCATCGACCCACTCGATCCTGGCGTCGCCGGTCGCCTGCTCGGGATCGCCGAGCACGACGAGGCGGCCGGTGAAGCCCGAGGTGGCGATGCGCGTCATGGCGATCTCGCGCACGGCGTCGGCGAGCTCGGGATTGCAGCGGATGACCAGATGCGGCACCGCATCGAGCGAGGCCAGGCACTCGGCGATGAGCGCCTCGATCTCGGCAGTGGGCTGGGCGCCCACAAGCTGGCTCGCGAGCTTTCGGCCGATCGTTGCGGCGAGGCCGACCGCCTCGGCCAGCGTCTCGCGGCGCTGGTCGTCGAGCGCGGCGTTGAGCGCGGCGGTGTGGTTGGCCAGTTGTTCGGCGGCCTTGGCGAGGCGTTCGGCGGCCTTCACGGTCGCGCTGCGGGTGCCTTCGGCGAGACCCTGCTGGAAGCCTTCGGCGCGAGCGCTGGCCGAGAGCGCGGCGACGGCGCTGTCGGTCATCACCGCGTTGTGCTCCTCGCGGTGGCCGAGGTCGAGATCGAAGCGGAACCGTGCCGGGGATGCGCTCATCAGGCCACCATCTCGTCGTCGGCCTTGGATTTCTGGATGACGATTTCGCCACGCGCCGCAAGGTCCTTGGCGGTCGACACCATGCGACCCTGCGCTTCGTCCACGTCCTTGAGCCGAACCGGGCCCATGGCGTCCATGTCGTCCTTGAGCAGTTTGCCGGCACGCGCCGACATGTTGGCGAAGAAGAATTCCTTGATCTGGTCGTTGGCGCCCTTGAGGGCGAGCGCCAGTTCCTTCTTGTCGATCTTGGCAATCAGCGTCTGCAGCGCCGACGCATCGAGGCGGCTCAGATCTTCGAAGGTGAACATCAGGGCCTTGATGCGCTCGGCCCCATCGCGATCGTTCTCCTCGAGCGAGGTGATGAAACGCGCTTCGGTCTGGCGATCGAAGGAGTTGAAGATTTCGGCCATCTGCTCGTGGCTGTCGCGGCGCTTGGAGTGGCTCAGCGTCGACATGAATTCGGTGCGCAGCGTCGTCTCGATCTTTTCCAGAATCTCCTTCTGTACCGGATCGAGCGAGAGCATGCGCTTGACCACGTCCATGGCGAGCTCTTCGGGCAGGACCGCGAGCACCTTGCTGGCGTGATCGGTGGCAATCTTGCTGAGGACGACGGCGATGGTCTGGGGGTATTCGTTCTTGAGGTAGGAGGCGAGCACGTCTTCCTGCACGTTGCTCAGCTTCTCCCACATGTTGCGCCCGGCGGGGCCGCGGATTTCTTCCATGATGGCATCGACGCGATCGGGCGGCAGGAAGCTCAGCAGCAGGCGCTGGGTAGTTTCGGAGTTGCCCGAGACCGAGCCGTTCGAGGAGATGGTGGTGACGAACTCGGCGAACAGCGAGTCGAGCATCTCCTGCGTCACGGCACCCATGCGGACCATGGCGCGCGAGAGCAGCTTGATCTCCATCTCGTCGAGCTCTTCGAGGATGGGCTTGCCGAAATCGGGGCCGAGCGACAGCAGCAGCACGGCCGCCTTCTCATCGCCGGCGAGGGCGCGCTGCGTGGCGTCGCCGCCGACGATCAGCTGCTTGGTCATGCCTTGCGGGAGGGCGGGAGCGGGGACGGCCATCTGCTAACTCACGTTGCACTGGAGAGCCAGTCGCGCACGATCAGCGCGGCCTGCTTGGGATTCTCATCGACCAGCTGGCCGACGGTCTTGAGGGTCTGGGCCTGGGCGGCGCCCTGCAGCTTGGCGTTGTTCATCCAGGCCGGCGTGCTGGGCGCGCGCGCCTGCTCATCCTCGAACTCCGGCCCGGCGGCGGGCGCCTGCTGCATCATCGGTCCGCCATTGGGACCGCTGATCTCGGCGCTGACGGGCAGGGCCAGCGCCTGCTTTTCGGGCGCCAGCACGCGGCGCAGCAACGGGCGCATGACGAAGAACACCAGCGCCAGGGCGATGATCAGGGTGACCAGCATTTCGGCGCCATTGATCAGGTCGTCGCGGGTGAAGTCGAAGAGGCCGGGGCTCGATGTGCCCAGCGTCGTCGGGGTCGGGCCCTGGGCGAACTGCAGGTTGGCGACGGTGATCTGGTCGCCGCGGGTCTGGTCGAAGCCGATGGCCGACTGCACTAGCGACTTGATCTGGTCGAGCGTCGCCTGGTCGCGCGGCGCATAGGTCGAGTTGCCGCTGGCATCGGTGGTGTAGGTGCCGTCGACCACTACCGCCACCGACAGGCGTTTGATGGCGCCCGGGTCGGTCATCGAGGTCTGGCTGGTGTTGGAAATCTCGTAGTTGGTGGTTTCCTTGTCGGTGTTGCCCTGCTCTTGCGGACCGGTCGTCGTCGTGCCGGTCTGCTGCTGGCCGGGCAACTGCGTCGAGGTCGAGACGGCGCCGTTGTCGGCAGCCTGCGTCGAGGAGTTGGCGACGCTCTCGGTCTGGGTCGAGCGCACGACCTGGCCGTTGGGATCGAAGGTCTGCTGCGTCGTGGTGATGTGCGTCATGTCGAGGTCGGCGCTGACCTCGACGCGGGCCCGGCCCTCACCCACGATATTGGCGAGGAGGCCCTCGATGCTGGTGCGCAGCCGGGTCTCGAGGCCGGTCTTGCGGTCGTCCGCTTCGCCGGCGAGCACGGTCGAATCGTCACCATCGCCGGCGCCGGCCGCCAGCAGGCTGCCGGTGTCGTCGGCAATGGTGACGCGGTTGGGCGTCAGGCCCTCGACGGCCGAAGCCACCAGATGCTGGATGGCGCGGATTTCTTCATTCTGCAGCTGGCCGCGGACGGACACGACGATCGAGGCGGTCGGGTCCTTCTTGTCACGCGAGAACAGCGCGCGCTCGGGCAGCACCAGATGGACCCGCGCGTTCTTGATCTGCGCGAGCGAGGTGATGGTGCGGGCGAGCTCGCCTTCGAGAGCGCGGACATTGTTGATGTTCTGGACGAAGCTGGTCGAGCCCAGCGTCGATTGCTGGTCGAAGATTTCGTAGCCGACCTGGCCCTTGGTCGGCAGACCGTTCTCGGCAAGCGACATGCGCAGCGTGGTGATCTGGTCGCGCGGCACGAGGATGGTGTCGCCGTCACCGCGGATTTCGTTGGGCACGTTCTGCTTTTGCAGTTCGGCGACGATGGCCGAGGAATCCTCAAGGCTGAGGCCGGTGTAGAGCGGCGCCATCTGCGGCGTGGAGGCCCGCATGATGAGGAAAGCGAAGAAGCCGAGCATGAGCACGGCGACGACGGCCATTGCCGCAACGCGCTGCAGCCCGAGCCGGTTAAGGAACTGAGTAATACCGTTCACTGACGCAATCCGCCTATTGCCCCCGGGGACTCAACGCGACCCGTCTGCCCCTAGGCAAAAATTACCTAGGCGGTGGTAAACAAGGTATTAACGAGCGCTGGCGAAATGCGAATTGCGGCAGGAATTGCCGGGCTTTGTGCAAAGCGGCAGCGGGGGTGGGGGGGGTGGGTGTTGGGGGGT
>JBEHYU010000048.1:0-31192 GCA_048498015.1 Pseudomonadota bacterium
TGGAAGACCACCACGTTGATAGGCCGGATGTGGAAGCGCAGCGATGTGTGAAGCTGACCGGTACTAATAGCTCGATTGGCTTGATCGTTCTCATTAATCAATGTCCGCGTTGCGACGCGGCTTTGAACGAAGCGATCGGCTCAGAACAGAAACCCTCTCTCCGTTGCAGGCTGCATGGGCTGCACGGAGCCTAGAGCAAAGCTCTAGATAACCAGAATTCACTCAGGTGTTTTTAGTCGATCTGGTGGTTATTGCACGGGGCCCAGAACCCGATCCCATCCCGAACTCGACCGTTAAATCCCGTTGCGCCGATGGTACTAAGTCTCAAGGCTTGGGAGAGTAGGTCGCCGCCAGGTCTACCAAAAACATCTGATCTCTTACGATCTCGAAATCAAAACGCCGTTCCGCAAGGGACGGCGTTTTTGTTTGCGCAGGATTCCCGATGCCCCGGACCATCCACATCGCTGCCGCGCTGATCGCGCGCTCCGATCAGCGGGTATTGCTCGTCCGCAAGGCCGGCACGACTGCCTTCATGCAGCCGGGCGGCAAGCTCGAGCCGGGTGAAACGCCGCTGCAAGCGATGCTGCGCGAGGTCGAGGAAGAACTGGGCGTCGCCCTCGATCCATCGACCGTGCATCCCTTCGGCCATTTCAGCGCGCCGGCGGCCAACGAGGCCGACGCGATCGTCGAGGCGGATGTGTTCTTTGTGCCGGTCGACGACATCGCGCCCGTGGCGAGGCTCGAGATCGCCGAGGTCCGGTGGGTCGATCCCTTCGCGCCGGGTGAGCTGGAGCTGGCGCCGCTTACGGGCGACGAGATTTTTCCGGCCGCCCGGATATTCCTGAACGCTCTCGGCGCCTGACGGCGCCACGGCTTCCCACATCGGAGTTCTGTCATGGACGCAAGCTTCCGCGGCGATTGCGCGCGCTGCGATGCGCTGTGCTGCGTCGAGCTCGGCCTCGATGCCGGTCCGGCGTTCGCTTTCGACAAGCCGGCGGGCGAGCCGTGTCGCCATCTCGCGGGCGCTGCTTGCACCATCCACTCGGCGCTCGACGCTCGCGGCATGTCCGGCTGCAGCCGTTACGATTGCTTCGGCGCCGGGCAGGCGGTGACGGCGATGTTTGCCGGGTTGCAGCTAACGCCGGCGACGCGCCGGGTGCGCGGCCGCGCCTTCGCCAAGGCCCGCGAGGTGCAATTGCTGCGGCGGCTTGCCGCGCAGGTGGCGCCGCAACTAGAGGACGAGCTCGCCGCCGCCCTGGCCGACCATGCTGCGCTGCTCACCCTCGACCTCGGCGGCGCCCGGGCACGCCTGACCGCAAGCGCCCTCGCTTCGCCCCGCCGGCGGGCCGGCTGAACCTTCGTGGCGTGGTTGCGTTAGCCCGCCATGCGCCTCGTTCACGTCTCGGATCTTCATTTCGGTCATCACGACCCGGCGGTTGCCGCGGGGCTCGCGGCGGACATTGCGACGCAAGCGCCCGATCTGGTGGTTGCCAGCGGCGATTTCACCCAGCGTGGCACGGCCTCCGAATTTGCGCTCGCCGGCACGTTTCTGGCGCAGCTGCGGGCGCCGGTGTTTGCCGTGCCGGGCAATCACGATCTGGGCCGCAACCTCATCCGCCGTTTCCTCGATCCTTACGGCCTCTATCGGCGCTACGTGGCGCCGGAGATCGAGCCCTTCGTCGAGCTCGGCGCGCCGAGCGAGCGTGTGGCCCTGGCCGGTCTCAATACGACCCGACGTGCCTTGCTCGACCGGGACTGGTCGAATGGCTCGATCAGCGAGGCGCAACTCGACCGGCTCGCCCGTACCTTCGAGCGCGCCGCGCCCGACTCGCTGCGAATCGTGGTGGCGCATCATCCGCTGATGCGGCCCGCCGGGCCGACACAGCAGCCGACCCGGGCGGTGCGCCGTTCGGCGCTGGCGCTCGAGGCCTTCGCGCGGCTCAAGGTCCGCCTCGTGCTGTCGGGGCATTTCCACCTGAGCTTCGTGCGCCGCTATGACGGCATCCACACCGGTGAGGGCATTCTGCCTGGCCCGCGCGAAGCGGCGGTGGCGCCGGTGCTCGTGGCGCAGGCCTCATCGGCGATTTCCGACCGGCTGCGCGGCCAGCCCAACTCCTACAACGTCATCGACGTGCAGGGCGGCGAGATCGCCATCCGCGCCCGCGAATGGCGCAGCGACCACTGGGTCACCGCCGACCGCGCCCTCGCGGCAGCGTGACCGAAGGTCCGCTTGAGCCCGGCGGCGGCGCGGCCTAGCGTCCCCCATCCCTCCCCGGAGCATTAGATGAAAGCGTCCCTTCTCAAGGCCTATGGCGATGTGAGCCAGTTCACCTACGCGGACTTTCCCGACCCGATCCCCGGCCCCGGCCAGCTGGTCGTCAAGATCGAGGCCTCGGGCATCAACCCGGTCGACCTGGGGGTCCGTCAGGGGCACCTCAAGAACATGATTCCAATCGAGTTCCCGGCGATCCTCGGGCTCGATGGCGCCGGTACGGTCAGCGCACTGGGCGAAGGCGTCACCCGCTTTGCCGTCGGCGACCGGGTGATCGTCAACCTCCGGATCGGCAATCGCGGCACGCATGCCGAATATGCGCTGGCCACGCCCGACAATCTCGCCCATATCGGGCCCAATGTGAGTTTCGAGGCAGGCGCGACGCTGCCGCTCGCCGGTATCACGGCGCATCGCGTCGTCGAGGCGCTGGACGTCAAGCCGGCCGATCGCGTGCTGGTCACCGGGGCGCTGGGCGGCGTCGGCCGCGCCACGCTGCAATATCTCAGGGAGCTCGGCGCCGTCCCGGTCGCCGGGGTGCGCGCCGAGCGTGTCGGCGAAGCGAGCGCGCTGGGCGAGGCCATCGATGTGATGGCCGACACGCCCCGGAGCTTCGACGCCGTGGCCGATACCGTCGGGCGCGACATCGGCGCCCACGCCGCGACGCTGCTGCGCGATGGCGGCCTGCTCATCAGCGCTGCGCAGCTGCCCGATGCCACCAAGGCGGATATGCGCATCAAGGCCTCCTCGATCTGGGCGCAGGACAGCGCCGAGATCCTGCAGCAGGTGGCCGATGCGGCCACGCGGGGCGATCTCGTCATTCCCGTCGGCGAAACCTTCCGGCTCAGCGAGCTCGCAGAGGCTCACACGCGCATGGCGCAGGGCCGGACCCAGGGCAAGATCGTCGTGCTGCCGTAAGCGCGCGGGCGGCGGGGCTAGCTCCGCCAGCCCACCCAGGCGCTGAGCGTCACCAGCAGCCAGCCGGCGATCAATCCGATGCCGCCCAGCGGGGCGGCGAAGGGGAAGAGCGTGTGGCCGGCCAGGCCGCGGACCGCGAGGTCACCGGCGAACAGCGCCAGAGCGAGCGCCAGCACATAGCCGGCGAAACCGGCCAGGCGGTTGGCCCGGAGCAGGCTCAGGCCGAGCAGGACCGGGGCGTGGAAGAGCAGGAAATTGGCGGCGGTGGTGAGCAGCGCGCTGTCGCCATGGCTGCCGCTCGCCGCCAGCGCCACGCCGGCAGCCCCGGCCAGGCCGGCGAGGGTGAGCAAGGGCCTGTTAATGTCGGTGCGGGCGATCATGGGGGGACTCGATACCAGAGTCGGAGACTCCACGCAGCATTCGAGAGGGCCGATGAGGATGAGCACAGAGCGCGCATTCGCAAGAACCGTGTGTCCTGACTGAGGGCAAACACCCCCTCACCAAGCTGCGCTAGGCCTTCGGCCAAGCTGCGCTAGGCCTTCGGCCAAGCTCCGCTGTCCTCCCCACCAAGGGGGAGGATGACAGTGCCGACTTCGCAGTCTCCCAAGAGGCGCCGCTGGCGCGATGTCATCCTCCCCCTCGGTGGGGGAGGATAGCGTAGCTAGGAGCGGCAGCGACGTAGCGCAGCTTGGTGAGGGGGTGTTTGCTCTCAGTCGGGACGGACAGACGCGAGTCTGCCGCGTTTCTACCTCACGCCGGAGCAATATTCTGGTTCAGCCGGAACAGGTTCGCCGGATCGTAGGCTCGCTTGATCTCGCGCAGGCGGGCCAGCGTTGCCGGCGGGTAAGCGGCGCCGAGGCGGGCGGCGCCGTCGAGGCCTAGGAAGTTGACGTAGGCGCCATGTTCCTCCTGCTCCAGCCGGCCACCGACCTCGGCCACCCAGGCTTCGCGCCTGGCCTTGTCCCCCGGCGTCGTGTAGAACGCCGCTATATTGGCCATGATCGGGGCGCTGCGATGGGCATAGGCCGTCGCGTCCGCCGGTACGCGGGCCATCGCGCCGCCCAGCACGCGCAGCTGGGTGACGCGGAACAGCGCGTCGGACTGGGTCAGCATATCGACGATGAAGCGGGCTTCCTCGATGCCGACGTGGTTGAGGAACATCGTGTGACCCGCGGCGGTCGGATGATAATTGCCGTCCTCGGGCGGATACATCTGGGTGTAGGGCCCCGGCTTGACGAAATCGGCCAATGGGGTGCCGAGGGCGCGGAACGGCGCCAGCGCTTTCTGCGCCGCGTCCGCCGGACCGGCGAAGGCCAGCATGGCGAGGACCACGAGGCTGCCATGCTTGTCGGCCGGCAGGAACGGCAAAGGCGGCGCCGGCATGACGTTGGCGATGGTCGAGAGTTCCTCGGGCGCGGCCTCGGCCGCCGCCATGAAGCCCGCGATGATCTCGGGCGTGGCGGGCAGGCAGAGCATGCCGCCGGTGAATTCGGGCAGTTCGTTGAGCCGGTAATGGAGCTGCGTCACCACGCCGAAATTGCCGCCGCCACCGCGGATGGCCCAGAACAAATCGGGCTCGTGCGTGGCGTCGATGGCGAGCAGGCGGCCATCGGCGGTGACGATCTCGGCGCCGAGCAGGCTGTCGATGGTCAGCCCCCATTTGCGCGACAGATAGCCGACGCCGCCGCCCAGCGTGATGCCGCCGATGCCCACGGTGCCGGCATCGCCGAAGCCGACGACGAGGCCGTGCTCGAGCGCCGCGCGGGTCACGTCCATGGCCGTCGCACCGGTTTCGGCCCAGGCGGTCCGGCCGGCCGGATCGACGGCGATGGCGTGCATGTCGCGCAGATCGAGCACGAGGCCGCCGACATTGGTCGAATAGCCAGCGTTCGAATGGCCGCCGCCGCGTACCGACAGGGCGACCCCGCTGAGGCGCGCCGCATTGACGACGCGCTGCACGTCGGCGGCGGATTTGACCTTCACGATGGCGCCCGGCCGCTGGTCGAAGCCGCCATACATGATGGTGCGGGCAGTGTCGTAGCCGGCGTCGCCGGGCCGGATCAGCTCACCCTCGAGGCCGGCGCCCAGCGCGGCAATGGCATTATCGAGCTCAGTCATGATGTCCTCACGGTTCGGGTTCGTCACTGCCATGACGAGCCGGACTGTCAGGAATCGACAGTAGCGATGGAAATTTCAGCCGGGTGTCGGCTGCCAGGCTGCCACGATGGCTTTCATCGAGGTGATTTCGGCCGGCGTCAGCCGGAACACCACGACGTAAAGCTCGATGCCGGCGCCGATATCGCCGTTTTTGGCTGCCAGCGAGAGCCATTTGTAGGCCTCGAGATCGTCCGCGCCGACGCCGTCGCCGGTGGCGTACCAGTAGCCGAGCTGCGCCTGGGCTTCGGCGTAATTGCGTTCGGCGGCGGTGCGCATCCATTTGGCGGCATCGACGTCGTCCTGGCTGTCGCGATGGCGGTGGCGATAGCGGTTGGCCAGCCAGACCTGGTATTGCGGCGAGCCGCCGGTGCCGGCCATGTCGTACCAGCGCAGCGCCTCGTCGGGATCAGGCGGATCGTCGAAGCCCTTAGTGTAAATGTCGCCGAGCCTGAGCTGGGCGTCGCGATAACCCTGCTGGGCGGCGAGGCGATAGAGCCGGATGGCTTCCTTGTAGTCTAAGGCTACGCCGTTGCCGGTCTCGTAAAGCTTGGCCAGCTCGAAGCGGGCAGGGGCGTTCCTGGCGTCGGCCGCCTGCCGCAGCAGCGCCGCCCCCCGCTGCGGATCGGGGGCGCTGCCCAGCCCGTTGACGTAGAGCATGCCCAGATCGTGCTGCGCGTCGGCATTACCCTCCTCGGCCGCCCTGGCGTACCAGTAGGCGGCGATGTCGTAGCTCAGCGGCACGTCGCTGCCCCGCGTGTGGAGATAGCCGAGGTTTCGCTGGGCCTCGCTGATGCCGTGCCGCGCCGCCAGCCGCACCCAGCGCACCCCGCCCTCGACGGTATGCCGCGGCAGATGGTCCTCGAACTGCGAGAGGGCGAAGTAATACTCGCCCATGCCGCTGCCCGCCGCGGCGGCGTGGCGGTAGAAGGCCGCGGCGAGCCGGCGGTTCCTGGGCGCGACGATGCCGTCCCAATAGACATTGCCCAGGCTGACGAGCGCGCCGGCGGAACCTTGCGCGGCCGCCTTGTGCAGCAGGTCCAGCACCTGGGCGCCATCTGGGTCCGGATGGGTCAGCAGCAGGTTGGCCAGTTCGACCTGCGCGTAGGAAAGACCCTGTTCGGCCGACAGGCTGAGCCAGCTTTTGGCTTCCGCCGGATCGACCAGCACGCCGTGGCCGGATTCGTACGCGGTGCCGAGCGAGTACTGGCCGTAGAGATCGCCGCGCTGTGCAGCTAGGCGATACCAGGCCACCGCCTCGTCGTAGTCGACCGGACCGCCAAGGCCGTATTCGAGCATGGTGCCCAGGTCGGCCTGCGCATAGACCAGCCCGGCCTCGGCGGCGCGGCGGTTGAGCTGACGTGCGGCGGTGTAGTTCTGCTCGACGCCGATGCCGTGCCAGAACAGATAGGCCAGCGTCCACTGGCCTTCGGGCGAGCCGGCGCGCGCCGCGCGATGCTCCCAGAGTGAGGCGAGCTCATCGCTTTGCGGGGCACCCTCGCCACGCAGGTAGGCGAGGCCGATCTCGTATTGCGCCAGCGGATCGTTGCTGTGGACCAGCAATTGCACCAGCGGCGGCAGATCGCCGGTGCCGGCCCATGGCTGGTGGGCCTCGTAGGTCGCGGCGGAGGCGGGCAGCGCAACGCACAGCAGGGCGGCGGAAGCGAGGGCGAGGCGGGACAGCGTCAACACTCTAAGCAGGCTCGTCGTAAAATATCGGCGAGCATGGCACGGCCATATGTCGCTGGGGAGTACGTCCGGTCGTTTTCGGTGTGGGGCCGGGCGCTGGCGCTGACCCGTATGGCGCGATATGAGCGATAAAGCAGGGCGAAAGCGCCGGGAGGCCGCATGAAAAAGATCCTCAACGACCCGTTCGCCTATGCGACCGAAACGCTGCGCGGCCTGGTCCGCGCCTACCCGCAATATTACCGGCTGGTCGAGGGTCAGGAGCGCGTGGTGGCGCGCGCCGGCGGCGTGGTGCCGGGCAAGGTCGGCATCGTGACGGCGGGCGGCTCGGGACATTTGCCGGTGTTCACTGGCTATGTCGGGCCGGGGCTGCTCGATGCGTGCGCCTGCGGCGACGTGTTCGCCTCTCCCACCGCCGACGAGATGGCCGAGGCCATTCGCGCCGCCAATGCGGGGGCGGGTGTGCTGAGGCTCTACGGTAATTATGGCGGCGACGTCATGAATTTCGACATGGCCGGCGATCTCGTGGAGTTCGACGATATCGAGACCACCAGCGTGCTGCTGCGCGACGACGTTGCCAGCGCCTCGCCCGCCGAGCGCGACAAGCGGCGCGGCGTGGCTGGAATGGTGTTCGCCTTCAAGATCGCCGGCGCCGCGGCAACCGCCGGCCGAGACCTGGCGACGGTCACCCGGGTCGCCCAGAAGGCGGCCGACGCGGTGCGCAGCATGGGTGTGGCGCTCGGGCCGTGCACGGTGCCGGCGGTGGGCCATCCGACCTTCGAGATCGCCGAGGACGAGATGGAAATCGGCATGGGCATTCATGGCGAGCCCGGCGTGCGCCGCGGCAAGCTGCAGCCGGCCAATGCCATCGCCGACCAGCTGCTCGATCCGATCCTTGCCGATTTCGGCTTGGGTAAAGGCGAGCGCGTCGCCGTGCTGGTCAACAGCCTTGGGGCGACGCCGGTCGAGGAACTGTTCATCCTCTACGATCGCATCGCGACGCGCTGCGAGGATGCGGGCCTCGTGGTCGCCAACACCATGGTGGGCCGCTATGCGACCTCGATGGAGATGTCGGGCGCCTCGCTGACGCTGCTGCATCTCGATACCGAGCTCGAGACCTATCTGACCGCGCCGGCCGAATGCGCATTCTGGAAGGTGTGAGATGGCGCTGACCACCGCCTCGCTGCGCCACGCCATCGCCGGCATCGGCGCGGTGCTCGAAACGTCCAACCAGCGCTTGAGCGCGCTCGATGCGCAACTGGGCGACGGCGATCTCGGCGTTACGCTGCTCAAGGCGTTCCGGGCGCTGGCGGATATCGCGCCGACGCTGCCGGACGATCTGGGGCAGGCGCTGCTGGCCTGCGGCAGCGCCACTTCGAAAGTGTCGAGTTCGAGCTTCGGCACCCTGATGGCGACCGCGATGCTGGCCGTGGCCAAGGACAGCAAGGGCAAGACCGCGATCGAGTGGAGCGAGGTGAGCCGGCTCGTCACGGTGGCCCGCGAGGCGATGCAGAGCCGTGGCAAGGCCAGCCTCGGCGACAAGACCGTGCTGGACTCGCTGGCCGCGATCGAGACGGCGATCGCCGGCCTCGGCGACCCTGCGGCGCAGCTTGCCGCCGCGCGCACCGCCGCGGACGGCGCGCTCGCGGCGTTCCGGGACAAGCCCAACAAGATCGGCCGCGCCCGGGTCTATGCCGAGCGGAGCGTCGGTCTCGATGATCCCGGCATGGCGGCGGTCGTCGCGATGCTGGCGGGACTTTGAGCGGCGGGCCGAAACGGGCTAGATCAGGCGCGTGAAAGCGACTGTCGACGAACTCTACCGCGCCGCCATCCGGCTGCATCAGCAGGGCAACGCCGCCCAGGCGGCGACGCTCTACGACCAGATCCTGAAGCAACGGCCGGCGCACGCGGGAGCGCTGCACCTCAAGGGCGTGCTGGCGCTGCAGGCGGGCAAATACGACACCGCCATCGATCTCATCGAGCGCTCGCTGCGGATCGCGCCGCGGCATGCGCTGGCGCTGACCAATCTGGGCGTCGCCTATCGCCGGGCCGGGCGGCTGGACGAGGCGATCGAGGTGCTGCGCCGCTCGCTGGCGATGGACCCGAACGCGGTGCTGACGCTTGCCAATCTCGGGCAGGCGCTCAACCGGGCGGGGTGGATCGCCGAGTCGGTGGAGTACAGCCGGCGTGCGCTGGCGCGGCAGCCGGCGCAGCTCGAGCTGCAGCAGTCGCTGCTGTTTGCCGAGAACTATCTGGCCGAGACCGATCCGGTCGAACTGGCACAGCGGGCCCGGCAGGTTGGCGCGATGCTGGCGCGGGGCGTCACCGCGCGTACGCAACACGACAACGATCCCGACCCGGAGCGCCGGCTGCGCGTGGGCTTCGTGTCGGGCGATCTGCGCTCGCATCCGATCGGGCGCTTCCTGCTGGGCGCGCTGTCGGGCTTCGGCGCGGAGACGACGCTGGAGCTGTTCGCCTATGCCAACAGCCCGCAGGAGGATGCGGTCACGGCGCGGCTGCAGGCGGTCGTGCCGCACTGGACCCATATTGCCGGCATGCCCGACAAGGCCGTCGAGGCGAAGATCGTCGCCGACAAGATCGATGCTCTATTCGATATGTCGGGCCATACCGAAGGCAATCGCCTCGCGGTGTTTGCCACCAAGCCCGCGCCGGTTGCGGTCACCTGGCTCGGCTATTTCGCCACCACCGGCCTCAGTGCCATCGACTATGTACTGGCCAATCGCTGGGTGATCCCCGACAGCGAGGAGGAGCAGTGGAGCGAGACGGTGTGGCGGTTGCCCGATACCTATCTCTGCTTCACGACGCCGACCGATGCGCCCGAGCCGGGTCCGCTACCGGCGCTGGCACGTGGCGGCATCACCTTCGGCAGCTTCAACAATTTCAACAAGCTCAATCCCGCAACGCTTCGTGCCTGGGCAGCGCTGCTGGCGCAGACGCCCGGCTCGCGGCTGATCCTGCGTAGCTCCGGTACGAGCGGCGCGGAGCATCTTGGCGCGCAACTCGTGGCGGCCGGTATCGACACGAGCCGGGTCCGCATCGACGGCAAGATCGCCGATTACGCGGCGCATCTGCGCTCCTATGACGAGATCGACATCGCCCTCGATCCGTTCCCCTACAATGGCGGCACGACTACAGTGGAGGCCCTTTACATGGGCGTGCCGGTGCTGGTGCGCGCCGGCGACCGCTACGTCGCGCATATGGGCGAGAGCATCCTCCACAATAGCGGGCTCGCCGGCTGGATCGCGGCGGACGAGGCGGCCTATCCGGCGCTCGGCGCCCGGCTTGCCGCCGATCTCGATGGTCTCGCGGCGCTGCGGGCCGGCCTGCGGGCCCGCATGCTGGCTTCGCCGCTGTTCGACGCCCCACGCTTTGCCGGCCATTTCGAGGCCGCCATCCGGGGCATGTGGCGGCAGTGGTGCGCGGCGCAGCGTCGCGGCTGAGGACACACAATCTTCAGGTTTGCCCGCCACAGAGCGGTCTCGTTTCAGACTGGATTCGCCCTGCCGATGCTGCTGCGCCTCATTGCCCTCGCTTTCGCCCTCTTCGCCTTCGCGTCACCCGCCATCGCGCAGGTCGACATCATGGCGCCGTTCAACGCCGGGCCGGCGATGGACGATGCGGCGGTGCTGGGGCAGGGCATCCCGTTCGCCGACGGCGACCGCTTCAAGCTCGACATCTACGGTCCCAAGGACCCCAAGGGTCCAGCGCCGGTGGTGATGTTCATCTATGGCGGCTCGTGGAAGCAGGGCTCGCGCTCGGACTACCAGTTCGTCGGCCAGGCGCTGGCGGCCAACGGCTTCATCGCCGTGATCCCCGATTACCGGCTCTATCCCGATGCGGTCTATCCGGCCTTCCTCGAGGACAATGCGGCCGCGGTGAAGTGGATACAGGACAATATCGGCACCTATGGGGGCGACACCTCGCGCTTCTTCATCGCCGGGCATTCGGCGGGCGCCTACAATGCGGTGATGCTCGGGCTCGAGAAGTCGTTCCTCAACGACTACAAGGTGACGATGCCGATCAAGGCGATCGCGGCGATCTCCGGCCCCTACGATTTCTATCCGTTCGAATATGACGAGGTGCGCAACACCTTCGGCAAGACCGACAATCCCGAGGGTACGCAGCCGGTCAATCTGGTGGCCAAGGACGAGCCGCCGATGCTGCTGCTCTCAGGCAACCAGGATCCCATCGTGCGCATGCAGAACACCGACCATCTGGCGCACAAGCTGCAGGATGCCGGCGACTGGGTGACGGTGAAATATTACGAGAATATCGGCCACATGGAGCCGGTGTTCGCCATCGGCGCGCTCTGGCGCTGGCGCGCGCCGGTGCTGGCCGACATGGTTACGTTCTTCACCCAGTTCGGCGCCTTCCCGAGCGGCACGCCCAAGCCCGTCTACACCCCGGCGCCGCCCGAAGGCATGACCGATATCCAGTCGACCATCGACAAGCTCGACCACATGCTCGACCCCATCGAGGACAAGCATTTCTGAGGATCAGGCTCCAGTTCGATAGTTCGCGAGCGCGAATGCATCGCCGAACCGTTGGACCTGTTCGCCGAGGGCTTTGTCCAGGTCATCGGTGTAGTTGGCGTAGAGGTGCTGGGCTGCGGGCGACCTCAGGAAGTTGATGTATTCGCTGAATTCGTCGTCACTGAGGTCGTGAAATACTACCGCATATTCGGGCGCCCAATGCGTGAGCGGATAGTCCCTCTGGTCTACCATGTATCGGTCGACACGCGCGTCGATCTCTGACCAGGGGAGATGTTCCAGATGCCGGACACGCGCAATTGCTACCGCAGCCTGCGCACGATCCAGTTGCCTGATCCGGGCGATGACAGGCGCCTTGGCAAGTCGAATATATTCGTCGTACAGGGCCCGCCGTTCAGGTGACAGATTTTCGTAGAGGGTCGGCTGTTGCATGAGGAGCCTCTTCGTCGTGCCCTGGGGCGCCTTCCAAAAGTTGATGTCGATCATGGCGATTTGCCTGCCGAGATCCGACTCGTAGAACGCGCGTATATCCCACTGGTCGCGTGTGGAGAGCCGGTTGGACATCATGAGCTCCGCGACGGCCTTATCGACCGCCGACGCATTGAAGCTCTGACCTATCGTTGCGCGCAGGTCGCTGAGGGTTTGGGGGTTAGTGATGTTGAGCTGTTCGACAGCGATCCCGAGCTGGTCCTCGAGGATGGCGTTGAATGCGTTGAGGCCGGTCTCGGCGAGCATGGTGCTTACCGGAAGAGGATCGACCTGAAGTCCCGCTAGCGCAGGACTGGCGACAAGAAAAAGCAGAGATACGAGAAATCCGCGCAGTCGCATCGTGGCCTCAGGCGCTGATGCCGTGTGAGGCGACCGCTATGGCGTCGCCGAAGCGCATCATCTCGTCGCCGAGGACATCGTCGAGGGCCATCGATGCGGCGACGTAGAAGCGCTGCGCCGCCGGCGACTTGAGGAAAGTGATGTAGGTGGCGAGCTCTGCGTCGCTGAGCTCGCGGTAGATGCGCGCATTGCCGAAGACGGTGCTGTCCTTGATGGCGGGCAGCATCTTGGGCATCAGCCGGTCCATCGCGTCCTCGACGGCATACCAGGGGATATCGGCGGCGTGCTGCGTCGTGACGACCTGTTCGATCACCTGCGCCTTGAACAGCTGGCGGCTGATCGCCAGCGTCGGGGCGGAAGCGACGCGCCAATATTCCTCGTAGAGGGCGGCACGCTCGGGCGGCAGGGTCGGCAGCAGTTGCTTGCCCTCCTCGTAGAGGGCGTCCTGCTGCTCGGCGCTCATGCGCGAGGAGTTGACGTCGAGTTCGGTGATGCGACGGCCCAGAGCGGATTCGTAGAAGGCCTTGATCTCGTTCTGGTCGGAGGTACTGAGCCGGTTGGCCGCCATCTTCTCGGCCAGCGCCGCGTTCAGGCCCGCCGGGTCGAACATGCGGCCGGCGACGGCCTTCCAGTTGGCGATGAACGCCTTGTCGGTCGGCCCGTCCTTGCCGTCGATGCTGTCGCGGACCGTGCTGCCGAATTCGTCCATGACGTCGCTGAGCCCGGTCTCGGCCATCATGGTCTGGACAGGGAACGGATCGACCTGCAGGCCGGCGAAAGCCGGGCTCGCGGCGAAAAACAGCAGAGCGATGAGCAGGCGGCGCATGGGAAAGTCCTCGTTTGATAGTCAGCCTAGCCTCTTCTGTGTCTGTGGCAAGAATCGCGTAGGCTCGGGGCCATGACCGACCATCTGCGCTATGCCGGCGCCGCGCCCGAAATCCAGCGCGCCGCCCTGATCGAAATCATCCGCACGGAGCCCGTGCTGATGGAGGTGCTGAGGGGCCTGCGCGAGGACGGCTTGCCCGAGCAGTTGCTGGTTGCCGGCGCCATCTACAACACCGTGTGGAACCGGCTGTCGGGGCGGCCGGCGCTCACCGGCATCAACGACATCGACGTCTTCTACTTCGACGATACCGACCTCAGCTACGAGGCCGAGGATGTGGTGATCCAGCGGCTGGGCCGGCGTTTCGCCCAGCTGCCGCTGCCGGTGCAGGTGCGCAACCAGGCGCGCGTGCATTTGTGGTTTCCTGAAAAGTTCAAGCAGCCCTTCACGCCGCTGATCTCGGCCGGCGAGATGCTGGGCCGCTACGCCTCAAAGACGCATTCGGTCGGCGCGTATCTCGATGAAAATGACGCGATTGTCATCGTGGCGCCGTTCGGGCTCGATGATATCTTCTCGTTCCGCATCGTGCCCAACCGGGTGCTGCAGAACGCGCCCGCCCATACCGCCAAGGCCGCCCGCGCCAAATCCATCTGGCCCGAGCTCAGCGTCGAGCCCTGGTGAGCGAAAGGATATTTCCGATGAAGTACACCCGCCTGGGCCAGACCGGCCTCGAAGTTTCCCGCATCTGCCTCGGCATGATGTCGTTCGGCGACAATACCAAGGGTCGCGCCTGGACGCTCGGCCTCGACGAGGCGCGCCCGATCATCCGCGCCGCGTGGGAAGCCGGGATCAATTTCTACGACACCGCCAATGTCTATGCGGCGGGCACGAGCGAAGAGATCACCGGCACCGCGCTGTGGGAACTGGCGCCGCGCGACGAGATCGTGCTGGCCACCAAGGTCAATGGCGAGATGCGCAAGGGCCCCAACGGCCACGGCCAGTCGCGCAAGGCGATCCTGAGCGAGATCGACAATTCGCTGCGCCGGCTCAAGACCGACTATGTCGATCTCTACCAGATCCACCGCTTCGATTATCAGACGCCGATCGAGGAGACCCTCGAGGCGCTGCATGATGTCGTCAAGATGGGCAAGGCCCGCTACATCGGCGCTTCGTCGATGTGGGCCTGGCAGTTCATGAAGATGCTGAAGACGCAGGAAGCCAATGGCTGGACGCGCTTCGTGTCGATGCAGAACCACCTCAATTTGCTCTATCGCGAGGAAGAGCGCGAAATGCTGCCGCTCTGCATCGACCAGGGCATCGGGGTGATCCCGTGGTCGCCACTGGCCCGCGGGCGCCTCGCCCGGCCGTGGGGCGAGGTCACCAAGCGGCTCGAGACCGATCCCTATGGCAAGCAGATCTACGATGCCAGCGCCGCCGATGACGAGAAGGTCAACGACGCCGTCGCGGTCATCGCCAGGGCCAAGGGGGTGCCGATGGCGCAGGTGGCGCTCGCCTGGCTGCTGCAGAAGCAGCCGGTGTCGGCGCCGATCGTGGGGGTCAGCAAGCTGCCGCAATTGACCGATGCGGTCGGCGCGCTCGATGTCGTGCTGACGCCGGAGGACGTCGCGGCGCTCGAGGCGCCCTACACGCCGCACGCGGTGGCGGGGTTCCAGTAAGCGCAGGCCTCCGCTAGCATCGGCCGCATGGGGGACATCATGCGGCCGAGCGCTGGGGGGTTGGGGATCGCGGCATTGCTGCTGCTGCTGGCGGCGCCCGTGCTGGCGGCTCCGCAGGTGGTGACGCTGGGCGAGGGCGATCCCGCTGCCGATCCCGTGGCCGCCTGCGGCGAGCTCGCGGCCTCGCCTTACGAGGACGGCTGGTCCGGCCGGGGCCACAGCGACGAGCAGATCTATCTCGATGGCGCGCTGCCCGCCTGCGAGGCCGCCCTCAAGGCATCACCGGATTCGCCCGAAGCGGCCGCCTGGCTGGCGCGCGTGTATGCGCTGGTCGGCCGGGCCGCAGAAGCGGCGCCGCTGCTCGAAAGCGCGGTGGATGGGGGCAATCCGTTCGCCGCCTATGTGCTGTCGCATCTGCTCAGCAATCGCCTCTATGACGGCGTCGATGACGACGAGGACCGCGCCAGGGACCTGCTGCGGCAGGCCGCCGATGGCGGCTTCGTGCCGGCGGAGGCGGAGCTGGCGGCACAGTACGAGGCCGGCGGCGAGATCGGCCCCGATTATGCGGGCGCCCTGCCGCTCTATCAGGCGGCCGCCGACAAGGGCGAGCCGGGGTCGATCTACAAGGTCGGCTATTTCTATCAGAACGGGCTGGGGACCGATCAGGACTACGGCAAGGCGATGCAGTGGTTCCAGAAGGCCGCCGACGCGGGCGAGCCGCGCGGCTGGGACGGTATCGGTCAGCTCTACCAGTTCGGGCAGGGCGTCGAGGTGGACAATGCCAAGGCCGCCGAGGCCTACCAGCATGGCGCCGACGCCAACGAGCCGATGTCGGAAACGGCGCTGGCCTATTTCTACGAACAGGGCATCGGCGTCGACAAGGATTACGACAGGAGCTTCGCGCTCCTCACCGACGCAGCCGACCAGGATTACGGGCCCGGACAGGCGGCGCTGGCGCTGCATTATCTGTACGGGGAAGGCACGGCGATCGACAATGACAGGGCGCTCGAACTGAGCTGGGCCGCCGCGAACCAGCAGGTGGCCTATGCCGAGGGCGTCCTCGGTTACCTCTATGCCGAGGGGCTCGGCGCGTCGCGCGACCTCGATGCCGCGCTCGGGCACTTCCAGAAGGGCGCGGCGGGTGGTGACCAGTTCTCGGCCGACCGCGTGACCATGACGGAGACGGAACTCGCCTGCGAGGATGCGGCCGGCTCGCAATACGAGACCGGCGGCTCGTCGCATGGCCTCGATTTCGCGGCGATGGACGTCGAGGCGGCGATCACGGCCTGCGAGGCTGCGACGGCGGCCAATCCGCCTTCGCTCGGCGACAAGGTCTGGCTCGGCCGCGCCTACGTCAAGGCCGAGCGCTACGACGATGGGGTGCCGCTGCTGCAGCAGGGCATCGACGGCAGCAATGCGCTGGCGCAGGCGACCTACGCCGATTTGCTGATGAGCGGCACGGGCGTGGAGCAGGATCAGGCCGCGGCGGTGACGCTCTACCAGTCGGCGGCCGATGCCGATTTTGCGCCGGCCCAATTCGCCCTCGGCAGTGCTTATGCAGAGGGCTCGGGTGTCAGCGTCGATGCCGACAAGGCCAGGGAGCTGTTCCGCAAGGCCGCCGATGCCGGTATCGGCGAGGCGCAGGATCAGCTCGACGCGCTCGAGACCAGGCCCGATGCGCCGTCGCAGCAGCTCAGCGGCTTCGGCCGCGAGGGCCTTGCGTACTAAGGCCAAGTCCTCGGTGGTCACGCTATCCACCGCGTCATTCCCGCGAAGGCGGGAATCCAGGCGATCTCTCAGATGTCCGAAGGTTCAGTCTGGATTCCCGCCTTCGCGGGAATGACGTTGTGGGTGGGCATGCGTTCAACAAACCGCAAACGGGCTAGAGCGTCATTCTGCCTTGTCGGCGGACGCCGAGTTGAGCTCGGTGTATTTCTCCGGCCCGATCGAGTTGAGCAGCTGCAGCTGCGTCTCGAGGAAGTCGATATGGCCTTCCTCGTCGGTCAGCAGTTCCTCGAACAGGTTCTTGCTCACATAGTCGCCCAGCGACTCGCATAGCTCGCGTGACGATTTGTAGGCCTTGCGGGCGTCGTACTCGCCGGCGAGGTCTGCCTCGAGCACTTCCTTGATGGTCTGGCCGATGCGCAGCGGCGCCACGCGCTGCAGATTGGGATGGCCCTCGAGGAAGATGATGCGCTCGATCAACCGATCCGCATGGTGCATCTCTTCGATCGACTCGGCGCGCTCCTTGGCGGCCAGCTTCTGAACGCCCCAGTCGGAGAGGATGCGGAAATGCACCCAGTACTGGTTGACGGCCCCCAGCTCGAGGAACAGCGCCTCGTTAAGCCGCTCGATGACTTGCGCTTCGCCTTTCATGGGACGCTCCTTGCTTCCGCCGGGGTGGCGCGGCGACCGGCGGCGCTACTGCCGCTTCGGGCGCCACGGCCGCGATTTCCCGGTGATACTCGGCGGTGACGGTCTGGATCAAGTCCACGACGTTCGGAACACACCCCGAACATTTGCAGCGCTTTTCGAGCTCGCGGTAAACCTTGGCCGGCACGATCAGCGCCCACGGGTCGTCCATCAGGAGTTCCCGGATGACCCGCCGGATATCGCGGTCGGTGATGACGTTGCACTGGCAGACGAGCATGGCGGGCGGATAGGCACACCCATAAAGCTGATTGTCAATGTCAGATAATGCCGCGGCCGGCCGCTTTGCCCGCCGCGCCTCGCATGGCATAAGCGCCGCGGGCCAGCGCAAGAGGACAGGGTGGACGGCACGAGCATCGAGTTGGGGCGCCCTTGGCTCAGGGTGGTGCAGGCGGTCGCCCTCGTGCTCGTGGCCTTCAAGTTCGTGCATCTGGCGATGGCCGGCGTCTTCATGGACGAGGCCTATTACTGGATGTGGGGGCAGCATCCCGCGCTCAGCTATTACGATCATCCGCCGCTCAACGCCTGGCTGCTGGGGCTGTCGTCCGCCCTCTTCGGGTGGAATACGCTGGCCCTGCGCGCCCCGGTTGGCCTCGCCTTCCTCGCCGATATCTTCGCCATCTGGCTGCTGTCGCGGCGGCTCGCCGGCGAGAGCTGGCGGACGCATTTCTGGGTGACGCTGCTGCTGTTCGTCGTAACGCCGCTCTACTGGCTGGTGTCGGCGCTGGCGCTGCCTGACCACCTGCTGCTCTGCTGCTGCCTGTTCGCCCTGTATTTCTTCGTGAGCTTCTTCGGTGGAACGGAACAGCGCAGCCGCGACCTCTATGCGGGCGCGTTCTTTCTCGGGCTCGCGGGGCTCAGCAAATACAATGCCGCCTTCCTCGCGGTCGCAGTGATCCTCTACGTGCTGATCTGGCGGCGCGAGTTTCTCCGCCAGCCCCGGCTCTGGCTCGCCGGCGCGCTCACGGTGCTGATCCAGACGCCGGTGATCGTCTGGAACGTCACCGAGCATTTCGCCTCATGGCAGTTCATCCTCGAGGGCCGGCACAGCGGGCTCAAGCAATCCTTCGACGGGCTGATCGAACTGGTGGGCGGCATCGTGGTCTTCATCTCGCCCATCCTGTTCATCCCCATCGGCCGCTTCCTGTTCGAGCGGCGCGAGTTGGCGGCGCTCGGCCTCGCGCGCATTGCCTTCGTGCTGTCGAGTGTCTGCATCTTCGCCGTATCGCTCGTGACCTCGGTGCTGTTCCACTGGAACCTCATCGCCTATGCGGCGATGCTGCCGTTCCTCGCCTTCTTCCTGCGGCCGCGCTGGCTGCTGCCGGTGCAGACGCTGTGGGGCATTGCGTTTGTCGCCCTTGCCTTCTGGAACTATGCGGTGGCGCCGGTCATGCCGGTCAGCAAGTGGAAGGACGAGGCCACGTCCTGGAGCTATGGCTGGCCACGCATCGCCGCGGTCGTCGCCAAGGCGAAGGCCGAGCACCCGGTGGGTTTCGTCGCCGCCGCCGATTACACCACCGCCTCGCTGCTGGCCTTCGCCAGCCAGGACAAGGATGTGGTAAGCCTTTCGCCGCATCGCGACGAATACGATTACTGGTTCGACGCCAAGGCCCATAAGGGCCAGGACGCCATTCTCTACGGCGATCGCTGGCGGCCGCTGCCCAAATCCGTCAAACGGCAGTTCGCCCACGTCACCGTGCTCCGTACCGTCAAGATCAGCCGGCGCGGGCAGCGGGTGAACACCGCGCACATCTACCTCGCCACCGGGTTCAGGCCTCATGGCTGAGTGGCGGGTGCTGCGCGCCGTCGCGCTCGTCCTGCTCGCCGTGCGGCTGGCCCTGCTGGTTCTCGCCCAGCCCTTTATGGACGAGACCTATTACTGGCTGTGGGGGCAGCACCCGGCGCTCAGCTATTTCGACCATCCGGCGCTGATCGGCTGGACGCAGGGTCTCGCCTCGCTGTTCGGCTGGAACATCATTGCACTGCGGCTGCCGGTATTCCTGACGCTGATCGCGGACATCGGCGTGCTGCAACTGATCGCCATGCGGCTGGGGGGCGACGACTGGCGCCGCAGCTTCTGGCTCAGCCTGGCGCTGTTCCTGTCGACGCCCATTTTCGTGCTCGTCACCAGCGTGGCGCTGCCCGACCATCTGCTGGTGCTGTTCACCCTGCTGGCGGTCTACGCGGTTGCGAGCTTTCACGGCACCGGCCGTACTCGCTTCCTCTACCTCGCCGGCCTCGCGATCGGCCTTGCTACGCTGAGCAAGTATACGGGCGCGTTCCTCGGCGCCGGCCTCGTCGTCTACGCGCTGGCGGCGCGGCGCGACTGGTTGCGCCTGCCGCATCTGTGGCTGGCGCTGCTGCTGGCCGTGGCACTGCAGGCGCCGGTGCTGCTGTGGAACATCCAGAACGGCCTTGCGTCGTTCCGCTTCATCTTTTCGGGGCGCAGCGGCGCGCATCTCGATGTGACGCCGGCGGGTCTTGCCGGCTTTGCCCTGGGCGCACTCGCGGTATTGTCGCCGGTCATGCTGGTGCTCATCGTCCGCTTCGCCTCTCGGCGCGACGGGGGCGGCTATGCGCGCGCCGTCTTCTGGCTCTCGACGATCGCCTTCCTCGCCGCCTCGCTGTTCACCGATATCCTCGTGCACTGGAACGCCATTGCGTATCTGGCCGTGTTGCCTTTCGTCGCGCTGGCGCTGCGGTCGCGCTGGCTGATCGGCCTGCAGATCGCCTATGGGGTCCTCGCCCTCGGCCTTGCGGCGGTCAACTTCTCGGTGGCGCCGGTCACCGCGCTCGTCGGCTACCGTGCCGACCAGACGTCCGAATGGTCCTATGGCTGGGACGAGATCGCCGCGCAGGTCGACGCCATCCGTGCAAAACGTGGCGCGGGCTTTGTCGCCGCGACCGACTACACGCTGGCCGGCCCGCTCGGCTTCGCGCTCCACGATGCTAATGTGACCAGCCTCTCGGCCCGGCGCGAGCAGTTCGATTTCTGGTTCGATCCGGCGAGCCATCGCGGCCAGTCGGCGGTGATCGTCGCCGATTTCTGGCGGCCGCTGCTCAAATCGGTGAAGGCGCAGTTCGGCTCGGTGCGGCGGGTCAAGACGGTGAAGATCAGCCGCTTTGGCAAGCTGCTTGGCACCTACAAGATTTACGTGGCCAGCGATTTCGGCGCCCCGAAGCGGACCCAGTAGCAGCAAGGCCCCGCCGATGTATTTCCTCCTTGCCCTCATTGATTTCCTCAGCCCCAAGGCGAGGGGATCGCGCCGCGTGGCCAGGGGCGTTGCCTACGGCCCTGATGCCCGGCAGCGGCTCGATGTCTACGCGCCCAGTGAAGGCGATGGCCCCTGGCCGGTGATCTATTTCCTCTATGGCGGGTCGTGGAGCGACGGCGAGCGCGGCTATTACGCGTTCATGGCGCGGCGGCTGGCGGCCGCCGGTTACGTGGTGGTCGTGCCGGACTACCGTCTGGTGCCGGCGGTAGAGTATCCGGCCTTCCTCGAGGACTGCGCGCGAGGCTTCGGCTGGCTGGGCGAGCACGTCGGCGCGTATGGCGGGGACAGCGGCCGCGTCGCCGTGATGGGCCATTCGGCGGGCGCCTACAATGCCGCCATGCTGGTGCTGAAGCCGGGGCTGCTCGATGACCGGGCGCTGGCGTCGATCAAGGCGCTGCTCGGCCTGTCGGGCCCGTTCGATTTCTATCCGCTCGACGTGCCGATCTCGATCCGGGTGTTCGGCGCCGTGCGGGATGGTCCATCGACGCAGCCTGTCCGCCTGGTTCGCCCCAGCCTGCCGCCGGCGTTCCTCGGCCATGGCGACAGGGACACGCTGGTGCAACCGAGGAACACGGTGGCGCTGGCGGCGGCCTGGCGTGCCGCCGGCAATGTCGTCGAGGAACGCCACTATGCCGGCGTCGGCCACCCGACGACCCTGATGCAACTGGGGGCGCTGGGCTGGCGCGGGCCGGTCCTGCGCGACGTGCTGGCGTTCCTCGCAGCCCATCTGTGAGCCGATTGCCGTGTCCGCTGCCGCCCCGTAAGCTCGGGATATGCCGAAGCGCGCCGCCGCACTGATCGTCCTGCTGGGCCTCGTGGCCTCGCCGGCGCTCGCCAGCGAATCCTTCGACGCCTGCGCGGATGTCGCGGCGAGCCTCTACGAGCCCGGCTATGAGGGCGTCGGCACCGTCGATGCCGGCGATTTCTCCGGCTATGACGCGATCGACGACTGCAAGGCGGCGCTGGCCGAGGATCCCGGCAACGTGCAGCTCGAGGCCTGGCTCGGCAATGCCTATGCGGCCGACGACCAGCCGGAGCTCGCCGTGCCGCTGCTGACCGATGCGGCGGACGCCGGCAATGTGGTGGCGCTGCGCGCCCTCGGCGATCTGCTGATCCTGGGCAAGGGCGTCACGCAGGACAAGGCACGCGGCTCCCGGCTGCTGCAGCAGGCGGCCGATGCGGGCTTTGCTCCCGCCGCGCTCAGCCTCGCCTATTCCTACGATTTCGGCGATGGCGTCGCCGCCGATCCGGCGCTGGCGTTCAAGTACTACCGGCAGGCGGGCGATGCCGGCATGTCGCGGGCGATGCTGGCGGTAGCCGATCGCTATCATGCCGGACTGGGCGTCGCGCAGAGCGACAAGGACGCCTTCGCCTGGCTCAAGCGCGCTGCCGACGCCAAGGATGGCGACGGACAATACCGGCTGGGCGTCGCCTATCTCGAAGGCATCGGCACCAAGCCCAGCAAGCCCAAGGCGCTCGCCCAGTTCAAGCTGGCGAGCGAGCAGTACAATGCCCCCGGCAGGAATGCGCTGGGCTACATGACGGCGCTCGGCATTGGCCTCGCGGCCGATCCTGACGCCGCCGCGGAGCTGTTCTCTTCGGCGCGCAACAGCAATTTGCCGGCCGGACGCTACAATTACGCCCTGGCGCAGGAGCTGGGCAAAGGCCTCGATGCCGATCCCGCCGAAGCGCGGGTGGGCTACCGGGCCGCCGCGGTGGCCGGCGAGATGCGTGCGGCCGTCAACCTCGGCATGCTGTACTTGGCGGGCGAAGGCGGTCCGGCCGACCCGGCCGAGGCGTTCCGCTGGACCAAGCTGGCGGCGGATGCCGGCAATGCGGCGGGCCTCAACAATCTGGGCCGCATGTACGAGCTCGGTCTCGGCGTCGATGCCGATCCGGCCAAGGCCCGTGAGCTCTACCAGGCGGCCGCGGCCAAGGGCTACAGGCTCGCCGCCGTCAATCTCAGCCGGCTGGTCAACTGAGTCTTAGGGCGCGCGCTGCTCCTGCTCGCGGCGGCTGGCGATCACCTGTACCGACGCGGCGATGCGATGCGCCGACGAGAAGAACTCGCGGTGGATGATGAAGCCGAGCGTGATCACCGTCACCACGATCGACAGCCAGGGCGAGCCGAACCACGCCACCGCCGGCACGGCGAAATAATAGGCGCGGATGCCGCTGTTGAAGTTCTTGGCCGCCAGCGAATTGAGCATGGCGATGCCCTCGATCTCTTCCTCGCTCGCCGGGACGTCGTGCGAGATGGCCCCGATCATGATGCAGAAATGGTTGAACTGGCGGAGCGACAGGGTGAAGGCGAAGAAGCTGGTGACGAAAATCGCCAGCAGCGCCAGCAGATGCACGCCCATGTCGACCGGCGTGTAGCCGGCCCCCAGCCCGAAGGTGCCCAGCGTTCGCACCAGCGTCGGCAATTGCCCGAAAGACGCAAAGATCGCGAGGATCAGCAGTACCGAGGTCGAGGCCAGGAAGCTCACCGAGCCCATCAGATTGCCCGAGAGGATGGCATCGAGCGGCGTCTCGCGCCGCGTCGCGTTCGCCACCCAGCGCCGGCGCTGCATGCTCATGATCACCGACAGCGAGGGGCGGCGCGCCTCCACCAGCGGCACGCCGAAATTGTAGACGAGCCAGCACAGGATCGGGAACAGCGAGGCGAAAGTGGTGATCGTGAATGGTTGGAAAAACTCAGCCAGCCCCGGCATCCGGACCTCCCCGCAACTGTCCTTGCTATAGGCCGGACGGGGCGAAAAGGCGATTGGACGGACGAGTTTCCCCGCCGTCAAAAAACTGTCGCACCCGGCAGCTTTTCGCCTTGAGCTTGCCGGTCCGACCCCCTATATACGCCCTGCGCCGCGGGTCATGACCGCATCGAATGGCGCAAAGCACGACATTGGCGCGGGGTGGAGCAGCCCGGTAGCTCGTCAGGCTCATAACCTGAAGGTCACAGGTTCAAATCCTGTCCCCGCAACCAGCTTAGAACCGCCCCCTCGTGGGGCGGTTTTGCTTTGTGCCACTTCCAAATCGCCGTTCGTTGCAATTTGCAGGATACCGGCGAGATCGCCGTACAGGTCGACGATGAGTTCCGTTCCTTCCGCATTCGGCGTCAGTTCGATGCGATCGATCAATCCGCGCAGAGTGTTCGCAGCTTCTGCCCGGTGATCTGCGTCGTTCAGGGTACCGATGAGATTTTGAACCTCCGCCGCGTAGTGCTGCGACATGTTCGGGTGAAACAGGATCGGGGCTTCCGGCGTCGATTGAAGCAATGCCTCTAGCTCGAATCTCCGAGCACCGAGCGCATTGACCCTATCTTTCAGCAGCCGTGGATCGACGCCCTGATACATCATCTGGTCGAGCATGTTCTCGATGGACTGTTTGGTGCGCTCGAGTTCGGCCTGATATCCCGCCAGCGTTGCGTTGTGCTCCGACCGCAGCTTGTTCATGTGCGATGTGTACTCCGCGCAGAACACCTCGCAGAGTTCGGGTTGCATCAGTTTCGCACGCAGCGCGCCGAGGACACGTTCTTCGAGTGCCTGGACGCTGATGGTCAACCGAGATTCGCACGTGCCTTTGTTGCGCGCGGTCGCGCAGCCCATATGGGTCGCGGAGACCTTTGAAAATCCGCCGCCGCAATGACCGCAGCGACACATACCCGACAGGAGGCGCTTCGGGCGCTGCTTCTGCCAAAACTCCGTTCGGTCATCGAGCCTGCGCTGGAACGACTTCACCCGATCCCACAGTTCTTGGGGCACGATCCGCAATTCCGGCACTTCGGTGATGACCCACTCCGACTCCGGGTTCGGGCGCGCTTCGCGTTTGCCCGTGTCGGGGTTCTTCACGAAGCGTTGGCGGTTCCAAACCTGCTGCCCGATGTAGAGCTCGTTGTTGAGAATGCCGGTGCCGCGACGCCGATTGCCGTTGATCGTTGAGTGTCCCCACTCTCCACCCGTTGGTGCAGCAATACCCTCGCGGTTCAGATCGACAGCGATGCGCTTGGCAGATTTGCCTGCGACGAAGTCTTCGAAAATTCTGACGACGATGGCGGCTTCGGTGTCGTTGATCTTGCGATCACCACGGATCAGTTCGCCGCGCTCATCGAAGCGTCGCACGGTCTCGTAGCCGTAGCAGCTGCCCCCGGCGCTCTTGCCAGCAATGGCGCGTCCTTGAAGCCCGCGATGCGTTTTCTGCGCAAGGTCCTTGAGATAGAGCGCGCCCATCGTGCCCTTGAGGCCGATGTGAAGCTCGCTGATCGCGCCTTCTGCGATCGTCACGATGCGAATGTCGGAATGGCAGGCGCGTTTGTAGATGTGCGCGATGTCTTCCTGGTCGCGGCTTAGGCGGTCGATGGACTCCGCGAGAATGACATCGAAATCGCGGTTGCGAATCCCATCGAGCAATTCCTGAATGCCTCGACGTAAGAACATCGTCGCGCCGGAAATCGCGCGATCGGCAAATTCGCCGACGACCTGCCAGCCTTCGGTGGCCGCGCGATCTCGACACAGGCGCAATTGATCGTCGACCGAAAACTCGGACTGTTTGGAATCGGAAAAACGCGCGTAGAAAGCGACTCTAGTCATGGTTCCCCTCGGGTAGCTTTGGTGGCAACAGGGGAATGGGTGGCCCGCTGCGCTTGGCGATAGTCTCGCTCTGCGGCGATCCGGGCAAGGAGGCGAACGAGCTCGACCACATTTTGTGATGATGACAGGCGGGTCGTCCCGGAAATGTTGTCGCGCTCTCCACGACCCGCTTTGCTGTCCATTCTAAACTTCCGTCGTTGCGCCCCGCGTCCTTTCGCGTCCTGTTTCGCACAGGAAAATATTCCTACAATTCGCGAGGAATTGCAAGTTTTGCGGCGCGGTGGCGGATCGTTGCTCGGTTGCGGTAGAAGTTATGGAATGGTCGTCCAGTCGGCTAGCGTCACGCTTGGTGTCTTTACAAGCAAACCGACGCCCCAGATGGTCACCGATGACGTTAGGAGATTGAGGACCCTGGTGAAATTGCCGCCGAAGGCCGCTTCTAAATCGAGACGAACGTCCCCGCTCTATCGTGGAGCGAAAATCAGCAACCACCGGTTTCTTCGCGTGCTTGACCATTTCGTGCGCGACAGCACGACGTCCGAAACGGCGAAAGCCACCGGCCTAAGCGTCAACAGCGTGCACGCCGTCTATCGTAAACTGCGTGTGTTTTTCTACGATGTGCATCTGTTTCGGGACTTCTACCAAGGACAGGACCCCGTAACGTTCGAGAGCGGTGATCCCGAGGCCGAATTGGCCTTACTCAACTTTCATCTAGGAAGGGTAGGGCAGAAGCGAGGACTGCGCTCACCCATCACCGAGCCCTCGTATCACTTTGCGGAAAGCTGCTGGCGCTACGACTTTTTTCGGATGATGCGCGAGCGTCCGTCGGACGCCGTTTACGCGATGATGCGCAGCCACCTTCTTGAACTGATACGTCTGTGCGGCCCTGTCGGAAGCGTGCCCGTCAACCGCGAAGCAGGCGCACTTGCCGTCATGCGTCAGATCGATCAGCGGATCGAGTGGTTCAAGCGAAGCGCTCCCGGCTTCCGTTCGAGCGAGATGCGCGCCGCACTCGACGATGCCGGGTCTGTCACCGCGTTAGTCGTGCCACCCTTGTCTTAGTAAAAGCGGCATCGGGTTTTTCGCTTCGCACGCGGTTTCTCCCGTGACGCAGCTAGACCAACCAGTCCGATACTGAAGCTCTACCGCTCAGCGCCTGTCCATCAATGGATGGCCCGCTCCATTCGCGTGTTGCTTCGCGCCGCTTTGCTACCCGCTCCCGTGTTGTCCATTGACAGCCAGGCCAATGCTGAGCGGTGGACGAGCAGGTATCGGCTGGATGGTCAGCCGTAAACCAAAGGAGAATGCAATGAACACGAAAGCTGAAAAACCACTCTACCGCCTGACCTTTTCACGGATCACAGGCAAGGACGAAAACGGGAAAGACATCCTAGCTCGCCCGAAAGAAATCGGCGCAGCGTGGGCGCGGAAAGGGGATAAGAAGGGCGCGATCCTCAGCCTGGACCTTATCCCGACCGACCTCATTAGTCGCAACGGAGTGTTGTTCCTGGTGCCGGTTGATGAGCTCGGCGAAACTGCAGAGGCATAGTCGCTTCTGTCTGCAACGAAGCCGCTGCGCAAGAAAATCGCGTAGCGGCTTTCATCGTCCGTGGAACGCCTTGACCTTGAGGCCGCTAGTTTACCACCGGCCTGAGCCCTTGCGGATACATCGTCTCACGCAAAATCACGAGGTGGTCATAGATTCTTCCGGGAAGGTTGCGCTCCGCTTCCCCGAGACCCACCTCGTCGCTCCAATGCAGCAGGTCCTCATAGAACTCGTACCTACTCGGAATAAGCGGCCAACGAGCGCCCGACGTTGCCTCCCAGCGCTCTAGCGCCTCAACAGCTCCCGGGTCGACTGTCGCGACATCTTCTCGACAAAGACCGTGGCCGATGTACTCGCCATAGACGCGCGTCAGAAAGACAACTGGCTCTTCTTCCTCGCCCGACCATCGAACTGGAGCGGCTTTCGGTGGCGCGAGAAACGTGCCGCGAAACCTAATCGACGGACGCCCGCCGACCGGGTCTTTCCACTTGTGGTACACCCGCTTGAAGGTCTCTCGGACGGCGGCGTCAAGTTGACCCCCCTCAAGCCCCACAGCCCTTGAGAATTCGTTAAATAGGATGTTCCCAAGGTCCGCACCGCCAGGGTGCTCTGCGTGTCTCCGTGAGTGCTCGTGTCCAGTGTCTTGCATCTGAACAAAATGCTTGGGCAGTCTTTTTTTGTCCAATGTCAATTTTGCATACCGATTAACTAAAGGTTTTCATGATCTCTTTAGTGGGAAGGGAGCTTTGACTATGGCTGCAATCGACTTCGCATCGTGTGCTAGCATGACACAACCATATATACCTGTACTATTGCTCGTCACGGGCTCGATAAAATTGGGATCAGCCTGCTGTTGATAACCGGGATATATATGAGGATATGGCCCGTTGGTCTTTAGCGCCCTCCGTACATAATCCGCAATCTTTGGGATCAGCCATTTGTTCCCCGTGGCAACTCGACCGGTCAAACTGATATGGGTCGGGGCGACAGTTAGAATCAGCGAGACGATCAGCTGATGCACATAGTGCGCGAGAATATGCAGGTAGTACTCGTCCTCTTCCCACGTCGAATAGTCATCGAGGAACTCTGGACCCCATCGGGCTGTCAATGCCGACAGTCCGACAAGAGCTTCCAGGCAATTATTCCGAAAGTGACCTCGACACTGGGAGTGGTAGGGGTCCAAAGGTAGCTTGCTGATGTAGATGTGGCCCATTTCAGCATGTGTGGGACCTTGGGCCACCACGCCTGCCGCAATGATGCCTCCGCCCACGCCCTCATCCAGCAAGACCGTGGCGTGTATTTCGGACTGGTTATAGTGGGTCGCGTGGCCGCCGTTTGCGCAATATCGCTGCCGACGAACGAGGAAGTCGCCGTAAGCGTAGGCCGCAGCATCATGGTAGACGTACAGCGTCCGTCCTTTGAACAAGTCCTTATGCTGTCGGCCGCGTGCGCTCACCATGCGCGCGACGGCCTCGTCAACCAATTCGCCAACCTGAATCCCCGCAAACTCCGATCGGCGCATACTGGTACCAAAAGTGCCGTAATCGTTGATGAGGCCATCCACCCTCGTTGAGCTAACGCGCATCCCACTGACCTTGACTGGTCCTGGCAGCGCTAACGCAAGATCGTCGACAGGGCCCTCGCCGCGTTTCACGGTCTCATCCGCGATGGCCGCAATTGCCGTGATGAGATCTTGCTTGAGATCGCCGGTTGTAGCGCGAGTCTGCTGCCAAAAGGCATTGTCAGCGATCGACGGGGTTTCAGAACGAGCTTCGCTCCGCCTCACGGCACCGAATACGATGCTATCATCAGCGATATAGATGCCCGCTGCGCAGCCCATGTGTTCTCCCCAAAGCCACCGCAGGACTTTGAACGACCGATGCGGCCAGTGCAATCCCCCGCGACAAGCGTGGATTGGCCAATGGAGACCGCCACACCCAGGCCCTAGACCGCGGGGCTCGGTTACTAGCTCCCTAAAACCGGTCGCTGAAGCGACGTTCCGCAAGATGTGCGCTGGTAATACCAGCGCATCTTGGCAAGGGGCGGTGCCCGCCCCATTGCATCCCCCAGCGGTGACGCGTGATCGGCATCGAGCCTCCCCACGTCATCAACCGTTCCGCCGCTTGACCACTAGCCGGGCTTGGAGACCTTCCTCTCCACCGGCACCGAACCATGGCGCGGCGCTTGCTCGCCGCACCCGCACTTGGCGGGCTTCCGAGCCCCCAAGACCCCCGGCCAACCCTTCGCGGAATTGGATGCCGCCAGCGACTAGCCGCTGGACCACGATGTTTTTTCTTGACCGGCAGAACGCTTGGTCCTAATCTCACCACTAACACGTGAGATATATGAGGCGAATGATGATCCAGAGTTTGGCGATAATCAATGGGGGCGAACCGATCTTGGCAGGGGCTGCCAATGGGCGGGCGGCTTTTGCTTCCCTCGTGCAGGCGATTTCCGGGGAACCTGAAGAGCCTTCGCCCCTCTTTGTCGACTTTGGCGAAGTCGACGTCGCCACCGCGAGCTTTTTGAGAGAGTCGCTGTTCGCTCTAAAAGGCCACCTTCGGCATGTGGGCTCGAAATACTACCCTGTTGCCGCAAACCCCAATGAATCGGTGTACGATGAGATTCTTACCATTGCGAATGCTCGTAACGACGCGATCATCAGCTGCCAACTGTCGAAAGCCGGTGTCGTTACCAATGTCGATTTGATCGGCCATCTCGATCCGAAGCAGCAGCTGACTTTCGATCTGGTCAGTGAATTGAAGAACGCCGACGCCAATCTTCTCATGGAGAAATTTGGCGACGAGGCAGTTAAAAGTACCGCTTGGAATAATAGATTAGCTGGACTGGCGGCGCGCGGCCTTATTCGCGAATACGCGAAGGGGCGCGCCAAATATTATCGCCCGGTCCTGGAGGTGAATAGCTAATGGGCTCCGAATTCCTAAACCGCACGCGCCCCACCATCGTGAAGCATTTGGACGCCAAGCGTGCAGAGCTCGCGAGGGAGACGCTGTTCACTTTGCAGCCGAAGAACCAGCCGCGGTCTTCCATCGCATCCATCGACGCAAATGCATCCGTTGCGGGCGGTGAAAGGCTTATCGTCGAATGCCGCAACGGCCAGCTCAAACTGTACCGCGGCAACGCGGTCGTAGGCACGCTCGATAACCCGGCCCCCGATATTGTGTCAGCCATCGAGCGAACCGGCGGAGCTGCGAATGGCATCATCGAGCGCGTTCATGTCCTCTCCAAAAAGGCGGACGTATCGATATGCTGAAGCCTCGTAAGGAAGACATGCGGGGCGACGACACAGTCGCCCGCTCACTGACCCACGATCAGACCAACAACAGCATTTCGCTCGGATGCGCGTTCTGCCCTCACTTTGAGGAATGCGGCGGCTTGGCTGTGCCTGCATCTCTCATGGATTGTCTCGACCTCTGCTGCGGACACCCCGAGGGTTGCACACGCGTTTGCGCGAATGCGCCGGAGCGCTTCGTCCAACAGCGCCGAGAAATCCTAGGCTTCGGGTTTGGAAACATTCCTCGTGGCCCCGTCTTACCCGTGGCGCTGCCGGATCAGCTCTTCGAAATGATCTATCACGGCAGCCGCCGCCACGGTCCGCTGAAGGCTAAGGTTGTGGCCCTAAGGCTTGCTGACCTCGTCGACTTTCGTAAGAAGGGCCTTCGCTTCGCCTCACGCAAAGAACTTTGCGAGGCATTCCGCATTGACGATACTGCGGCCATTGTTCTCAGCGGCGTCGATCATGACCACCGTATCGAGCCGTGGTGGTCACTGGGCGAGCAGCGCGCGGAAGTTCTCAAAGCGCTTTTCAATCTAGGAATTAGTCTCGTCACCACGCCCAATTTTAGTGTGGTGCTCGACAACCCGCGAACCGATGATCTTCACGCGCTCAAGCGTATCGGCATCGTTTTTGCCGAGTTTCAAGCCGCGGGCATTCCTTGCGCCCTGCATCCCAATGGTCGAACCGATCGCGATTTTGAACGATGGGGCCAGTTCATCGCCGAGCGACCCGAAGTCACGATTCTCGCCTACGAATTTATCACCGGTCCAGGCCAGAAGCTTCATAAGCAGATTCATCTCGGACATTTGGCGAGTCTCGCCAAGGCAGCGGGCCGACCTCTTGATATTATTGTGCGTGGCGATCCCGCCGTTATTCCCGAACTTAGACGGTGGTTTAGAACGGTGTATTACATCGACACCACGGCGTTTATGAAGGCGCAAAAACGCCAGACGGCGGAACGCGTCGCGAATGACTCGCTTCGCTGGGTTTCGACGCCTACGCCGGTGGGGACTCCGCTGGACGACATTTTGGAGACCGACGTTGGTGAGCAGTTGGCTTACTTGCGCGCATCCTACTACGGCGTGAACATCGGCCTTGCGAAGGCTGCGTGAGGTGAATCATCCAACCTCTCACCTTCGATCTACTTGATGATATCTGCCTCGCTGACCAAGCGGGCAACCTCAACCTCGCG
>JBEHYU010000049.1:0-31041 GCA_048498015.1 Pseudomonadota bacterium
GCCGGCGCAGCCCGCGAGGCTGTCATTGCCCTTGCCGCCAACCAGCGTATCGTCGCCGCCGAGCCCGCGCAGCGTATCGTTGCCGCCGCGGCCGTCGAGCCTGTCGTCCTCGGGCGTGCCCGATCTGCTGTCCCCCTTGCTGTCGCCGCCGCTCCAGTGCAGGGGAGCGACGTCGGTGACGTGGATGGCCAGCGTCTGGTACGTCGTTCCAATACCGTCGCTCACCGCAACAATCACGTCGTATTCGTTGTCGCCGCCATCGTCCGCCGGCCGCTCGAAATCCGGCGGCACGACAAACGACATGCTCCCGGTGTCATCGATGGTGAAGGCGCCTTTGTCGGCACCCAGCAGCGAGAAGATCAGGAGATCATCAGCTTGCGCGTCTGCGGCGACGACCTTCGTCACCACGACGGTATTCTCCGCGAGGGTGATCGATGCCGAAGCGCCACCGCCATTGGACAGAATGACCGGGGAATCATCGACGCCAAAGACCTGCACATGCGCCTTGGCGTTCACATAGTCGTCGCCATCGCCCCCGTCGTACCAGGTAACGACGAATTGGCCGCCGCCCAGCGGCGCGATCCGCGGGACATCCTGAATTCCCTCGAATGTCGAGTTCACGAAGATCTCGCCACCGAGTTTGTGCCCCAAGCCGTCAAACAGCTGCGCTTTCAGATTCATCGGGTCGCTGGGCGCATTTGAGCTGAAGCCGCTCCAGGCGATAACGAACCTTCCGTCGGACAACACGCTGACCACCGGGTTGGCCTGGTCCCGGCTGGTCACACTGTTGACCAGGAACTCGCTACCAACCTTTTGCCCGGTGGCATCGAACAGCTGAGCCTTGATGTCGAACTGCCCGCCATCCTGATATCCGGAGCTCCGCCCATCCATCCAGGTCGCAACGAAACCGCCGGTGGGGAGCGGCGCCACCGACGGGGCGATCTGATCGTGCAGGGTTGTCGAGTTGACCCTGAATATCCCCCCAAGCCTGGTGCCATCAGCGGCAAAGCGCTGGGCGCTGATGCCCCAGTCGTCACCGTCACCCGGGGTTTCGGCGTCCTGCCAAATAACGACGAACGTCCCGTCCGCGAGTTGCGAAACCACGCCCTCGTCGGCGCTCGAACTCGGCCCGACGACAATTTCCGAACCTAGCCGGTTGCCATCCTCGTCGAAGATCTGGGCACGCAGCGCCGACCGGAAGTCGTTCCAGACAAGCACAAAGCCGTCGGCAAGGCGCGAAATGCCAGTCGGCGTTTGCACGCCGGCGTCGCCAATGAGCTCGCTCTTGAGCCACCCACCGTCGCTGTCCAGCAGCTCCAGCGCCACGTGATCCTGCGACCGCCAGGCCAATGCCATGCCGCCACCGGCAAGCCCTGCGCCCGGTGGCACGAAGTATTTCAGGCTGGGCTGGGGATCGGCAACAAACGCATCGCCCACAGGACCCGGCGGATTTACCCGAATTTCGCTGCCAACCGGCTCGCCCAGCGCGCTGAAGACCTGGGCGGAGACCTGCGTAGGGCCAGAAGTCTCCGGCGGATTTCCGTACTCTTCCCAGACGGCGACATAGCCTCCGCCAGGGAGAGCCACGAGCGACACGGAGGTTTGATTGCCCGAGGCATCGGCATCCAAAAGTTGCTCGGCGCCCACTTTGACGCCCTGGGCGTCAAATAGCTGCATTCGAGAGTGACTTATTCCATGGGGAGCTTCAGGGACTGACAAAAGGTCAGTCCAAGTCATGACAAATTTTCCGTCAGAAAGGGCAACTACATTTGGCCCCATTTGATACCCGGCGGTCGACGTATTGACCATGAACGGACCGCCGATCTTATTGCCTACAGAATCAAAGAGCTGTCCGGCGATGGTGGGCACGTCGCCGCCGCTTACGGCACCCGTAATATCGGTCCAGACTGCCACAAACCCGGCACCGGGCAGACTAACCAGCTTGGCGCCTTGAACCATTGTGTCCGGGTTGCGGTAGACCTCGAATTCACCCCCGACCTTCACAATCTCGGTCATGCTCAAATCCCCCACCGCAATGATCAAATAATCAATCGACACGGCACGTTGGTTGAACCCTGGCTGCCGGTCAATCGCGCCGCGCCGGCCCCTCTACCCGACCACACCGAAGCGTGATTGGAAGAAGCCGGCGCCTCCGGCGTTCATCTTGTGTAGCCCGCAAATCCGGAGGATGCCTCTTATGACCACCCGCCGTAATTTCATCATTGGATTGACCGCCATGCCCCTCGCCGCTTCTGCCGCTTCCGCCTTCGCCCAGTCCGCCAGCGGCGACACGCTCGCGACCTCGGCGGGCGATGTGACCATTCATCCGGTCGGGCACGCCTCGCTGGCCCTGATCCAGGGCGCCCATGTGATCTATGCCGACCCGGCCAAGGAAGATTTCTCCGGCCTGCCGGCGCCCACCGGCATCCTCATCACCCACGCGCATGGCGATCATTTCGATCCCGATGCGCTGGTGAAACTCGCCGGCACCGCGCCGATCCTCACCACCGAGGAGGTGGCCGGCAAGATGCCCGACAGCCTCAAAGGCCAGACCACCGTGCTCAAGAACGGTGAAAGCGGCACGCTGGACGGCCTGGCCGTCATGGCGGTGGCCGCCTACAACACCACGCCGGACCGGGCGAAGTACCACCCGCAGGGCGTCGGCAACGGCTATGTCGTCAGCTTCGGCGACAAGAAGATCTACATCGCCGGCGACACCGAGGAGACGCCCGAGATGGATGCGCTCACCGGCATCGACGTCGCCTTCCTGCCCATGAACCTGCCCTACACCATGACCGAGGAGCAGGCGGCGAACGCCGTCAAGACGTTCAGGCCCAAGGTGGTCTACCCCTACCACTACCGCGGCAGCGACACGCAGAAGTTCAAGGATCTGGTCGGCGACGCGGCCGAAGTGCGCCTCGTCGACTGGTACAAAGGCGCCGCCTGAGCGGCGTTTTCCAGCCTTCCCAGCTTGACTCCGGGGGCCGATGCGACGATAAGGCACGCCGAACGAACGCCCCGGGGAACCGGGGCGCTTTGGTTTTTGTCAAAACCGCTGCTCGAGGCTCGCCGGCTCTGCGCCGGCACCGAAGTGGGGCTCAGGCCTCCGCCACAGAGCGCGATCAACAAGGGGCCGATCCGCTAAAGGATTGGCGATACGATGAATTTCGCTGTGATCAAGACCGGCGGCAAGCAGTACAAGGTTGCCGCCAATGACATCCTCAAGGTCGAGAAGCTCGACGCCCAGCCGGGCGACGTGGTGACCTTCGACCAGGTGCTGATGGTGGGCAATGGCGACGACGTGACCGTCGGCGTGCCGCTCGTCGAAGGCGCGACCGTGGCGGCCCACTTCGTGGAGACCACCAAGAACCGCACCGTCATCATCCAGAAGAAGCACCGCCGTCAGCATTTCGACCGCCGCAATGGCCACCGCCAGCGCCTGTCGACCGTGCGGATCGGCGAGATTCTGCTGGGCGGCGCCAAGACCACGCTGGTCGCCGACGAGCGCATCAAGGCCCGCGCTGCCGCGCTGCTCGCTTCGACCGCGACGGTCGCCGAGGCGGCCCCGGTAGCGGACGAGGCGCCGGCGCCCAAGAAGGCCCGCGCCACCAAGCCGAAGGCCGACAAGGCGGAAAAGCCCGCCAAGGAAGCCAAGGCCGACAAGCCGAAGGCCGCCAAGAAGGCCAAGGCCGAGACGGCCGAAGACGGTGAGAAGAAGCCGCGCGCCAAGAAGGCCGCGAAGGCCGACAAGGAATAAGGAGCTAGACGAATGGCACATAAGAAAGCAGGCGGCTCGTCCCGCAATGGTCGCGATACCGCTGGCCGTCGTCTCGGCGTCAAGAAGTTCGGCGGCGAAGCTGTGATCGCCGGCAACATCATTATTCGCCAGCGTGGCACCCAATGGCATCCGGGCACGGGTGTGGGCATGGGCGTCGACCATACGATTTTCGCCGTAGTCGACGGCACCGTCTCCTTCAAAACCCGAGCTAACAAACGCGCCTTCGTGTCGGTACTCCCGCACATGGAAGCCGCAGAATAACCCGGTAGGACAAAAATCCCTGCCGGAGACCAGCTCCCCGGCAAGGCAAACCACCGCCAAGCAAAGTTCGAAGGGGAGCCGGAATCCGGTTCCCCTTTTCGCTTTGAGGGCAGTGAAAATGCGGTTGTATCTTTCGTCGGAACGGCTGGGCGAGCGCGCCGGAGCCTTGCTGGCCATGGTCAACGGGCCGCGCGTCGCGGTCATCGCCAATGGCTACGATCATTGCGGCGCCATCGCGCGCGATTTCTATCGCGCCGAGATCTACGATCCCAAGCCCGAGTTCGAATCCCTGGGGCTGATCCCCGAGGAAATCGACCTGCGCGCCCATTTCGGCGATGCCGAGAGCCTGCGCCAGCGGCTGAGCGGCTACGATCTCGTCTGGGTGATGGGCGGCAACAGCTTCGTGCTGCGCCGCGCCATGCATGCCTCGGGCTTCGACCACGTCATCCGCGACCTGCTCGAGGCGGACGCCATCGCCTATGGCGGCTACGCGGCCGGCGCCATCGTGGCCGGCCCGTCGCTGCGCGGCATGGAGCTGATGGACGATCCCTGGCTCGTGCCCGCCGGCTATGACGAGCCGCTGATCTGGCACGGCCTCCGGCTCACCCCATTCTCGATCGTCCCGCATTACCGATCCCGGCATCCGGATGCGGCGGCAGCCGAGAAGGTCGTCTCCTATATGGAGGCAAAGAAAGCACGCTATCGGGCCCTCCAGGACGGTGAAGTCATCGTCCGGGTGGGCAATCTGGAAAGGCTCGCGTCATGAAGAAGCTCAAGGTCACCGCTCCCCTCGAGGAAACCGTCGTCTACCGCCCCGGCGGCACCGACCGGTCGCTGCGCCAACTGGCCGACGCGACCCACCGGCTGAGCATGCGACGCGTGCGCGACCTCCTGCCGGGCAAGATCGAGACCAAGCGGCTGGTGCTGCGCGCACCGATCCGCGGCGACGTGCCGGAGCTCGTCAAGCTGGCCGACAACAAGGCGATCGCCGAGAAACTGGTGCGGCTGCCCAGCCCCTATACGCGGGCGGACGCCGTCGGCTTCGTCGAGATCTTCGCCCAGCGCGCCGACGAGCGGCCTTACGCCATCACGCTCAACGACCGGCTGATCGGCGTCATCGGCTTTTCCTACCACGAGGACAAGCCGCCCGAGCTCGGCTACTGGCTGGGCGAGCCCTTCTGGGGCCAGGGGTTTATGACCGAGGCCGGCAAGGCGCTGATCGATGAGGCCCAGCGCACGCATCACTACGACCGGATCGTCGCCCGGGCGCTGGCCGACAATGCCGGCTCGCTCAATGTGCTGGGCAAGCTCGGCTTCGAGCGCAAGGGCAAACCCGCCAAGGCGGAGGCCGGCCCGGCCGTGGGCAAGCCCCTGATCGTGCTCGAGCTCGAGAGGCCCAGATGGATGTGACGCTCGAAACCGCGCGGCTCATCCTGCGTCCGCCCAGGGCCGAGGATGCGCCGCGCATTGCGCGCTACATGAACAACTTCCGGGTCGCGGGCAATCTGGCCCGCGTCCCCTACCCCTATTTCGAGACCGACGCCCGAACCTGGATCCAGAGCTGGCGTCCCGACCGGCGGGCGGCCGAAACCGGCTTTTCGCTCGAGCTGCCGGGCGAGGGCGTGGTGGGCAATTGCGGCTTCCATCTGAGCGACGGCGTGCCGGTGGTCGGCTACTGGCTGGGCGAACCGTTCTGGAATCGCGGCCTGATGACCGAGGCGCTGCGTGCCGTGCTCGCCTGGTATTTCGAGGTGACCGACGAGCCCTCGATCGCCTCGGGCGTGTTCCACTTCAACAAGGCCTCCCTCGCCATCCAGCACAAGGTCGGCTTCGTCGAAACCGGCATCAGCCGGATGCATTGCCTTGCGCGCAAACAGGAGGTGCGCCATATCGACACCGAATTGACACGCGCCCGCTTTGCCGAGCGGCATTCGCAGCGCGCCGTCGCCAGGGAAGCCTCATGAAATTCCTCGATCAGGCCAAGGTCTATGTCCGCTCCGGCGATGGTGGCGCCGGTGCGGTCAGCTTCCTGCGCGAGAAATTCATCGAGTTCGGCGGCCCCAATGGCGGCAATGGCGGCCGTGGCGGCGACGTGGTGGTCGAATGCGTCGATGGGCTCAACACCCTCATCGACTACCGCTACCAGCAGCACTTCAAGGCCTCGACCGGCACGCACGGCATGGGCAAGGACCGCCACGGCGCCAAGGGCAGCGACATCCTGCTGCGCGTCCCCGTCGGCACGCAGATCTTCGAGGACGACAACGAGACGCTGATCGCCGACTTCACTCATGTCGGCCAGACGCTGGTGCTGCTCTCGGGCGGCAATGGCGGCTTCGGCAACGCTCATTTCAAGACCAGCGCCAACCAGGCGCCGCGCCACGCCAATCCGGGCCAGGAAGGCACCGAGAAGTGGATCTGGCTCAGGCTGAAGCTGATCGCCGACGCCGGCCTGGTCGGCCTGCCCAATGCCGGCAAATCCACCTTCCTCGCGGCCGTCTCCGCCGCCAAACCCAAGATCGCCGATTACCCGTTTACGACGCTGCACCCGAACCTTGGCGTGGTGCGTGTCGGCGAGCGCGATTTCGTGCTGGCCGACATTCCCGGCCTGATCGAGGGCGCCCATGAGGGCGCCGGCATCGGCGACCGCTTCCTCGGCCATGTCGAGCGCACCGGTGTGCTGATCCATCTGATCGACGGCACGCAGGAGGACGTCAAGACCGCCTACAGGACCATCCGCTCCGAGCTGTCGCTCTACGACGAGGCGCTGGGCGAAAAGCCCGAGATCGTCGTGCTCAACAAGATCGACGCGCTCACCGAAGACGACATCAAGGAGAAGGTGAAAATCCTCAAGCGAGCCAGCAAGGCCGAGGTATTCACCTGCTCCGGCGTCACCGGCAAGGGCGTCGATCTCGTGTTATATCGCGTTATTGCGGTGCTGGACGAGGCCAAGGCTGAAGCCGCGGAAGCCTTGCGGCGCAAGACCGAGCCGAACTGGACTCCGTGATGGCCGACGCGCTCGCCCCCTATCGGCGGCTGACCATCAAGATCGGCTCGGCCACCATCGTCGACAGCGCCACCGGCAAGGTGCGCAGCGACTGGCTGTCGGCCCTGTGCGAGGACCTCGCGGCCCTCAAGGCGCAGGGCAAGTCCATCGTCGTCGTCTCCTCCGGCGCCATTGCGCTCGGCCGCGGGCTGCTCGGCCTGAGCGCCCACAACCTGCCGCTCGAACAGCAGCAGGCGGCGGCCAGCGCCGGCCAGATCGCCCTGAGCCAGGCCTGGTCGGAGACGCTGGCGCGGCACGGCATCGTCGCCGGCCAAATCCTAATAACACCCAATATCACCGAGGAGCGGCGCTACTTCCTCAATGCCCGCACCACCATTTCGACCTTGCTCGGGCTGGGCGCCATTCCGATCATCAACGAGAACGACAGTGTCGCCACCGCTGAGATCAAATATGGCGACAATGACCGGCTGAGCGCCCGTGTGGCCACCATGATCGAGGCCGATTGCCTGGTGCTGCTGAGCGACATCGACGGGCTTTATACCGCCCCGCCCGGCAAGGATCCCGGCGCCCGGCATTTGCCGCATGTCCCCTCGATCACCCCGGAGATCGAGGCGATGGCCGGCGGCGCCGCAAGCCATCTGAGCCGTGGCGGCATGACCACCAAGATCGAGGCCGGCAAGATCGCGACCCTCGCCGGCACCGCCATGATCATCGCCAAGGGGACGCCGTTGCATCCGCTGCGGGCGCTGACCGAAGGCGGCGTCCACACCCTGTTCGCCGCTGCCGAGAGCCGCGCCCAGGCCCGCAAGCGCTGGATCATGGGCACGCTCGAGCCAGCCGGACAGATCCATGTCGATGCCGGCGCGGTGCGCGCCCTCAACGACGGCAAGAGCCTGCTGCCCATCGGGGTGACCCGCCTCAAAGGCGAGTTCGTGCGCGGCGACGCCGTCGCCATCCTCGATCCCGACGGCCACGAGATCGCCCGCGGCCTCGTGGCGCTCGACCGCGAAGAGGCCGATCTGGTGAAGGGCAAGAATTCGAAAGCCGTCGGCGAGCTGCTGGGACTTGGCGCGCGGGCGGAACTGGTCCACCGTGACAATCTGGTGGTGCTGCTGGGAGCGGAGGCAAAGGTCTCGTGAACGCGATCGACCCCGGGATCAAGACGATCATGTCGGCGATCGGCGCGCGTGCCCGCAAGGCCGCCGGCGTGCTGGCCTATGCGGCGACGGATGCCAAGAACCTGGCGCTCACCGCCGCCGCCGACGCCATCCTCGCCGAGATGCCGGCCATCCTCGCCGCCAACGAGGCGGACATCGCCGCTGCGAAAGAACGCGGTATCTCGTCGGCCTTCCTCGATCGCCTGACCGTCACCGAAGCCCGGCTCGCCGACGTGGCGCAGGCCCTGCGCGAAATCGCCGCTTTGCCCGACCCGGTCGGCACCGTGATGGCCGAATGGCAGCGACCCAACGGTCTCGACATCTCCCGCGTCCGCACGCCGCTCGGCGTCATCGGCGTGATCTTCGAAAGCCGCCCCAATGTCACCGCCGATGCCGGGGCGCTGACGCTCAAATCCGGCAATGCGGTGATCCTGCGCGGGGGCTCCGATTCCGCCCGCACATCACAGGCTATCCACGCCTGCCTGCTGCAGGGGCTGGAAGCCGCCGGCCTGCCGCTCGACGCCATCCAGCTCGTTCCCACCCAGGATCGCGCCGCCGTCGGCGAGATGCTGGCCGGGCTCGACGGCAATATCGACGTCATCGTGCCGCGCGGCGGCAAGACGCTGGTCGCCCGCGTCGAAGCCGAGGCCTGCGTCCCGGTCTTCGCGCACCTCGAAGGCCTCTGCCACACCTTCATCGACAAGTCCGCGTCGCTGGTGATGGCGGTGAACGTCACCGTCAACGCCAAGATGCGGCGCACCGGCATCTGCGGCGCCACCGAGACGCTGCTGGTGCATCGCGACGTCGTCGGTACCCACCTCAAGCCGGTGATCGACGCGCTGGTCGCCCGCGGCTGCGAAATCCGCGGCGACGAGACCGTGCAGCGCCTCATCCCCGAAGCCAAGGCGGCGACCGAAGAGGACTGGCACACCGAATATGAGGACGCGATCCTGTCGGTGAAGGTCGTGGCCGATGTCGGCGAGGCCATCGCCCACATAACGCATTATAGCTCGCACCACACCGAAGCGATCATCACCGAGGACCCGGCCTCCGTGGAGCGCTTCTTCACCGAGATCGACAGCGCCATCCTGCTGCACAACGCCTCGACGCAATTCGCCGATGGCGGCGAGTTCGGCTTCGGTGGCGAGATCGGCATCGCCACCGGCAAGTTCCACGCCCGCGGCCCGGTGGGGCTCGAGCAGCTCTGCTCGTTCAAATATCTGGTGCGCGGCAACGGACAGTTGCGGCCCTGATGAGCACGACGCCGATCGCCACGCCCGGCATGCGCATCGGCCTGTTCGGCGGCAGCTTCAATCCCGCCCATGAGGGCCACCGTCTCGTTGCGCTGCAATGCCTCAAGCGCTTGGCGCTCGACCGCGTCTGGATCATGGTCACGCCCGGCAATCCGCTCAAGGATCACTCCGAGCTCGCCCCGCTGGACCAGCGCATGGCCCAGACCGCCAGGATGATGGACGATCCGCGGCTGGAGGTGACCGGCTTCGAAGCCGAGCACGCCTTCACCTACACCTGGGAGACGGTGGACTTCCTCACCCGCACCCATCCGGGCACGCGTTTCGTCTGGATCATGGGGGCCGACAGCCTGCAGAACTTCCACCACTGGGAGCGCTGGCAGGACATTGCCCGGCTGGTGCCGATGGCCATCTATGCGCGGCCCGGCGCCACCTTCCGCGCCACCCACTCGCCGGCCGCGACGGCCCTCGCCGAAGCCCGCCTGCCCGAGGACAAGGCGGCCATCCTCGCCGACTCGGCCCCGCCCGCCTGGGTCTACCTGCGCGGCGTGATGTCCGCCGCTTCCTCCACCGCCATTCGCAGATCGCGCGCCGCCGCGAGCATCTGACGGCTTCCGGCTCACCGGCCGCCGTGGCACTCTGCGCTCATGCTTCGCCTCATCGCCCTGTTGTCCCTGCTGTGCGCCACGCCCGCTGTCGCGCAGGTTTCGCTGACCTTCGACAATGGCGGCGGCGGCCAGCTGTCGACCGACAGCTTCACCAAATCGACCGCGACGGTGACCGAACAGGACGCAACGCCCGCCGCCACGCCGGTCCCCGATGGCGACACTTTCATGCCGGCGACCGTGCTCAGCGCCGTCAATGTCCGCAGCGCCCCCAGCACGACCAATTCCGAGATCATCGGCACGCTGCAGCAGGGCGGCACCGTCGCGGCGCGCTGCCATCTGTCGTGGTGCGAGCTGCAGGATGGCGGCTACGTGGCGCAGAAATTCCTCAACATCGACGCCACCGGCAGCTTCGATGTCGTGGCGCCGCCGGCCGATGGCGTCACCACCGCGGGCAACGCCACCACCGCCGAGCTCGCCGCCCCGGCGACCGATGCGGCGCCGGCCCCGGCGGTGTCGTTCGATGGCGCCTGGACCATCACCAACGATCCGAGCGGCCAGCCCGTCCCGCTGACCCTCACCCAGACCGGGGCCAGCGTCACCGGCACGCTCAGCGGCAAGGACCGGATCAGCCAGATTACCGGCGACATCCAGGGCACGCAGCTCAGTTTCACCTACAAGATGGCCAACGCCAAAGGCGCGCCGGTGGCCACCGGCAACGGCTTCCTCGCGCTCCAGCCGGACGGCAAGACGCTGACCGGCAACCTCATGCTCAACGGCCTCGTCATCTCCAATATCAACGCCACCCGTTAACCGGCATTAACCTCCGGGGTGCCGCTGCGTCATCGGGTTGAGACCTTTGCCTTGCACAATTGCCCGCGAATCCCCATTATGGGGATGCAGTTGCAAAGCTGCCGAACGGGACTGAAGACCATCGCAATACGCGACACATCTTTCCCAACCTGCAAGGAATGCTGAAAACCGCATGACTCATGCACGCGCATGGGCAAAGGCCAATTGATGGCCGCATCGCCCAGAAAACTGGCCCCGGCGCCGGAACCTGTAGCTACCCCAGAGCCCAGAATGATCGATATCGTGCTGCAAAGCCTTGACGACGCCAAGGCTGAGGACACCGTTGCCATTGATATTGCGGGCAAATCTTCGCTGGCGGACCACATGGTGGTCACCTCCGGCCGCTCCAACCGCCATGTCAGCGCCGTCGCCGACCAGGTGATGAAGGCGCTGCGCGACAATGGCTTCGACAAGCCGCGCGTCGAGGGCCTGCCGCATGCCGACTGGGTGCTGGTGGATGGCGGTGACGTCATCGTCCACATCTTCCGGCCGGAAGTGCGCGAGTTCTACAACATCGAAAAGATGTGGCAGGCGGACTTCGCCGGCGACGCGCATTGACCCTGTAGGGCGATGCGCGTTGGCATAATCGCCGTCGGCCGGATGAAGCAGGGACCCGAGCGCGAGCTGGTGTCCCGCTATGTCGAGCGGGCGATCGCCGGGGGCCGGCAGCTCGGCCTGTCCAATTTCTCGATCACCGAACTGGGCGAATCCCGCGCCTCGTCCAGCGCGCAGCGCAAGCTCGAGGAAGCGCGCACCATCCAGGAACATCTGCCGCGCGATGGCAGGCTGGTGGCGCTCGATGAGCATGGCAAGACCACCGGCTCGGAGGATTTCGCCCACCGCCTCGCCCGCTGGCGCGATGACGGCGCGCAAAACCTCAATTTCGTCATCGGCGGCGCCGACGGACTGGATCCGGCCTTCGTCAAGCAGGCTGACCTTGTCCTCAGCTTCTCACCGCTGACCTGGCCGCACCAGCTGGTGCGCATCATGCTGGCCGAACAGCTCTACCGGACGACGACGATCCTCAGCGGCCACCCCTATCATCGCGAATAGGATGATAGACCGGCAGGTCGGCCCATTCGGGCGTGCTCAGCCGGCGCAGCGGGCCGGGCTCGACCTCCTCGTTCAGCCAGTCGATGAGCTGCTGCAGCAGGCCGATGAGGAAGCCGGGCTGGCGGGTGGTAAGGGCAAGGTCGGTCATGGCGATCTCCTGTGTGGATGACAGGAGCATCGCCGCCCGGGGCGTTTTGCGTCCTTAAGCGGCGGATAAAATCGGACAAAATCGGTGGGGGCACAGCGCGGTGCTGGGGGAATGCTGACTGACAGCAAACACCCCCTCACCAAGCTTGCTACGGGCCTGCGGCCCTAGCGCCGCTATCCTCCCTCACCAGGGGGTGGATAGCGAAGCTTAGCCGAAGGCTTAGCGGAGCTTGGTGAGGGGGTGTTTGCTCTCAGTCGGGGTGAAGGCGGCCACCTATTCCGGCAGCCCCGCTTTGCGCAGCCCCTCGACGATGATGGCGTGCCGGGCGCCGATGCCGAGGCCGGCGAAGTGGCTGATCCGCATTGCCGGCGCCCGGGCGAGCAGGCGGGCGACGACGTCGTGCGCTTCCTCGAGCCGGCCCATATGGGCGTAGGCGGCAGCCAGCGTCCAATAGGTGCCGGGCCAGTCGGGATTGGAAGCGAGGCTGCGCAGCGACCAGTCGAGCGACTCCTCGTATTCGCCGACCATCACATGCGATATCGCCACTCCGACGAGCAGTTCGTAATTGACGAAAGCCGCCGGCGAGATAGCCAGGGCGCGCAGATAGCCGGCCCGGCCCGCCAGCAGGTCGCCGTGCATGATGTTGACGAAGGCGTGGAGCGACAGCACCGTCGGGTTGTTGGGGTTGGCCCGCTGCGCCTCGTCCAGCATGGCGAGGCTGCGCTGGTTCTGGTGGCCGACATTGAGCAGCACGATCGCGGCGATCGCCATCACCTGCGGATCGTCATGGCCGAGCGCCACTGCCTGCTCGGCAAGTTCCAGCGCTCGCGCCCGCGCCCGCGCCCGGTCGGCGTCGCTGTTGTCGGGACCGAAGGTGTTCTGCCGCTCATGCGCCCACGCCCCGTAAGCGAGAGCGGTGGCAAAACCCGGATCGAGCGCGATGGAGGCCTCCATCAGCCGCACCGCCTCGTCGCGCGTCGCGGCGTCGCTGCCGCGAAAATGCGGCAGGGCCTGCAGATAGAGGTCGTAGGCATCGAGGCTGCCGGGCCGCTTGCGCCGGGCGCGTTCGATCTCGGCGCGCCGCACTTCCGGCTCGATGCGCCCGACCACCTCCTCGACGATGCGATCCTGGAAATCGAACAGCGACGCCACGGCGCCGTCGAACTGCTCGGACCACAGCGTATGACCCTCCTGCGCGTCGAGCAGCCGCACCGTCACCCTGAGTTCGCCGCCGCGCCGGCGCACGCTGCCCTCGAGCAGATAGCGCACGCCCAGCGTACGGGCGATCTCGGCCGGATCGGCGCCGGCGATGGCGTGCGACGAATTGCGCGACGCCACCGCAAAGCCCTTGAAGCGGGAGAGCGCGGTGATCAGGTCCTCGACGATGCCGTCGGCGAAATAGCCCTGCTCATTGTCGCCCGAGACGCTCTCGAAGGGCAGCACGGCGATCGATGGCCGGGTGAGAGCCGGCGCGGCAATTGCCGGCCCCGGCCGCAGGAACCGGTAGCCGATGCCCGGCACCGTGGCGATCCATTGCGCGCCATTGTCGGTAGGGCCCAGCGCCTTGCGCAGCGCCGCGATCTGGACCGAGAGATTGGCTTCCTCGACGATCTGGCCCGGCCAGGCGGCCGCCAGCAGCTCGTCCTTGCTCACCGGCTCGCCCTTGGCGCCCAGCAGCGCCGCCAGCAACGCGGTGCCGCGCCGCCCGAGCCCGGCAATGACGGTCCCGTCCCGCCGCAGCTCGCCCGCGGCCGGATCGAACACGAACGGGCCAAAGGCATAGGGCGGCTCCATGCCGCCAAGGATACGGCAAAGCGCAGCCATTCAAAAGCCAAAGAACTCCGGCTTAACCCGCTCTGCTGCTAGGATTCCGGCGGCTGATTCGGAGTTTTGGGGCTTTATGAGATTGCGCTGGGCGGCAGCTTCGGCACTGGTGCTGGCACTGGCGGCGCCCGCGCTCGTCCTGGCGCAGAGCCAGCCGGCCCCGGACGCGGCGTCGTCGGCCCCGCCGGCCGACCCCAACGCTCCCGCCACCGATGCCCCCGTCGGCACCGGCATACCGACCTGGATCGAGCAGAAATCGACCGACAGCCAGCAGCAGCTCGCCGAGCTCGAATCTTCGCTGTCGCTCAGCAAGGCCAAGACCGACCAGCTCAAGGCCGATATCGAGGCCATGAAGGGCGACCGCGACAAGCAGAACGCCGCTCTGATCGCCGCCAGCGAGCGCGTCAAGACGGCCGAGGCCGATATCGCGGCGGTGCAGGAAAAGATCGGCGACCTGATCGTCAAGGAGCTCGATACGCGCGGCCGGCTCGATGGCGCCGACGCCTCGATTTCCAATGTGCTGGCGGCGCTCGAACGTATCTCGGAGAACCCGCCGCCGGCGCTCATCGTCGACCCCTCCGATGCACTCGGCTCGGCCCGCAGCGCGCTGCTGATTTCGGCTATCCTGCCGCAGCTGAGGGCCAAGGCCGACGAGGTCAAGGTGGCGCTGCAATCGCTGGGCGACATCAAGGCCGCCGCGCAGGCCGAGGAAGCCGGCCTCAAGGCCAATTTCGACGTGCTCGAGGAAGAGCAGCTCAGGATCGCGACGCTCATCGCCGCCCGCAAGGCGAACGAGGAAAGCGCCAACGAAGCGCTCGCCGCCGAGGACAAGGAAGCGGCCGCCATGGCCGACAAGGCGGCCCAGCTCAAGCAGGTGATCGCCGACCTCGGCAAGCAGGCCGCCGCCGTCGCCACCGCCGCCGACGCCACCGCCCGGGCCAATGCGGGCGCCAACGCCCCCCGGCTCGATACCGACACGATCAAGCTGGCGCTCGCCAACACGGCCCGGCAGCAGCCCGCCGTGCCGTTCCAGAGCGCCAAGGGTTTCCTCGATTTCCCGGTTTCGGGCGTCAATGTCGCCAATTTCGGCGACGATGACGGGCTGGGCGGCGTGTCGCGCGGCCTGTCGGTCGTCACCCGCGCCGATGCCCCGGTGCTGGCCCCGGCCGATGGCTGGGTGCTCTACCGGGGCGACTACCTCAATTACGGCCAAATCGTCATTCTTGATGCCGGTCAGGACTACTCGATCCTGCTGGCGGGACTGGCCAGTGTCGACGTCGTGCCGGGACAGTTCGTGCTGATGGGTTCCAAGGTGGGAACCATGGGATCACGCACAATTGGCCATGCCGTCGCGACCAGCGCTGGCGCCACCAGGCCGACGCTTTATATTGAGATGCGAAACAAGACTGCGCCCATCGATCCGGCCGGATGGTGGGCTTCCCCGACAAACCCCTCTGAGAGTGGATAGACCCTTATGCGTCTGACCGTTGTGCGCGCTTCGCTGATCGCGCTTATGCTGCTGATGCCGGCCGCGACCTATTCGTTCGGCCAGGACCAGGGCGCGCCGTCCTCGAGCGAGCCCGCGCCGGCCCCCGATGCTCCCGCCTCGAGCGAGCCGCCCGCAAGCGACCAGCCGGCCGATGCCGATGCGCCCAAGCCGCCCGACAAGCACCCGCGCTCGGCCGCCGAAATCTACCAGGACCTCGATTTCTTCGGCCAGGTGTTCGACCGCGTGCGCTCGCAATATGTCGATCCGCCCGACGAGCAGGAGCTGATCCGCGCCGCCATCAACGGCATGCTGACCTCGCTCGACCCGCATTCGAACTACATGGACCCCGCCGAATTCGAGGCCACTCAGCAGGATACTTCCGGCCAGTTCGGCGGGCTGGGCATCGAAGTCACGATGGAGCAGGGCGTCATCAAGGTCGTCTCGCCGATCGACGACACGCCGGCCGCCAAGGCGGGCATCCTCGCCAACGACTACATCGTCGAGCTCGACGGCAAGTCGGTGCAGGGCATTTCGATCGACGAGGCCGTCGCCAAGATGAAGGGCGTCGTCGGCACCAAGATCAAGCTGACGGTGATCCGCGAGGGCCAGAAGGATCCGCTCTATTTCGAGCTCACCCGCGACACCATCGCCCAGACCGTGACCAAATGGTCGATGGAGGGCGACGTGGCGGTGATCCGCCTGACCCGCTTCACCGAGCAGGCCTATCCGGGCATCCAGAAGGCCATCAAGGCCATCTATGACTCGCGCAAGGGCGAAGCCCCCAAGGGCATCATCCTCGATTTGCGCAACAATCCGGGCGGCCTCGTCGACCAGGCGCAATACGTCGCCGACGCCTTCCTCAAGCAGGGCGTCATCGTCATGACCCGCGGCCGCACCGACGGCGAATCCGCGCGCTACGACGCCAAGCCGGACGACCTCGACGCCAAGCTCGCCGACGTGCCGCTGGTGGTGCTGATCAATGGCGGCTCGGCCTCCGCGGCCGAGATCGTCGCCGGCGCACTGCAGGACCACAAGCGTGCCACGCTCATCGGCACCCGCTCGTTCGGCAAGGGCAGCGTGCAGTCGATCATCAACCTCGGTCCGCAGCTGGGCGGCATCCGCCTCACCACGGCGCGCTATTACACGCCCAACAACCGCTCGATCCAGGCGGCCGGCATCCAGCCCGACATCCTCATCACCGAGAATATCCCCGACGACCTCAAGGGCCGCGACGAAATCCTCGGCGAGGCCGGGCTCAACGGCCAGATCGGCGGCGGCACCGAACAGCAGGCCACCACCGGCTCGTCCGTCTATGTCCCGGCCGACAAGGCCGACGACACGCAGCTGCAATACGCCATCAAGCTGATCGACGGCGTGGAAAAGAACGCCGCCTTCCCGGCCAAGGCGGATGAATGATCTTGCCTTCCTCCCTTGCGGCAACGCCGCGGGGGAGGTGGCACGCGAAGCGTGACGGAGGGGGCGGCCACCTGCACGAAGTGAAGCGATAGGGGCCACCCCCTCCGCCGCTTCGCGCCACCTCCCCCAAGCTTCGCTCAGGGGAGGACCCGACTGAATGATTTGGGTGTGGTAGACGTTAGAGCGTTAGTCCGGCACTTGATTCGCCGGCCCGGAAAACCGCGATGACCGATGAGCTCAGCGCACCGTTGGGACGCAAGAAAGCGAAGGCCTCGCCGCTCGCCGCCCTCCGCGTGTCGCCCGACCGCATCCCGCTGGCCCGCATCGCCTTCGGCATCGTCGCGCTGATCGTGCTGGGCGCCGCCGCCCGCATCCTGCTCGTCAGCGACCCGATGGGCGGCCGGCCGGTCGCCCAGATCGGCGTCAACTCGACCCACAACACCAATACCATCGCCGACAATGTCGGCACGGCCGCGTCCGCCACGACACCCGCCACCATCACCGCCGGTCCCGAAATGGCGGCCTCCGGCGCCTCGATCACCATCGTGGGCAACGATGTGCCCGACGGCGACGCCAATGCTCCGCCGCCCGCCGGCGTGGCCGACACCACCGACGCGCAGGGCCTGTTCCCCGATCTGCTCGAGGAGACCGACAAGGGTGCCATTCCACGCACCTCGGCAAGCGGCCAGACGCCGTTCCAGGCCTATGGCCAGCCGGTGCCGCCCGGCAGCGACGGCAAGACCGAGATCGCCATCGTGGTGACGGGGCTGGGCCTCAATGCCGGCGGTACCAACGCCGCCATCCAGCAATTGCCGGGCGGCGTGACGCTGGCTTTCGCGCCCTATGGCAAGGACCTGGCGACCACCGTCAATTCGGCCCGCGCCGGTGGCCACGAGGTGCTGCTCGAAGTGCCGCTCGAGCCCTTCGACTATCCCGACAGCGACCCCGGTCCCGATACGCTGCTCACCGGCCAGGCGCCGCGCGACAACCTCAACAAGCTGTTCTCGGTGATGAGCAAGTTCGGCGGCTATGTCGGGCTCATCAACCATATGGGCGCGCGCTTCACCGCCTCGGCGGTGGATTTCGGCCCGGTGATGGAAGAGCTCGGGGCGCGCGGCCTCGGCTATCTCGACGACGGTTCGTCGAACCGCTCGATCGCCCCGCAGCTCGCCGCCGCCAACGCGGTGGAATTCGGCCGCGCCGACATGATGCTCGACGGCAACCCGGCGCGCGGCCCCATCATGGATCAGCTCAAGGCACTGGAACAGCGTGCTACCGATCGCGGCAGCGCCATCGGCGTCATCTCGGCGCTGCCGGTTTCGGTGCAGACCCTCAACGAATGGGCCAAGACCGCCGGCGACCGCGGCTTCGTCATCGTGCCCGTCAGCGCCCTCATGAAGAAGAGCACATGACCAGGATCGACCGCGAAAAGATGCCCTACCGCGATTGCGTGGGCACCGCCGTGTTCAACGACAAGGGGCTGGTGTTCATCGGCCGCCGCAAGCCCGAGGACGACCCCGAGGACACCAGCGAGACGGGGGCGCCCTGGCAGATGCCGCAGGGCGGCATCGACAAGGGCGAAAAGCCCGAGCAGACGGCCTTGCGCGAGCTGTTCGAGGAGACCTCCATCCGCTCCGTCGAGCCGATCGGCGAGATCCCCGGCTGGATCTATTACGACCTGCCCGACGAGGCGCTCGGCATTGCGCTCAAGGGCAAATATCGCGGCCAGCGCCAGCGCTGGTTCGCCTTCCGCTTCACCGGCAAGGATAGCGAGATCGACGTGCTCGAGCCCGGCGACGGCTCGATGCCGGCCGAATTCGACAAATGGCGCTGGGAGAAGCTCGAAACCCTGCCCGACCTGATCGTGCCGTTCAAGCGCGAGGCCTATCTCAAGATCGTCGAGGGATTTCGCCACATCCCGGCCAAGCTGACGGGCAAGTGAAGACCATCGGCCTCATCGGCGGCATGAGCTGGGAGAGCACCGCCCACTATTACGCCATTCTAAACCGCGAGACCGCCAAGCAGCTTGGCGGACTGCACTCGGCGCCGATCGTGCTGCATTCGGTGGATTTCGCGCCGATCGCCGACATGCAGAATGCCGGAGACTGGGACGGCGCGGGACGCGAGCTGGCGGCCATCGCGGCGACGTTGCAACAGGCGGGCGCCGAGCTCATCGGCATGACCACCAACACCATGCATATCTGCGCGGACCAGATCCGCGCCGCGATCACCGTGCCCCTCGTCCATATCGCGACACCCACGGCCGAAGCGCTGCTCGCCGACGGCATCGGCAAGGTCGGGCTGCTGGGCACGCGCTTCACCATGGAGAAGCGGTTCTATATCGACGAGCTCGAAGCGCGCGGCCTCGAGGTGATCGTGCCGGATGTCGGCATCACCAACCTCAACGGCATCATCTACGAGGAGCTGGTGAAGGGCGTGGTGCGCGACGAGTCGCGGCGGGTCTATGTCGACGCCATCGCCCGCCTGCAGGCGCGCGGCGCCGAGGCGGTGATCCTGGGTTGCACCGAGATTTGCATACTGATCGACGACAGCGTCAGCCCACTGCCCACATATGATACGACCGAGCTGCATGCGCTGGCGCTGGTGGAGCGGGCACTGGCGTGACGCTGACCGTCAGGAAGCTCGACAACGGTTTGTACGAGGCGCAAGCGACCCCGCCTCACACCCGGGAACCGTGGAAGACAACGGCTCCAGTGGCAGCACGGCGATTGGTCGATGAGCTACAGGCGCGTGGAGCCCATCAGCAGGACATCGGCGATGCAATGTACGAACAGGACCCGCTGTGGGTTGAACACTTGACGCCCTAGCTAAGCCGCTCGCCGCCGCCCCTGCTGCGCGCCCTCACCTTCCAGCGCGAACACATCCACGATCCGGTCCAGCTCACTGGCCTGCGCTTCGGTCTGCTCGATCGCCGCATTGGTTTCTTCGACCAGTGCGGCGTTGTGCTGCGTCATCTCATCCAGCGTGCGGACGGCCGACGAGACCTCCTCGATGGCCGAGGCCTGGTCGCGCGAGGCGGTGGCGATGCCGTCGATCAGCGCACTGGACTCGCGCGCCGTCTCCAGCATCAGCAGCAGTTTTTGCGCGGCTTCGGCGACCAGCCGCGAGCCGCCGGTGACTTCGCTGCCGGACTGCTCGATCAGCCCCTTCACTTCGGATGAGGCCTGCGCCGCCGATTGCGCCAGCCGGCGCACCTCCACCGCGACCACCGCGAAGCCCTTGCCCGCCTCGCCGGCGCGTGCCGCTTCCACGGAGGCGTTCAGCGCCAGCAAATTCGTCTGGAACGCGATGTCGTCGATCAGCCCGATGATGTTGGAGATCTTGCCCGACGATTGCGTGATCCGCTCCATCGCCTCGGTGGCCTTGTTCATCACCGCGCCGCCGGCCGTGGCCGTCTCGCTCACCGCGCGCGCCTTGGCGCTCGCCGCTTCGGCGCGCTTGGCATTGTCGTGCACGGTCGCGGCCAGCTGCTCCATCGCCGCCGACGTCTCCTCGATCGTCGCCGACTGCTTGGTGGTGCGCGAGCTCAGATCATTGGCGCCCGACAGCATCTCGCCGGTCGCGGTCTTGAGCTGCCCCGAGGTGACGCGCAGCCCGCGCACGATGTCGCTCAGCGTATCGCACACCCCATTGGTGTCGTCGCGCAGTTGCCCGAAGGCGCCGTCGTAATCGCCGGTGACGCGGCGAGTGAGATCGGTGTGGGCCAGTGCCGAGAGCACGTCGCCGGTCTCGCTCAGGCCGCGATCGACCGTCTCGACCAGGTTGTTGACCGAGTGCGCGAGGCTGTTGAGCTCGGCATCGGGGAAATCCGCCTTCACCCGGTGGGTGAAATCGCCATTGACGGCGGCGTCGACCACTTCGCCGAAGGCGCGCTGCAGATCCTGCATCATGCGCGCGTGTTTGCCGCGGCGATCTTCCATGGCGGCGCGCTCGTCGTCCGACATGGTCTGCACCTGCCGGGCGCTGGCGCGGAACACTTCCACCGCCTGCGCCATCTCGCCGATTTCGTCCTGCGTGGTAGCGCCCTTGATCTCGACGTCGAGGTCGCCGGCAGCCAGCGCCTTCATGCCCGAGGTCAGCCGGTCGATGGGCTTGGTGACCGAGCGGGCGAACAGCCAGCCCAGCAACGCCACGACCAGCAGCAGCGCGCCGCCGATGGCGCTCATCAGCGTCGTCAGCACCGTCACCGGCGCGAAGACTTCGGATTTGTTCATCACCGCCACGAGGCCCCAGCTCTGCGAGCCGGTGATATCGACCGGCGCGGCGGCGGCGACCACGTCGGCGCCGCGGAAGCCATCGACTTCGGTGTCGCCCGGCACGCCGGTCACCGCCTGTTTGATGGTGTCGTTGAACACCGTCGGCAGCAGAACGTCGTTCTCCTTGGTGAAGCCCGAATTCGAGCGCGCGAGGCCATCGACGCCCACGATGATGGTATCGCCGGTGGCGCCCAGGCCCTGGCGATAGCTCACCACCTGGCCGATCTTGTCGGCGCTGAGCGCGATGGCGATCACCCCCACCTTGGTGTTGGTGGCGTCAACGACGGGCGTCGCGAGGAAGGCCAGCGGCGTGCCGCCCGCCGCCGCATAGGGGGCGAAATCGGCGAACACGAAGTCGTTGTCGTTGGAGCCGTCGAGCGCCTTGCGATAGGCCTCGGCCAGCGTCGAGTCGGCGAACTTGCCGCCCTTGCCGTCGGCGAAATTGGTGGCGAAATCGTCGAGCTTGCGCGTCGAGTAGACCAGGTCGCCGTCCATGTCGAAGAGATAGAGGTCGTGATAGCCCTGGCTCTCGATCTGCTCGCGGTAGATCGGCTGGTAGTGGCTGTGGTTGACGTTGTAGGCGGGCGTCAGCCCATCGACCTTCTCGATGTCGATGCGCTGGTCGACGTCGCCATTGAGGAAGGCCTGCGTCAGCGTCGTCGCCGCATCGGTCCCCAGGCTCTCGTTCGACATGCCGCGCCACGCCTTGGCGAAGTTCTGGATGGCGAACAGCGTGTTGTCGGACTTGGCGGTCTTGACCAGGTCGGTCTCGACCCCGGTGAGGTAGACGCTGAGCTGGTTGGCGCGCTCGAAGGCCACGGTCGACAGGTTCTGCCGCGCCTGGACCTCGAGGGCGTTGGAGGCGAGGAAGTAAGAGGCGATCCCGACCCCTGCCCCCACCACGATCGCCGACCCCACCAGCGCCAAAGGCAGCTTCTGCGAAATCCTCAGCGACGGAAACAGGCGCATGCATCCCCCCAAAACCACTCACCCGGCAGCGAGCCGGGCTTTCCCGCGGCAGAGCGTAGTCCGGTAGGGCTAACGATCGGTTACGTGGGGCGGTAGGCGTGGCGGCCTCCACTCCCGGGGCTCCCCGCCCACCAGCCTTCGGCTGCCCTCCCTCCTCACAAGGGGGAGGGAGAACCGACCGATGCTCCGAGTGACTGGAGAGTGCAGTCGGTTCCTCTCCCGTTTGCGGGGAGGGCTGAGTGGAGGCCTCCCCTGCGGCAACGCCGCGGGGGAGGTGGCGCGAAGCGACGGAGGGGGTGGCCACGCACTGAGCAAGTGGCCACCCCCTCCGTCACGCTTACGCGTGCCACCTCCCCCATGCTGCGCCTAGGGGAGGGACCGACTGCTAGAACTCGTTCCAGTCGGCGTCGATGGCGGCGCTGCCCTGGCTGAGATAGGTCTTGGCGGCGGCCTTGGCGGTGCGCGGCTTGGCCCTGGGGGCAACGGCCGGTGCGGCGGCCGGCGTCGTGCGGCGCGGTGCTTCGGCGGCGCTGCCCAGATGGAAGATGTCGACCACGCCGTCGAGCTCGGTGGCCTGCGCCTCGGTCTGCTCGATGGCGGCGTTGGTTTCCTCGACCAGCGCGGCATTGTGCTGGGTCATCTCGTCCATCTGGCGGACCGCAACATTGACCTCGGCGATGGCCGCGGCCTGTTCGTGGCTGTCGCGGGCGATGGAGTCGAGCAGCGCGCCATTGCCGCGCACCGCTTCCAGCATCGCCCCGAGCTTCTGGGCCGCCGACGACACCAGGCGCGAGCCGTTGGTGACCTCGGTGCTCGACTGCTCGATCAGCGTCTTGACGTCGGACGAAGCAGCGGCGGCGCTCTGCGCCAGGCGCCGCACCTCGACCGCCACGACCGCAAAGCCCTTGCCGGCATCGCCGGCCCGCGCCGCTTCCACCGACGCATTGAGCGCCAGCAGGTTGGTCTGGAAGGCGATGTCGTCGATCAGCCCGATGATGTTGGAGATCTTGCCCGACGAGACGGTGATCCGCTCCATCGCGCCATTGGCCTCATTCATCACGGCGCCGCCCTCCTCGGCGGCGAGCGTCACGGCGCTCGCCCCCTGGCTGGCTTCGCTGGCGCGCTCGGCATTGGCCCGCACGGTGGTGGCGAGTTGCTCCATCGCCGCCGAAGTCTCCTCGATCGTCGCCGCCTGCTTGGTGGTGCGCTCGCTGAGATCGTTGGCGCCCGACAGGATTTCGCCCGTCGCGGTGCGCAGGTCGCGCGAGGTGGTCTTGAGCTTGCCGACGATGCCGGTCAGCTTTTCGGCCACGCCGTTGGTGTCCTGCTGCAGGCGGGCGAAGGCGCCGCGGTAATCGCCGGTCATGCGCTTGCCGAGATCGGCATCGGCCAGCGCCGAGAGCACCGAGGCGGTCTCGGTGAGACCGCGATCGACCGTGTCGCAGAGCGTGTTGACGCTCTGGGCGAGGCTATTGAGCTCCGGATCGGGGAAGCTGGTGGCGACGCGCTTGGAAAAATCACCCGCCGTCGCGGCATCCACCACGTCGCCGAACGCGGCCTGCAGGCCCGCCATCATGTCCTCGCGTGCCTTCTGGTCGGCGACGATACGGACGGCTTCCGCCTCGGTCATCTGCGAGACCTTCTCGGCATTGAGCCGGAACACTTCCACCGCCCGCGCCATGGCGCCCAGCTCGTCGCGGCGATCGGCGCCGCCGATGGTGACGCCGAAATCGCCTTCCGCGAGCTTGCCCATGGTGCCGGTCAGCCGGGTGATCGGCCGGCTGATCGAGGCGCCCACGAAGTAGAACGCCGCAAGGCCGAGCGCCAGGATCACCAGCGCCCCCGCGATCATCAGATTGCGCTGCGCCACCGAGTCGGCGAGCAGCGTCGATTCCGGCACCGCGATCAGCACGGTCCAGTTGATGCCATAGGCCTTGAGGCTGACCTGCCGCGCCAGCACGCGCCAGCTATCGCCGCCGATCGAAGTGGTGCCCCGATAGGTGCCGTTCTTGGCGCCGTCGATCGCGTCCTTGGTGCTGGCATCGCCGGCGGGCTTGCCCAGCAGCGAGGTGTCGGAATGGACGACCCAGTTGCCGTCGGCGTTGATCACGCCGATCCAACCGGTGCCAAGCGGCTTGGTGGCGCCGATGATGTCGTTGAACACGCCGCCGTTGAAATCGACGCCGGCGAGGCCGATGCCCTTGCCGCTCGCATCGCGCACGATGGCGATGGCCGAGGTGTAGAGGTCCTTGTCGTAGAGATAGGGCCCGACCAGCGAGGGCGCGCCCTTCTTGAGCGGATCGAGGAACCAGGTCTGGAAGCCGTTCTCCATCGACAGGTCGAGCGGGCTCCACGAGAACGCGCCGGTCTTGAGATCGCGCGTGATGGAGGGACCGAAATAGCCGTCGGGCAGGCCGAAATCCGAGCTCATCAGCGCCGTGTTCTGCGAGGTGGGCGCATCCTTGTTGAGCAGCGCCCAGATGCCGATGGCATTGGGCACCAGCGGCAGCTGCTTTTCGAACAGCGACTTGTAGGTGTCGTGGCCGATCGCCGGATCGTTGATCATGGTGCCCAGCACCTCGGCCATGGCATTGGCCTCGGTCTGGTGTTCCTTGATCACCAGCTCGATGGTGCGCGCCTCGGTATCGGCGACGCTGTCGAGCAACTGATCGGCACTGCGCAGATCGTGTTGCTGGTTGGAGTAGACGACGTAGACAAGGCTCGCCGCAATGGCCAGGACGAACACGAGCGCCGCTGCGCCGACGATCCTGCCGCGCAGTTTGAGATGAAGCATGAATAAATCTTTCCGCAACCGATCCGAGTGGTGCGCCCGGTCCAGACTTTGCGGGGAGTAAAATGCTCCCGGCTACCGCCCCAGGGGCCGGTCCGTCTGTCGCGAGTGCATTCCCGGCTGCTGGTATAGCCAACGAGGCGTTAAGGCCGGGTCAACGGGGCGGGACGGACCGAGGTGTAAGCCGGTTCCAGCGGCGCCCCCACCCACCGGCTTCGCATGGTCCCCCCTCCCCGCAAGGGGGAGGGAAAGACGACCGAGAGGTCCGAGTGAGCGGAGCGTGAAGTCGGCACTCTCCCTCCCCCCTTGCGGGGAGGGTAGTGCAGCTTGCGAGCGCAGCGAGCTAGCGGAACTAGGGTGGGGAGAGCAGTCAGCATTGCGCGCGCCGGCTCCCCCACCCCAGCTTCGCTATGGCTCCGCCTGAGCTGCGCTACCCTCCCCGCAAGGGGGAGGGATGGGACGACTGAAAGCTCCACCTATTGGGATGGCTCAGTCAGTTCTCCCTCCCCCTTGCGGGGAGGGGGGACCGGCGAAGCCGGTGGGTGGGGTAGCCGCTGGAACCGGTCTCTCGGCTGCCTCAAAACAAAAGGGCGCCTTCTGGCGCCCAGTCGAAATCGCGATTCTTCTTATTCCCGGGTTGGCCGGAGCAGGTCCGGCTAGAACTCGTTCCAGTCCTTGTCGATCGCCGCATTGCCTTCGCTGAGATAGGATTTGGCGGCGGTCTTGACGCGGTCCTTGATACCGCGCGCGTCGCGCGGCATCGGCGCCGGGCGGCGGTCGGCCACGTCGGCGATGGTGAAGATGTCGACCACCTTGTCGAGCTCGGCGGCCTGCGCCTCGGTCTGTTCGATGGCGGCGTTGGTCTCTTCGACTAGAGCGGCGTTATGCTGCGTCATCTCGTCGAGCGTGCGCACCGCGACATTGACCTCGTCGATCGAGGCTGCCTGCTCGCGGCTCTCGCGTGCGATGCCCTGCAGCAGCTCGTAGTTCTTGCGCGCCCCCGCCAGCATCGCCTCGAGCTTGGCCGCCGCTTCCGCCACCAGCTTGCTGCCGCCGGCGACTTCGGCGCCCGACTGCTCGATCAGCGCCTTGACCTCGCTCGATGCGCTCGCCGCCGATTGCGCCAGCCGCCGCACTTCCACCGCCACCACCGCAAAGCCCTTGCCGGCATCGCCGGCCCGCGCCGCTTCCACCGACGCGTTGAGCGCCAGCAGGTTGGTCTGGAACGCGATGTCGTCGATCAGCCCGATGATGTTGGAGATCTTGCCCGACGAAACGGTGATCCGCTCCATCGCCTCGTTGGCCGCAACCATCACGCGCCCGCCGGCCTCGGCGGTGTCGGTGACGCCCTGCGCGTTGGCGCTCGCTTCCTGCGCCCGGTTGGCGTTCTCGGCGACGGTGGCCGCCAGCTGCTCCATGGTCGCCGACGTCTCCTCGATCGTCGCCGCCTGCTTGGTGGTGCGCTCGCTGAGGTCGTTGGCGCCGGCGAGGATTTCCCCGGTCGCGGTCTTGAGCGTCCGCGACGTGCCGCGCAGCTGCGTGACGACGCTGGTCAGCTTGTCGCCCACCGCATTGGTGTCGTCCTTGAGCCGCGCCAGCGCGCCCGCATATTGCCCGTTCATGCGCTTGGTGAGATCGGCATCGGCGAGCGCCGCCAGCACCGCGCCGGTCTCGCTCACGCCGCGATCCACCGTCTCGACCAGGTTGTTGACGCTCTGCGCCAGCGTGTTGAGCTCGGGGTCGTCGTACTTGACGCTGACGCGCCGGCTGAAATCCCCCATGATGGCGGCGCCGACCACATCGGAAAGATCGGAATTGAGCTCCCCGGTCGCCGCCACGCGGGCGGTGTTGGTGGCGGCCGCAGCATCGGCGACGCGGGCCAGCTCGACGCGGTTGCGCAGCGCATCGCGGAAGATGCCGACGGCGCGGTTGATGCCCTCGAGCTCGCTGATGAAGCCGCGCTTGCCCTCGGGCACGTCGAGATCGCCATCGGCGAGCTTGCCGAGGCCGGCGGTCGCGTCGGCCAGCGGCGTCGATACGAACCGGCGCGACAGCACGACCAGCGCGCCCACCAGGAGCAGCGTCGCGATCAGCCCGCCCCAATTGGCGATGTCGGCCGAGCGCGCCACCGAGACCGAGCGCTCGGTCAGCTGGCCATTATAGGCCTCGATGGCGTCGGAGGCGTCCGACATCTTGCCCTCGAGCGCCTTGAACTTCTGGTCGAACCCCGGCAGCGCCGCCTTGGCGCCGTCCACGTCGCCCGCCACGGCCTTGTCGACCACAGTGTTGGCGCCCGCGATGTAGTCGTCGAGCGGCGCGCCCAGCCCGTCGAGCGCGGTGCGCACTTCGGGCGGCAGATCGAGCGGCTTTTGCGCGTCGATCACCGCTTTGAAGTCGCCGCTATATTCCTTGATCTCGTCCTGCGCGTCCTTGGCCATCGCCGGGTCGGCGTTGACGGCCGCGTACATGGCGCGGAACACCACGCCGCGCAGCGTGTCGTGATACATGTCGGCCGTCACCTGGTTGCGCATCGCGCTCATCAGTACGGCCGAATCCTCGCTCGACGCCTTGAAGTCGTTGGAGACCCACAGGCTCGAGCCGGAAACGCCCAGGCCCACCGCCAGCACCACCACCGAGAGCGCGATCACCACGCTGCCGAACCGCATGGAAAAGCCTTGCGCTTTCGCACCTGCACCGGCCGCGCCCGGCATGCCCGTATTCATGGAAAGTCCTCCGACCCCGATATCGACGCTACGCCGCGTCCTGCGGCGAGGTCGCACCCGGTTCCCGGAGGCTGCGGAATACGCGCAGCACCGCCCCAGCCCTGCGGCTGATGCTCAGGCAGTCGAGTGCATTCCCAAGATCAAGCAATAGGTGATTAGCCTTAATGGCGGGTAAAGGCTGAGATGGCCGCAAATACTGCGGCGATCGGGCGCGTAATTTGCTGCGCAGCCGAGGTGGGTGGGCCCACTTGTACTGTAGGGAGCAGGGTGCGGTCGCCGTTCGAGAGCGCTCTGCGCAAGTGCTGACTGATGCCAAACACCCCTCACCAAGCTTCGCTACGGGCTAACGCCCTGGCTTCGCTATCCTCCCCCACAGGTGGGGAGGATGTCAGTGCCGACCTCGATGTCCGCCAAACGGAGCCGCTGGCGCGATCTCATCCTCCCCCTCGGTGGGGGAGGAAGCGGAGCTTGGCCGAAGGCTTAGCGCAGCTTGGTGAGGGGGTGTTTGCTCTCAGTCAGTCTGCTCAAAAGCAAAGGGCGCCTTTGCGGCGCCCTCAAACTCTCATCACTGCCGTGACGCTCAGTGCGCCGTCGCACCCGTGACTGACGCATCCACCAGGAGGTTCTTCCAGGCATCGAGCTCGTTGGTCAGGCGGTCCTGCTCGGCGGCGGTGGTGGCGGCCTGGAGGGCCGTCTGGCCCGAGGCGATCAGTGCCTCGATCTCGGTGCGGTTGAAATCGGCGATCGGCCGGGCTTCTTCGGCCAAGATGGTGAGGCCGGTCGGCGCCACGTCGGCGAAGCCGCCGCGCACGTAGAACACATGGGCGATATTGCCCATGTCGGTCACCGTGATGAAGCCGGGCTTGAGCGTCGACATCAGCGGGGCGTGCTCACCCATGACGGTGAAATAGCCCTCGGTGCCCGGCACCGTCACCGATGCCGCCTGCTGCGACAGCACCAGCTTCTCGGGAGAGACGATCTCGATCTTGACGCCGTCGGCCATGGTTCAGTCCTTCAAAGCAAGAAGCGGGCTCGCGACGCGGGCCCGCATTGTTGGTCGCCCGCTTACGCCGCGGCGGCCAGCTTCTGCGCCTTCTTGACGGCATCGTCGATGGTGCCGACCATGTAGAACGCCGCCTCGGGCAGATGATCGTACTCGCCGTTGACCAGGCCCTTGAAGCCCTTGATGGTCTCCTCGAGCGGCACGAAGATGCCCGGCGTGCCGGTGAAGGCCTCGGCCACGAAGAAGGGCTGGCTCATGAAGCGCTCGATCTTGCGGGCGCGCGCCACGGTCAGCTTGTCCTCTTCCGACAGCTCGTCCATCCCGAGGATGGCGATGATGTCCTGGAGCGCCTTGTAGCGCTGCAGGATCTCCTGCACGCGGTTGGCCGTGTTGTAGTGCTCTTCGCCAACGATGTTGGCCGACAGCATGCGCGAGGTCGAGTCCAGCGGGTCCACCGCCGGATAGATGCCCTTCTCGGAGATGGCGCGGTTCAGCGTCGTCGTCGAGTCGAGGTGGGCGAACGAGGTCGCCGGCGCCGGGTCGGTGAGGTCGTCGGCCGGCACGTAGATGGCCTGCACCGAGGTGATCGAGCCCTTGTTGGTGGTGGTGATGCGCTCCTGCAGCGCGCCCATGTCGGTGGCGAGCGTCGGCTGGTAACCCACGGCCGACGGAATACGGCCGAGCAGCGCCGACATTTCGGCGCCCGCCTGCGTGAAGCGGAAGATGTTGTCGACGAAGAACAGCACGTCCTGGCCCTGGTCGCGGAAATGCTCGGCGACAGTGAGGCCCGACAGCGCCACGCGGGCGCGGGCGCCCGGCGGCTCGTTCATCTGGCCGAACACCAGGGCGCACTTGGAACCGGCGGTCGAGCCGTTGTTCTCGTGCGGGTCCTTGTTCACGCCGGACTCGATCATTTCGTGGTAGAGGTCGTTGCCCTCGCGGGTACGCTCGCCGACGCCGGCGAACACCGAGTAGCCGCCATGCGCCTTGGCGACGTTGTTGATCAACTCCTGGATCAGCACCGTCTTGCCCACACCGGCGCCGCCGAACAGGCCAATCTTGCCGCCGCGCGCATACGGCGCGATCAGGTCCACGACCTTGATGCCGGTGACGAGGATCTGGGCTTCCGAGGACTGCTCGGTGAAGGCCGGCGCGTCCTGGTGGATGGCGCGGCGGGTCGCGGTGTTGACCGGGCCGGCTTCGTCCACCGGCTCGCCGATGACGTTCATGATGCGCCCGAGCGTCTCGTCGCCGACCGGCACCGAGATCGGGTTGCCGGTGTCGGTCACTTCGGCGCCGCGCACGAGGCCCTCGGTGGTGTCCATCGCGATGGTGCGCACCGCGTTCTCGCCGAGATGCTGCGCGACTTCCAGCACCAGCCGGCTGCCATTGTTGATGGTCTCGAGCGAGTTGAGAATGGCCGGGAGATGATTGTCGAAGGTGACGTCCACAACGGCGCCGATCACCTGGCTTACGCGTCCAACAGCTGCCATTTTCTACCTCTTCCTGTCCGGGCCAACGGCCCTATCCCTGATATGGGAGACCGCGATCGGCCTCTCAAGTAAAACGTTGTTCCAAAACCGTCAAGATCAGAGCGCTTCGGCGCCCGAGATGATCTCGATGAGTTCCTTGGTGATCTGCGCCTGACGCTGCCGGTTGTAGTTGAGCTGCAGCTTCTTGATCATGTCGCCGGCATTGCGCGTCGCATTGTCCATGGCGCTCATCTGCGCGCCGAAGAACGAGGCGTTGTTCTCGAGCAGCGCCCGGAACACCTGCACCGAAATGTTGCGCGGCAACAGGTCGTTGAGGATCGCTTCCTCGTCCGGCTCGTAATCGTAGCTCACCCCGCCCGGCGCCTGCGCTGCCGCGGCGTCGAACTTGGCCGGGATCAGCTGGATGGCCGTCGGGACCTGTGCGATCACCGACTTGAAGGTGGCAAAGAACAGCGTCGCGACGTCGAACTCGCCGGCCGCGTACATGTCGAGGATCTTCTGGCCGACCTGCTGCGCGTTGGCGTAGCCGAGCTGGCGAACATCGCGGAAACTCATCGAGCCCACGATGTTGCTGGCGAACACGCGCTTGAGAATGTCGTTGCCCTTGCGGCCCACGGTCAGGATCTTGACCGTCTTGCCTTCCTTGATCAGCCGGCTGGCCTCTTCGCGCGCCAGGCGGGCGATCGAGGAGTTGAAGCCGCCCGCGAGACCGCGCTCGCCGGTCGCCACGACCAGCAGATGCACCTGGTCCTTGCCCGTGCCGCCCAGCAGCGCCGGCGCGTCGGCCCGGCCCGCATAGGCAGCGCCCAGCGAGGACAGGACCTGCGTCATGCGCTCGGCATAGGGCCGGGCCGCGATGGCGACGTCCTGGGCGCGGCGAAGCTTCGCCGCGGCGACCACCTGCACGGCCTTGGTGATCTTCTTGGTCGATTTGACCGAAGCGATCCG
>JBEHYU010000050.1:0-30985 GCA_048498015.1 Pseudomonadota bacterium
AGGGCTGTTCCTCGATGGCGACGTTCTGGGCGCGTCGAAGCTTCGCCGCGGCGACCATCTGCATGGCCTTGGTGATCTTCTGGGTCGATTTGACCGAGGCGATCCGGTTCTTGAGGTCCTTTAGCGAGGGCATCTCGTCGAGGGTCTCTCTTTGCTAGGCCACGGCCCGCCGGGTTTGCCGGCGAGCCCGCGTCACATGCTTTAGATGAAGGTCTTCTTGAACGATTCGATCGCCGCCTTGAGCTGCACGCGCAGATCGTCGCTCAGCGACTTCTCGGTGGCGATCTTGCTCAGGATGTCCTGGTGCTTGGCGCGGAACGCCCCGAGCAGGCCGCGCTCGAACTCGCCGACCTTGTTGACCGGCAGGTCGTCGAGATAGCCTTGGCCGCCGGCAAAGATCACCGCGACTTCTTCTTCGGGCTTGAGCGGGGAGAACTGCGGCTGCTTCAGCAGCTCGGTGAGGCGGGCGCCGCGGTTGAGCAGGCGCTGCGTGGCGGCGTCGAGATCGGAGCCGAACTGCGCGAAGGCCGCCATTTCGCGGTACTGGCTGAGCTCGCCCTTGAGCGAGCCGGCCACCTGCTTCATCGCCTTGATCTGGGCGTTGCCGCCCACGCGCGACACCGAGATACCGACGTTCACCGCCGGGCGGATGCCCTGGAAGAACAAATTGGTCTCGAGGAAGATCTGGCCGTCGGTGATCGAAATCACGTTGGTCGGAATGTAGGCCGACACGTCGTTGGCCTGCGTCTCGATCACCGGCAGCGCGGTGAGCGAGCCAAGGCCGTGCTCTTCATTGAGCTTGGCGGCGCGCTCGAGCAGGCGCGAGTGCAGGTAGAACACGTCGCCCGGGTAAGCCTCGCGGCCCGGCGGACGGCGCAGCAGCAGCGACATCTGGCGGTAGGCCACGGCCTGCTTGGTGAGATCGTCATAGGCGATCACGGCGTGCATGCCGTTGTCGCGGAAATACTCGCCGATGGCGGCGCCGGTCATCGGCGCGAGGAACTGCATCGGGGCCGGATCGGACGCCGTCGCGGCGATGACGATGGAATATTCCAGCGCGCCATTGTCCTCGAGCACCTTTACGAACTGCGCCACGGTCGAGCGCTTCTGGCCGACGGCGACGTAGATGCAGTAGAGCTTGTCGGTCTCAGAAGCATTGGCGGCATGCGCCGGCTTCTGGTTGAGGAAAGTGTCGAGGATCACCGCGGTCTTGCCGGTCTGGCGATCGCCGATGATCAGCTCGCGCTGGCCGCGGCCGATCGGGATCAGCGCGTCGATGGCCTTGAGGCCGGTCGACATCGGCTCATGCACCGACTTGCGCGGCAGGATGCCCGGCGCCTTCACGTCGACGCGGCGGCGCTCGGTGAACTGGATCGGGCCCTTGCCGTCGATCGGGTTGCCCAGCGCGTCAACGACGCGGCCCAGCAGGCCCTTGCCCACTGGGGTGTCGACGATCGAGCCGGTCCGCTTGACGGTGTCGCCTTCCTTGATGCCGCGGTCGGCACCGAAGATCACGACGCCGACATTGTCGGTCTCGAGGTTGAGCGCCATGCCCTTGATGCCGCCCGGGAACTCGACGAGCTCGCCGGCCTGCACATTGTCGAGGCCGTAGACGCGGGCGATACCGTCGCCGACGCTGAGCACCTGGCCGACTTCGGAAACTTCGGCTTCCTGGCCGAAATTCTTGATCTGGTCCTTGAGGATCGCAGAAATTTCCGCGGCTTTGATGTCCATTATCCGACCTCTTTCATGGCGATCTTCATCGCCGTCAGCTTGGTTTTGAGTGAACTGTCGATCATGCGCGAGCCGACCTTCACCACGAGACCGCCGATCAGCGAAGGATCGACATGCTCGGTGAGGGTAACGGTCTTGCCGATCTTCTGCTTGAGCGTATCGGCGAGCGACGCGATCTGCGCCGGCGTCAGCGCCACGGCGGACGTGACGTCCGCCGACACCTCGCCGCGCTCCTTGGCGGCAAGATCGGTGAACGCCTTGATGATGGCGGGCAGCGCGAACAGCCTGCCATTCCGCGCCACGACCTTGACGAAATTGGTGACGGCCGGCTGCAGCCCGGCCTTGCTCAGGATGGCGTCGACGGCGTCGGACTTGACGTCGGTCGAGATCACCGGCGAGCGCAGGAAGCGGCGGAAATCCTCGCTCTCGCTGCTCAGTCTGGTGACGTCCGCCAGGCTCTTTTCGACGGCGTCCAGCGAGCCTTCGGACTTGGCGAGATCGAACAGCGCCGCCGCATAAGGCCGCGCGATCTGGGTCAGCACCGAATTCTGCTCTGCCAAAGCCGCACTTTCCTCTGTTGCTGGTCGCCCCGAAACCCGCGCAAAACGGGCATTTTCCGGCGCTTTTGGGGTTCGCAGAAGGCCCCCGCCCCCGAAAACCGCGCCCCCTCTAACATGAGCCACAAAGAGTCCGCAAGGCGCGGCGGACCGGGATTTTCCGCAGAGATTGTCGCAGGGGAAAAGGCCACCGCCGGACGCGTTCGGGCCGCCCGGCAACTATCCGCCCAAAACTCAGGCGCCCCCGGCCAGCGATTACTTGCCCGCGCGCCCTCAAGACTCTGATGCCGCAGGCTAATCGGCCATCTCACCGATCGCCGCTCTCGGGGTTACAGTGTCCCAATCGCAACGCGCCTGATCACAACCGCACCGCATAGTGCATTTGGGCTAAAGCCAGCGATTTGTTCTTCGGTTACTGTCCGTTAACACCGCCTTGGGAGGCGGGCGCTTCAAAGGGGGTACATCATGGCCGATATCGATTTTTCGCGCGGCAATCCGAACTACGACTGGCAAGAAATCATGCTCGATGTCCTCGAGCATGGGACAGTAGACGACGGCAACGATGCTACCGGGCTAACCCTCACCGTCGGCAATCGCCATATCAGCCTGATCGGCAGTGGCCTTACCGTCGCAGGCGGCGTCATCACCGGCGGCACCGTCACGCAGGTCCAACTCCTCGAGAATTCGTTCGAGATTCTGAAGATCCACAATTTCGAGAACGCTACTGATGCGACAACGCTCGAGAATCTGCGCGGCCATGACGACGAAGAGACGATGGGTGGTGTCCTCGCTCTCCTGTCGGTCGAATCTCAGACGGAAACCGGCTCGGACGACGACGACGCGCTGATCGGTGGCGACAAAGACGACAATATCTATGGCGGCGGCGGCAACGACATCATCTATGGCAGCGACGGCTCCGACCACATGCGCGGCGACGCCGAGGATGGCAGCCATCGCGACGCCGACAACGACGATGACGGCAACGAGAACGACTATTTCTTCGACATGCTGTCCTATGCCAGGGAAGACGGCGACGCCGGCGCCGTCATCAATGTCAATAGCGGCCACAACATCGACACCTACGGCAATGACGACTGGGTCAGCGGCTTCGAGGGCTTCCAGGGCAGTTTCAACGCCGACACCTTCAACGGCTCCACCGGCGGCAACTACTTCGAGGGCCTCGCCGGCAACGATCTGTTCATCGGCGGCGGCGGCAACGACACCATCAGCTACCAGAGCGACGATTCGTTCGAAGGCGGCCAGAACGGCATCATCGTTGATCTCGACACTGGCACCACGGGCGGTCACATCAACGGCACTGCGACGGACGGCTTCGGCGACACCGACACGCTGATCGACATCTCCAGTGTCGAGGGCACCCGGTACGACGACACGATCACCGGCAACAATTCGCGCAACGACCTCAGCGGCCATGACGGCGACGACCAGCTCAACGGCGAGGGCGGCGACGACAATCTCAACGGCGGCGACGGCAAGGACACCATTCACGGCGGCTCGGGCCGCGACGACATCAATGGTGACGACGGCAACGACGTGATCTACGGCGAAGCCGGCGACGACAACATCAATGGCGGCGGCGGCGGCGACAGCATGGAAGGCGGCGCCGGCAACGACCAGTTCAACGGCTCGGGCGGGCACGACACGGTCGATGGCGGCGTTGGCTTCGACAGCGTCCGCTTCGACAATTACGATCCGACCGATGCCGGCCACGCGGCTGACCGCATCGACGTCGTCCTCGACCATTCGGCGATCGGCAGCGGCTCGATCACCGGCTCCGTGGGTGGCGACAACAGCTTCATCACCGACTTCCAGAACATCGAACGCGTCTACGGCACGTTGATGGACGACACCTTCACCGCCACGGACTCCGACTTCGTCGGCACCGATCAGTCCGACGATACCTTCGGCGACATCGTGCGTGGCGGCGATCGCTCCATCGGCTTCATCGGCGGCCAGGGCGCGGATACCTTCAACATCACCAGCGGCGCCATCATCGACTACGATGAGGAGACCTGGGGCCACCGGGACTTCAACGGCGACAACAACAACCAGTGGGGCGATACCGGCGAGTACGGCGTCATCGTCAATCTGAGCGGCGAGACCATCGACGTCACCTTCCACCAGCAGCACACGCAGGACGATGGCAGCCAGAGTGACACGTTCAGTGTCGATACCGGCAAGGCCCGCGATACCTATGGCAATTTCGACATCATCACCGCCGCTACTGCCTTCCGCCTGACCCAGGCGGACGACTACATCGACGTCAGCACGCTGAGCAACGGCGTGTGGGTCGATGCCCGCTGGGGCGACGATACCTTCATCGGCGGCAGCGGCGACGACCAGTTCAACGGCGACAATGGCAACGACTCCGTCATGGCCGGCGACGGCAACGACGACATCAACGGCGACGACGGCGACGACTATCTCGACGGCGGTGCCGGCCGCGACAATCTGAACGGCAGCCAGGGTAAGGACGTCGTCATCGGCGGCCTCGGCGACGACAACCTCAACGGCGACGACGATAACGACATCCTGTGGGGCGATGCCGAGAACGACGAGACCGGCGCCGTCGGCGACGGTCGCGACAACATGCATGGCGGCAACGGCAACGACACCATGTATGGCGGTGGCGGCGACGACAACGTGCAGGGCCAGGACGGCAACGACCTCGCCTATGGCGGTGACGGCGACGACCAGGTGCGCGGCGATAACGGCCTCGATACGCTCTATGGCGGCGACGGCGACGACCGCGTGCAGGGCGGCGAAGACAATGACTCTGTCTACGGCGATGCCGGCGACGATCGCGTCGATGGCGAGAACGGCAACGATCTCGTGTTCGGCGGCCTCGGCGACGACCGGCTGAACGGGTCGGATGGTGCCGACAAGGTCTATGGCGACGACATCCTGTCGGTTGTCACCAGCGTGGGCCCGCCGGTAGTGACCCATACCCTGACCGCGGCTGAGCTGCAGAACGGGTATGACATGGACGGCGGCAACGACGACATGAGTGGCGATAACGGCAACGACACCATGTATGGCGGCTATGGCGACGACCAGATGGATGGCGGCCAGGACAAAGACCTGATGTATGGCGGCTACGGCAACGACGACATGTTCGGCGGCAATGGCGGCAGCGGCAAGACAACCGCCACGCAGCAGGCCAACTCGGCCGACGAGATGCATGGCGGCTTCGGCAACGACAACATCAATGGTGGTGACGGTGCCGACAAGCTCTACGGCGATGACGGCGACGACAACCTGTATGGCGGCGACGGCACCTTCAACGACACCCTGGATGGCGGCGCCGGTAACGACCAGCTCGGTGGCGGCTCGGGCAACGACTCGCTGCTCGGCGGCACCGGCGATGACAATCTGCACGGCGACAACGGCAACGACATCGAGCACGGCAATGACGGCGACGACCAGATCGGTGGCGGCGAAGGCAACGACAAGCTCTATGGCGAAAACAACAATGACAGCCTCAACGGCGACAACGGCAACGACACCATGGATGGCGGCTCCGGCAGCGACTACATGGACGGCGGCAGCGGCAACGACAGCCTGATCGGCGGTACGGGCGACGACGACATGCATGGCGGCGAGGGCAACGACACCCTCATCGGCGGCGCCGGCGCCGACTTCATGGAGGGCGGCAACGGCAACGACGTGTTCCGGTTCACCGCCGTGTCCGACTCGCCCCTCGCGTCGCACGACTACATCAGCGACTTCGTGCACGCCCACGACAAGATCGACCTCAAGTCGCTCGACGCCGACACCACCAAGAAGGGTGACCAGGCGTTTACCTTCGACAGCACGCAGTCGCACAGTGCCCCGGCCAAGGGCCACATCAAGTTCTTCTGGGACAATGACGGCCCGGGTCACACGATCATCAACGTCAACAACGACAAGGACGCCACGATCGAACTGACCATCACCCTCGAAGGTCACATCAACCTCAGCAAGGGTGATTTCATCCTCTAGGTCGAACAAAGTTCCACCGAAAGGGCCCGCCTCGCGCGGGCCCTTTTGTTTGCCGCCATGCTTCCAGTCTGTGCTCCTCACCCGCCTGCGGGGGCCATGCGAAGCATGGTGGAGGGGGTGTTTGCCCTCAGTCGGCACCGCTCCACGAAAGCCGCCGCCCGGTCCTCCCCTAAGCGAAGCTTGGGGGGGTGGCACGCGACCTCGGCGGTTGGCCGAACGAGCCCGTTCGGGATCGTTCGGCCAGAGCGCAAAAGAGCTATGACGGAGGGGGTGGCCAAAAGCACTGCGTGAGGTTCAAGCGGCCCCCTCCGTCGCTACGCGCCACCTCCCCCACGGCTGCGCCGCCGGGGAGGACCCGAGGGAACCACTAGAACGCCCGCCTAGCTCCGCCCAATTCTCCAACCCCCACAAGCCCTTCCACGAAACATCGCCGAAGTTGTCGAACCGCCTCCAGCCCATGGTACTATCCCCTCATTCCCCTCGCATGAGCGAGATCATGACGAGTGATTGCGGGGTGGGACTGTCGGGCCGCTGCGTTTCGTGCGCGGGCGGAGGCTGGCGGACGGCTCTCGGCGCACGCCGAAGTCCATGCAGGCCACAAATCCCGGCCTCCGAGGCGCGATGCGTCTCATACATAGTACTCAGGGACGTAGCGCGTCTCGGAGCGCTCTTTGAACCAGTGAAAACCGGGCGACCGGACGAAGGCGCTCGCCTAATAGAAGCTCATCGGGTCGATATCGACCTGCACCTTGAGCGAGCCCTTGGGGCGGTCGGCGGAATTGAGCCAGAAGCGGACATAGCCGCTGAGGTCGAAATCCCGCGGGCTCTGCGCCAGCAACCGCACGCGGTGCCGGCCGCGCACCATCGCGACCGGCGCATCGGCCGGGCCGAACAGCCTGAGGCCCTCGGCCTGCGGTGCCGCGCCCAGCAACAGCCGCGCATAGTTCATCGCCTCGTCATGCTCGGCCGCCGATACCACCAGCGCCGCCAGCCGGCCGAAGGGCGGCAGCTGCCCGTCCTCGCGCACCCTGAGCTCATGCGCGTAGAACGCCTCGCGGTCCTGCCGCACCATCGCCTGCATCACCGGGTGCTGCGGATGATAGGTCTGGAGGAACGCCCGGCCGGCCTTTGCGGCGCGCCCGGCCCGCCCCGTCACCTGCGTCAGGATCTGGAACGTCTTTTCAGCGGCGCGCGGATCTCCATGCGCCAGCCCAAGATCGGCATCGAGCACCCCCACCAGCGTCAGCTTGGCGAAATGATGGCCCTTGGCCACCAGCTGCGTGCCGATAATGAGATCGTACTCGCCCGCCTCGATCTCGGCGAAGCGGTCGCGCAGCTGGTTGTTGTTGCCCATGTCGGAGCTGAGGATCACCATGCGGGCCTCGGGAAAGCGGATCGCCGCTTCCTCGGCGACACGCTCGATGCCCGGCCCGATCGGCACCAGCGAATCCTCGGTGCCGCATTCCGAGCACACCTTCGGCCGCTTCTGTTCGTGCCCGCAATGGTGGCACATCAGCACGCCGCGAAAACGATGTTCTACCAGCCACGCCGAGCAATCGGGGCACTGGTACTGGTGCCCGCACGACTTGCACAAGGTCAGCGGCGCATAGCCCCGCCGATTGAGGAACAGCAGCGCCTGCTCGCCGCGATCGAGCGTCGCGAAAACTTCGCGCGCCAGCCGCGGCGCGATCCATTGCCCCTTCTCGGGCGGCTCCTCACGCATGTCGAGCGCGGTGATGTCGGGCATGCCGGCCTCGGCAAAGCGCGAGGTCATCAGCACGTGCCGGTAGCGGCCGGTATTGGCGTTGTTGCGCGATTCGACCGACGGCGTCGCCGAGCTCAGGATCACCCGCGCCTCGGCGAAGCGGGCCCGCACCACCGCCATGTCGCGGGCATGGTAGTTCACCCCGTCCGACTGCTTGAAGGCGCCGTCATGCTCCTCGTCGAGCACGATCAGCCCGAGTTCGTGGAACGGCAGGAACAGCGCCGAGCGCGCCCCCACCACGGCGCGGATCTCCCCCGCATTGATGCCGCGCCAGGTGCGGGCCCGCTGGCTGGGCGTCATGTCCGAATGCCAGCCGGCCGGCCGCGTGCCAAAGCGGCGGGCGAAGCGCTCGAGGAAGGTATGGGTGAGCGCGATCTCGGGCAGGATCACCATCGCCTGCCGCCCGGCGCGCAGCGTATCGGCCAGCGCCTCGAAGAACACTTCGGTCTTGCCGCTGCCGGTCACGCCATCGAGCAGCGCCACGCCGAATTTGTGCGGATCGAGCTCGCGGATGCGCGTCAGCGATGCTGCCTGGTCGGGGCTCAGGGTTGGCGCCGCCTCGTCCGGATCGGGCCTGAGCACGATCGGCGGCGCGGGGATTTCGAGCCGCTCCAGCGCGCCCGAGCGCTCCAGCCCCTCGATCACCGACGCCGACACGCCGCTCGCCCCGACGATGGCGCTCTTGGCCCAGGCCAGCCCATCGGCCACCGTGTCCATCACCCGGTAGCGCGCCGGCGTCATGCGCTCCGGCTCGAAACCGGTCCGCCGGTAGCCGACCACCGGCCGCTCGGGCTCCAGCGCCTCGCTCGAGCGCAGCACCGAACGCAGCACCAGCCCCGGCGGCGCCAGCGTGTAGCGCGACACCCAGTCCACGGTGCGCAGCAGCTCCTCGCTCAGCGGCGGCGCGTCGTAGACATGGGCGATTTCCTTGAGCCGGTTATGGGCGAAATTGTCTTTCGGCTCGCCCCAGACCACCCCCATGGTCAGCCGCCCGACCAGCGGCACCGCCACGATCGAGCCGCGCTGCACCCGCGCGCCAGGCGGCACCCGGTACGAATACGGCCCCTCGACGGAGACGCTCACCATCACAGCCACAATGTCGGACAGCTCGGTCATCTGTGCGCGCTTTGTTCACGGCGAACATAGGAAGCGCAAGCTGATTCTGCGACCTTTGCGGCGCGCACTTTCGAGTAACCGAATCCGGCTAGGCTCACGCCCATGTCCACCGCCTTTCTCGCCGACGCCGAGATCAGCCGCCTGGTCGCCGCCTGGAGCCGCGACATGGCCAGCGTGCGCCGGCTGGCGCCCAGGACGCTCGAGGCCTACACCCGCGATCTCGGCCAGTTCTTCGCCTTCCTCGGCCCGCACACTGGCGGGCCGGTGTCGCTGCCGACCCTGCGCGAGATGCGCGCCGCCGATTTTCGGGCGTTCATGGCGCGGCGGCGGGAGGACGGCACCGACGCCCGCTCGCTGGCGCGGGCGCTGTCGGGCATCAAGAGCTTCCTGCGTTTCCTCGAACGCGAGGGCGCCATGAGCACCGAGGCGCTCAACACGCTGCGCAGCCCCAAGGCGAAGAAATCGCTGCCCAAGGCGCTGACCGTGCTCGAAGCCAAAGCGGCGATCGAGACCGCCGGCGAGATGGAAGATCGCCCCTGGGTCGCGGCGCGCGACATGGCGGTGCTGTCGCTCTGCTACGGCGCGGGCCTCCGTATCTCCGAAGCTCTGAGCCTCAGCCGCGCCGACCTCGAGGGCCCGGCGATGCGCGTCACCGGCAAGGGCGGCAAAACCCGGCTGGTGCCGCTGATCGATGCGGCCCGCCGGAGCATCGAGGCCTATCTCGATCTCTGCCCTTTCCCGCTGTCGCCGAGCCAGCCGCTGTTTCGCGGCGTCAAGGGCGGCGTGCTGTCGCCACGCCTGATCCAGCTGCGCGTGGCGCAACTGCGCGGCGCCCTCGGCCTGCCGCCATCGGCGACCCCGCACGCGCTGCGCCACTCCTTCGCCACCCATCTGCTGGGCCGCGGCGGCGATTTGCGCGCCATCCAGGAACTGCTCGGTCACGCCTCGCTGTCGACGACGCAGATCTACACCGCCGTCGATACCGACCGCCTGCTCGACGCCTATCGCGCGGCGCATCCAAGGGGCTAGATGGCGCATCCAACAGCGTGATCTTCCGTGCCTGACCCAAAGCCACCACCGCCCTTCGAGGCGCTCCTCAATACCGGCCGCCAAGCTTATGCCACGGGGCAGCCAGACGCCGCGATCGCGGCGCTGGACAAGGCGATGACGCTGGCCACCAGCAGCGAGCAATTGCGCCTGCTCTCGACCATCCACCGCCGCTTCGGCCGCATGGAGCAGACCGTGGCGGCGTTGCGTGCGGTGCTCCAGCACGAGCCTGAGGCCGGCGACGTCTACCTCAACATCGCGCTCTCCTTGACGCGCCAGAGCGAGGACGCAGAGGTGCAGGCGATGCTTGGTCTGCACGATCGCCTGCCGCCGGCGCAGCGCCATCTGCTGGGCTTCGCGCTGGGCAAGACCTACGAGGATCTCGGACAGTTCGATCGAGCCCTCGCTTACTACACCGCCGCCAACGCCGAGCGCCGCGCCGAGCTGCGCTATTCACCGGCCGACACCGAAGCCGATTTCGACCGCATCCGGGCGACCTTCACGCCCGACCTCTTCGCCCGCTTCGCCGGCAGCGGCATCACCGGCATGCGGCCGATCTTCATCGTCGGCATGCCGCGCTCGGGCTCTACCCTCACCGAACAAATCCTGGCCAGCCATCCCGATGTGCTGGGCGGCGGCGAAATGAACCTGCTGCTCCAGGTCGAATCGACGATGCTGCACAACAGCGGAATGGACTCGCTGGGCGCCTTCCTCGACATCACGCTGCCGGCAGAGCTCCGCGACTGGGCCCGTGCCTATCTGCAACCGGTCCGGCAGGCGCTGGGCGGCAAGACGCGGTTCACCGACAAGAACCTCGACAATTTCCGCCGCATCGGCCTCATTCGCCTGCTCTTCCCCGATGCCAAGATTGTCCATTGCACGCGCGATCCGCTCGACACCTGCTTCTCGATCTACCGGCACGTCTTCGCCGGCACCAACGTGCCCTACGGCTACGACCAGACCGAGCTTGGCGGCTATTATCGGCTCTATCGACAGCTGATGGCGCACTGGAGTGAAGTCCTCCCCGGCTTCGTGCTCGATCACAGCTACGAGGCGGTGATCGCCGACCCCGAGCCGACCCTGCGGCGCCTGCTCGCCTTCTGCCAACTCGGCTGGGACCCTCGCGTGCTCGATTTCCACAAGACCGAACGCGGCGTCGTTACGGCGTCGGCGGCGCAGGTCAGGCGCCCGCTCTATGCGGATTCGGTGGGACTGGCCTCAGCCTACCGTTCCGAGCTCGCCCCGCTCATCGCCGCGCTCGGTGACGCTTTACAAGCGCCCCCCTCGGGCGTATCGACGCCGCAATGACCATGCGCGCCCTCATTATTGGCAAACTTATTATCGGTTCCGTCGGGACCGGTGCGCGCCTGGCTTAACCTCGTGCAACCGGCCCCGCCTTCAGGCGCGGGTGATCCGGTGATCTGAGGCGGGGCAACAAGAGACCCCGATGACCTCCACAGCACCCGCCAAGCCCGCCGCCATCAGCACGCAAGCGCTGGGGATTTTCTTCGCCCTGCTCGGCGCCGCTTTGTTTGCCACCAAGGGCATCATCATCAAGCTGGCGCTCGCCGACGGCATCGACACGCTGACCACGCTCGCCTGGCGCCAGATCGTGGCGGTGCCGGTATTCGTCACGGTCGGCGTGCTGGCCTACCGCCGCAAGCGGCGCGATGCGCCGGCCGGCGCCGCGCCCGTGCTCTACCGCACCACGATGTGCCAGGCGCTCGGCTTGGGCATGCGCGGCTACTATGTGGCGAGCCTGCTCGATTTCTCCGCCCTTGCCTATATCACCGCGCAGCTCGACCGCCTGATCCTCTTGACCTACCCGTTCTTCGTCGTGCTGTTCGGCATGGTGTTCTTCAAGCGCCGCATCACCGGGCTGATGGTGGTGTCGCTGGTCGTCAGTTATGCGGGCATCGTCATCATCTTCGCCCGCGATTTCTCGGTCGAGGGCGACAATGTCGTGCTGGGCTCGCTGCTGGTCTTCGGGTCGGCCTTCGCCTATGCGGGCTACCAGGTCCTGGCCAAGCCGCTGATCGACAAGCTCGGCTCGCAGCTCTTCACCTCGATCGCCATGAGCGGCGCCGGTCCGGCGGTGCTGGTGCATTTTCTCGCCACCCACCCGATGAGCACGCTCGCCATCAACGGCGAGGGGTTTTGGCTGATGGTCGCCATCGGCCTCATCGCCACCGTGGCGCCGGCCTACTGCATCTCCGCCGCCATCGGGCTCATCGGCCCCGAACGCACCGCCATCATCGGCAACGTCTCGCCGCTGGTGACGGTCAGCCTGTCGATCGGCGTGCTCGGCGAGGCCTTCACGCCCTGGCACGCGCTGGGCACCGCCATGGTGCTGGCGGGCGTCTGGCTGTTCGGCCGCAAGCAGAAACCCACAAAGGCGGCCGTCGAAGCGACCGAGGTGGAGGCTTAACGCCTCCGCCTCAGATGTGGATGGCGCCGTCGCCGCACATCAGCGCGGCCTCGCGGATCGCTTCGCTCAGCGTCGGGTGGGCGGCGGTGGTGCGGGCGAGGTCTTCGGCCGAGCCGCCGAACTCCATCAGCACCGTCAAGGCTTCGATCATCTCGGACGCGTTGCGGCCGATGATGTGGGCGCCCAGCACCCGATCGGTCGCGACGTCGGCGAGGATCTTCACGAAACCCTGGGTGGAGAGCATCGCCTTGGCGCGGCCATTGGCGGTGAACGGGAACTTGCCGATCTTGTAGTCGACGCCCGCCGCCTTGAGCTCGTCCTCCGTCTTACCCACGGAGGCGATCTCGGGATTGGTGTAGACCACCGCCGGGATGGCGCCATAGTTCACGTGGCCATACTGGCCAGCGATGATCTCGGCCACCGCGATGCCCTCGTCCTCGGCCTTGTGCGCCAGCATGGGGCCGGCGATGACGTCGCCGATGGCGTAGACGTTCTCGACATTGGTGCCATAGCCGGTGCCCACGAGGATACGGCCGCGATTGTCGAGCTCGACGCCCGCCGCCGACAGGCCGAGGCCCTCGGTGAAGGGTTTCCGGCCGATGGCCACCAGCGCCACGTCGGTATCGACGATCGCCATGTCACCGCCGGCCGCCGGCTCGAGCCGGGCGGTGAGCGTGCCGTCGTCCTGCTTGTCGATCGACTTGACCTTGGTCGAGAGGCGGAAATCGACGCCCTGCTTCTGAAGGATGCGCTGGAACTGCCTCGCCACCTCGCTGTCCATGCCGGGCAGGATGCGGTCGAGGAATTCCACCACCGTCACCTTGGCGCCGAGCCGAGCCCAGACCGAGCCGAGCTCCAGGCCGATGACGCCGGCGCCGATGACCAGCAGCCTCTCAGGCACCGCGCCCAGCGACAGCGCGCCGGTCGAGGTGACGATCCGCTCCTCGTCGATCTCGATGCCCGGCAGCGTCGCCGGCACCGAACCGGTGGCGATGACGATGTGCTTGCTCTCGATGATCTGCGGCGGGCCCTTGTCCGAGGTGACCTGCACGCGGCCGCGGCCGGCCAGCGCGCCGGTGCCCTGGAACGAGGTGATCTTGTTCTTCTTGAACAGGAACGACACGCCGTTGACGTTGGCGGCGACCGTCTCGTCCTTGTGCACCATCATCTGGGCGAGGTTGAGCTGCGGCGCCGGGATGTCGATGCCCAGATGGCCGAAATTGTGCCCGGCTTCCTCGAACAGTTCCGATGCATACAGCAGCGCCTTGCTGGGGATGCAGCCGATATTGAGGCAGGTGCCGCCGAAGGTCGGCCATTTCTCGACCACCGCCACCTTCATGCCGAGCTGCGCGGCGCGGATGGCGCACACATAGCCGCCCGGTCCAGAGCCGATCACCGTGAGGTCGAATTGGTCCGCCATGACATGCCTCTGCTTGAATAACCCTATGTAGTCGCTGGGCCGCCTGCTGGCTAGAACAGGATGCCGAAGAACATCATGCCGACCCCGATGGCGCCGACGCACCACACGAGGCTGCGGACCATGAACACACCGAACAGGTAGAGCGGCAGGTACACCACGCGCGCCACCAGATAGATGACGGCGCCCCAGAACACGACCGCATCATGCTGGTCGGCCAGATGCGCCACCAGCGCCAGCACGATGAAGGCCGGCCAGGTCTCCATGAAATTCCTGAGCGCTCGCTCAGCCCGGCCGAGCAGCTCGCCTTCGGGCTTGGGCGCCGCGTCGCGGGCGCTGGCGGCGAACAGGACGCCGAAGCGCCAGCGATAGATCAGCGACTGGGCGCCCAGATAAAGCCCGTAGACCACGAGGCTCCACATCAGCAGCGCGAGTTCGGTGGTCACGCGAAAATGCCTCGCCCGCCGGTGACCGACACCACGGTGCCGGTGCTGTAGGACGCCTCGTCCGACAGCAGCCAGACGATGGCGCGCGCCACCTCCTCGGCTGTGCCGGGCCGGCCCTGCGGGATTTGCGCGGCCATGCGCTGCGCCCGCCCCGGATCGCCGCCCGAGGCGTGGATATCGGTGTCGATCACGCCCGGCCGCACGCCATTGACCCGGATGTCCTCGGCCGCGACTTCGAGCGCGAGGCCGACCGTGAACGTGTCGATGGCGCCCTTGGCCGCGGCGTAATCGACATAGGAATTGGCGCCGCCCAGCTTGGCCGCCGCCGAGGTGACGTTGACGATCGAGCCGCCCTTGCCGCCCTGGTTCCTCGACATCCGCCGGATCGCCGCCTGCGCGCAGAGGAAGGAGCCGGTGACGTTGACGGCGAACATTCGGGCGATGCGCTCGGACGTCAGGTCCGCGACCCGCGCCGTCTTGCCGACGATGCCCGCATTGTTGACGAGGCCGGTAAGCGGGCCGAGCCGGTCTGCCGCCGCGAAGATGTGCTCGACGTCGGCAGGGTCGGCAACGTCGCCGCGCACCGCGATGGCCTCGTCGCCATTGGCGAGGATGCGGCTCACCACCGCTTCGGCCGCCTCGACATTGCCCGCATAATTGACGACGACGGCCCAGCCGCGCTCGGCCGCCAGCAACGATGCCGCAGCGCCGATGCCGCGGCTGCCGCCGGTCACCACCAGAACGCCGTTCCGGCTGGCCATGGCTTTACAGATCGAGCACCAGGCGCTCCGGCGCCTCGAGGCTCTCCTTGACGCGCACCAGGAACGTCACGGCTTCCTTGCCGTCGACGATGCGGTGATCGTAGCTGAGCGCCAGGTACATCATCGGACGGACGACGACCTGTCCCTCGACCACCACCGGCCGATCCTGGATCTTGTGCATGCCGAGGATCCCCGACTGCGGCGCATTGAGGATCGGGGTCGACATCAGTGAGCCGTAGACGCCGCCATTGGTGATGGTGAAGGTGCCGCCCTGCATGTCGGCCATGGCGAGCGCGCCGTCGCGGGCGAGCTTGCCCAGCCGGGCCACTTCCTTCTCGATGCCCGCAATCGACAGCTTGTCGGCATCGCGCACCACCGGCACCACCAGGCCGCGATCGGTACCGACCGCGATGCCGATATGGGCGTAGTTCTTGTAGACGATGTCGTCGCCGTCGATCTCGGCATTGACGTTGGGGATTTCCTTCAGCGCATGGACGACCGCCATGGTGAAGAAGCCCATGAAGCCCAGCTTGGTGCCATGCTTCTTTTCGAAAACGTCCTTGTAGCGGGTGCGCATATCCATCACCGGCTTCATGTCCACCTCGTTGAAGGTGGTCAGCATGGCGGCCGTGTTCTGCGCATCCTTGAGGCGGCGCGCGATGGTCTGGCGCAGCCGGGTCATCTTTACGCGCTCCTCGCGCGATTCATCGGCGACGGCCACCGGACCGCGCGGGGTCGGCGCGGTCGCCGGAGCGGCGGCGGGAGCCGGACGCGGGGCCGGCGGCGGCGCCACGGCGACGGGCGGCGCGGCGGCAGGAGCCGGCTGGGCGACGCGCGGTGCTTCGGCGACGGGCGCCGGGGCGGGACGCGGCGCTAAAGCGGCCGAACCCGACACGGCGCTCGGCGCCTGCGGGGTGGCGAGCGGCCGGTTCATGGCGGCCAGCACGTCTTCCTTCAGCACCTGGCCGCGGCGGCCCGAGCCGTTGACGTCGTTGGCCGCAATGCCGTTATCGGCCATCAGCTTGGCGGCGGCCGGTGCCGGCGGCGGCACATTGCCGTTGGTGGCCGGAGCCGGCGGGGCCGGTTCGGGCTTGAAGGCGGGGGCCGGCGCCGCAGCGGCGGCGACCGGAGCGGGCGCGGCGGCCTTGCCGGCCTCGCCGATGGCGCCGATCAGTGAACCCACATTGACGGTGTCGCCGGCATTGGCCGAGATCGCCTCGAGCACGCCGGCGGCGGGCGCCGGCACCTCGATGGTCACCTTGTCGGTTTCCAGCTCCACCACCGGCTCATCGGCGGCGACGGTATCGCCCACCTTCTTGAACCACTGCCCGATGGTCGCCTCGGTGACGCTTTCGCCCAGCGCCGGAACCCGGATGTCGGTTGCCATTTTCTCTTTTCCTTACTTCGCGAAGGCTTCTTCGAGGAATTGCTGCAGCTGCGCAATATGGGTGCGCATCAGGCCGGTTGCCGTCGAGGCCGAGGCCGGACGGCCGACATAACGCGGCCGATCGTTGCTGCGGCCCATCTGCGGCTGGTCGAGGACCCAGTCGACATAAGGCTGCACGAACGCCCAGGCGCCCATGTTCTTGGGCTCTTCCTGGCACCAGACGATGTCCGCCTTCTTGAAGCGGGTCAGCTCGTCGAGCAGGGCCTTGGCCGGGAACGGATAGAGCTGCTCGACGCGCAACAGATAAACGTCGTTGATGCCACGCTTCTCGCGATCCTCGAGCAAGTCGTAATAGACCTTGCCCGAGCAGAGGACGACACGGCGGATCTGGTCGTCGGGCGCCAGCGTGATCGTGGTCTTCTTGGGGCCCGGCGCCTCGGCGTCGTCCCACAGCAGGCGGTGGAACGTCGATTCAGGCCCGAACTCGCTCAGCGTCGAGACCGCCTTCTTGTGGCGGAGCAGCGACTTGGGCGTCATCAGCACCAGCGGCTTGCGGAAATCGCGCTTCACCTGCCGGCGCAGCACGTGAAAGTAATTGGCCGGCGTCGTGCAGTTGGCGACCTGCATGTTGTCTTCGGCGCACAGCTGCAGATAGCGCTCGAGGCGGGCGGAGGAGTGCTCCGGGCCCTGCCCTTCATAGCCATGCGGCAACAGCATCACGAGGCCGGACATGCGGAACCACTTGCGCTCGCCCGAGCTGATGAACTGGTCGACGACGACCTGCGCCCCATTGGCGAAATCGCCGAACTGCGCTTCCCACAGGGTCAGCGTGGTCGGCTCGGCCAGCGAATAGCCGTACTCGAAGCCCAGCACCGCCTCTTCCGAGAGCATCGAGTTGATGACCTCGTAGCGCTGCTGGTCGGGCGCGATGTTGTTGAGCGGCGTATAGGCGTCGCCGTTTTCCTGGTCGTTGAGCACCGAATGGCGCTGCGTGAAGGTGCCGCGCTCGGAATCCTGGCCGCTGAGGCGCACCGGGTGGCCCTCGGTCAGCAGCGAGCCGAACGCCAGCGCTTCGCCGGTCGCCCAGTCGATGCCTTCGCCAGACTCGATCGCCGCGAGGCGGTTGTCGAAGAAGCGCTTGACCGTCTTGTGGACGTTGAAGCTCGCCGGCACCGACGTTAGCCTTGTGCCGATCCGCACCAGGTCGTCGAGCGCCACGCCCGTTTCGCCGCGGCGCGGACCGTCCGCGTCGGCACGCTTCATGTCCTTCCACTGGCCGTCGAGCCAGTCGGTCTTGTTCGGGCGGAAATCCTGCCCGGCCTCGAACTCGCTCTCGAGATGCGCGCGCCAGTCGGCCTTGAGCTTCTCGATCTCGTCGGCGGTGACGTGGCCCTCGCCAATCAGCCGTTCGGAATACAGTTCCAGCGTCGTCTTGTGGCTGCGGATGCTCGAATACATCAGCGGCTGGGTAAAGCTGGGCTCGTCGCCTTCATTGTGGCCGAAGCGGCGATAGCAGAACATGTCGACCACCACCGGGCGGCCGAAGCGCTGCCGGAACTCGGTGGCGACCTTGGAGACGTAGACCACCGCCTCCGGATCGTCGCCGTTCACGTGGAACACCGGCGCCTCGATCATCTTGGCAACGTCGGTGGGGTACGGCGAGGATCGCGAATTCATCGGCGAGGTGGTAAAGCCGATCTGGTTGTTGATGACGAAATGCACCGAGCCGCCGGTCCGGTGGCCCTTGAGGCCCGAGAGCCCGAGGCATTCGGCAATGATGCCCTGCCCGGCAAACGCGGCGTCGCCATGGATCAATAGCGGCATCACCACCGAGCGGTCGGTCTGCTTGGTGTCGAAGACGAAATGCCCATCGACTTCCGAGCGCTGGTCCTGCTTGGCGCGGGCCTTGCCCAGCACCACCGGATCGACGATCTCGAGATGCGACGGGTTGGCGGTCAGGCTGAGATGCACCTGGTTGCCGTCGAACTCGCGGTCCGACGAAGCACCGAGGTGGTACTTCACGTCGCCCGAGCCTTCGACGTCCTCGGAGTAATAGGCGCCGCCCTTGAACTCGTGGAACAGCGCGCGGTGCGGCTTCATCATCACCTGGGTGAGCACGTTCAGCCGGCCGCGATGCGCCATGCCCAGAACGATGTCCTTCACGCCCAGCGCACCGCCGCGCTTGATGATCTGCTCCAGCGCCGGGATCAGCGATTCCGAGCCGTCGAGGCCGAAGCGCTTGGTGCCGGTATACTTGACGTCGAGGAACTTCTCGAAGCCCTCGGACTCGATGAGCTTGTTGAGGATCGCCTTCTTGCCCTGCGGCGTGAACTTGATCTCCTTGTCGGGCCCTTCCATCCGCTCCTGGACCCATTGCTTGGCCTCGGGATCGTTGATGTGCATGAACTCGACGCCGACGGTCGAACAATAGGTCCGCGTCAGGATGGCCAGCATCTCCGGCACGGTCGCCCATTCGAGCCCGAGCACGTTGTCGATGAAGATCTTGCGCGAGTAGTCGGCCTCGGTGAAGCCGTACGTCGCCGGGTCTAGCTCGGGCGCCGGATCGTCCTGCTTGAGCTTGAGCGGATCGAGATCAGCGTGGAGGTGGCCGCGCGTGCGGTAGGCGCGGATCATCATGATGGCGCGGATCGAGTCGCGCGTGCCCTGCAGCACATCGACGGGGCTCGGCGCGGGGGCGCCTTCGGCCGCGGCGCGCTTGGCGGTCGCGGCGCCGGTCTTGACGACGATCTCGCCCCAATTGCCGTCGAGCGCCGAGACGAGGTCGCCATTGGCGGTCTGCGGCCAGTCGCTGCGGGCCCAGGAGGGTCCCCCGGCGTTCCTGGCCACGTCGCTAGCGCTGTCTTCGAGGCGACCAAAATAGCCGGCCCAGGTCGGGTCGATGCTCTTCGGATCGGTCTTGTAGCGGTTGTAGAGGTCTTCGATGTAGGTGGCGTTGCCGCCGTAAAGGAAGGAGGAGAGCAAGAACTGTTCGTTCTTATCCTGTCGGGTCATGTCTTTTAGGCGGGGCTTTTCCCCGTGTTCCCTGTGTGCCGGCAGGCCCGGAGAGGGCTGCCGTTCCGCGTGCGGCGGACTATGACGGTGTTAGATTAGCATGTTGCTAAAGAATTGGGCATTCCGACCATCGTCTGAAAGGTCGAATACCTTCACTTTGTCGCGCTTTTCAGCCCTTTAGCACCTCGGCGAGAGTGACACCTATTCTCGCAGGGGAACGCGACACTTTGATGCCTGCCGCTTCCATCGCCGCGATCTTGTCCTCGGCGCCGCCCTTACCCCCCGAAATTACGGCGCCAGCATGGCCCATGGTGCGGCCCTTGGGGGCGGTGAGGCCGGCGATGAACCCGGCCATCGGCTTCTTGCGGCCGCGCTTGGCCTCGTCGATCAGGAACTGCGCGGCGTCTTCCTCGGCCGAGCCGCCGATCTCGCCGATCATGATGATCGACTTGGTGGCCTCGTCCGCCATGAACATCTCGAGCACGTCGATGAATTCGGTGCCCTTCACCGGATCGCCCCCGATGCCGACGGCCGTCGTCTGCCCCAGCCCCGCATTGGTGGTCTGGAACACGGCTTCATAGGTCAGCGTACCGGACCGCGAGACGATGCCTACCGAGCCCTTCGAGAAGATCGAGCCCGGCATGATGCCGATCTTGCATTCTTCCGGCGTCAGCACGCCCGGGCAATTGGGCCCGATCAGCCGCGATCTGGACTTTTCCAGCCGCGCCTTGACCTTGACCATGTCGAGCACCGGCACGCCCTCGGTGATGGCGACGATCAGCGGAATATCTGCCTCGATCGCCTCGAGGATGGCGTCGGCGGCGCCCGCCGGCGGCACGTAGATCACCGAGGCATTGGCGCCGGTCCGCTCCTTGCCCTCTGCCACCGAGGCGAACACCGGCAGCGGCGTACCGTCGACCCCGGAGGTCCACGTCTCCCCGGCCTTCTTGGGGTTCACGCCGCCCACCATCTTGGTGCCGTAATAGGCCAGCGCCTGCTCGGTGTGGAACGTGCCGGTCTTGCCGGTCAGCCCCTGCACGAGAACGCGGGTGTCCTTGTTGACGAGGATCGACATGAGGGTCCTTGAGTTTACTGCGCCGGCGCGTCGCCGAGGATGAAATTGTATTCGATCTCGACCGCCCCGTCGGTGCGGTCGGCGATCACGAGGAGCTTCTTGTCGGCGCTTTCCCAGGAACCGTAGACCTGCCCGTCGCCGCGGTCGTCGAGCTTGCCGGTGAGACCGCCAATACCGCCCATGTCCTCGAAATTGATGAGGTTGTCGGTGTCGGAGAAATCGACGCGGCAATAGCCCAGCCGCTGCGTCGGGAAGCTCTGCAGCGAGCCCCAGATGGTCACGTCGCCATAGCCGTCGAAGGTCTGGTAGCCCGAATAGATGGCGTTGTACGGGCCCGGATCATCGGTCTCGTCGGGCGCCCAGCCGGCATCGTTGACCTTGTCGAAGCCGCCCTCGGCGCCGCCCGAGATATTGTTGCAGGCGTCGTAGAAGGCCTGCAGCGCATCCTTGGAAGCGACCGGCGGGCCGGACGGCTCCTCGGAGGACTCGTCGTCCATCTCTTCGTCGTCTTCCGACGACGTCGTCAGGTTCGGCGGCTGCGTCATGTGGCTCATCTCCTCGGACGAACTCTCTTCGTCCGAGGGCGGCGCCACCGACAGGTTCGGCGGCTGCGTCAGATGGCTCGGCTCTTCCGACGAGGAACTGTCATCGGTGACGATACTGAGGTTGGGCGGCCCCGACATGCTCACGGCGCCCGAAGACGCGCCATCGTCGAGCGTCAGGCTCACCTGCGCCAGCGCCGGGCTCGCAATGAGCAGCGCAGACAGGGACAGCAGAGGCATCAGTCTCATTCAGTCCTCCTTGGTGATCGACGTCACCGACAAACGGAAGTCGCCGGTATTGTCGCTCATTGTGGCGCGAATAAAGAGCGTCGCGTCGGCATTGCGCCAGCTCCCCGAGAGATTGCTGCCCTCGCCCTCGATGCTGCCGACGATGCCGGACTGGCTGAGATCGCCGACCGCGATCGACCGGCTGGGCTGGGCGATATCGGCCTCGCAAACGCCGAGCGCGTAGCCCGGATAAGTCTCGAGCGTGGTCGACAGGTTGCCGCTGCCGACGCCCGGAAAATCCTTGGTCATGAAGCTGCGGGTGGAATTGATCCAGGCCACCGCGTCGGCGTCGCCGGTATCGTGGCCGACCCAGCCTTCGGGATCGAACGACGTCTCGAGCCCGAGCGCCCCCAGGCACGTCCCGACCAGCTCGGCATAGACCGGATCGGCGCCGGCCGGCATGTCGAAGGCCAGCGCCGGCGTCGCGCCGAGCGCGGCCAGGCTCATCGCCATGACGCGCCCGGCCGCCAGCATCAGGCTTGGCCCCGGATGGCGGCGACGATCTTTTGCGCCGCATCGTCGAGATCGTCGGCCGGGATCACGTTGAGACCGCTGTCGCGCAGGATCGCCTTGCCTTCCTTGACGTTGGTGCCCTCGAGCCGGACCACCAGCGGCACCGTCAGACCGACATCGTGCACCGCCGCCACCACGCCTTCGGCGATGACGTCGCAACGCATGATGCCGCCGAAGATGTTGACCAGGATGCCTTTGACGTTGGGATCGGCGGTGATGATCTTGAACGCCGCCGTCACCTTCTCGCGGCTCGCGCCGCCGCCGACATCGAGGAAGTTCGCCGGCTCTTCGCCATAGAGCTTGATGATGTCCATGGTGGCCATCGCGAGGCCGGCGCCATTGACCATGCAGCCGATATTGCCGTCGAGCGCCACGTAAGCGAGGTCGTATTTGGACGCCTCGATCTCCTTGGCGTCCTCCTCGGTCGTGTCGCGCAGCGCGACGAGGTCGGGATGGCGGAACAGCGAATTGTTGTCGAAGCTGACCTTGGCGTCGAGCAGCCGCAGATGGCCGTCCTGCATGACGATCAGCGGGTTGACCTCGAGCAGGCTCATGTCGCTCTCGGTGAAGGCCTTGTAGAGCGCCGGGAACACCGTGTTCGCATCGGTGCGGGCCGCGCCCTCGAGCTTGAGCGCCGACGCGAGCTTCTCGACATCGGCCGCCGTCACGCCCGCCACCGGGTCGATATCGACCGTGATGATCCGCTCGGGCGTATCGTGCGCTACCGTCTCGATGTCCATGCCGCCTTCGGTCGACACCACGAACGCCACTTCGCCCGTCTCGCGATCGACCAGCAGCGAGCAATAGAGCTCGCGGGCGATGTCGGCGCCGTCCTCGATATAGAGGCGGTTGACCTGCTTGCCTGCCGGGCCGGTCTGCTTGGTCACCAGGGTGTGGCCGAGCATTTCCCTGGCATTGGCCACGACTTCGGCGGCGGAACGCGCGAGCCGCACGCCGCCCTTGGCCTCAGCCGGCAGTTCCTTGAACTTGCCCTTGCCGCGGCCGCCCGCATGGATCTGCGACTTGACCACATAGAGCGGCCCCGGCAGCGACTTGGCCGCCGCCTCGGCCTCCTCCAGCTTGAAGATCGCGACGCCGGATGCCACCGGCAGGCCATAGGTCTTGAGCAGCGCCTTGGCCTGGTGTTCGTGGATGTTCATGCCGTGCCTCTCAGGCGAGCTTGGGGGCGATCTTCTTGCAGGCCTCGATCAGGCCTTCGACGGAAGCGACCGATTTCTCGAACGCCTTCTGCTCGGCCGAATTGAGCGAGATTTCGATGATGCGCTCGGCGCCACCGGCCCCGATCACCGCCGGCACGCCCACATAGGTGCCCTTGACGCCATATTCGCCCTTGAGGAAGGCGGCGACGGGCAGGACGCGCTTCTTGTCCCTGAGGTAGCTCTCGGCCATCTCGATCGCCGACGTCGCCGGCGCGTAGAAGGCCGAGCCGGTCTTGAGCAGGCCGACGATCTCGGCACCGCCGTCGCGGGTGCGCTGGATGATCTCTTCGAGCCGGTCCTTGTTGAGCCAGCCCATCTTGACCAGGTCGGTCAGCGGCACGCCGGCCACCGTCGAGTAGCGGGCCAGCGGCACCATCGAGTCGCCATGGCCGCCCAGCACGAAGGCGGTGACGTCCTCGACCGAGACCTTCAGCTCATCGGCGATGAAGTAGCGGAAGCGCGAGCTGTCCAGCACGCCCGCCATGCCGATGACCTTGGACGAGGGCAGGCCGGAGAAACGCTGCAGCGCCCAGACCATCGCATCGAGCGGGTTGGTGATGCAGATGACGAAGGCGTCCGGGGCGTATTTGGCGATGCCCGCACCCACCTGCTCCATCACCTTGAGGTTGATTTCGAGCAGGTCATCGCGGCTCATGCCCGGCTTGCGCGGCACGCCGGCGGTGACGATCACCACATCGGCGGCGGCGATGTCCTTGTACTCGGACGTGCCCTTGATGGTGGCGTTGAAGCCCTCGACCGGGGCCGACTGGCTCAGATCGAGCGCCTTGCCCTGCGGGGTGCCGTCGACGATGTCGAACAGGATGACGTCGCCAAGCTCCTTGAGCACCGCCAGATGCGCCAGAGTGCCACCAATCTGCCCCGCACCGATCAGAGCGATCTTCTTGCGCGCCATGAGCCCAAAATCCTGCTGTCTGTTGGAATTGGCGCCCCTATAGACCTTGCCCATTGCGTTAACAAGTCAGGCTTTGGTGGCGCTAGCCAGCCTTGCGCTGGGCGTTGAGATACGCGCTCGACTGCATCTCGATCAGCCGCGAAATCGTGCGCCCGAACTCCTGGGCATTGCGCGATCCGGCCGATAATTGCTCGAGCGGCACGGCAAAACTGGCGCAAAGCTTGATCCCTCGGTCGTAGAGCGTGTCGATCAGCAGGATGAAGCGCTTGGCGGCGCTGGGGTTGGTGACGGTGAAGGCCGGCACGTTGTCGATCAGGAACGCATCGTACTGGTGCGCCAGCCTGAGGTAGTCGCGGGCCCCCAGCGGCGCCTCGCAAAGCGCTTTGAACGAGAACCGCGCCGCCCCCATCGCGGCCGCCGGCACGGCGATGTCGCGGCCGAGCGAACGCAGCGTTTCGGGGTGGGCCGGCGCCCCGCCGGTCAGCCTGCCCCAGAGCCGGTCCATCGCCGCATCGACCTCCAGGCCCGTCCCGAACCGGTAGACCGCCTCGCCCTCGAATTTGAGTCGCCTATAATCCGTCGGCCCATCCAGCGGCACGATCTCGACCTGCTGCTTGAGCAGCTCGATGAACGGCAGGAACAGCTGCCGGTTGAGCCCGTCGCGATAGAGCTCGTCGGGCAGGGTGTTGGAGGTCGCCACCAGCGTCACCCCGCCGGCGAACAGTTTTTCGAACAGCCGGCCGAGCAGCATGGCGTTGGTGATGTCGGTCACCTGGAATTCGTCGAGGCAGAGCAGCCGCGTCTCGGCGATGATCGGCCGCGTCATCGCTGCGATCGGGTCGCCCTTGTCGGACTTGCGGAACTCGGTAATGGCCGCATGCAGCTCATCCATGAACTCGTCGAAATGCACCCGCCGCTTATGCGCCACCGCCACTGCGGCAAAGAACAGATCCATCAGCATGGTCTTGCCGCGCCCGACCGAGCCCACGAGATACGCCCCCCGCACGCTCCGTCGCCGCCCGAACATGCCGCGGTGGCTCAGGCCCTCGGCGATGCCGTCGAGCACGCGCGCCGCCTCCGCCTGCAGCGGATCGGCCGATAGTGTCCCCTGCCGCACGAGATCGGCAAGGGCGAGGGAAACCGGACCTGTCGGGGAAGAGTGCACGGGCGCTGCTTAGCGCAGTTTGCGGCGCCCGCGAAAGGGTGGCGGGCCCTCAGCCCACCATCGAGATGCCGGTACCGCCCGAGAGCGTCCCGATGAAGCGGTTGCCGCTCAGGATCATTGCGGCGATCAGCGTGCCGCCCTCGTCGAACAGCTGCACCTGCGTGCCGGCCAAAGACCAGCTGGCGACCGCCGTCATGCCCTTGAGCCCGCAGGCCGGGGCGGAGGCGCGGTAGCGGCCGGTGCCGGTCTTCTGCGTCTGGGTGAGGTTGAGCTGGCACTGGTCCTGGCCCGAAACCACGGTCCAGCGGCCGAGCAACTTTTCGACCGTCAGCCCGCCGGTGAGGTCGCGGCCCGTGGAATTGGGCGCGGCGCCGACGCCGAAACTGCCGCCGGCCGAACCGTCGGTCGCCAGCGGCTGGCCGCCCGCATCGGCGGTGAGCGGCGCCGGCGCGCCATCGAGGGCGCCCTGCACTTCGCCATTGGGCCCGATCGGCGGCAGCGCCGTCGTCGAGACGGCGCCCGTCTGCACCGGCGCCAACTGCTCGCTCTGCTGGCCGACATTGCTCACGGTCACCCCGCCGGTGGCGCAGGCCGACAGCATCAAGGCCGTCGCAATGCTCAATAGGGGAAGGCCCGTCCGCATGCCCGGTAAGTTCCTGTTAAGAAAATTTGACGTGCGCATATAGCCCAATCGCTCCGCCCCCTCAACGCCACTGATGACCGGGATCGGCGATAAACATGGCCATTTGAGGGATTCTACCCCGCTTATCGCCGGACCATGTCCTTGAGCAGGTCTTCGGCGAGGAGGCGGGCATCGCGCGCTTCCTCCTCCGGCACCCGGATGGGCAACCCCTGCCCGAAGAACGGATCGGTCACGCCGGGCAGCCCGCCATCGCCCCCTTCATCGGGATGAAACCCGTGCGCCTTGAGCGCCGCGATCAGCACGCGCGCAATGGTCGGATCAGGGACGCGGGCGATGATTTCCATGAACGCCTTAGAACTTGAGCCCTTTGTCGACCACCGCCTGCTTCATCTGCTCCATCATCTCGGCTTGCATGACCTTGGACTGCTCAATCATCTCCGGCATCATTTTCGCCATGAGCTGGGGCTTGCTCGAGATCATCTTGGTGCCGGCCGGCGACCTGTAAAAGTCGAGGATGTCCTGAAGTTCTTCGGCCGTGAACGTCTCGGCATAGTACTGCGCCTCGACGCCCACGAGCTTGGCGACCATCGATCGTGCGCCACTCAGCTCGACCCGCTTGAACTCCTCGAGGAGCGCATCGCTGACCTGCGGGTTCGATTTGCGGATGTCCGCTTCCACGCTGGGCCAGACGGTGTCGTTTATCGCCGTCACCATCGTGTCGGCTTCGAGCGACGAACTGCTCCGCCAGCGCCTTACGCGCCTCCGGCGTGTCCTGAGCCATCGCCGGCTGAGCCATGGCGATCAGCCCCACGATCATCAGCAGCAGGACGCGCATCGGCAAACTCCTCATGCCATTTCCGGCTGCGGCTGGGCCTTGCGCTCGACCATCATCTTCTTGATCTCGGCAATCGCCTTGGCCGGGTTGAGACCTTTGGGGCAGGTGTTCGAGCAGTTCATGATGGTGTGGCAGCGATAGAGCTTGAACGGGTCCTCGAGATTGTCGAGCCGCTCGTCCGTCGACTGGTCGCGGCTGTCGATCAGCCAGCGATAGGCCTGCAGCAGCACGGCTGGCCCCAGATATTTCTCGCCGTTCCACCAGTAGGACGGGCACGAGGTCGAGCAGCAGGCGCAGAGGATGCATTCGTACAGCCCGTCCAGCCGCTCGCGGTCGGGCTTGGACTGCAGCCATTCCGTCTCGGGCGGCGGCGTGGTGGTCTTCAGCCACGGCTCGATCGAGCGGTGCTGGGCGTAGAAGGTCGACAGGTCCGGCACCAGATCCTTGATCACCGGCATGTGCGGCAGCGGATAGATGCGGATGGCGCCCTTGATTTCGTCCATCGCCTTGGTGCAGGCCAGCGTATTGAAGCCGTCGATATTCATCGAGCACGAGCCGCAGATGCCCTCGCGGCAGGAGCGGCGCAGCGTCAGCGTCGGGTCGATCTTGTTCTTGATGTAGAGCAGCCCGTCGAGGACCATCGGCCCGCAATCGTCGAGATCGATGAAATAGGTGTCGATGCGCGGATTGGCCTCGCTGTCCGGATCGTAGCGATAGACCCGGTATTCGCGCAGCCGCATGCCGGACGGCCTCGGCCAGGTCTTGCCCTTACTGGGCTGGCTGTTCTTGGGAAGAGTGAGTTCGACCATATCTGTCCTGCCTCAGCGCGTATGCGCTTCGCGCTGCTCGAGTCCGTAAATCTCGTCGTTGACCGCGTCCAGCGTTCTGGCGAACACGCCCTGCGCGTCCGCCAGCCCCTGATTGTAATAGAAGCCGCCGACATTTTCGGTGAAGAAGTTGAGCAGCATTTCGGCCGGCAGCGCGCCGATCTCCTGGTCGAGCTCGGCCACGAAATAGCGCTGGATCTTGGCGACGATCGCCTTGCGCTGCTCTTTCTCGATCGTGATCTTCTTCACCGGAATTGCCTCACATGCCCGGCGCGCAGACCGCATTGGATTTCGACACGTAGACCGCGTAGGGCTTGGACTGGTCGACCGGCAGCGTGCCGCCCTTCATGGTGGCGAGCACGATCTTCATGAAATCGGTGTCGATCAGCTTCATCGCCTGCTCGGCCTTGCAGGTGCAGAGAGTCGTATTGCCGTCCGAGTTCTTGAGGCACTGGCTGAGGAACGCCGCCTTCTGCTCGGCGGTCGGCGGCGTGGCGGCGAGCGCAGGCGTCAGGGTGAGGGCGAGGGCAGCGGCAACCAGCAGAATCTTGTTCATCTCAGCTCCTTGCGGATCATCAGTTTGAGACCCGACCAGATGTCATTGACCGCCGCAACCTTGACGTCAACGAGGCCGATCGGCAGCACGATGTCGCGGATCGTATCCTCGGTGATATCGGTGGGCACCTTGCTGGCCTTCTTGGGCCAGGAAATCCAGATCGACCCATCGCGGTCGATCGTTTCTATCAGGGGTTTCGCCGCTTTCGCGAGCGTGTCCCGCGACGCGGTGAACCCATGGATCACATCATACCCCTGCTCGCCATAGGTGAACGTTTCCCACCCCGCCTCGGCGATCTCGACAAAGTGACGCGACGTGCGCAGCTCCTTCAGCTCCGACGGCAGCGAGATAAACAACACCCGCTGCCCATCCTTGAGCCCAAGCTTCTGCGGCAGGGGTGTGCCGGAATAGCCGGTGGCCACTGTCATTGCCATAGACTCGACCGCTCAGGCTTCGCCGAAAAGCGCTGGTCCGGGAGAACCTCTGGCCTCCCCACGGCACCGTCAGGATCGGTGTCGCCACCCACGCAGTTTGTGAGCTGGAGCAGCTCACCCGGCGAGATGATCGCGTCGCAGGCCACGTGGGTACTATGAAAAATCCACCCATCCTCGCGAGGTCCTCGAAGGACCAGCTTGCCTTGACGGCCTCAAATCGGCCCGCCGATTCAAAACCCTCCAGACCCCATTTCAGGTCGCCACCGATCGCACCCGTTTCGACAGTACCATCGGCGTGAAAGCACACGGCGGCTGTAAAGATGGAGCCGTCTTTCGCCGGCCTATCCACAGTCCCTGCGCTGTACTCCCAGCAGCCAAGGACAAGCTTCACAAACTCACCTTCACTTGCCGATCGGGTCTCCTTGGCGCTCACTGCCGTGGACGCAAGGCAACCAACAATTACCGTGGCGGCCGACCAACTCGCCATCAAAAGCCGCAGGCTGCCCACGTCGCCCTAACCTGCCGCTCGCCTACTTCGCGCCTTCGCACTGATGCGGTGCCGTCGCCATGAAATGGTCGACCGAGCTCAGCTCCTTGGCGGTCATCTTCTTGCTCATCGCGGCCGAATTGGTGACGTCCAGCGGGTCGAGGCTGAGATAGGCGATGGCGAGATCGTCGAGCGACTTGTCGGCGATGTCGGCCATGCAGCTGCACTGCGCGTTGCTCATATACATACTGGTCTGGCAGCGCGCCACGAAATCGGTGCGTGCCTGCTTGTCCATCGCGGCGAACGCCGCGGACGAGCCGAACACAGACAGGGTGAGGGCCGCGGCAAGGATGAGCTTCATCCGAAAACTCCGTTCTAGTAGACGCGCGCTTTCGGCGCGATTTTCTTGAGGCTGATGCCGCCTTCGCTTTCGGGCGTCAGCGGATCGACATGCACCGGCCGATAGCTCAGCGTCACCTTGCCCGCGGCGTCGATGCGGCTGACGGTATGCTTGCGCCAGTTGACGTCGTCGCGATTGGGGAAATCTTCGCGCGCGTGGGCGCCGCGACTCTCGGTGCGGGCCACCGCCGATTCCACCGTGGTCAGCGCATTGGCCAGGAGGTTCTCGAGCTCCAGCGTCTCGACCAGATCGCTGTTCCAGATCATCGAGCGGTCGCTGACCTTGACATCGGATTTCGCCGCATAGACCTCGCGCATCCGGTCGACGCCCTTCTGCAGCGTCTCGCCGGTGCGGAACACCGCGGCGTCCTCCTGCATGGTGCGCTGCATGCGGTCGCGCAGGACGGCGGTCGGCACGCTGCCATTCGCATTGCGCAGCCGGTCGAAGCGCGCCAGGATTTTCTCCTCCGACGCCTTGTTGACCGCCGGCACCGCCTTCGATCGATCCATCGTGGCGCCGGCGCGCAGAGCCGCCGCCCGCCCGAACACCACGAGGTCGGTCAGCGAGTTCGAGCCGAGCCGGTTGGCGCCATGCACCGAGGCGCAGGCGGCTTCGCCCACCGCCATCAGGCCCGGCACGATCGCATCGGGATCGGTCGCGGTCGGGTTCAGTGCCTCGCCGTGATAATTCGTCGGGATGCCGCCCATATTGTAGTGGACCGTCGGCAGCACCGGAATCGGGTCGCGCGTCAGGTCGACGCCGGCAAAAATCCTGGCGCTCTCGGTGATGCCCGGCAGCCGCTCATGCAGCACCTTCGGGTCGAGGTGATCGAGATGGAGGAAGATGTGGTCCTTCTTCGGACCGACACCCCTGCCCTCGCGGATCTCCAGCGTCATGCAACGGCTCACCACATCGCGCGACGCAAGATCCTTGGCATTCGGCGCATAGCGCTCCATGAAGCGCTCGCCTTCGGAGTTGGTGAGATAGCCGCCTTCGCCGCGCGCACCTTCGGTGATCAGCACGCCGGCGCCATAAACGCCCGTCGGGTGGAACTGCACGAACTCCATGTCCTCGAGCGGCAGGCCGGCGCGCGCCACCATGCCGTTGCCGTCGCCGGTGCAGGTGTGCGCCGAGGTCGCCGAGAAATAGGCGCGGCCGTAGCCGCCGGTCGCCAGCACCACGAGCTTCGAGCGAAACCGGTGCAGCGTGCCGTCCTCGAGGCTCCAGGCGATGACGCCCTGCACGGCGCCATCCTCGCCCATCAGCAGGTCGAGCGCGAAATATTCGATGAAGAACTGCGCGTTGTGGCGGAGCGACTGGCCGTAGAGCGTGTGGAGGATGGCGTGCCCGGTGCGGTCGGCAGCGGCGCAGGTGCGCTGCACCGGCGGGCCCTCGCCGAACTCGGTCATGTGGCC
>JBEHYU010000051.1:0-30932 GCA_048498015.1 Pseudomonadota bacterium
TATCCTCCCCCACCAAGGGGGAGGATGTCCGTGGCGACTTCAACGTCAGCTCAAGGTACGCCGCTGGCGCGATGTCATCCTCCCCCCTGGTGGGGGAGGATAGCGGAGCTTAGCCGAAGGCTTAGCGGAGCTTGGTGAGGGGGTGTTTGCCCTCAGTCATCACCCTCCTTTATCCCCACCCCAAACACCCCCGATTGACAACCCCGTCATTTTCCGCTCCCAATGTGAGATCGATCTCACATCCGGGGGAGGACGGGTGGTTACGATCAACGACGTGTCGAAACGGGCCGGGGTATCGCGCGCGACCGTGTCGCGGGTGATTGCCGACAGCGGCTACGTCTCCGACGAGAAGCGCCGCAAGATCGACAAGGCTATCGCCGAGCTCGGCTATCGTCCCAACACCATGGCGCGCGGCCTGCGCTCCAATCGCTCCAACATCATCGGCGCGGTCGTCGTCGAGATCGCTTCGCCCTTCTACGCCCAGATGGTCGGCGGCATGCAGAAGGGCGCGCGCCAGTCCGGCAAGTCCGTGCTTGCCGCCTCCGGCTATGCCAATCGCGACGAGGAAGCGCACGCCATCCTCGAGCTGGTCGATCGCGCCTGCGACGGCCTCATCCTCTATCTCGAAAATCCGCTGCGCGAGGACGTGGTCGAGATCATCCGCAAGTCGCGCACCCCGGTCGTCACCATCGGCGGCGACGAGGTGCCCGTTGCGACCGCCCGCATCCACATCGACAATTTCACCGGCGCCCGCGACGCCATGCGTTTGCTGCTCAAGCAGGGCCACCGCGCCATCGCGTACTTGTCGGGTGGCTTGATGTATCGCGATACTCATGAGCGCTTGCGCGGGCTCGCTGCGGCGTTGCGCGAGGACGGGCTCAGCCTCGACGACATCACCGTCATCCATGGCGATTTTGCCGAGAGTTTCGGTGTCTCGGGCACGCAGCGCCTGTTGACCTCGCGCCAGCGTCTCACCGCCATCATGGCGGGCGACGACGACATCGCCACTGGCGCCCTCTTTGCCCTCAAGCAGGCCGGCAAGGCCGTGCCCGCCGACATTTCGCTCATCGGCTTCGACGACAATTTCCATGCCCGCCATCTGACGCCCGCGCTCACCACCGTGCGCCAGCCTGGCGATGAAGTGGGCCACATGGCGGCGATGCTGCTGACCAAGATCCTGAGCGGCGACTTTTCCGCCGACACCGAAATCACCGTGCCCACGACGCTGATCGTCCGCGACAGCGTCGGCCGGCCGGCGGGCCGCCGGCCCCGCAAGGAGACTGCCGAACTGATGCGCTGACGGCCTGTGCCGCCGACGCATCGATCAATTTTCTGAGATCGATCTCATAATCACGGGAGAGCTTCATGAGAACGAGACTGACCGCCACCGCTGCCGCCATCTTGCTGCTTGGCACGGCGCTGACCACCGCCGCCAATGCCGAAGTCATCATCCGCCTCGCGCCGGTGCACACCGACGCGATGATCGAGAACTACAACCCCTACAATCTCAGCGGCCCGCAGGCCTACGTGCAGGATTTCGCGTATGAGCCGCTATGGATCGACAATGTCTGGCATCCGGACCACGACTTCCCGGCGCTGGCCACCTCGTACGAGCTCGGCGCCGACCTCAAGAGCGTGACCTACCACTTGGCGCAGGGCGTCAAATGGTCGGACGGCGAGCCCTTCAGCGCCAGCGACGTGGTCTTCACCTTCAACTACGCCAAGGCCCATCCGGATTACCCGATCGGCTTCGATTTCTTCGACGAGGCCAAGGGCACCGGCGAGATCGTCGCTGCCGTCGCGGTCGACGACCACACCGTGCGCTTCGACCTCAACAAGCCCGACTCGCTGGCGCGCCTCAATATCGGCCCTGTGTTCCCGCTGCCCGAGCACATCTGGAAGGATGTTTCGGACCCGGTGAACTACGCCAACCCCAAAGTGGTCGCCACCGGCCCCTTCACCGAAGTCCGCGACTTCTCGCGCAACGCCTTCAAGCTGTGCAAGAACCCGCTCTATCGCGACGCGGCCAGCGTCAAGATCGACTGCATCGAATATCCGCAGCTGAGCGACAACCTGCAGGTCATCGCCGCCATCACCAATGGCGACCTCGACTGGGCCACCGACGGCATCACCGATCCGGACACCACTTTCGTCGCCAAGTCGCCGGACAACCATTACTGGCTGCCGCCCGACGCCGGCACCAACCTCCAGCTCAACACCACCAAAGCGCCGTTCAACAATCTCGAATTCCGCAAGGCGATGTCGATGGCCATCGACCGCCAGACCCTGCTCGACGTCGCCACCTTCGGCCTCACCACGGCGGCGAAATACCCGATCGGCGAGGGCATGTTCTACAAGGACTGGATCGACGACAAGGCGCTCGCGCCCTACCAGTATCTGATGAACTACGACCCCGAGGGCGCCAAGAAGGTCCTCGATGCTGCCGGCTTCGTCGACAAGGACGGCGACGGCTGGCGCGACAATCCCGACGGCACGCCGATCGACTTCAACATGGAAGTCCCCGCCGGCTGGGACGATTGGGTCAACACGCTGCAGACCATCTCGGAAAACCTGCAGGACATCGGTGTCCATGCCGAGATGAAGACGCCGGAAGAGGGGGCCTGGTTCGACAACATCCCGACCGGCAATTTCGACGTCTACATCATGTGGACCAACCTCAGCTCGACGCCGTGGTTCACCTACTATTCGATGTTCAACCCGGCCAACATGGTCCCCGGCCAGCTCAATGAAGAGGGCATGCACCAGATGCGCATCCCCGGCATCGAGAAGGACCTGGCGGACATGAGCGCCACTGCCGATGTCGCCGTGCAGAAAGCCAAGATCACCGACGTCATGACGCAGGTCGCCGAGAACCTGCCGGTGATCACGCTGTTCTCCAACCCGGCCTGGTACGAGTACTCCACGCGCAACTTCACCGGCTGGCCGGACAAGGACAATCCGTGGGCCCGCCCGAACAACCCGGCCGGCATCCATGAGCGCGTCAAGGTTCTGCTGAGCCTCACTCCCGTGGCAAAGTAAGCCATCCAGGGATGGCCCGGTTCCTGTTCCGGGCCATCCCGCTCCCTCGATCAAGGACCTGACCTTGGCATTTCTGGCGCGCAGATTGGGCTTCTACCTCGCGGCGTTCTTCGTCGCGCTGACGCTCAATTTCTTCATTCCGCGCTGGATGCCGGGCGATCCGGCGACGCGCATCCTGCTGTCGCTGCGCGGTAAGCTCAAGCCCGACCAGATCGAGGCGATCCGCGCCGCCTATGGCTTCAAGGGCAATCTGTGGGAACAGTTCACCGGTTATCTGTGGCGGCTCGCCCACCTCGATTTCGGCATCTCGACCGTCAACTTCCCCGAGCCTACGGCAGACCTGCTCTACTACGCCGCCGGCTGGACTTTGTTTCTGGTCGGCGTCGCCACCGCCATCTCCTTCGGCATGGGCATCGCCATGGGCATCTGGTCGGCCTGGCATCGCGGCGGCTTCTTCGACACGGTCTTCACGCCCATCAACGTGATGCTCAATGCCTTCACGCCCGCCGTGGTAGCATTGCTGCTCTGGTTCGGCCTCACCATGGAGTGGGCCATCTTTCCGCTGGGCCGCGCCCATGACATTGCGCTGACGCCCGGCTGGAATTGGGAGACGGTGTGGTCTGTCACCTGGCATGCCGTGCTGCCCGTCGCCTCGATCGTCATCGTCAATTTCGGCTCGTGGCACCTGGGCATGCGCAACACCATGATCAATCTGCTCAACGAGGATTTCGTGCTGCTCGCCAAGGCCAAGGGCCTGTCCGATCGCCGCATCCGCAACCGCTACGTGGCGCGCAATGCCATCCTGCCGCAGGTGACCTCGCTGGCGCTGTCGATCGGCTATGTGTTCGGCGGGGCCTTCGTGACCGAGATCGTGTTCAACTATCCGGGCCTGGGCAAATTCACCCTCAACGCCATCGAGTCGCGCGACTACTCCTTCATCCAGGCGCAGTTGGTGCTGCTCACCGCCGCCGTGCTCGTCGCCAATCTGGCCTCCGACGTGCTCAACGTCGTGTTCGATCCACGCCTGCGGTCGGGAGGCCATTGATGACGCAGGCGCTCGATACCACCACGCTCGAGACCGTGCCGCCGGCGCCGTCGGTGCACGCGACGCCCAACCCCACCGACCTCGCCCGCGAGCTCGGCCTCAAATCGCGGCCCGGCCTGCTGCGCCGCCTGCCGGCGCCGCTGCAGGTGTTCCTCAGCAACAAGAAGGGGCTCATCGGCCTCATCATCCTCGCCATCTTTCTCGTGATGGCGGCCTTCGCCCCGCTGCTCTCGCCCTATGATCCCTATCGCCGCGCCGGCAAGCCGCACGTCCAGCCCGGCATCGAGCATTTCCTCGGCACCTCGCGGCAGGGCAAGGACATCTATTCGCAACTGCTCGAGGGCGGCCGCACCAGCCTCACCGTCGGCTTCGTCGCCGGCATCTCGGCCACGCTGATCGGTCTCGCGGTCGGCATCTCGGCCGGCTATTTCGGCGGCCGCACCGACGAGGTGCTGACCTTCTTCGTCAACGTTTCGCTGGTGCTGCCGGCCCTGCCGCTGATCATCGTCTTTGCCTCCTTCATCGAGGAGGCGTCGCCGACCGTAATCGGCCTCGTGCTTGCCTTCACCGGCTGGGGCTGGTCGGCCCGCACCATCCGCACGCAGACGCTCGCGCTCAAGAACCGCGAATTCATCCTCGCCGCCGAACTGCTCGGCGAGCGCAAATGGCGCATCATCCTGATGGAACTGCTGCCCAACATGGCGAGCTTCGTGGTCGGCGGCTTCGTGCTCGCCACCATCTACGGCATCCTGGCCGAAGCCGGCCTTGAATTCATTGGCCTCGGCTCGCCCAGCTCCGTCACCTGGGGAACGATGCTCTACTGGGCCATGCATGCGCAGGCGCTGCAGACCGGCGCCTGGTGGGAAGTCTGGCCGCCGGCCATCGCCATCATGGTGGCGGGCGCCGCGCTGGTGCTGATCAACTTCGCCGTCGATGAGATCGCCAATCCGCAATTACGCGCCGGCCGCTCCATTGGCCGCATCAAGGCCTTCCTCAAGCGCCGGGGGAGGCGGGTCGATGTCGCCTGATCGCAGCCTGCTCGAGGTCCGCGGCCTCACCGTCGATTATGTCGGCGACACCTCCGTTGCCCGCGCCGTGAACGGCATCGACTTCGACATCCGGGCGGGCGAAGCCTTCGGCCTCGCCGGCGAAAGCGGCTGCGGCAAATCCACCGCGGCCTTCGCCATCGCGCGGCTGACCCGGCTGCCGGGGCTGGTCACCGGCGGTTCGGTCCGCTTCGAGGGCGAGGACGTGCTGGGTTTCGGCCCGGAGCGGCTCAAGGCCTATCGCTGGCGTGAGGTCAGCTTCGTCTTTCAGAGCGCCATGAACGCCCTCAACCCGGTGACGCGCATCTACGAGCAGATCGCCGATACCATCGCGACGCACAATCCCAGGCTCAGCCGCGAGCAGATCCGCGCCCGCGCCGTGGAGATGTTCGAGCTGGTCGGCATTCCGCCGCGCCGCCTCGACGACTACCCGCACCAATTCTCCGGCGGCATGCGCCAGCGCATCTGTATCGCCATCGCGCTCTGCCTCAATCCGAAACTGATCATCATGGACGAGCCGACCACAGCGCTCGACGTGGTGGTGCAGCGCGACATCATCGAGCAGATCTGCGAGCTCAAGGACCGCCTCGGCTTCTCGGTGCTGTTCATCACCCACGATCTCGGGCTGATGATCGAGTTCTGCGACCGCATCGGCATCATGTATGCGGGCGAACTGGTGGAGGTGGCGCCGGCCAGCTCCATCCTCACCGATCCGCAGCATCCCTACACTCGCGCGCTCGGCAGTTCCTTTCCGCCGCTCACCGGCCCGCGCGTCCGCCTCGAGGGTATCCCCGGTACGCCGCCGAGCCTTACGGCACTGCCGCAGGGCTGTCGCTTCGCCCCGCGCTGCCCACACGCGATGGAAGTGTGCACCCGCGTCGCGCCGCCTTTGCGCGCCACACCCGAAGGGGAGGCTGCATGTCATCTGCTGCAGTAGCTGAGCCTCTCATCGAGATGCGCGACGTCGACATGGATTTCGCGCTCGGCGGCGTGCTGCTCGGCCGCTCCGAGCTGCGGGCGCTGAGCGGCGTGTCGCTGCGGCTGGTGCCCGGCCGTGCGCTGGCGCTTGTCGGCGAATCCGGCTCGGGCAAGAGCACCTGCGCGCGCCTGTTGAGCCGCGTCTACGCCCCCACCGGCGGCACCATCCGCTTCCGTGACGAGGACGTTGCGAGCCTCAAGGGCAAGGCGCTCGACCGGTACCGCGCCGACGTGCAGATGGTGTTCCAGGATCCCTTCGGCTCGCTCAATCCCACCCAGACCATCGGCTACATCCTCGAGCGGCCGCTGAAGCTCCATCGCAAGCTGCGCGGCAAACCGCTTGCCGAAGCGATGGAGGAACTGCTCAACCGCGTCGGCCTGACCCCGGCGAAGGACTATCTGCGCCGTCGTCCGCATGAGCTCTCGGGCGGCCAGCGCCAGCGCGTCGCCATCGCCCGGGCGCTGTCGGTCGAGCCGGTGGTGCTCCTCGCCGACGAGCCGACCTCGATGCTCGACGTCTCCGTGCGGCTCGGCATCCTCAATCTGCTCGAGTCCCAGAAGACCGACCGCAATCTCGCCAGCCTCTACATCACCCACGACATCGCCACGGCGCGCTATTTCGCCGAGGACACCGCCGTGCTCTATGCCGGCCACATGGTGGAGCAGGGCCCGAGTGAGACGATCACCGCCGCGCCGGCGCATCCCTACACCCAGCTCCTCATCGAGTCGGTGCCCAATCCCAAGCGCAAGATCACGCCTTCCGCCAAGCGCCGCGCCCTCGACATTCCGATCTGGACCAAAAAGAGCCGCGGCTGCCCCTTCGTGTCGCGCTGCCCGCGCGCCACCGACATCTGCCGGGAGGTGATGCCCGGTCCAACCCAATTGGGCGACGGCCACTGGGCCCGCTGCCACCACATATGAGTCTTTTCGCATGAACGAGCTGGTCAATCCCAACGCCCGCTTTGCCGCGACCTACGCGAATGGCGGCATCGCCATCAACCATGTCGGCTACGAGACCGAGGGGCCCAAGCTGGCGGTCATCGTGCTGGCCGACAGGCAGGCGCCATTCGATCTCGCCCATATCCGCTCCGGCACTGAAACGCTGTTCTCAGCCGAACTGGCGGAGCCGGTCGAGGTCGCCAGCTGGCGCGGCCAGCGCTACCAGCTGTTCGATTTCTCCGGCCTGCGCACCACGGGCCAGGTTCACATCGAGGTCGAAAGCAGCCTCCGCACCGAGCACTCGGAACCCTTCCTCATCGCCGACAAGATCTACGCCGACAAATTCCCGCCGGCGATCCTGGGCTATTTCAAGTCGCAGCGCGAAGGTGAGCCCTACCTCACCGCCGACCGCGCCGTGCCCTTCATCGGCACCCGCAACAGCCGCGCCGACGTGCGTGGCGGCTGGTACGACGCCTCGGGCGATGTCAGCAAATATCTGAGCCATCTGAGCTACGCCAACACCATGAACCCGCAGCAGACGCCGCTGGTGGTGTGGGCGCTGGCCAAGGCCGCCATTTGCCCGCATATCGAGGAGCGCCAGCGTCCCGGCTTCCGCGCCGAGGCGCTGTACGGCGCCGATTTCCTCGTCCGCATGTGCGATCCTGAAGGCATGTTCTACATGACCGTGTTCGATCGCTGGTCGGGCGATACGGCGCAGCGCGAGATCTGCTCCTACTCCACCCAGCAGGGCCACAAGCACGAGACCTGGCAGGCCGGCTACCGGCAGGGTGGCGGCATGGCCATCGCGGCGCTCGCGCGCGTCGCGCGGCTGGAACATGCCGGCGAATATCCCGCGGCGCGCTATCTCGAAGTCGCCAGGCAGGCCTTCGCCCATCTCGAAGCGCACAGTATCGACTACCTCGACGATGGCCGAGAAAACATCATCGACGATTATTGCGCGTTGCTCGCCGCCACTGAGCTGACGCGCTCCGCCAATGGCGAAAAACTCTATCGCGAAGCCGCCCGCCGCCGCGCCGCCGCCCTGATGGACCGGCTGACTGCGGAGGGCTGGTGGAGCGCCGACGGCGCCGACCTCCCCTTCTTCCACGCCGCCGACGAGGGTCTGCCGATCGCCGCGCTGGTCGACTATCTGGCGATCGCCGACATCGACGAAGCGATGCGGGTGAAGGCCGTGCTCAACGTCGTCGTCGAGCACCTGCTGGCGGTCACCAGCGAAGTCCAAAACCCCTTCGCCTATCCGCGCCAGCTCGTCCGCCAGTCATCCGGCCGCAACGGCGCGCAGTTCTTCTATCCGCACGTCAACCCGTCGGGCTATTGGTGGCAGGGCGAGAATGCCCGCCTCGCCGGCCTCAGCTACGCGCTCCGCCGCGCCATGCCCTATCTCGACGAGGCCACGGTTCCGGCCGCTACCCTGCAGGCGCAGCGCCAGCTCGACTGGATCCTCGGCAGTAACCCCTTCCACTCCTGCATGCTGCAGGGCTTTGGCCGCAACGATTCCGTCTACGCGGTAGCCAAATTCCCTAATGCCGATGGCGGCATCTGCAACGGCATCACGTCGTCGCTCACCGACGAGGACGCCATTGCCTTCTGCGAAACCGAGGACCCCATGCAGTCCTGGCGCTGGTCCGAGCAATGGCTCCCCCACGCCGCCTGGTTTCTGCTGGCGATGACGGAATATTAGAACGGGATTGTCGCGTCGTTTTGCCCACTGCGTCATTCCCGCGAAGGCGGGAATCCAGACTGCGTTCACGGACGTCCGATAGTCCCGCCTGGATTCCCGCCTGCGCGGGAATGACGTTGTGGGGGTGGAGGCGTCGCGGTGACTTCACGGTTGTAACCCCTGAGGTGCAGGCAATGTGACCTGCCAAGGAGGACCCTATCCACTGCGTCATTCCCGCGTAGGCGGGAATCCAGGCGATGTTTCGGACGTCCGAGGGCCCGGTCTGGATTCCCGCCTTCGCGGGAATGACGTTGCGGGGGTGGGGCCTCTGTGGTGACGGAATTTTTTCAAAGAACTCTCCCCTGAGGCACAGGCGAGCGGAGGGGCCGGACGGCCATGGGCCTCCGGGTTTACCTTGCCGTGGCGCAAAGCTTCGCCACGGACGGAGAGCGCCGGGCGCCTCCGAATTATGTTTGCTAGGCGAGACGCCCAGCGCTTCTCCGCGCGGGATTTTTGGAACAGTCAGGCAGGGAGCAGGGTGAACCTGCCGCGACCCGAAGGCTGGACCCGGAGCAGCACGACTGCCGCTCCCCCACGCGTCCGCCGGCGCTTCGTCGGCACCCCGCGGTAGATGGCGGACGCACACCTAAGATAACCCCGCCGGAAGTGGCGGCAGTTCGAGGGGCGGATAGTGGTTTGCACGGAGGCGGAAAGCCGTGTTCGCCTCGCTCGTTGGCGGGCTGGGTTATCGGGCAACTCGATGGCGCAGTCGGGTCCCCCTCCCCCCGTAAACGGAAGAGGAGCGCCGACTGAAGCTTCGGTTGTCGGGTGCTGACTGAGGGCAAACACCCCCTCACCAAGCTCCGCTACGCGCCGAAGGCGCTAGCTTCGCTATCCTCCCCCACCAGGGGGGAGGATGTCAGTGCTGACTGCCGGCATAGATTTTGCCGCTTGCGCGATGTCATCCTCCCCCTTGGTGGGGGAGGATAGTGGAGCTTGGCCGCAGGCCTAGCGGAACTTGGTGAGGGGGTTCTTGGCTTCAGTCGGGGAGCCATGCGCATGGACGGTGCAAGGTGCGCCCCTCCATCTGAGGCATGACGATCCTAGTCGACGAACACCTTCACCTGGTCGGACTTGCCTTTGGCGTCCACCACCGACAGCGTCACATAGCCCGGCCCGTCCGGCGCCCAGCTCTCCTGCCGGGCGAAGGCGGAGCGGCCGATGGGCGCGCCATTGGCGAAGAAGGTGAACGGTGGAACGCCGTTCCTGATTTTGACGATCAGCGGCAGGTCCGATCCGCTCGCCACGCCGAGATCGACATCGACGCCATCGGCCGGGAACGAAATCTGCGGCGCCGCCTGCTTGGCGGTGACGTCCTCGTCGGGATGCCGGAAGCGCTTGAGCGGTGCCGGCAGATCCGCATTGGTGCCGAAGATCGCGCCCGGCGGGGCAGGGCGGAACGCCGCCGTCGGCGCCCCCAGCCGGTCGAACGCCTCGAACAGGATCGGCGCGGCGGACACGATGCCGGCGAGCCCCGGCACCGGCGCGCCGTCGGGCCGCCCGACCCATACGCCGATCACCGTCTTGCCGTCGAAGCCGATGGCCCAGCCATCGCGATAGCCGTAGGACGTACCGGTCTTGTAGGCGATGCGTCCCGGCGTGCCGGTAAGCGGCGGCGGCACGTCGCGCAGGATGTCGGTGACATACCAGGCCGCCAGCGGATCGAGCACCGGCGCCGCCTCCTGGCCGGTGTCGACCAGCGGCGTCACGCCATCCTTCAGATGCACCGGCGTGCCGCCGCGGGCGATCGCCGCATACATCGACACCAGGTCGCGCAGCGTCACGCCGACGCCGCCCAGCCCGATGGCGAGGCCGGCCGCCGTATCGTCGGGCAGCACCGGGGTGACATTGGCGCGCTTCAGCCGCGACACCAGCCGGGCCACGCCCACCGCGTCGAGCGCGATCACCGCCGGCACGTTGAGCGATTGCGTCAGCGCATCGTGCACCGTCACCGTGCCATGGCTGAGGCTGTCGAAGTTGACCGGCACATAGCCGCCGAACGAGGTCGGCCGGTCGTCGATCAGCGATTGCGGATGGGCGAGGCCGAGCTCGAAGGCGAGCCCGTAGATCAGCGGCTTCAGCGTCGAGCCGGGCGAGCGCACCGCCTCGGTCATGTCGACGAAGCCGTTGGCGTCGGTGTTGAGCAGCCCGGCCGAGCCCACCGAGGCCAGCACGTCGCCGGTCGAGATATCGGCCGCGACGATCGCCACCGAGACTTTCGGGCCGATGGCGGTGGCGCGGGCGGTCGCCAGCTTCTCGAGCGCGGCCTGCAACCTGCGATCGACGGTAAGCGTGATCTCGCGCGCATTGGGATGCGCCGTCACCGCCTCCTGCGCGAGGTGCGCGGCCAGCATCGGGAATTCCTTGCGCGCCGTCGGGATCGGCTCGCGTTTGGCTGCCTCGGCCTCCTCGGCGCCGATCACGCCCTCGCTGACCATGCGGTCCAGAACGAGATTCCGGCCGGTCGTCGCCGCCACCGGATCGCGGTCGGGCCGCCTCGCCTCGGGCGATTGCGGCAACGCCACCAGCAGCGCCGCTTCCGCCGTGGTCAGCCGTCCCGGCTCCTTGCCGAAATAAGCGAGGCTCGCGGCCCGCACGCCTTCGATATTGCCGCCGAACGGCGCGATGTTGAGATAGAGCGTCAGGATCTGGTCCTTGCTCAGCTGGTGCTCCAGCGCATCGGCATGGATGATCTGCGTGACCTTGGCGCTCCAGTTGCGCGTCGGCTCGCCCTCGATCAGGCGGGCCACCTGCATGGTCAGCGTCGAGCCGCCCGACACGATGTGCCCGCCGGCCCAGACGAACTGCCCGGCGGCACGCGCCAGCCCCGACCAGTCGATACCGTGATGGCTCTCGAAATGCTGGTCCTCATAGGCGATCAGCATGTCGAGATAGCGCCGGTCCACCTGGCCGATCTCGACCGGCAGCCGCCAGATGCCGTCATCGGTGGTGAACGGCCGGAGCAGCAGCCCGGAGCGATCGAGCACCGCCTGCGACACCGGCATGGTGGCGACGTCGGGCGTGCGCGGCAGCGTCGCCTCGACGTTGCCGATCATCACCCGGCCGACATTGATACCCACGAAGCCGACCGCGAAGACCGCTATCAGCCCATAGGCGAGCCACCGCGGAATGCGCCGCGGCGGCGTGGGTTTGCTGGCGACGGCCACCGACATGGAACGCTCAGTTGCCCGGCGCGATGATCGTGCCGTCGGGGCGGATCCTGACGGTTGGGACGACGCGATTGGCGAGACCCTCCGGCACGCCAACCCCGGTCGCGACGGCGTTGTCCACCGAGGCGGTATCGCCGGACGCCGCCGCAGCCACCGGTGCGTCGGCCGCAACCGGCGTTGGCGCCGGTACGGCCGGAGCCGCTGCCGCCGCCTTCGCGGGCCTGGCCGGTCCCGGCGTCTGCACGTCGATCGTGCTCGCGTTGGTGTTGCCGCGCAAATCGGGACGATACATGTCCTCGATCGTCGCGGCCGGCATCACGAACTTGCCCGGCGAGGTGGCGCGAACCATGTAAGCCGTCGCGAAATTCTGCGTGTCCGAGACATAGCGGAACGCCGCCACATACTGGTCGGTGCGCGATTCCACATGGGTCGGCGCATCGACGCTGAGCCAGCTGAGATCGGCCACGCCCTGTGCGGCGCTGAGGTCCGGGTTCTCGATCTCGAACCCGGCCGGCAGCGGATCGGCCACCACATACTGGCCCGAGCCGAGCTGCGTCGCCGTCATCGACAGCACCACCACGAAGCGATCGTTCTGGTGCACGTCCTTGAGGTCGGCCAGCGTGCCGTCGGGCGTGTAGTACTCGCGGTCGATGGTGAAGCCCTGGTCGGCGGCTTTCACCGGCTTGGCCGGGATCGCCGTGGTCGAGACCTTCATCTCGGTGCGCTGGTTGCCGTTGTTGACCACGGTGACCGACGCATCGTCGAAGTGCTCCTGCACATACTTCTGGTACACCGTTCCAGTGAGCGGCGTGCCGTCGATGCTCACCGAGCCGGCGCTGGCGGTCTTCTCCAGCGCCGCGGCGGCGACGAGCGTCCAGGCATCCTCCTGCGTCGAGGTCCAGCGTTCATGGTCGCGCTGGTCGGCGAGCAGGCTCGCGAGCTTGGCGATGTCGACACCGGCCGGCGTGAACTCGCCGGCAAGCGCCAGGATCGCTGCGGTATCGCGCAGCTCGCTGCCATAGTCGGCCCGCCAATCCTTCGGATCGTCGGGCTTGAGGTCGTCGAGGGCGGCGGTGAAGGCCGTCGCCGCGCGGGTGCGGTCGCCATAGAGGGCGAGGGCCGCACCCAGTTGCGCCTTGGCCAGCGGCGAGCCGAAATTGTCGAGCTTGGCCTCGAGGTAGTAGCGCAGGTCGCCGATCGCCGCACGGCCGGCGCGCGCCAGGTCGTAGAGCGCATAGGCGACGTCCTGACCGCCATTGTCGAAGTCGGTGGCGTAGCTCACCTGGTTGCCGAGATTGTCGAGCGCGTTGCTCAGCGCCTGCTCGGGCACGACGAAGCCCTTGGCCTTCGCCCGCAGCAGGAAGTCGGTGACATAGGAGTCCATCCACAGATCCGACGAGTCGAACGGACCCCACAGGCCGAAGCCGCCATTGCTCGTCTGGTGCGTGAGCAGGTTGGCGATCGCATCCTTGATCCGCTGTTCGAGCGCATCGTCGCTGCCCATGCCGATCGCCGTGGCGACGTCATTGAGATAGAGCAGCGGCAGGGCCCGGCTCGTCACCTGCTCGGCGCAGCCATAGGGGTAGCGGTCGAGCGCATCGAGCAGCTCCGGCACGTTGAGTCGCGCCATCGGACCGATGGCGAGCGTCATGGCGCCGGTATGCGGCACCATGTCGGCGAACAGGCTCTTGTCGAGCGTCACCGTCTTGCCCGGCTCGAGCGTATAGAGCTTGCTGACGGTGAGCGGCGCGGCCGCGGCGCGGACGCCCAGCGTCAGCTCCTTGACCTGCTGCGTGCCGTCCGGCGCCGTGATGACGACGCTGAGCTTCTGGTCGCCCAGCGCGGTGCCGGTGAGCCCCAGATTGAGTGAGGTACGGGCGCCCGTCGCGAGATCGACATTGGTGGTCGCGGCGTCGGTCTTGAGGCCCTCGCCGGTCTGCAGCTCGACCTTGTAGGTACCGGCCGGGCCCGAGATGTTGTTGATCTCGACCAGCAGCCGCGACGTATCGTCGAGCCTGAGGAAGCGCGGCGGGCTCAGCGTCGTCACTACGGGATCGCGGACGATGACGTCCTTCTGCGCATGGCCGACAGAATTGGCCGACCAGGCCATCGCCATCAGCCGCACAGTGCCCGAGAAATCGGGCATGTCGAACGTCACCGTGGCGGTGCCGTCGGCGCCCACCGCGACGATGCCCGAATGCAGCGCCACCAGCACCGAGGTCGCCGGCGGTGTGCCGAGCCGGGAGGCGGATTCGTCGCCGCCCGAGCGCAGCTTGCCCATCAGGCCCTGCGTCGGGTCGATCAGCTGGCCGTAGAGGTCACGGAACTCGACGCCCAGCTGACGCTGGCCGAAATACCAGCCATCCGGATCGGGCGTCGTGAAATGCGTCAGGTTGAGGATGCCGAGGTCGACGGCGGCCACGGCCACATAGGCCTTGTCCCCCGCCTTGGCGTTGGCGAGCTTGATCGTCGTCGTGAAGCTCGTGCGCGGCTTGGCCACGTCCGGCGCGTCGATCGACACGTCGAATTTGGCATCGCCCGGATCGACGTCGGCGAAAGCGAGGCCGAGCGCGCGCGCCGGCATCCGTTTCTCGGCCGCATTGGCCGGGCGATAGAGCGTCGCGGTCACATAGGCGCCCGGACCCCAGGCGTCGGTGACCGGCAGGTCGACCGTGGTGCCGCCCGCGGGCACATCCACGGCCTTCATGTCGATGATGCCGTCATCCACGACCATCACCAATGCGGTGCCGGCGAACTGCGGATCGAGCTTGAGGTGCGCGGTGTCGCCGGATTTGTAGGCCGGCTTGTCGAGCGCCACGCTCAGCGTGTCCGGCGTGTCCGAACCCGCCTCGGCATAATAGTAGCCGGCATAGAACTCGTAGCTGGTCGAGGTCGGGTTATCGCCGTCGCTCGTCACTTCGAGCCGGTAGCGGCCCCACTGCACCGGCGAGGCGATCGTCACCGGGCCGGTGGCCGAGGTATCGACCGTGCCGTTGGCGACCTGGTTGGTGGTGGTGATGTCCTCCCACTTCCACGTGCCGTTGTCGCGATACCACTGGTAGTTGGTCTCGATCTTGCTGAGCTGCCAGGTGACGCCGGTCTTGGCCACCAGCTCGCCCGTCGGCGCGACGGTGATCACGTCGAAGCCGGCCGAGCTGCCCTGCTCGAGCCCGTTGCCGTCGCTGAACTGCGGCTTGAGGCCGATCCGGTCCACGTCGGCCAGCACCGGCCGGGTGAGGCTGCGCTCGATGGTGCGGCCATTGCTGTCGACGAGGCGCAGGATGATGTCGGCCTCGAGCGGCCGCGTCGTCGCCTGCGGCTCGGGGATCGTCACCTCGGCCGTCGCGTTGCCCTGGTCGTCGGTGGTGCCGACGACGCCGAGCGGCTCGCGGTCGGTCTCGATCGTGTCGTCGAGCCGGCCGAACGTGTAGCCCGGATAGCCCTGCACCGTCGTCACCGGCCGCAGCACGGCGTCGGCTTCGATGGAGAGGCCCGGCGCCGTGGCGCCATACAGATACTTCGCCGCCACCGTGATGTCGGTCGGCTCGCCGGTCTTGACCGGGCCCTTGGGCGCCGTGGCGTCGAAGGCCAGCCGCTCGGGCTCGAAATCCTCGACGAGGAACGTCACGCTGTCGAGCGCCGCCGCTTTCGGGTCGGCATAGAACCGCGCCGTCCATGCGCCGCGCATTGCATCGTCGAGCAGCGCATAGGCCTTGAAATAGGAGCCCGCGCCGCTGTCGTTGAGCACCTCGCTCGTGGCGGTGACGCCGTCCGGACGCTCGACCTCGAGCGTGATCGGCAGATCGCTCACCGCCTTGGCCTTGATGTCGCGCAGCAGGGCCGTCAGGAACACCGTTTCACCCGGCCGGTAGACGCCGCGCTCGGTGGTGGCGAACAGGTCGAGCGGACCCGGCGACTGCCGGCCGTCGACACCGCGATCGGTGAGATCGAACGCCGGCTTGCTTTCGTCGAGGAAAGCGTAATCGCCCGCATCGGTCTGCGCCACGATCAGCTGCGGCGCCTTGCCGCCATCGCCGCGCGCCAGGCCCGCCGCGAACGTCACCTCGCCATTGGCATCGGTGGTCATCTCGCCGAGGATCTCGTTGTTCATCGCGATCATCTGCACCTTGGCGCCGGCCACCGGCTGCGCCGAGGTCAGCGAGCGGATGAAAGCATGCACGCCGTCATCTCCCGACACCGTCGAGATGCCGAGGTCCGTGACGATGAACCACTGCGTCGCGAGGTCCTGCCAGTAATCCTGCTTGGAGCCGTCGACCTTGGCCGTCACCACATAGGCGCCCGGCTGCAGGGTCTTGATGACGTCCGTCACCGGAATGGCCGTCGTCACCATGGCGTTGTTGGCGCCGGCCGCGAGATCGACCTGGCCGTCCCACAGCTGCTCGCCATACTGGTTGGCGACGTCCTCGGCCGAATAGCCGGTGAGCGTGCCCTTGAACACGCCATTGCGCACCGCCGCTGCGATCGAGCGGTCATTGATGCGGTAGATCTGCACGTCGGCAATCGCCGCGTTCACCGAGGTGATCGGCAGCCCGCCGCCGAGCCCGGCCGGCAGCACGTAGGAGGTGTTGGCAAAGCCGACGAACGGCGTGCGATCGGGCACATAGACGTCGAGCTCGACGTCCTTCTTCAGTGTCTCGCCATCGGCCGAAGGCAGGCCGGCGCGCAGCGTCACGTGGTAGCGCTTGCCGTGCTCGATGCCGGTGATGCAGATCTGCTGCTGCTCGGTATCGACCGAGATGTTGCTCTGGCCCTGCACCACCACATAGCTGGACAGGTCCGTCGCGCTGGCGGACAGCGGATCGGAGAAAGTCACGCAGATGCGCGGATCGGCGCCTTCGGCATCGACGCTGTTGTCGGTGACGCGGAAGCCGTGCTCGGCGACCACCTTGTCGAGCCGCGTCTGCAGATCGGCATTGTCGATTAGCGCGATCGCCGCCCGGTAGGTGGCGATCGATTCGCGCCACATCTCGCGGCGCTCCAGCGCATGGGCGAGGGCGCCCATCAGCCCCGCGCGGTCGTCGAGCGTGGTGGCCTCGAGGAAGCCGTTGAGCGCCGCATAGCTCGCGGTCGCCGCGAGGTCATAGCTGTCGCTCATGTTCTGCTGCTCGACCTGCGCGTCCGACTGGCTCAGCGCCACATTGGCCAGCTTGAGCCAGAGTTGCGGGTCGTTGCCGTTGATGCCCAGCGCCTGCCGATAGGACACGGCGGCGGCCGCCGCATTGCCCTGGTCGACCGATTCGTCGCCGGCCTTCACCAGGTCCGGATAGGTGATCCCCTTGGGCGCCGGGTCGCTCTGGGGCAGGCCGGACGCAAAACTGCTGGCCGAATAGATGAGGTCGCCCGCCGGGAAGGGCAACTCGCCTTCGCGCGCCTTCTCGATGTCCTCGACGCTGGGGGAGGAGGCGACGGTGCCCGAAACGGCGCCCTTGAAATCGGCGGGCTGCGCCGCCTGGGCCTTCATGAAGCACCATTTGGTCTTGGTGTTGAAGGTGAACGCCCGGCAGAGATCGTCGCCGACGCAGGCCTTCTGGCAATTCTCCAGCGTGGTGTTCTTGCTGATCTGGTAGTCGAAGCCGGGCAGGTCGCTGTCCTTGAGCAGGCTCACCGAGCGGTCCGCCGCCTGAGCCAAGCCGACGCCCATAAGGACACTGAGACCGATCCAGAGGACGGACTTCACCAACCCACGCATGGAATTCTCCCTCATGCCCCCCGGCATGTGATGGGGGCTACCCTAGGTTTGAGGCGGATTTTGGTAAAGGCCTCGAACGATCACGACGAATACTTGCATTTTATGTGGAGCGACCTGCCCAACTTGTGCGCTCGACTAGACCTGTCGCTAAACCGTCGCGCAAATCGGCTAGTGCGGCCGGGACTTTCCCGGGTTCCGAGATGCGTTGTGCCATCTACTTCGTGCCGCCGCCGGATGATCCGCTCACTGTCGCGGCAGCGGCGTGGTTGCGGCGGGACGGCTATACGGGTGCCGGCATCGCCAGCGAGATCGAAGGCCTGACCGAGCGCGATCACGCCTTCCTCACTGCGCTACCACGCCGCTATGGCTTTCATGCGACATTGAAGGCGCCGTTCCGCCTCGCCGAGGGCAAGTCCGTGCATGAGCTCGAGCGGCAGCTCAATACCTTCTGCAACCGCCTCTCGCCGCTGGGCCTGAGGATCACCCTCAAGCTCATCGATGCCTTCTTCGCGCTGGTGCCGGTGGCGGCCGATCCCGACCTCGACATGCTCGCGGCGCGCGTCGTCACCGAGTTCGACAGCTTCCGCAGCCAGCTCACCGAGATCGACATCGCCCGCCGCGACGTTTCGCGGCTCAGCGGCCGGCAGCTTGCGAACCTGATGACCTGGGGCTACCCACACGTCTTCGACCAGTTCCGTTTCCACATGACCCTGACCGGGCCGATCGACCATATGGAACGCGACCACGTCGCGACCGTGCTGAAGCGGCATTTCGGCGATTTGTGCAGCGGCTCGTTGCAGATCGGCCAACTGGTACTGGCCGTCGAGCCCGAGCCGCTGGCGCCGTTCATCGTCCATTCCAGCCATCGCTTCGGCGTCAAGAACGAACTCAGGATCGCCTGACCACATGACCGAGACTGTCTTTACCAATGCCCGCATCGTGCTTGCCGACGAGGTGATCGAGGGATCCGTGCTGGTCCGCGACGGCGTGATCGCCGACATCGGTGCGCCCTCGGCGGCGGGCGAGGACCTCGGCGGCGACTATCTGCTGCCCGGCTTCGTCGAGCTCCACACCGATGCGCTGGAATTCCACTACCGGCCGCGGCCGCGCGTGCGCTGGTCGCCCGACCTCGCCATCCAGCAACACGACGCGCAGGTCGCCGCCTCCGGCATCACCACCGTGTTCGACGCGCTGCGCTGTGGCCTCGACGAGGAGCACGACATGCGCTCCGACGACATGGTGAAGCTCGCCACCGCCATCGGCAGCGCCACCACGGCCCGACGCCTGCGTGCCGAGCACTACATTCATCTGCGCTGCGAAGTCTCCGTCGCCGATTGCCTCGATGCCTTCCGGCTGGTCGAGGACCATCCGCAGGTCCGCCTCGCCTCGCTGATGGACCACGCCCCAGGCCAGCGCCAGTTCCAGTCGATCGACGCGGCCAAGCTCTACTACCAGGGCAAGCTCAAGATGTCCGACGAGGACTTTGCCGCCTTCCAGGCCCGCCGCAACATGGAAACGGCGACCTATGCGGGCCCCAACCGCAACGCCATCGCCCAATATTGCCGCGAGCACGGCATCGCCCTCGCCAGCCACGACGACGCCACCCTGGCGCATGTCGATGAAGCGGTGGCGCAGGGCGTCGACGTCGCCGAATTCCCCACCACCCTCGAAGCCGCCCGCGCCTCGCACGAAGCCGGCCTCGCCGTCCTGATGGGCGCGCCCAACGTGGTGCGCGGCGGCTCGCATTCCGGCAACATCTCGGCCCGCAGCCTCGCCGATGCCGGCTACCTCGACATCCTCAGCTCCGACTACATCCCTTTCAGCCTGATGCAGGCGGTGTTCGCCCTGACGGAAGGTGAGGGGGGCATTTCGCTGCCCGAAGCCGTGCAGATGGTCAGCAAGCACCCGGCTGAGGCGACGGGGCTGAATGACCGGGGCGAGATCGCCGTTGGCCGCAAGGCCGATCTGGTGCAGGTCGCGCGCGTTGAGGGGATACCGGTGGTCCGCAGCGTCTGGCGTGAAGGCAAGCGGGTGATTTAGTCCCGACTGACAGCAAACACCCCCTCACCAAGTTCCGCTTGGCCGAAGGCCCGTAGCAAGCCTGGTGAGGGGGTGTTCGCCCTCAGTCAACCCTACCCCCACACCTCGGCAAAACGCCGTTCCAGCTCCTTCGGCGTCTCCGCCAGCACCGCATCCCCCAGGGCGAACGCCGCCAGCTCCACCTCGTCCGACCGTACCCGCAGCGTCCGTACCAGTACGGCCACCTCGTCGGTATCGCCGAACAGCAGCGGCGTCTGTGTTGCCGCTTCGCGCAGCACCGACAAATCGTGGTGTTGCCCGAGCAGCGTCGAGAGCTGGTCGACCGCCTCCCGCTCCGCCAGCAACTCGTCCTCCAGCCCGGTGCGCAGCAGCGCCAGATGGCTGCCGAAATATTTGTTGGCCTTGCGCCATTCATGCATGTCGTCGGCGAGCCGGGTGCGCTCGGCCAGGTGCATGCGCCGGCGCTCGTCGCGATAGTTCGCGCGCAGGCCGCGCAGCAGCGGCGCCGCATTGTCCTTGTCGAGCCGCCATTCCGGTACGCGTTCGCGCACCTCGCTGAGCGCCGCGCCGAACCGCACCAGCTTCTGGAACTGCCGTTCCGCCGGCGCCTCGGGCAGCCGGCCGGCGATGGCCTCGAGCAGCGCCGCGTCGTCCGAGCCTTCGGCGAGGCTCAATATCGTCAGCCGCTGCACCTCGGCATCGCGCGTGCTCGACAGCGTCGCGGCGGCATCGCGGATGGCGCCGTTCTCGCTGCCGAAATGCTCGAAGGCCGGCCGCACCAGCCGCAGCAGCGCCCGCAGCTTCTTGCAGCGCCGGCGCACCTCGTGCACCGCGCTGCGCGCCGTGTCGTCATGCCTGTCTACGGCATCGAGCGCGGCATCGATCTGGCTCAGGGCGATCTCGCGGAAACTCTGCTCGACCGGCTCGTCGGGGGCGAAACGATACATGGCGTCAGACGATCAGTTCCATGCGGTCGGCCGGAAAGCGGCTGAGCCCATACTGGATCGGCTTACCTTCGACGTCGGCGTCGATCGCCTCGGACACCAGCAGGATCGCGCCCGGCGCCAGCTTCAGCAGCTTGGTCTCTTCCGCATCCGCATGCCGCGCCGAAATATGCGTGGTGGCCCGCGAATAATCGGCGATGCCGTAGGTCTTGAGCACCGCCGTCACCGAGCGGGCCGTCTCGTAGCGCTCGGCGAAATCGGCGAAGCGGCGATAATCGAACCAGCTGGTGGCGCGCGACAGCGGCTGGCCGTCGGCGAGCGACAGCGTCTCGATCCGCAGCGTCTTGGCCCCGGGCTTGAGCTTGAGGCCCGCCGCCACATTGGCCGGCGCGTTCTCGATGCGGGATGACAGGATGCGCCGCTCGAGGTTTTTGGCCTGCCCGGCGAGTCCCTCGGAAAAGCGCGTGCGCTTGCCGATGCGATAGCTCAGCCGCTTGGCCTGGTCGACGAAGGTGCCGCGTCCCTGCTCGGCCCGCACCACGCCCTCGGCCGTCAGCGCCGACAGGGCGCGCCGCACCGTGTGGCGGTTGACCGCGAAGCGTTCGGCAAGCTGCGTTTCGCCCGGCAGCTTCTCGCCGCGTGCCAGCTTGCCGCCCACGATATCGAGGCGGATCGTATCGGCGATGCGCCGCCACATGGCGATGCCGCCGAACAGGCTTTCGTCGTCGCTCAGTGAGATTGTCATTGCATATTCATCCGGAACGCGTATGTGCACGATATCGACGTTAGTTGTCTATAACACTAGACAAGTTGAGCCGTCCAATGGAAAACTCCACTGCATCCACAGATCCGCGCGCCGAAGCTTTGGGTGTGCTCGCCCATGCCGACATGGGAGCGCTCACCACCGCCTGGGCCACCTGGGAGAACGTGCCTGAGGTCCAGGTGATCCGCGGTCCCGAAACCGGCCTCATCATGCTGCGCGGACGGACCGGCGGCGGTGGCGCCCCGTTCAATGTCGGCGAGGCGACGGTGAGCCGCGCCTCGGTCCGTATCGATACCGGCGAGGTCGGCCACGGCTATTGCCTTGGCCGCGACACCGAGAAGGCCCGGCTGATCGCGGTGATCGACGCGTTGTTCCAGCGCGAGCCACACAATATCGAATTCGCCATCCTGCGGCCGCTGCGCGATATCGCCTGGGCCGAGGACAAGCTCAGGCGCGAGGAGACGGCGGCCACCAAGGTCGACTTCTTCACCATGGTCCGCGGAGAGGATTGATGCAGACGACGACCCTCGAGGGCGGCTTCGACGAGCCGGTGCTCGGCGCCCAGACCGCCTTCCGCGCCATCATGGATGCGCTGGCCAATCCGGGACAGGCGCAGGATCTCCCGCCGCTCGCCATCGCCAATGGGCTGCCGCCCGAGCTCGCCGCCGTGGCGCTGACGCTGTGCGATCACGACACCGGCCTCTGGCTCGATCCGTCGCTCGCGGCCAACGCTGCCGTCACCGCGTGGCTCACCTTCCAGACCGCCGCGCCGTTCACCACCGACACGGCGAGCGCACAGTTCGCGCTGGCGGCGTCCGCCGACGCGCTGCCGCCGCTCGACAGCTTCGCGCTGGGCACCGACGAATATCCCGACCGCTCCACCACCATCGCGCTGGCGGTCCCCTCACTGGCCGGCGGCCCGTCGCTCACGCTGCGCGGCCCGGGCATCAAGGACACCATCGCCATCGCCCCCGCCGGCCTGCCGCACGATTTCGTGGTGCAGTGGACCGCCAATCGCGCGCTCTTCCCCCGCGGCGTCGATCTGCTGCTCGTCGCGGCCGGGCAGGTGATCGGCCTGCCGCGCACTACCCACCTTTCGGAGGCCTGACATGTATGTCGCCGTCAAGGGTGGCGAAGCCGCCATCGCCAATGCGCATGCCCTGCTCGCCGATCGCCGCCGCGGCGACCGCAGCGTGCCCGCGCTGCGCCTCGACCAGATCATCGAGCAGCTCGGCCTCGCGGTCGATCGCGCCATGGGCGAGGGCTCGCTCTACGACAAGGAACTCGCGGCGCTGGCCATCGTCCAGGCCCGTGGCGATCTGATCGAAGCCATCTTCCTCGTGCGCGCCTACCGCACCACGCTGCCGCGCTTCGGCTTCTCGCGTCCGATCGAGACGGCTGAGATGCAGATCGAGCGCCGCATCTCGGCGACCTTCAAGGATCTGCCGGGCGGCCAGCTGCTCGGGCCGACCTTCGACTATACCCACCGCCTGCTCGATCCGCAGATCGCCGAAGGCGCCGACGTCCCGGCGCCGGTCGTTCGCGATGCCGAGCCCGAGCACACGCCGCGCGTCACCGATCTGCTCGCGCATGAAGGGCTCATCGAGCCCGACGGCCTCGGCACCGGCGAGATCGGCGATCTCACCCGCGAGCCGATGCAGTTCCCGATGAGCCGCGACCTCCGCCTGCAGGCGCTGGCGCGCGGCGACGAAGGCTTCCTGCTCGCCCTCGGCTATTCCACCCAGCGCGGCTATGCCCGCAGCCATCCCTTCGCCGGCGAAATCCGCATCGGCGAGGTCGAGGTCGAGATGGATATCCCCGAGCTCGGCTTCGCCGTCTCGCTCGGCCGCATCCGCGTCACCGAATGCCAGATGGTCAACCAGTTCAAGGGCAATGCGTCGGTGCCGCCGCAATTCACCCGCGGCTACGGCCTCGTCTTCGGCCAGGCCGAGCGCAAGGCCATGTCGATGGCGCTGTGCGACCGCGCGCTGCGCGCCCGCGAGCTCGGCGAGGACGTCAACCATCCGGCGCAGGACGAGGAGTTCATGATCTCGCACTCCGACAACGTCCAGGCCACCGGCTTCGTCGAGCACCTGAAGCTGCCGCACTACGTCGATTTCCAGGCCGAGCTCGGGCTGATCCGCCGGCTCAGGGCCGAGCATGAGGCGGCCAACGCAGATGTAGCCGACCAGAAGATGGAGGCGGCGGAATGAACCAGATCGCGCACTACAACTTCGCCTATCTCGACGAGCAGACCAAGCGGATGATCCGCCGGGCCATCCTCAAGGCCATCGCCATCCCGGGCTACCAGGTGCCCTTCGCCTCGCGCGAAATGCCCATGCCCTATGGCTGGGGCACCGGCGGCGTGCAGGTCACGGCCTCGATCATCGGCCAGAACGACGTTCTGAAGGTCATCGACCAGGGCGCCGACGACACCACCAATGCGGTCTCGATCCGCGCTTTCTTCGCCAAGGTCGCGCAAGTCGCCACCACCACCCATACCGGTGAGGCGACGATCATCCAGACCCGCCACCGCATCCCCGAGGAAAAGCTCAAGACCGGCCAGATCCTCGTCTACCAGGTGCCGATCCCCGAACCGCTGCGCTTCCTCGAGCCGCGCGAGACCGAAACGCGGAAAATGCATGCGCTCGAAGAGTACGGGCTGATGCATGTAAAACTCTACGAGGACATCGCCAAGCACGGCGAGATCGCCACGACCTATGCCTATCCGGTCAAGGTCGAGGGCCGCTACGTCATGGACCCCTCGCCGACGCCGAAATTCGACAATCCCAAGATGCACATGTCGGAGGCCCTGCAGCTGTTCGGCGCCGGCCGCGAGAAACGCATCTACGCCGTGCCGCCCTACACCGAGGTGGTGAGCCTCGATTTCGAGGATCATCCCTTCGAGATCCAGAAATTCACCGAGCCCTGCGCCCTCTGCGGTGCCGAGCAGGTCTATCTCGACGAGGTCGTGCTCGACGATCACGGCGGCCACATGTTCGTCTGCTCCGACACCGACCATTGCGAAGACCGCCGCGCCCATGGCCACCACGGCAAGCTCGGCGCCGACCCGATGGAGGCCGCCAATGTCTGACGAACCGCTGCTCAAGGTTGCGGGCCTCAGCAAATATTACGGCAGCCGCCTCGGCTGTGCCGATGTGAGCTTCGATCTCTGGCCGGGCGAAGTGCTGGCCATCGTCGGCGAGTCCGGCTCGGGCAAGACGACGCTGCTCAACTGCCTCTCGACCGCGCTCGAGCCGACCTTTGGCCGCGCCGAATACCGCATGCGCGACGGCGCCTTCCGCAATCTCTACGACCTCACCGAGGCCGAACGCCGCTTCCTGATGCGCACCGACTGGGGGTTTGTGCACCAGAACCCGGCGGACGGCCTGCGCATGACGGTCTCGGCCGGCGCCAATGTGGGCGAGCGGCTGATGGCGGTGGGCGATCGCAATTACGGCCATATCCGCACCACTGCGCTCGACTGGCTGAGCCGCGTCGAGATCGCCGCCGACCGCATCGACGACGAGCCGCGCGCCTTCTCGGGCGGCATGCGCCAGCGCCTGCAGATCGCCCGCAATCTCGTCACCTCGCCACGCCTGGTGTTCATGGATGAGCCCACCGGCGGCCTCGACGTCTCGGTGCAGGCCCGCCTGCTCGATCTGTTGCGCGGCCTCGTCGCCGATCTGGGGCTTGCCGCGGTGATCGTCACCCACGATCTCGCCGTTGCTCGTCTCCTCAGCCACCGCATGATGGTGATGAAGGAGGGCAGGGTGATCGAAGCCGGCCTCACCGACCGCGTCCTCGACGACCCGCGCGAGCCCTACACCCAGCTGCTCGTCTCATCGATTTTGCAGGTCTAGCGGATGCGGAGCCAACCCCTCATCCGTCTCGCCCTTCCGCCGATCCACCTTCTCCCTCAAGGGGAGAAGGGCATCCAGACTGAAACCTCTCGCCTCGATTGCCTTCTCCCCTTGAGGGAGAAGGTGCCCGAAGGGCGGATGAGGGGTTCTCTCCACCTCTACGGAGCCCGTCCATGACTACCCTTCTCTCCATCCGCAACGTCGCCAAGACCTTCACCATGCATCTGCGCGATGGGGTGATCCTGCCCGTCGTCGATGCGGTGAATTTCGATGTCGAAGCGGGCGAATGCGTCGTGCTCGGCGGCCCGTCCGGTGTGGGCAAGAGCTCCATCCTCAAGATGGTCTACGGCAATTACGCCGTGGACTCGGGCGCCATCCTGCTGCGCCGCGGCGACGAGATGGTCGACCTCGCCGCCGCCAGCCCGCGCGAGACGCTCGAGCTGCGTCGTACGGTCATCGGCTATGTCAGCCAGTTCCTGCGCACCGTGCCGCGCGTCACCGCGCTCGACGTGGTGGCTGAGCCGCTGGTCGCCCGCGGTACCTCGCGCGACGATGCGCGCACCCGCGCCAGCCAGATGCTGTCGCGCCTCAATCTGCCCGAGCGGCTCTGGTCGCTGCCGCCGGCGACCTTCTCGGGCGGCGAGCAGCAGCGCGTCAATATTGCACGTGGCTTCATCACCGATCACCCGGTGCTGCTGCTCGACGAGCCCACCGCCTCGCTCGACGCCACCAATCGCGCCGTGGTCGTCGCCATGATCGAGGAAAAGAAGCAGGCCGGCACCGCCATGCTCGGCATCTTCCACGACGACGATGTGCGCCAGCATGTCGCGTCGCGTATCGTCGACGTCAGCCAGTTCGCCCCCAGGCTCGCCGCATGACCCGCCTCAGCGAAACGCCCTGGATCGATCCCACCGCCAGCGTGAAGAATTCGACGCTCGGCCGCTACACCGAAGTCGGCGCCGGCTGCCACGTCCACAATTCCGAGCTGGGCGACTATTCCTACTGCGTCGAGAACACGCAGATCGCCTATGCCAGGATCGGCAAGTTCGCCAATATCGCCGCCCATGTGCGCATCTATGCGAGCCGCCACCCCATGCAGCTCGCCTCGCTGCACCATTTCACCTACCGCTCGTCCTGGTACTTCGAGGACGTGCCCGACAACCAGGCCTTCTTCGACTGGCGCGAGAGCCTGGGCATCACCATCGGCCACGACACCTGGATCGGCCATGGCGCGGTGATCATGCCCGGCGTCACCATCGGCAACGGCTCGATCATCGGCTCCAATGCCGTGGTCACCCGCGACGTGCCGGCCTATTCGATCGCCGTGGGCGTCCCGGCCAAAGTCATCAAGCAGCGTTTCGACGACAAGACCGCCGAGCGCATGGAAAAGCTCGCCTGGTGGGACTGGCCGCACGAATTGCTGCACACCCGGCTCGAAGACTTCCGCACCCTGCCGGCCGAAGAATTTCTCGCCCGTTACGAGGCTTAGGCTGTCATATGACAGCGTTTTGCACTGTCACGGACCCGTCACTCAAGCGTCACGGGCGTTTCGTCTAGCCAAAATACGCATTGGCCCCGTCGTTCACGGGCGGGACCTGCCTGATGCTAAAGCTGACCAATGTGACGCGCCGCTTCAGCGGCAAGACGGCGGTGGACTCGGTCAATATCGAGATACCCGCAGGTCAGATGGTCGGTATCATCGGTCGGTCGGGCGCCGGCAAGTCCACCGTGCTGCGCATGATCAACCGCCTCACCGACCCGACCGAGGGCGCGATCTCCTTCGAGGGCCGTGACGTCACCAAGCTGCGCGGCGCCGAACTGCGCGCCTGGCGTGCCGACTGCGCCATGATCTTCCAGCAGTTCAATCTCGTGCCGCGCATCGACGTGCTGACCAACGTCCTGCTCGGGCGCCTCAATTCGCGGCCCACGATGATGAGCATGCTCAACATCTTCACCCATGAGGAGCGCGTCGATGCCATTCGCGCCCTCGACCGCCTCGACGTCGCGCAGACCGCGCTGCAGCGTGCCGGCACGCTCTCGGGCGGCCAGCAGCAGCGCGTCGCCATCGCCCGTGCCTTGATGCAGAAGCCCAAGCTCATGCTGGCCGACGAGCCGATCGCCTCGCTCGATCCGCGCAATGCCCAGATCGTGATGGACTCGCTCAAGGCCATCAACGAGCAGCAGGGCATCACCGTCGTCACCAACCTTCATACGCTCGACACAGCCCGCGCGTACTGCCAGCGCATCATCGGCATGGCGGCCGGCCGCGTCGTCTTCGACGGCACGCCCGGCCAGCTCACCGCCGCCGTGGCGCGCGAGATCTACGGCGCCGACGGGCTCAAGGAAGCCTTCTCGGAGGCCATCACGTCTACCAGCATCGGCGCCCTGCAGGGTACGCCGGCGCTTGCCACGTCGCCCGCGCTCGCGGGCTGACCTACCCCTTCCGCGCCACGTCAACAGGCGGGGCGGAAACCTCAACCAGGAGACCATCATGCTGAAGAACATTCTGCTGGGTACGGTTGCGCTCGTCAGCCTCGCGGCCGGCGCCACCACCACCTTCGCTCAGGAAATGCCCAAGGAGCTGCGCGTCGGCATCCTCGGCGGCGAGAACGAGGCCGATCGGCTGAAGAACTACGCTTGCCTCGCCGACCACCTGACCAAGGACCTCGGCTTCGAGAAGGTCTCGCTGTTCCCGGCCGCCGACTATGACGGCGTGATCCAGGGCCTGCTCGGCGGCACCATCGACGTCGCCGAACTCGGCGCCTCGGGCTATGCCGGCGTGTACCTGAAGGACCCCAAGGCCGTGACCCCGGTCCTCGTGACCAAGCAGGCCGACGGTTCGACCGGTTACTACTCGGTCGGTCTCGCGCTGAAGTCGGCCGGTCTGTCCAAGATCACCGATTTCAAGGGCAAGCGTCTCGGCTACGCCGATCCGGACTCGACCTCGGGCTACCTGATCCCGCTGACCCAGATCCCCAAGGATACGGGCATGCCGAACAAGGACTTCTTCGCCTCTGCCGACTTCCAGGGCGGCCATGAGAACAACGTTCTCGCCGTTCGCGATGGCAAGGTCGACGTCGCCGTCGACGACAGCTCGGGCATCGGTGATTTCAAGGACGGCTACACCTCGGGTACCTTCCACAAGGAAGTTGCCAAGGGCGCCGTTGATCCCAACGACATGGTCGAAGTCTGGCGCTCGGGCCTGATCCCGAACGGCCCGTGGGTCGTGCGCAACGCGCTCGGTGCCGACTTCACCAAGAAGTTCACCGACTACATGGCCGGCCTGCCCAAGCTCGACCAGGCTTGCTTCCAGGGCGTCGAAGGCGGCGATTACGTCGACTACGCTCCGGTGGCCGACGGCTTCTTCGATGTGATCATCGACACCCGCAAGCAGACCATCGGCGGCTAATTCGTCGATCAGAAGGGCGGTGCGGATATAGCGCCGCCCTTCGTCCATCCGGGGCACAGATGACCACCACCGAGCTCGCACCGCTGTCGCCTGCCTCCGCCCAGATCGGCGAGGCCTGGCATCGCCTGGTGGTGCAGCGCCGCATCTACAGCCTCATCATCGTGGTGCTGATCGTTGCGGCGGTATCGGGCGCCCTGTGGTTCGCCGACGACTCCAATGCCGGCCACTTCTTCGACCGGGCGCCGCACATCCTCGATTTCCTCAGCTGGCTGATCCCCAAGGACTGGAACGACATCTGGCGGGCTCTGTTCGATCTGCCCAATGCCAATGGCGCCACCACTGAGGAATTCAACTTCGCCGATGGCCGCATCTATCTGTTCGGGACGTCGTTCTATTTCCCCGAATATTTCTACCTGATGCTGACCACCATCAACATCGCGCTCTGCTCGACCCTGATCGGCTTCGTCTTCGCCGTGCCGCTCAGCTTCATCGCCTCGCGCAACCTGACGCCGTCCAACTGGGTCCGCCTGCCGGTCAAGCGCTTCGCCGAAATCCTGCGCGCCTTCCCCGAGATCGTCATCGCCGGCCTGTTCTCGGCGATCCTCTCGATCGGGCCGCTCGCCGCCATCATCGCCGTCGGGCTCCATTGCATCGGCGCGCTGACCAAACTCTTCTACGAAGTCGTCGAGAACGCCGACATGGGCGCCGACGAAGGGCTGCGCGCCGTCGGCGGCTCGTGGCTGCCGCGCGTCCGCTTCGGCACGCTGCCGCAGGTGCTGCCCAATTTCATGAGCTACACGCTGCTGCGCCTCGAGATCAATGTGCGCGCCTCGACCATCATCGGCGCGGTGGGCGGCGGCGGTATCGGGCAGGAGTTGAAGCTCTCCATCTCGCGCGGCTTCGGCGCCAAGACGCTGGCGCTGATCCTGCTGCTCTTCGTCACCATCTTCGTCATCGACCAGATCTCCGGCTGGCTGCGCGTGAAGCTGGTCGGCGAGCAGGCGTTCAAGTTCTCCCCGTGAGCGAGCAAATGGCGATCGGCGAAGTCACCCTCGAGAAGCGCTACCCGGAGGTCTTCAACCAGCCGGCCGGCAAACGCTTCATGCCGCTACTGATCGTCGGCGGCGTCGTGCTCTACGTGCTCTACGCCATCTGGTTCTTCAACCTGCCCAATGCCATCGCCACCGCCCACTGGGAGCGCTTCGGCATCTATATGAGCCAGTGGGTCAGCTACGACATCCAGCCGACCTTCCGGCTCGACAAGGATCAGATCGAGCCGCAATATCCGCGCTTTTCGGCGCTCGGCAACGACCCGCATCCCGACTGGGTGCGCGACGACGGCGCCGGCAAATGGACCATCGACGTCGATGGTCCGACCCATGGCGTGACCTTCACCAAGACCGCCGCCACCTTCGTCAATGGCAGCGAGACCGTCGATGTCGCGCTCGCCTCGGGCAAGCCCGTGGTCAGCGGCACGCCGCCCGCCTGGCTGCGCGTCTATGACGAGGAGATCGTCGCCGATTTCGGCTTCTTCGGCGAAGCCCGCGTCGCGGTGGATCGCGTGAAAGTCCGCAAGCGCTTCCTCGGCTGGCCCAACTTCATCTTCGATCCGGACTCGAAGTTCTTCGGCAAGTCGGCCGGCGAGGATCTGGCGCTGATCGTCTCGGGTCCCGACCTCAAGGAGGGCGTGCCCAACTGGCAGCTCGCTCTGTCGGACTTCTGGAACAACACCCAGTGGCAGCACGGCGACGTCATCATCAAGCTGCTGCAGACGCTGGTGATGGCCTTCCTCGGCACGTTGCTGGGCGCACTGGTGGCGTTCCCGCTCGCCTTCCTCGCCGCCCGCAACATCACGCCCAACCGTCCGCTCAACTGGACGCTGAAGCGCTTCTTCGATTTCATGCGCTCGGTCGACATGCTGATCTGGGCGCTGTTCTTCACCCGCGCCTTCGGCCCCGGCCCGCTCGCCGGCAGCGCCGCGATCTTCTTCACCGAGAGCGGCACGCTGGGCAAGATCTACTCCGAGGGCCTCGAGAACATCGACAACAAGCCGCGCGAGGGCGTCACCTCCACCGGCGCGCCCGAAGTTCTCGTGCAGCGCTACGGCGTCGTCCCGCAGGTGCTGCCGGTGATGCTGAGCCAGACCCTCTACCAGTGGGAATCCAACACCCGCGGCGCCACCATCATCGGCGCCGTCGGCGCCGGCGGCATCGGCCTCAAGCTCTGGGAAGCGATGCGCACCAAT
>JBEHYU010000052.1:0-30798 GCA_048498015.1 Pseudomonadota bacterium
GGGCGCTCCCGGTATCAGGACCGCCCGGCCTGTCGGGCCGCTGCGTTTCGTGCGCGGGCGGGGGCTGGCGGACGGCTCTCGGCGCACGCCGAAGTCCATGCAGGCCACAAATCCCGGCCTCCGGGGCGCGATGCGTCTCATAAGCAGTACTCAGGGACGTATCGCGTCTCGGAGCGCTCTCTGAATCTGTCGAAACCGGGTCGCCGGCCGCTTCCGGCTGTCCAACCAACCCTGTGGGGGTCACCGGCGATGGCGTGCAAAGCCCTGCTACAAGATCAGATCGTAGCTGTGCATCCCCGTCACGTCGTGCACCACGATGATCCGGTCCACGCTCTTGTTCCCGTCGAGGTCGATCTCGATCTTCGTGTCGTGCCCCGAGGTCACCAGCTTCACCTCGCCATGCGGCTTGCCATGCGCCGGCGCCGCGAACTTGCTGACGAAGCGCAGCTTCTGGTCGCCCGACATCTTGCTGTCGGCGTCGATCAGGTGCAGGTCGATGCGGTCGGAATTGGCCGTCGTCGAATGCGCCGCCTTGTGGAACTGATAGACCTGGTCCTCGGTCGAGGCCGTCTTGCCGGTGTCGCTCCTCGAGAACACGAACTTGTCGCGCGCCACGTCGTCGCCGCCATAGAGCCTGTCGGCCCCTGCCCCGCCGGTGATCGTGTCCTGCCCGAGCCCGGCCTTGATCGTGTCGTTGCCGCCATAGCCCAGCAGCACGTCGGACGAATCCGAGCCGTTGATGCTGTCCTTGCCGCTGAGGATCGTCCCGAGGTCATTGGTGAACTTGCTCGGATCGATGCTGAGATTGGTAAAAGTGTATTGCGAGAACCACAGCGTCACCCCGCCCTCGGGCGGATTGACGCCGTGCTCGGCGTCGATCGTCTGGATCACGCCGGAAACCAGCTTCTGGCTGCTGTAGCCAAAATCCGTGCCGTACATCCAGAACGCCATGCTCGTGCCGGTATGCTGGCGATGCGCATCGATCGCCGTCTCGCGCGGCAGCGGCGAGCCGTTCTTGAACACGCCGTCGAAATCGATCGTGTTGAACGGCAGCAGCTCGCTCCATCCCGGCAGCGCGTTCATGTTGGTCGCGAGCTTCGCGATGAAAACAGCCATGATCTCCCCCATGCCCGGCAGGGCCAGTGCGGGCCCTACAGGGGGTCAGGCCGGCGGCGCAACTCTCCAACCAGACAGGTGACGCCGCTGTGCCACCCGCCGCTTTCGGCCAGCCAGCGGAAATGCTAGCATCCGAAGCAACACCGGAGGCGCCGATGAAACATCTCGTCCTGCTCGCCACCCTGCTGTTCGCCCTCGCCGGCTTCGGCCCGGCGGCCGCCAGCCCGCTGCTGCTGAGTACGCACTACACCCCCGCCCAGCTCGCCGCTTTCTGCGCCAGGACCGGCGGCCTGTTCACGCCCGGCGCGCATTATCAATGCGCCACCGAGTGCTCCGCCCGCGGCGACGGCTGCGACGTGATCTGCGGCGACACCGCCTGCGTGGGCACCGCCCCGGTCCGCTTCGCCGCCTCTGCAACGGCGTTCCAGGTGCTCAAGGTGCATGTCGGCGGCCTGCTGCCTCCGGACCCTGAGGACAACTGGATCGTCTACGACAAGAAGGATCCAAAGCCCAAGCCGCCGCCGCCCAAGGATGTACTCGACAAGACCGGCCCCGGCGGCGGCAAGTTCGACGGCGTCGCCGGCGAGTCGCTCGACGACAAGCACAAGGGCGAGATCGAGGTGCTGAGCATTACCGGCCCGGACGGCGATACCGGCGGCGATCTCACCACGACCGGCACGACGTTCAAGAAGCTGCCCGGCAAGACCAAGCCGCCCACCCTCACGCTCAAGCGCGGCAAGAACAGTTCGATGGACGGCTCCGGCGGCGGGACGTCGAGCGGCCACGGCGGTACGGGCACGGGCGCCGGCACGGGCTTCAATTCCGGCACCGGCGGTCTCACCATGAGTGGCGGCTGAGCAACCCAGCGGGCCCCTCCGCGTTGCCTAGGCAACCAAGGAGAGACCCGATGGCTCACGAAGAAGATCACCTCAGCGACGCCGAAATCGCTGACCGCGCCTGGCAGCTGATCGACAAGATCAAATTCGCGCTGTTCACCACCTGGGACGGCAGCAGGCAGGCGCAGTGGCCGCTCAGCGCCATGCCCGACAAGGACGCCGGCGCCATCTACTTCCTCGTCAGCGCCGCGGGCGGCAAATACGAGCATCTCGACGAATTCCCCGCCATCACGCTGGGCTTCGCCGATCCCGGCGCCACCAAATATGTCGTGGTGAACGGCCACGCTACGCTCAACAACAACCGCGCCAGGATCAAGGCCCTGTGGTCGCCCTTCGCCAAGGCCTGGTGGGACAGCGCCGACGACCCCGACATCCGCCTCCTCACCGTCATCCCCGACCGCGCCGAGCTCTGGGATGCCCCCAACAAGCTCGTTGCCACGGCCGTGATGCTCACCGCTGCCGTCACCGGCGCCAAGCCGCCGGTCGGCGATCACGGCGCTGTGCGGCTCTAGCCGCGGTTGGCCAAGCGAGCCCGTTCGGGATCGCTCGGCCAGAGCAACAAGGAAGCTACCTTGGACGAGCGAGCCCCTCCGAGATCGCTTGAACAGCGCAGGAAAGGACCAGAAAATGTCGCGGCCCGAATCCGAACACGTCATTTCGCTGCGGGCATTCCGGGAGCGGCTGGTCGATGCCCGGCGCGCGGCCGCCCGCAGTGACAATCTCGATGCCGCGATCAGCCGGTTCGCTGAAATCGAAACGGCCATCACCCTGGTCGATCACGCGATCGAGAACGAACTTGATATGACGCCTATCCCGCATGTCGACGACCCGACCCTGCCGCCGCCCAGCCTGAACCCGCCGGGCGAACCGCATCCCGCCGCGCCTCTGTCCGGCTAGTCCAGACTGTCACCCGGGTGTATGATATCGACTGTTCACCGGAGTATCCGTCATGCGCACTGCAACGGCGTTCGCCTTTGCCGCCCTGCTTGGCCTCACTACCCCGCCGGCGGGAGCCGCGGGCCCCACGGCTCGTGCGTCGGGCATCCTCGCCGTGCAGACCAGCCCGCACGACTGGGCGCCCACCATCGACAAGCTGGTCAAGAACGAGCGCGTCGAGCTCGACTTCTGCACCCGTCAGTCCCGCTGGTGCCACGTGATCCAGCTCGATGGTGGCCCCTCAGGCTGGGTGGATGGCACCTATCTCGTCGGCTCGCCCGCCAAGGCGCTCGTCACGCCCTTCGAGTTCAGCTTCAATCCGCTCTGGCCGAGCCAGGGGCTGCACCCCAGGAAGAAGTAATTCGACGAAAATCGCATTCTAAACACCGGCGTCAGACACGGTTCAGACCGTGGCGACTAGCTTTCGGGTCAAGGCAAGCGATTTGCCATCAACCTCGAAAGGAAACTGAAATGTCGCTCTCGATCAAGACCGCCGCCATTGCCGGTGCCATGCTCCTCGCCTCTGTCGGTGGCAGCTTCGCCGCCGTCCTCGACTACGACGCGCCGGTCAAGTCCGGCCCGAATTCGTGGTCGTCCGTGGTGCAGTGGGCCGATGCCGGTGACTATGTGAAGGTCGTCCAGTGCTCGGGCAACTACTGCTACGTCAAGCTCAACGGCCCCGATGGCTGGGTGAAGAAGAATGCCATCGACTGGGGCAACCCCGGTCCCTACCCGTACCCGGCGCCCGTCCAGGCCTGCTTCTGGGGTCCGCTCGGCTACGTCTGCATCAACTGATCGGCTTCCCGATCACTCCACAGCGCCGGTCCCTCGGGGCCGGCGTTGCTTTTCGCGGGGCCACCGCTTATCTCGCTGCCGAGGAGAAGCCGATGGCCGCGCCAGCCCCAAAGCCTTACGTGAAGCTCGCCACCGGCCTCGTGGTCACCGGCAGCTCGCTGTTCACGCTCGAGCAGCTCGGCCTCAACCGCTTCGACGCCGGCCACACTTTGCACATCGACGGCACGGTGCTGTCGCTGATGGTGCTGGTCCCCATCGGCCTCGTGGCCGCAGGCGCGCTCATCTTCGTGTTCGGCAAAATGCGCCGGCTGTGACTTTATTCGACCCGCAGCCGCTCGACGTCGATACCCTTGGCCAGCAGCGGCGCGGTCATCTGCCGGCCGAGGAACTCGTTGACGCCGTAGAGCACAAGCGCCCCCACCAGCAGGGCGACGCCGAAGCCACGATAGCCGTCTTCGGTCGCCACCAGGATCGCGCCGATCACCGCCACCACGACGCCGCCGAACAGCAGGTACAGCCGCCGGTCGCGCTGCACCTTGAGATTATGCGCGCTCGAGCCGAGCAGGTCGCGCAGCTCGTTGTCGCTCATGGCGCTGAGCTCCGGGCTGCTCTTCTCGCGCCGGATGGTCTCGATATACGCCTCGACGCGCCGCTCGGTCATTGCCTGCTGCTCGGCCATCCGCCGGCCCCGGAACAGATAGCTGAGCGCAATCCCGATGAGGAACAGCACCAGCGCCAGTTCAAGCACGACACCCATCTGCCAGCCCTTTCCTTGCCGCCAATGCCCGTTAAAGTGCCCACGGCACCGGCTGGATTCAAGAGCGCCCGATGATCGACCTGCTGACCCTGTGGAGCCGCATGTTCTTGCGCCTCGGGCTGGTCCTGCTGGGGCTGGGTGTCGTGCCGTTGCTGCTGGTCCAGTACGTCTTCCCCGGCTTCGATCCGCTGATCCCCGTGATGCTCAGCCTCTCGGTAGCGCCGATCGGGGTGCTGGTGCTGCTCATCGCGCTCATTCTTTTCCTGGCAGCGCTGCTTCGGCGATGGCGGGGATCTTTCGCACGCGCTCACGACCCATCACCACCAGACCCGCCGCCACGATGATCAGCGCCCCCACCAGCGAGATCGGATCGATCAGCTGGTGGAACACTACGACGCTGAGCACGATCGCCCAAGGCAACGACGTATAGTTGAACGGCTGCAGCACGCTGGCTGGCGCCATCGACAGGGCCAGGATCATCATGCCGTGCGCCACGACACCCGTGACCATGATGTAACCGATCAGCAGCCCCGTCCTGAGGTCGAGCGGCTGCCAGAAGAACACCCCCACCGCCGAGCTGATGAGCAGCCCGACGATGCCGACATAGACCATGCTGGTGGTGGTTGAATCCGTCGCCGACACCTTGCGCGTCAGCACGATGTAGAGCCCGTAGCAGGCGCCTGACCCTACCGCATTGAACACGCCCCAGCTGAGCGGCACGCCACCCGGCCGGATGATGACCAGCGCGCCGAGAAAGCCCACCGCCACCGCCACGAGCCGGAAGACGCCGACCTTCTCGCCGAGCAGCGGGATGGCGAACAGCGTCACCAGCAGTGGATAGACCAGCGTGATCGCCTGCACCTCGGCCAGCGGCACGCTCTGCAGCGCCAGCACGAACATCCAGATATCGACGATCAACAGCACGCCCCGCAGCACCTGGGCCACCGGCTGCCGCGTCTTCAGCGATGCGCGCAACCCGCCGCGCCACATCGCCAGGATCAGCGAGAACGCCGCGAACGCCCAAAAGCGCATCATCGTCGTCTGGAACGGCGAGATCGACTCGACCAGCAGCTTGCTCACCGCATCCTGGGTCGAAAACACCAGGATCGCCATGAGCGCGAGCGCAATGCCGCGCCCCACATTGTCCTGCCGGGCGGCAGCCGCCTCAACCATCTTCAGACCAACCTGCGAGAGAGCCGGGCCGCCTTTGCGCGGCCCGGCCGGATATATCGCCTACGACGACTTCATTGCCATGTTTTTGATGGCGCCGACGATCGCCGTGAGGATCGCGCCGCCGATCAGGCCGGTCACGCCCTGCCCGACATAGGCCGCGCCGCCGCCCGACACCATGCCGGCGAGCCCCGGAACAAGCCCGACGATCCATGTCCCCAGATAGCCACCGATCAACCCGACGATGCCATCCACCGTCTGGTTGATGCTCACCCCTTTGGCCACGCGCCCGGTGCCGTAGCCGCCCACCGCGCCGGCGATGAGCTGGATGATAATCCCTACCCAATCCATAGCTTAGCTCCTTCCCAAGACGGGGTTGCTCCCCCGCTTTCGCAACGCCGAGTCTATGCCTGCGCTCCGGGAGCCGAAAGGCCCCGGCCCGGCTCGTCCCCCGCCAATTGGCCCAAACCCCTTCCTGTGGCTGCCTCCAAATCCTATTTAGGAGGCCCATGAACCCATCTCCGAATCGAGCCCAGGCCGAGCCGCGCGTCGCCCTCGTCACCGGCGGCGCCAACCGTATCGGCGCCGCAATGGCCAAGGCACTGGCCGCCGCCGGCTGGCAGGTCGTCATCCACTATCGCGCCTCGGTCGAACAGGCCCGCGCCACGCTTGCGGCCATCCGTGCCGCCGGCGGCGACGCGGCGCTGGTCAAGGCGGATCTCGCGAGCCGCCCGCAGCGCTCGAAGCTCATCGCCAACGCGGCAAAGCCTTTCGGTCCGTTGACGGCGCTGATCAACAACGCCTCGCTGTTCGAATCCGACTCTGTCGCCGATCTCGATGAAGCGCTCTGGGACCGGCATTTCGCCGTCCACGCCGAAGCCCCCGCCTTCCTCGCGCGCGATTTCTCAGCGCAACTGCCCGAGGGCGTGCAGGGCAATATCGTCAACATCATCGATGAGCGCGTGCTGCATCTGACGCCCAATCATTTCAGCTACACCCTGAGCAAGGCGGCGCTATGGACGATGACGACGACGCTGGCGCAGTCGCTTGCTCCCCGTATCCGCGTCAACGCCATCGGCCCCGGTCCGACGCTGCGCGAGGCTGGCCAGAGCGAGGCCGCCTTCGCCCGCAACCAGGCGAGTGCGCCGCTCGGCTATGGCGCCAACCCCGGTGATATCGTCGCTGCCCTGCACTATCTGCTGGAGGCGAAATCCGTCACCGGCCAGATGATCCCGGTCGATGGCGGTCGCCATATCGATTTCCCGGCCTCCCGCAGCCCGACGCCGAGGCGGGCGCCATGACCGAACCCATGGAGACCGGCGCAGAAGTCATCCGCGCTTTCGTCAAGACCTTGCCGTCGGCGCCCGGCGTCTACCGCATGATCGATGCCGAAGGCGAGGTCATGTATGTGGGCAAGGCGCGCAGCCTCAAGGCCCGCGTCACCAACTACACGCGCCCCGAGGGCCTCGAGGTCCGCCTGCAGCGGATGATCGCCGCCACGCGCACGATGGAATTCGTCCGCACCGAGACCGAGGCCGAAGCCCTGCTGCTCGAGGCCAACCTCATCAAGCGGCTGAAACCTCGTTTCAATGTGCTGCTGCGCGACGACAAGAGCTTCCCCTACATCCTGATCGCCACCGAGCACGAAGCGCCCGAGCTGATGAAGCACCGCGGCATCCGCCGCAAGAAGGGCCATTATTTCGGCCCCTTCGCCTCTGCCGTTGCGGTCAAACGCACCATCACCTCGCTGCAGAAGGCTTTCCTCCTGCGCACCTGCTCGGACAGCTTCTACAAGGCCCGCACCCGCCCCTGCATGCTGCACCAGATCAAGCGCTGCTCGGCGCCCTGCACCGGCGAGATCTCGGTCGAGGCCTATGCCGAGCTCGTCGACGAAGCCCGCCAGTTCCTCGGCGGCAAGTCCAAATCTGTGCAGGACCGGCTTGGCCGCGAAATGAACGAAGCCGCGGAGGGCCTCGATTTCGAACGCGCCGCCCTGCTGCGCGACCGCCTCAGCGCCCTCGCCCTCGTCCAGAGCCAGGGCGAGGTCTCGGCGAACTCGGTCGATGAGGCCGACGTCTTCGCGGTCGCGCACGAGGCCGGCCAGTTCTGCGTCCAGGTCTTCTTCTTTCGCGCCCACCAGAACTGGGGCAACTACGCCTATCGTCCAAAGGCCGACCCGACGCTTGGCGATACCGACGTGCTCGAAGCTTTCATCGGCCAGTTCTACGAAGACCGCACGCCGCCAAAACTCGTGCTGCTCAGCCACGACGTGTCCGACCGTCCAGTGCTCGAGGAAGCGCTCACCTCGCGCCTCGGATCGCGCGTCTACGTCGAGGTCCCGCAGCGCGGCGACAAACGCGACCTCGTCAACCACGCCCTCAACAATGCCCGCGAGGCGCTCGGCCGCCAGCTCGCCGAAGGCGCGACACAGAAGACGCTGCTCGAGGGCGTCGCCGAGCTGTTCGGCCTCTACGAAGCACCGCGCCGCATCGAGGTCTACGACAATTCCCACATCTCGGGCACCAATGCCGTCGGCGCCATGATCGTCTCAGGCGAGGAGGGCTTCTCCAAGAAGCACTACCGGACCTTCAACATCCGCTCGACCGACATCACCCCCGGCGACGATTTCGGCATGATGCGCGAAGTGCTGACCCGCCGCTTCTCGCGTCTCGCCAATGAAAGCGATCCCGAAGCCGAGGACGAAGCCACCGGCATGCCCGACTGGCCCGACGTCGTGTTCATCGACGGTGGCGCCGGCCAGCTCAATGCGGTGCGCGAGGTCGTCGCCGGCCTCGATCTGCCGCGCGAGGTGACTTTCATCGGCATCGCCAAGGGCGAGGAGCGCGACGCCGGCCGCGAGAAATTCTTCATGGAAGGCAAGGAGCCCTTCATGCTGCCGCATCGCGATCCGGTGCTCTACTTCGTGCAGCGCCTGCGCGACGAAGCCCACCGCTTCGCTATCGGCACGCATCGCGCCCGGCGCAAGAAGGACATCGTCAAGAACCCGCTGGACGAAATCGACGGCATCGGCCCGGCCCGCAAGCGCGCGCTGCTGCAGCATTTCGGCTCCGCCAAGGCCGTCAGCCGCGCCTCACTCGCCGACCTCGCCGCCATCCCCGGCCTCTCCAGCGCCATGGCGCAGCTCGTCTACGACCACTTCAACGGCGCGAAGTAGCCCGGCGACCACCAGCTTTCCTTCTCCCCTTGCGGGAGAAGGTGGATCGGCCGAAGGCCGAGACGGATGAGGGGTTCTATCGGCCATCGCAGACGTGGATCCGACCCCTCATCCGGCGCTGCGCGCCACCTTCTCCCTCAAGCGGAGAAGGTGACCGGTTACCCACGTATGACTCGCCCCCATTCACCCGCCATTCAGCCGCCACCCGATACCTCCGCTCCACCCCGGAGGTCCCCATGCATCGCGCCCTTCTCGCTGCCGCCCTCAGCCTGCTCGCCTCTCCCGCCCTCGCCGACGCTTACGTCTATTCCGGCACGCTGGGCAAACTCGACATCGTCGCCGAATTCACCTCCGACCCCGCTGCCGGCGGTGAAATCGCCGGGCGCTATTTCTACACCAGCAAGGGCATCGATATCCCGCTCGATCCGGCCAAGGCCGCCAACGGCAAGCTCGCCTTCGCTGAGGAGGCCCCTTGCACCGAGGACACCTGCACCTGGGACTATAACGACAATGTCGTCAAAGGTGTCGATTTCGGCGCCAAATGGGAGTTGTCCCCGGCGCGCAACGGCAAGGGCCTGACCGGCAAATGGACCGCCAAGGGCCGCAACCTGCCCGTCGAGCTGAGCCTCGTCGGCACCCGTGAACTCCCCGAGGGCGCTGAGGTCACGCCCGCCGCCCTCTACGACATCACCGACCAGATGACCTACGGCGAACAGCCCATCACCCGGGAGGTGTCGCCATACGACTTCCTGCGCATGCAGGTGAAACTGGTCGAGTCCGATCCGGTTACCATCGAAGGCTCGGTCTACCGCTTCGTCACCGATCCCAGAACGAGTTTCCAGTATCCCCGCATCGTCAGCCTCGCCGACGGCTCCGACCCGGCTCTCGCCAACGCCTGGCTAGAGAACCGCCACTGGATGATGAGCGAGGACGCCCTCTCCTGCGAGTCGCGCCAGTATGGCGCCTTCGGCTGGAACGAGAGCGTCGCCTACGCCGCGGGCACGCTCGGCGGCTATGTCGATGAGGGCGTCGATATCAACGGCCTCACCCCGACCATCTTCAGCTTCACCGAGGCCGGCAGCCTCGATTGCGGCAATGCCCATCCGTACAACCACAGCGACATCTACAATCTCGATCTCAAGACCGGCCAGCCGCTGCGGCTCGAGAAAATCCTCGCGGGCTGGGTGCCGCACGATCTCGACGGCGCCGATGTCGATCCGGCTTTCGCCGCCGCCAATCCGGATGAGGTCCGGTGGGGTCCGGACAATACGCTGGTCGAGTTGATCATGTCGCATCTGGGCGACAGCGAGAGCAATTTCGACGTGGACAGCGAGGATTGCGGCTACGCCGATCTCGTGCGCCATAATCTCGACGCCTCGTTCAAGCCGGGCGATCGCATCCAGTTCGCCTTCGGCGATCTCGAATACGTCATCCAGGCGTGCGGCGGCGACCTCTGGGACCCCCCCCTCGCCGATATCGATGGCCTCCTGGCGCCGACGGCGAAGGATTATTTCCCCGCCCTCGCCGCCAAGTGAGGCTTACTCGGCCGGCACGGCCTCCGGCGCCGGCTCGGGCTTCCTGCCCGGCGCCCCCAGCCACGACGTGAACGCCGCCGCCAGGTACAGCACGATCGAGATCGTGAAGGCGATCTTGATGCCCACCATGAACGGCCCGGCCAACAGTTCGGGGAAGAAATGCGGTCCGGTGATCGTCGCCTGCTGCGCGGCGGTCAGCGCATGCAGCGCATCGGCGGGGATCAACTCGCCCATCGGATTGTAGCCGAGGAACGCCGCGAACAGGCTCGCCACCGGCGGCGCATTGGCCACCGCCGAGGCGATGTTGGCCGGCAGCCCCTGCGCCAGCAGCGCCGCCTGCATCGAGCCGGGCAACGCCAGCGCGAGGCCGATGATCATGAGCGAGAAGAACAGCCCGATCGACAGCACCATGCCGGCATTCATCGCGGTCGCCCGGATGCCCGAGGCCTGGCCACGCTCGGCGGCTGGAACGGCATTCATCGTCTGCGTGCCGTTCGGCGCGGAGAACAGGCCCGAACCGACCCCGTTGAGGAACAGCAGCGCCGCAAACATCCAGTAGTCGAAATCGGCCTGCAGCAGCATCAGCCCAAGGAACGTGATCGCGCCCAGCGTCATGCCGCCGGCGGCAAACAGCCTCGGCCCGAACCGATCGCTCAGCCACCCCGACACCGGTCCGACCAGCAGGATGCCCACCGTCAGGGGCAGCATGAAGATACCGGCCCACAGCGGCGTCGATTCGAAGCTGTAGCCGTGCAGCGGCAGCCAGATACCCTGCAGCCAGATGATCAGCATAAACTGCAGGCCGCCGCGCCCCGTCGAGCCGAGCAGCGTCGCGAGCACGCCGGTGGTGAACGCACGGATGCGGAACAGCCGCAGGTCGATCATCGGCGTTTCGGCGCGCGTTTCGATGAACAGAAACGCAATGAGGAACACAATGCCGAGACCGATTTCACCGAGCACGCGCGGGCTGCCCCAGGCCATCAGGTCGCTGCCATAAGGCTGGATGCCGTCATTGATGCCGACCAGCACCGCGATCAGGCCCAGCGCAAAGGTGATGTTGCCGGCCCAGTCGAGCTTGCCGTGCTTGCGCTCGACGCCGACGTCCTTGAGGCTCCAATAGGCCCAGATGGTGCCGATGATGCCGACCGGAATATTGACGTAGAACACCAGCCGCCAGTCGATGTCCGCCAGCAGGCCGCCGATGATCAGGCCGAGGAATTGCCCGGCGATTGCTGCCATGATGTTGATGCCGAGCGCCAGCCCGCGCTGCTTGGGCGGAAACACGTCGATCAGGATCGCCGTCGAGGTCGCCGTCAGCATCGCGCCGCCAATGCCCTGCAGCACGCGCATGCCCACGAGGTACCAGCCACCCATGATGCCCGTCGGCATGAAGCTCAGCAGGATCGAGGCCACCGTGAAGATCAGGAAGCCCAGATTGTAAATCCTGGCGCGCCCAAACATATCGCCAAGTCGACCGAAGGTTACGACCAGCACCGAGGTCACCACCATGTAGCCCATGATGGTCCACAGCAGGATGTTGGTGTTGCCCGGATCGAGCGGATGCAGGCCAATGCCGCGGAAGATTGCCGGCAGGCTGATCAGCACTATCGAGCCGTTGATCGTGGCGGCAAGCATACCGAGGGTGGTGTTGCTCAACACCATCCATTTGTGATTCTTCATTTCGGTGGGCATAGTGGGCGAATCCGGATCGGGCGGCCCGACGCCGCCTCAAGACGCCAACGATATAATTAGGATACTAACCATTGGCAACTGAAGACGACGCATACCTGCTCCGCGACATGACCCGGGATCTGCTCCTCGCCGGGCGGCTGTGGCGCAAGATGGCCCGGCACGCCGCCTCCCGGCACGGTGTCTCCGAGGCTGCCTCGGCGCCGTTGATCTGGATCGGCCGCCTCGGCGAGAACGTCCGTCAGAATGCGTTGGCCGATGCCGTCGGCATCGAGGGTGCCTCGCTGGTGCGCCTGCTCGACGAACTGCAGTCGCTCGGCCTCATCACCCGCGAGCCCGATCCGTCCGATCGCCGCGCCAACGCGGTGAGCCTCACCGACAAGGGGCGGACCACCGTCGAGGAGGTGAACGAGACGCTGACCCGGCTGCGCCTCGAAATCTTCGCCAAGACGAGCCGCAAGGATGTCGAGGCGGCGCTCCGTGTCTTCGGCGCCATCGAATCGGCAGCCGAGGCGCCGGTCGAGACCGCGTGACAAAGCCCGATCGCTGAGCTAAGAATTCGCCCATGAACCTCGTCCGCGCCAGCTTTGCGTATTGGTATTTTAGCAGCCGATGCCCGCTGGCAGCCGGAGGGGTGCGTTCGATCTAAGACAAGCGAACCGCAGAGTTTCCCAAAGAGCCGCCAGCGACTGGCGGCTTTTTTGTCGCCGGTCCATCAACCCCAGGACCGATAAAATGCTCAAATCCACCGACGACCTGCGCATCACCGATATCCGCGAGCTCCGAACGCCCGCCGAGGTGATGCACGAATTCCCCCGCACCGATGCGGCGACGCGCACCGTGCTCGCCTCGCGCCACGCGCTCCACAACATTCTCCACGGCTCCGACGATCGGCTGGCAGTGGTGGTCGGCCCCTGCTCCATCCACGATCCGCTCGCCGCGCTCGACTACGCACGGCGCCTCGCGGCGGTGCGCGAGCGGCTGGCGGACCGGCTCGAGATCGTCATGCGCGTCTATTTCGAGAAGCCGCGCACCACGGTGGGCTGGAAGGGGCTGATCAACGATCCAGATCTCGACGGCTCCTTCAAGATCGACCAGGGGCTGGGCATTGCCCGCGCGCTGCTGCGCGACATCGCCGATCTCGGCCTGCCGGCCGGCTGCGAGTTCCTCGACATGACCACGCCGCAATATTTCGCCGATCTCGTCAGCTGGGGCGCCATTGGGGCACGCACGACGGAATCGCAGGTGCATCGCGAGCTGGCTTCCGGCCTGAGCTGCCCGGTCGGCTTCAAGAACGGCACCGACGGCAATGTGCGGATCGCGCTCGATGCGGTGAAATCGGCGAGCCAGCCGCACCATTTCCTGGCGGTCACCAAAGACGGCCGCTCGGCCATCGCCTCGACCACCGGCAATGGCGACTGCCACATCATCCTGCGCGGCGGCAAGACCACCAATTACGACGCGGCCAGCGTCGAGGCGGCATGCGCCGAAGCCATCAAGTCCGGCGTCAACCCGGCGGTGATGATCGACGCCAGCCACGCCAACTCGTCCAAGAAGCCCGAGAACCAGCCGCTGGTGCTCGCCGATGTCGGCACGCAGATCGCCGCCGGCGACCGCCGCATCGTTGGCGTCATGATCGAGAGCAACCTCGTCGCCGGCCGGCAGGACCTCGAGCCCGGCAAGTCCCTGACCTACGGCCAGTCCATCACCGATGGCTGCATCGGCTGGGACACCACGGTCGAGGCGCTGGAGAAGCTGGCCGATGCCGTGGCGGCCCGGCGGGAAAAGGCGGCGCTGGTGGCCTAGCCGCCGCGCCCCCCATCGCCTATCTTTGGCCGATGGATATTCCCGCCCCGCTCCGCCAGCTGCCCAATCAGCTCACCGTCGCCCGCATCGTCGCGGTGCCGGTGATCTGCCTGCTCGTCGCGCTCAGCACTGACTGGCACGTCGATTTCCTGCGCTGGCTGGCGCTGCTGATCTATGTGGCGGCGGCCATCACCGACTGGCTGGACGGCTTTCTCGCCCGGCGCATGCAGCTGTCGTCGGACCTGGGCAAGATGCTCGACCCCATCGCCGACAAGCTGCTGGTTGGCGCGTTGATCGTCACCCTCGCCTGGACGCACGATTTCTCCGGCTACGACCTGATCCCCGCCATCGCCATCCTGATGCGCGAAATCTTCGTTTCCGGCCTGCGCGAATTCATGGGCAAGCGCGACGTGTCGGTGCCGGTGACCTTCCTCGCCAAGTGGAAGACCACGGTGCAGCTGGTCATGCTCTTCGTGGTCATGCTGGGCGGCATCTGGCATGGCATGTGGTTCATCTCCGACATCCTGCTCTGGCTCGCCGGCGCGCTGACGGTGTGGACCGGCTGGCAGTATCTGGTCTCGGTCTGGCCCTATTTCAGCGCCCCCACCGAATGAAGATTCTCTACTTCGCCTGGCTGCGCGAACGGCTCGACCGTGGCGAGGAGGACGTCTCGCCTCCTCCCGAGGTCCGGACGATCGCCGACCTGATCGGCTGGCTGCGCGCCAACGATGAAGCGGCCGACCTGGCCATGGCCAAGCCCGAGATCATCCGCGCCGCCATCGATGCCAGGATCGTGCCGCACAGCGCCGCCATCGCCGGCGCCAAGATCGTCGCGCTCTTCCCCCCGATGACCGGCGGCTAGAATGGCGATCCGGATCGAAACCGCGGCGTTCGATCCCGGCGCCGAGACCAATCTGTTCCTCGCGCAGAGCGCCGGCGCCGGTGCGGCAGTGAGCTTCACCGGCCTCGTACGCTCCGATCCACGCGATCCGATCCGCACGCTGACCCTCGAATGCTACCCCGAGCTCGCGGTCAACCAGATCGGCGCCATCGAGGCGCAGGCGATTGCCCGCTTCGGCCTCATCAAGGCCACCGTCATCCACCGCTACGGCGCGCTGCATCCGGGCGAGCCGATCGTGCAGGTGATGACGCTGGCGCCGCATCGCCGCGCCGCCTTCGAGGCGGCCGAATTCCTGATGGACTACCTCAAGACCGACGCTCCGTTCTGGAAGAAAGAAACGGGGCCGCACGGCGAGCGCTGGGTCGAGCACAACGCTGCCGACGACAAGGCCAAAGCTCGCTGGGAAGAGACATGACCAATCCGCCGTTCAGCCTGGTCGGCATCGACCACGTGGTGTTCCTCGTCGACGACCTCGACAAGGCCGTGAGATGGTACGCCGACGTGCTCGGCTGCCAGCCCGGCTATTCCTACCCGGCGCTCGGCATGGAGCAGGTCTGGTGCGGCGCGGCGCTGATCGTGCTGTGGGACATCACCCATCCTGGCGCCAGGAACGCCATTCCACCCGTCAAGGGCGGCCGCAACGTCGACCACGTCTGCATCGCCCTGTCGCCCTTCGACGACGACGCCATGCGCGCCCATCTGAATGCCCACAACGTCACCATCGATCGCGAAGCCTTCCACGGCGGCGCCCGCGGCATGGGCAACTCGTTCTACGTGCTCGACCCCTGGGGCAACAAGCTGGAGCTGAAAGGTCCGGCGGTTTACCCCGACGGCCGCGCCGCGAAATAGGCAAGCCAAAGCCTCCGGTCGCCCGGTTTCGACAGATTCAAAGAGCGCTCCGAGACGCGATACGTCCCTGAGTACTATGTATGAGACGCATCGCGCCTCGGAGGCCGGGATTTGCGGCCCTGCATGGACTTCGGCATAAGCCGAGAGCCGTCCGCCAGCCCCCGCCCGCGCACGAAACGCAGCGGCCCGACAGTCCCACCCCGCAATCACTCGTCATGATCTCGCTCATGCGAGGGGAATGAGGGGATAATACCACGGGCCGCAGGCGGTTCGACAACTTCGCCGATGTTTCGTGGAAGGGCTTGTGGGAGTTGGAGAATTGGGTGGGGCTAGGCGGACGTTCTAGTACGGCGCGTTTCGTCGATCGATGCTGACTGAGGGCAAACACCCCCTCACCAAGCTTGCTACGGGCCTTCGGCCCTAGCGCCGCTATCCTCCCCCACCAGGGGGGAGGATGACGACTGCAAGGCTGGCGGCTGGGCACGGACATCCTCCCCCTTGGTGGGGGAGGATAGCGAAGCTAGGCGAAGCCGTAGCGCAGCTTGGTGAGGGGGTTCTTGCCCTCAGTCGACCAGCCCCAAAAACAAAACCCCGCCACATGGGCGGGGTCTGCAATCTCGGCAGTTAGCTCAGCTTACTCCGCTGCGACCCGCTTCGGCTGCACCGCCGCATTGAACGCGTTCAGCAGCGTCTCGCAGCCCCTGGCCGGCTTGAAACTGTATTCGCCCACCAGCGACACCGGCGTGATCTCCGCCGCAGTGCCCGTCAGGAAGCACTCGTCGTAATTGGCCAGTTCTTCCGGCTTGATGTGCCGTTCGGTGACCTTGTAGCCGTGCTCCTTGGCGAGCCCGATCACCGTCTGCCGGGTGATGCCGTTGAGGAAGCAGTCGGGGTCCGGCGTATGGATCTCGTCGCCCTTGATGAAGAACACATTGGCGCCGGTCGCTTCGGCCACATAGCCGCGATAGTCCAGCATCAGCGCGTCGGCATAGCCATTGGCCATCGCTGCGTCCTTGCTGAGCGTACAGATCATGTAGAGGCCGGCCGCCTTGGCGTGCGACGGGATGGTCTCGGGGCTCGGACGCTTCCACTTGCTCCATTCGAGGCGGATGCCCTTGAGCTTCTCCTCGACGGAGAAGTAGGACGGCCACACCCAGGTCGCGATCGCCAGGTGCACCTTGTTGTTGCGGCCAGGCACGCTGAGCTCTTCCGAGCCGCGCCACGCCACCGGACGGACATACGCGTCGGTCAGCCCGTTCTTTTCGAGCACCAGCCGCTTGGCCGCCTCGATCTCGTCGGCCGAATACGGGATGGTGAAATCCAGCATCTTGCCCGAACGGATCAGCCGCTCGGTGTGCTCGCGCGACTTGAAGATTTCGCCGCCGTAGGCGCGCTCGCCCTCGAACACGGTGCTGGCGTAGTGCAACCCGTGCGTCAGCACGTGGATCTTCGCCTCTTTCCACGGTTTGAGTTCGCCGTCGAACCAGATCCAGCCATCGCGCTGGTCCATAGGAATGGCCATTTTTGCCTCCAACCTTCCCTTCGGCCCTCGCCAGGCCGCATCCCTGCCCTGATCCTGCTCCCGTGGACCCGGCCTTGGCAAACCGGGATCGCTTTGGGATAAAGTTTCACGGCACTCGTGATGGAGACACAATGGCACCCGAGAAAATAAATGTCAACAGTGCTGACATAAATTCGGGTGACGCTGCATCCGCCCCCATGCCACTCGACGTCATGGGCCTGTTTTACTTCGCTTATCGGGACTTCGTGGGCGACGCCGACACCCTGCTCGAACGCCAGGGTTTTGGCCGCGCCCATCACCGCGTCCTCTATTTCGTCAACCTCAAGCCCGGCATGCCGGTCGCCGACCTGCTCGGCATCCTCAAGATCACCAAGCAGAGCCTTGCCCGCGTGCTGCGCCAGCTGATCGACAACGGCTATATCGAGCAGAAAACCGGCCGCTCCGACCGCCGCCAGCGCCTGCTGCACGCCACCGACAAGGGCCGCGCCTTCTTCGAGGTGCTGTCGGCAACCCAGACCAGCCGCATCGACGCCGCCATCGCGGCCCTGCCGGAGGACGGCAAGCAGACGGTGCTGCGCTTCTTCGTCGGCATGGTCGAGCCCAACGACCGCCCCATGCTCGACCGCCTGAAACTGACGGACGACCTCTAGGCCGCGGACGCCCCTGCGCGAACCAACGCTGTCCCGCCTACACGGCGCCGCCCCACCCACAACGTCATTCCAGCGCAGGCGGGAATCCAGACCGCGCTGGCGAACGTCCGAGAGTCCCGTCTGGATTCCCGCCTTCGCGGGAATGACGCAGAGGATGGCACCTCACGTCCAGTCGAAAAAGTGGAACGCCGCTTCAATCCTGCTTCAGTTCACCTTGCACTGCCTGGCCTTCTCCACCGCCTGGATGTTGGCGACGTAGACCTGCTCCTGGTGCGAGAGCTTGGGATATTTCGTCCAGCAGTCGGAATTGTCGAACGTCTCGCGCCCGAGCGCGGTCGAAAAGCAGAAGCCGTGCGCGTCGTAGATGGCGTTGCGCGCGTACCAGAGGTCGTAGCAGGACGGCGAGGCGGCGAGCGCGGCAGTGGCCGGCGCAGCAGTGGCGATGGCGAGCGCAGCCAGCGCAATGTGATGAAGCTTCATGGTGGTCCCCCATTCCCGTGAGGCCCAGAGCATGGCGCGAAATCATGACGTTCACCAGACCGAGCCACCGCCGCGGCCTCAGTTGTGATCAGCCGCGCCCCAGCTCCTCCGAGCGCAGGCGCGCTGCCAGCACCGCACGGTCGAGCAGCGGCTCGAGCCCGTCGGTCGGCGCCATCAGCACGGCCAGCGCCGCCGCCGTGGTGCCCTTGGGCGACGTGACGTTCTCGCGCAGGATCGATACCGACTGCGTGTCGGCCTCCATCAGCGCCGCCGCACCGATCACCGTCTGGCGCGCCAGCTGCATGGCCTGGCCGGGGTCGAGCCCCTGGCGCATCGCCGCCACCGCCAGCGCCTCGACCAGATAGAACACATAGGCCGGGCCCGAACCCGAGACGGCGGTCACCGCATCGAGCTTGGCCTCGTCCTCGAACCACACCACCTGCCCTGCCGCCCCCAGCAGCGCGTCGGCCGCCTCGCGGTCGGCCGGCGCGACGTCGAGCCCGACGGCGCCGCTGATCCCCTTGCCCACCTGCGCCGGCGTGTTGGGCATCGAGCGGACCACCCGCTGCGTGCCGAGCCCGGCGCTCAGCGTCTTGAGCGAAATGCCGGCGGCGATGGAGAGCACCAGCGTCTGCCGCCCCACATGCGGCGCAACCTGCCGCATCACTTCGGCGACCGATTGCGGTTTCACCGCCAGCACCAGCACATGTACGAGCACGTGCTCGGCGCTCTTGAGCAACCGCACGCCCGTTTCGCGCGCGAAGGCGCCAGCGCTCTCGCCGGCGAACGGATCGACCAGCACCAGCCGGTCGGCCGGCAGCCCGCCCGCGATCCAGCCCCGCGCCAGCGCGAGGCCCATCTTGCCGGCCCCGATCAGCACGACCGGGCCGATATCTGCCAGGGAACGCTCAGCCAAGGCGGCTACCGCCTCGGCGCTCCGGGCGCGCGATCGCGAAAAGGCTCAAGCTTCGCCCACTGTCTCGAACAGCACGCTCTCCAGCGCCTCGCGCGCCGATTTGCCGGCCCACACCACGAACTGGAACGCCTGGTAGTAGAGATCGCAGCTTTCCGTCGCCGAGCGCAACAGCGCCTCGCATTGCTGCGGCGAGACGTCGGCGCCGCCGGTGAGCAGATGCGAATTGCGGAAGAGGATGACCCCCTCGTGGTTCCAGATATCGAAATGGCCGATCCACAGCTGCTCGTTGACCAGCGAAATCAGCGTCTTCACCTCGGCCCGGCGCGCCTCGGGCACCTTCAGGTCGAAGGCCGAAGCGATGTGGAGCGACTCGAGGTCCTCCATCCAGTTGAACGACACATGGTAGTCGCTCCAGGCGCCCTTGACGGAGATCGAGATCTCGTCGGCGTCCTGGCGCTCGAAGTTCCAGTCGTTGATGGCCGCGATATGCTCGATGATGTCGACAGGGTGGACGTTGCGATCGGGCTCGAGTTCGAGAAGTTGGGTCATGATGTTCCCGCTGGTGAGCGTGAAAGAAAAAACGCTTTACGCAAAGGAACTTACCGCACGCGGATCGCCTACGAATCGTGCCCTGGGATCAACCTAGGCAGTGCGCTGATTCAGGGGAATCCCCCTGCGGCGCCATCGCGGCTTTCTCCTGTGGATGATCGAACCTTGATTGTTAAGAACGTCTTAACCACGTGCCTGAGCCCCCGTGAAATTGGTGTCACAATGCGACAGCGCCGCCATGCGCCGGCGCGCGGCTGACCCGGTCAGCTTCGGTTCAGAAACCGGCTGCTAGCCGGGCGCCTCCGCAGTTTCAGGGCTCCTCACCGATGTCGTTTATCCGCCTTCCCGCGGCCGTCCTCGCCGCGGCGCTCGTGGTTTTTTCCACCGCCGCCGCCCATGCCGAGGGCCGCTACGTCGCCCCGGCGCAGGAATCCGCCAGCACCGTGATCGCGGCCGATGCGGCGGGCGGCCTCCACGTCGCCTTCACCGGCTACACCGCCCCGACCGGCGATGCGGTCTACTACGCGGCCTGCGCGGCACAGTGCGAAACGGCGGGCAACTGGCGGCAGGTGACGCTGAAGGTCACCGCCCCCACCAACGTGCAGATCGCCACCACGCCCGACGGCAAGCCGCGGCTGCTCATCACCCGCACGATGTATTCGAGCGGCGCCGGCAAGGAATACGACTACGCCGCCTGCGACGCCGACTGCCTCGAGCCGCGCAGCTGGAGCATCGTGCCGGTCGCCAACGGCGCCGAGGGCACCTTCGGCGGCCTGTTCGAGTACAAGATCCCCGAGCACAGTTTTGCCGTCGACGCCGAGGGCCGGCCGCACTTCATCTATGTCGACACCAATTACGGCGCCGAGCCCGATCACTACGGCACCTTCCATCTGAGCTGCGAGAGCGCCTGCACCGACCCCGAGAACTGGCTGGAGACCGATCTCGCGCTGCACGCCGATCAGTACAGCACCGAGCTCTGGGACCACCCGGCGATCGCCACCGCGCCCGGTGGCAAGCTCCGCGTCGTGGCGAAGGTCTACGCCGTCGACCCGGGCGGCACCCAGCTCAAGGACGGCCTCTATTACTATGCCTGCGACGCGAACTGCGCCGACCGCGCCGGCTGGACCCGCACTCGTATCATCGACACCGGCTACGGCTCCTACCCCAACCCGACCTGGGACATCGAGGCCTTGCCCGACGGCCAGCCGCGCGTCGCGCTGTTCGCCGGCTCCGACATGGAGCAGCAGGAGCTCGGCCACGAACTGCTTTATCTGTGGTGCGACAAGGATTGCGGCACCGAGCAGGCCTGGTACGGCCACGCCATCACCGCCCCCGGCGACGGCGAGAGCCCCGACCTCGCGCTCACGGCCGACGGCCACCCACGCCTCGCCTTCCTCGGCGAATATGGCGACCTCGGCACGCTCAGCTGCGACCGCGACTGCGAGTCCGACCACGGCGAGTGGCAGCTCAAGCTGCAGGACGCCAGCGCCGATGCCGCCAAGGACCGCCCCACCGCCCGCCCCTTCACCTGCGACGGCGAGCTGTGGAACGGCACCATGCCCCGCCTCGCGCTGGCCGGCGGCAAGCCGTGGTTCGCCTACGACCTCACCGTCAATGCCCGCTGCCTCTACAAGGAGTTCGACTCCGACCCCACCACCAGCATCGAGTTCCACGAAATCTGGCGCGGCGGCCGCCTGAGCTACTGACGCGCCGCCCGAGGTTTGATTTCCACTCGCCGCCGCCACCCGCTAAGCTCCGGGATACGGGGCGATAGCGAAATCATGCGGCGGAGTACGCGATGAGTGTCTTTATCGGAACCGGCTACGATGAAACCATCATCCCCGGCACCACCTCCCCCACCGTCGTCAGCGACGGCACGGGCACACCCGACAACTCGGCCGACGTCATCATCGCCGGCGCGGGTGTCGACTCGATCGACGGCGGCGGCGGCAAGGACACCCTGTTGGGCGGCGCCGGCGCCGACACGGTGCATGGCGGCGCCGGCAACGACCTGATCCTGTGGAGCGCCGGCGACGGCAACGACATCATCGACGGCGATGCCGACACCGACACGCTGCAGCTGAGCGGCGCGGCCGCCGACGACGCCTTCATCGTCACGGCCAATGGCTCGCGCGTCAGCCTGACCGGCCTCGGCTTCGCGATGGCCGGCTTCACGCTCGACGTCGGCACGGTGGAAAACATCTCCATCAGCGCCGGCGGCGGCAACGACACCATCACCGCCAGCAACGGCCTTGCCGCGCTGACGGCGCTCACGCTCGATGGCGGCGCCGGCAATGACAGCATCACCGGCAGCGACGGCAACGACCGGCTCATCGGCGGCGATGGCAACGACATTGTCATCGCCGCCCGCGGCAACGACACTGTCTCGCTGGGCGCCGGCAACGACACCGCCGTATGGAACCCGGGCGATGGCAGCGACAGCATCGACGGCGGCTCGGGCACCGACACCCTGACCTTCAACGCCGCCAACACCGCGGAGAACATCGACATCACCGCCATCGCCGGAGGTCACGCGCTGCTGGCCCGCAACGTTGGCGCCATCGCCGTCAATCTCGACAATCTCGAGCACATCTTCGTCCAGGCGCTCGGTGGCACCGACAACTTCACCATCGGCGACCTCACCGGAACCGACATCACGGCGATTACCATCGACCTGGCCAGCACGGCCAGCGGCACCAGTGGCGACAGCGCGCTCGATACCGCGACCATCAATGGCGGCGCGCATGGCGACTCGATCTCCGTCGGAACCACCGCCGGCTCGGCGAAATACGTCATCCTGCATGCCGACGACAGCGACACCTTCTCGGTGTCGGCCGGCGCCGGCAACGACACCATCAAGGCCGGCGCCTTCATCCATGCCATCACGATCAATGGCGGCACCGGCACCGACACCGTCTCCTATGCCGGCGCCCTCGCGGCGGTGACCGCCGACCTCACCACCTCGACCGCCCCCAGCAGCAATGGCGGCGTTGCCCTCGGGCACGCTTACGTTTCGATCGAGAACCTGATCGGCAGCTCGAACGACGACGTGCTGATCGGCAATGGCGGCAAGAACGTGCTCGACGGCGGCGCCGGCTCGGACCTGCTGGCGGGCCTCGGTGGCGACGATACCTTCGTCTTCGACACAAAATTGGGGTCGACCAACATCGACACCATCCTGAGCTTCAAGTCGTCGGACGATACCATCCGGCTCGACGATTCCATCTTCACCAAGGCCGGCCACACGGGGACGCTGGCGTCCGCCGCCTTCTACGCCGGTACCTCCGGCCGCGCGCACGACTCCAGCGACCGGATCGTCTACGAAACCGATACTGGAAGACTGCTCTACGACAAGGACGGCACCGGCCATGGCGCCGCCGTGCAGTTCGCGCTGCTCAATGGCCATCCGCACATCACGAACGCCGATTTCGTGATCGCGTGACCTGCGCCTAGGCGATGTGGAAGTCGCCGTAGCTCAGGCTCGGATGCCCCGACAGCGTAGCGAAATGCACGGCCGCGTGGCCGTGCGCTTTGCTGCCGTCGGCGTCGTAATAGAGGTAGCCGGTCTTGCTGTTGTAGATGATGCGATCGCTGGCATCGTGGGCCTTCGTCGCGCCGCTATGGGCATAGAATTCGCTGGTGCCCAGTGAACCGCCCACGGCGAGGAACACCGCATCGTCGAGCTCGATCTTGTCGCTCCTGTGCGCAAAGCTGCTGATCGTGTCGATGTTGCCGCTCGACAGCGCCGTATCAAAATAGAAGTGGTCGGCGCCGCTGCCGCCATTGAGCGTGTCCTTGCCCGCGCCGCCATCGAGGCTGTCGCTGCCGCTGCCGCCGCTGAGGCTGTTGGCCCCGCCATTGCCCCCCAGCCGGTCATTGTGGCTCGAACCGATCAGGCGCTCGATCGAGGAATAGGTGTCGCCCGCCGCATCGCCGCTGTTGGACAACGCGTCCGCCAGGCTCGCCGTCACGCCGGCATGGGCGCCCGCATAGGACGCCGTATCGGTGCCACTGCCGCCCAGCAGCTTGTCCGCACCGGCGCCGCCCGTGAAGGTGTCGTTACCCTTGCCGCCATCGCCGGTCTCGTCGCCCTCGCGCAGCACGATCTTGTCCGCACCGTCGGAGCCATAGACATGCGTGCCCGGCGCGAAGTCCAGATAGCCCTTGGCCTTGCCGATCGCCAGGTAGTGGTCGAGCCCGGTCTTGCCATGATGCGCATGCACCCAGCTCGCCGCATCGGCATGCGTGTTGAGATAGTATTGCTCGTTGAACCCCGGCGCCCCCTTGAGCGCCGGATTGGTGTAGTCGGGGCCAGTGTAAAACCGCTTGGTGCCGAGGAAGAGTACGTCGGACTTGGCGGGCAGCACACCCCAGCTCGGGTCGAAGTCCGATGGGAGCCCGTAGATGTCCCAGATGCCGTCGCCATTGGCGTCAATCGCCTCATGGGCAAAATTGAGGACGCCGGTCATTGAGGGCAGCAGGGACTGTTGGATTCGGGTGAAATGCAGCTTGCCGTCGTTGAGGTAAATGCGCGCGCCATTGTCGGGGCCGCCCCCTTCCCAATCGACATAGATGTCGAGGTGCCCGTCGCCGTTCCAGTCGATGAGCTCGAAATTGCCGAGGCCGAACTGCGGATCCTGCCAGCCGGAAAAGGTGACAGGCACATCTTTCACGGCACCGTTCTCGATGGTGAAGATGCTCATCGTGATATGGCCGGTAGTCGGTATGATCGATCCGTCACCGACCTCGGTAAAGTCCGCGATGGGATGGACGGCGACGATGTCGGGTCGCCCATCCTCGTTCATGTCGGCGACTTTGAACTCCTGCAGGCCGTTATCGATGTATTCCTTGCCCTGCGAATCCTTCTGGATTGCGTAGGTGGTGGTGCCGTTCCACGCCGGGCCGGGTGCCAACCGCTCGTAACGGCCAGGAAACAGATCGGCGCTCTCGATCGCACCTGCGGCGTCGAGGTGCGTCAGCCTGAGCCCCGACGAATAAGGCGCGGGGCCGCCATCATAGAACGCATAGACGTCGATGAGTTCAGCTTTGCCGTCGAGGTCGAAGTCGGCGATGGCCTCGAAGGCGCCGCCGCGATCGGGCAGCCAATTCGTCGTAAGCGTACCGTCGGCATTCTGGATGAAGGCCGCCGTGCCGTGGCCAGGCCCCAACACCGGATCATCGGTGAATCCGCCAATGATGAAATCCTCGCGGCCATCCATGTTGAGATCGCCGCCCGCGACTGCATGCCCCCAGACCGTGAAGCCGAGATCGAGTTCATTGAGCTTGCCGTCGCCTGACATGAGCGCCACCTGGCGTGACGCGTTCGACATGGCATCGGAAGCATCCCGCCCGTTCTCCCAATTCAGCGACATGACGACATCGTCCTCGCCGTCGCCGTTGAAATCGCCGACGACAACGTGGCGGATGAGGCCCTCGAAATCGTTGGGGTGCGGCAGTGTAGACGTGCCGTTGGTGAAGGTGCCGTCGCCTTTACCCAGCAACAGCACCTGGTGGACGATCGGCGCCTCAGTGTGGTGTTCCAGGGCGTTTGATTGCCCGTAAGTCACCAGGACGTCGTCGTGGCCGTCCGCGTTGAAGTCACCGACGGCAGTAAAGTTGCCGCCGAATGCAGTCCCGATGCCCTGCAGCGCCGTCTTGCTCCAATCGGCGCTCCACTTCGCCGTGAAAAAGCTAGTGCTCATGGCGAATATCCCCTCAAACAGGCTCGCTCGCGACAATGTCATCCAATCGGAGGGATGCGTCATGAACCATTTGGGCTACGCTCAAGCGGTGAGTCGGATGTCAGACACCACCCTCCTGGTCGAGCCCCTGAGCCCGTGCGAGCTCGACGCGGCGCGCGCGGCGCTCCGCTCACTGACGCCACGGGAGCGCGATGTCGTGCGGGCGATGGGCAACGGGCTCACCGCCGCCGAGACCGCCGATGTACTGAGCATCGCGCGCAAGACCGTGGACCTGCATCGCGCCAACATCTTCCGCAAGTTCGGCGTCGGCGGCGCGCTGCACGTGATACGCGTTGCCGTGGCGGTGCGCTTTTCCGTGCTGATGGTGATGAACCTCAATCTCGATCCGACGGCGCTGCCGCTGATCGGCTGATCAGAACAGGCCCCCCGGCGGCGCCCACCCCGTGACCAGCGCATCCCGCCATTGCGGAAAGCCATTGGCGGCCGCCTGGCGGGCAGCGGCGAAGTGGTCGTAGGGCACGGCGTAGAAGCTCGGATAATATTTGCCGTCGCGCCGCTCGACGATGGCATAGCGCGCGTCGGGCGAGCCGTGGTTGAACTGCAGCCCGACACTGCCCGGATTGACGATCAGCCGCCCGTCCCGCAGCCGCACCGCGCGCGGGATGTGCGTGTGGCCGCACAGCAGCACCGGATAGTCGAAGCCTTCCGCCTTGGCCGCCACCGTCGCCTCGTCGGGCGAGGTCGTCGTGCGGCCGTTCCACCAGCCGTCGAGCCAGGGGTCTTCGTCGCTGGTCGGCGTGCCGTGGCAGAGGAACACGTCGTCGAGCAGCGACATGGTCTTGGGCAGGTCGTTGATCCACGCCCGGTGGCGCGACTCCATCTGCTCCTGCGCGAAACGGTCGACGGGGTTCAGCTTTTCCGGCGGGTTCTCGATCAGGTAGCGCTCGTGATTGCCGATGATGGTCGGAATATCGAGGTCCATCATGATGTCGGCCGCCCAGTTGGGCTCGAGCGGACCGCTCACCAGATCGCCCAGGTTGAATGTCGCATCGACCCCGTGCCGGACGATGTCGTCGAGCACGGCCTCCAGCGCCAGCCGGTTGCCGTGCACATCCGAGATGATGGCGACTTTTACGATTTGGCCTGGGCGTCGCCGGCGGGGGCATTGCCCCTGAGCGCGGCGACCTCCGCCTTGAGCGCGCGCAGCTCGGCGCTCTGGTTCTGCACCAACTCGCGCAGCGCGTCGTAGTCCTCGCGCTTGACGAGGTCCATGTCCATGATGAAGCGCTCCGCCTGGGCGCGTACCATGCTCTCGACCTCACGGCGCACCCCGTCGGCGACGCCTGCCGCATCGTTCATCATCCGGCCGACATTGTCGAACAGCCTGCTGCTGGCCTGGGCCATGAGCGCCTCCGTCAGTTCAAATCCGGCCTCTATTTAGGGCCATGCGCCCGGCTTGACCAGAGCGGGCGGTGGCCTACAAGGTCGCAACGCGTTTTGCCCAAGAGGCCGGTGTGCCGTTTCCCGATATCAGCCCCATCGCCCTGCAACTGGGGCCGTTCGCCGTCCGCTGGTACGCACTGGGCTACCTGGCCGGCGTTTTCCTCGGCGCCTGGTACGCCACGACCCTGCTCAAGCGCGAGACGCTGTGGGCCAACAACAAGCCGCCTTTCCCGGCGCCGGCCATCTGGGATTTCGCCTTCTGGTCGGTGATCGGCATCGTGCTGGGCGGCCGTATCGGCTACGTGCTGTTCTACGATCTGCCCTATTACGCCGCCAACCCGCAGGACATCATCGCGCTCTGGGATGGCGGTATGAGCTTTCATGGCGGGCTGGTCGGCATCCTGATCGCCATGGCCTGGTTCACGCGCTCCAAGGGCGGCTCCATCCTGTCGAGCTTCGACCTGCTCGGCGCCATTGGCACCATCGGCATCTTCCTCGTCCGCATCGCCAATTTCATCAATGGCGAGCTCTACGGCGCGCCGACTGATCTGCCCTGGGCCGTGGTGTTCCCCACCGACCCCGCGCAGCTGCCGCGCCATCCGAGCCAGCTCTATGAGGCGGCGCTCGAAGGGCTGGTGCTGTTCTTCGTGGTGCTGGTCGCGACGCGCGTCTTCCATGCGCTGAAGCGGCCGGGGCTCGTCGCCGGCATCTTCGGGACCTGGTACGCCTGCGCCCGCATCCTCGTCGAGTTCGTGCGCCTGCCCGATGGGGTCGTGGCGATCGAGCACGGCACGCCCGGGCAGCTGCCCGGCTATCTGCTGGGCACCAATTGGCTCACCATGGGCCAGGTGCTGAGCCTGCCGCTGCTGGCGGTCGGCATCGCGCTGATCGTGGTCGCGATGGTGCGTCCGCGTGGCTAGCCTGACGCTCAGCGAACAGATCGACGCCCAGATCCGCGCCACGGGTCCGATGTCGCTCGCGACCTATATGGGGCTCTGCCTCAGCCATCCGCGCCACGGCTACTATTCCACGGGCCGGCCGATCGGCGCCAAGGGCGATTTCATCACCGCGCCCGAGATCAGCCAGATGTTCGGCGAGCTCATCGGCTTCTTCATCGTCAACCTCTGGCAGCAGATGGGCCAGCCCACGAGCATCACCCTGCTCGAGCTCGGCCCCGGCCGCGGCACGCTGATGGCCGACGCGCTGCGCGCCGCCAGCAAGGCCGACGGTTTCGAAAACGCCTTGCATCTCCAGCTCTTCGAGTCGAACGCTCTTCTAAAGGGCGAACAGGAGCAGCGCCTCGGCAACTACTCGCCCTATTGGGCCGGCGAGATCGACGCGGTCGGCGACGACCCGCTCTTTATCGTCGCCAACGAGTTCTTCGACGCCCTGCCGATCCGCCAATATGTGCGCGCCGACGATGGCTGGCACGAGCGCGAGGTCGGCCTGCGCGATGGCAAGCGCATCCTCGGCCTGTCGCCGACGCCGCTGCCCGACAGTTCTGCCCCCGCCGCCGCGCGCGGCGCCAAGCCCGGCGAGGTGCTCGAGATCGGCGCCGCCGCCGCCGATGCCATGCAGCGGCTATCCCGCAAGGTCGCCGTGCAGGGCGGCGCCATCCTCGCCATCGATTACGGCTATGCGCGGACCCAGACCGGCGAGACGCTGCAGGCGGTGCGCTCACACGCCTTCGCCGATCCGCTCGCCGCGCCCGGCGAAGCCGATATCTCCGCCCATGTCGATTTCGAGAGCCTCGGCGCCGCCGCGAAAGCCACCGGCCTCGAACTCGCCCCGCTCGCCGGCCAGGGCGACTGGCTGCTCCGCCTCGGCCTCGGCGAGCGCGCGAAGGCACTCGCCGCCGCCAATCCCGGCGAGGCCGGCAACATCGCCCGCGCCGTCGAACGCCTCACCGCCCCCACCCAGATGGGCGCCTTGTTCAAAGTGCTGTGCGCCCACTCGCCCGGCCTCAAACCGGCGGGGTTCTGATGGCCGCTCCCTTCACCGCGAGCAAGGTGCTCGACGATCCGCGCATCGCCCACGGCTTTTTCGGCCGCGAGGGCGGCCGCTCGACCGGCGACCTTGCGACCAACAACATGTCGATCGCGCACGGCGACAACCCCGATCTCGTCGTCTCCAACCGCTCGCAGGCGGCCCAGCAGATGGGCGATTTCGGCATCAAGGACCTCGTCGTCTTCCGCCAGGTCCACTCCACCACCGTCGTCACGCTGACCGAACGGCATAATCCCGCCGTCGCCGTCGAGGCCGACGCCATGGTCACCAACCGCGACGATATCCTGCTCGGCATCCTCACCGCCGACTGCTCGCCGGTGCTGCTCGCCGATCCCGAGGCCGGCGTCGTCGGCGCCGCCCACGCCGGCTGGAAGGGCGCCGCCGGCGGCATCGTCTACGCCACCGTGATGGCCATGGTTGCGCTGGGGGCCGACCCCAGGCACATCCGCGCCGCCATCGGTCCGACCATTTCGGGCGCCAATTACGAGGTCGGCCCCGAAACCGCCGCGCAGATCACCGCTCTCGACCCGGCCGCGGCCGAGCACGTCTTCGTTCCGCCCGGCGGCAGCCGCGAGCATTTCGACATCCCCGGCTTCCTGCAGGACCAGCTGTTCGGCGCCGGCGTCGGGCTGGTCGGCGATCTCGGGCTGTGCACCTACGCCTATCCCGAGCGCTTCTTCTCGCACCGCTACGCGACGCACCACGCAGCCAACACCGGCCGGCAGATTTCCCTGATAGCGAACCGTTCACCTATGCGCTGAACGGTCATCGTACCGTCATTTGTCGCATTGCCTTGATCGTCTCTGACCGATAAAGAGCCCCCAACTCAAAGCGAGGGCGCGCACCATGAAACTGGTCACCGGCAACTCGAACCCCGCTTTGGCCAAGGCCGTCTCGGCCTATCTCGAGCTCCCCCTCACCGACTGCACCGTCAAGCGCTTCAACGACAACGAGATCTTCGTCGAAATCCACGAGAACGTGCGCGGCGAGGACGTCTTCATCCTGCAGTCGACGTCGTTCCCGGCCAACGACAATCTGATGGAGCTGCTGATCATCGCCGACGCGCTGCACCGCTCCTCGGCACGCCGCATCACCGCGGTGATTCCCTATTTCGGCTACGCGCGGCAGGATCGTAAGTCCGCCTCGCGCACGCCCATCTCGGCCAAGCTGGTGGCCAACCTCATCACCACCGCCGGCATCAACCGCGTCATCACGCTCGATCTGCACGCCGCGCAGATCCAAGGCTTCTTCGATATCCCGACCGACAATCTCTATGGCGCGCCCGTAATGGTCCGCGACATCCAGAAGACCTACAAGAAGGGCAACGTGATGATCGTGTCGCCCGACGTCGGCGGCGTCGCCCGCGCCCGCGCCACCGCGCAGCGCATCGGAGCAGATCTCGCCATAGTCGAAAAGCGCCGCCCGCGCGCCGGCGTCTCGGAAGTGATGAACATCATCGGCGACGTCTCCGGCCACGACTGCATCCTCATCGACGACATCGCCGATTCGGGCGGTACGCTGGTCAACGCCGCCGAAGCCCTGCTCAAGGCCGGCGCCACGTCGGTGTCGGCCTATGTGAGCCACGGCGTGCTGAGCAACGGCGCCGCCGAACGCATCGCCAACAGCCGCCTCCGCGAACTGGTGATCACCGACTCGATCGGCGAGACCGAGGCCGTGAAAGCCGCCAAGAACATCCGCCACATCACCATCGGCCCGCTCATCGGCGAAGCCATCGCCCGCACGGCGAGCGAGCAGAGCGTATCGAGCCTGCTGGATTAAGTCGCACGGTCGGTGCGTGGGGCACCCCCACCCACCGGCTGCGCCGGTCCCCCCCCCCCCGCAAGGGGGAGGGAGAACCGAATGAAAGTTTCGCATACTTGGAGGGCGCAGTCAGCACTCTCCCT
>JBEHYU010000053.1:0-29075 GCA_048498015.1 Pseudomonadota bacterium
TTTTCCTCATGCCGTGCCCCCATCGACGTGCTGGGTGGTGTACTGGCGGCGATCAACAAGTCCGACCTCGAGACGGTGATCGACAAATACGTCACCGGTCCGCTGCACATGGACGATACGCATTTCTTCGTCACCGACCGCGCCCGGCTGGCGCATCCTTATGGCGACGCGCGGCCGCGGCCGTTCCGCATGCAGGATCCGCAGCTGGTGGAGAACACGCCGGGGGTGGCGGAGGCCTTCTCGCCCAAGCGCATCTTCCAGACGGACACGCCGCAATCGGGTGGCGCCGGCATGGCGGGCACGGCGTCGGACTTCATGAAGCTGCTCGAAGCGCTGCGCACCGGCTTCCTGAAGCCCGGCACGCGCGAGGCCGCTTTCGCCAACCAGATCGGCGCGCTCGACGGCGAGATGCCCGGCCACAAATTCGGCTTCCTCAGCGCCGTCATCGACGAGCCGGCCGTCTCGGGCTGGCCGATGCGGGGCATGCTCCATTGGGGCGGTATCTGGGGCAACAACTGGATCCTCGATCCGGCCAGCGACACCAGCGTCGTCGTCTACACCAACACCATGCGGGAGGGCTGCAACGGCCCCTTCCGCGAAGAAATCCGTGACGCGGTATTCCTCGAAGGCTAGGCTCGTTTCATGCGCATCGTGACCTGGAACATCAACGGCGTGAAGGCCCGCATGACGGCCCTGCTGAAATGGCTGGCGGAGGCCTCGCCCGACATCGTCTGCCTGCAGGAGATCAAGTCGGTCGATACCGAGTTCCCGCGGCTCGAGATCGAGGCGCTCGGCTACAATGTCGAGACCTTCGGCCAGAAGAGCTGGAACGGCGTTGCAATTCTCAGCAAGCACCGCTTCGACGAAGTCACTCGTGGCCTGCCCGGCGACGATGGCGACGAGCAGTCACGGCTGATCGAGGGCGTGTTCTCGACCGAGAGCACGGCGGTCCGCGTCTGCTGCATCTACCTGCCCAACGGCAATCCGGTGAAGACCGACAAATTCACCTACAAGCTGGCCTGGATGGACCGGCTGATCACCTTCGTCGAGGGCCGCCTGGCGCTCGAGGAGCCGTTCATCCTCCTGGGCGACTACAACATCATCCCCGCCGCCATCGACGCCACCTTCCCCGACAAATGGGTCGGCGACGCGCTGTTCCGGCCCGAGAGCGCGCAGCGCTGGCGGACGCTGCTCAATATGGGCCTCGTCGACGCGCAGCGCGCCGTCTCGGACGAGCCCAACCATACCTTCTGGGACTTCAAGACCTTCGGCTGGGACCGCCAGGACGGCATCCGCATCGACCACCTGCTCTGCTCGCCGCAGGCCGCCGACCGCCTCGAGGACGTCTACGTCCACCGCGAAGTGCGCGGCTGGGAAAAGCCGTCCGACCACGTGCCGGTGGAGGGCATCTTCGCGTTCTAGTTTTCAGCCCAGGGATTGAAGACTATCACATCGAGGCCCTCGAAATCGGCAATGTTTCGCGTGACGAGCGTCATGCCGTTTTGCTGTGCGACGGAGGCCATTAGCAAATCCGGCTCGGGATAAGTTCGCCCCCTCAGGCGCCCCTCGCGCACCAGCAAGCGCCAGCGGAGCAAAGTATCTTCGGTTACTCCCGGAATTCGCGATGCGAACATCGGACGCACCGTTCCTTCGAGCCAATCCTGATAGGCGAGGCGACGCTCAGGCGTCTCCAGCAATTGGATTCCGTATCGAATTTCGGCAAGGGTGATTGATGACAGGTACAGCGTTTCGGCCGGCTGCGACGCAATGAAGGCCAATACCGACTCGTTGGGCCGAGGCCGCCGTATCTCTGAGATGACGTTGGTGTCGAGCAGCCAGCCTGTCACAGTTCGACGTCGCGCACGGGCGGGTAGATGCGCTCATGATCAAGGAGCAGATCGTCGCCCGGCAATGCCTGCAACGCGGCGATCAGATCAGCGCCGCTACGCCCACTGCCCTTGAGCCGACCATATTCCTCCTCCGAGAGGATCACTACTTGCTCACGCCCGTGGACACTTACATGCTGCGGACCCACGTCGCGGGCGCGACGTACCACCTCGCTGAAACGCGCCTTGGCGTCCTGTAGCATCCAGTGATTGTCGCTGAACTTCGCAGACGATTTTCTGGTCATACTGACCAAATAGCATCAATTGTGCGTTTTTTCCAGCTAGTTCGAGGGAGTGCTGGCGCTCAGCTGCGCGTCCAGCTGGTCGGCCATCAGCACCGCCTGCTTGCGATCGTCCGGATTGGCGATGGACATGTCGGCGTTGAGCAGGTCGTTGATCCAGTCAGCGTCGGTCGTGCCCACCGCGCGGCGGCTTGCGACGGACAGCCACATCAGCCCCTCGGTCGGGTTGGCCTTCAGGCCCCCATCGCCGTTGAACAGGATGTCGCCCAGCTTGGCCTGGGCCGGGGCATGGCCCTTCTTGGCCGCCAGCGACAGCCAGCGGGCGCTCTGGATCGGATTGTCGCCAAGTTCCTTGGAGTCGAGGTAGAGCTCGCCCACCTTGTACTGCGCATCGGCGTCGCCGAAATAGCTCGCCGCGTGCATGATCAGCTTGATCGACTGGTCTTCGTCCTTGGGGATGCCGGCGTCCGGCAGGCCGTCCTTGTAGTATTCGCTCATCTTGACGAACGAATGCGCGACAATGTCGGCCTCGACGCCCTTGGGCGCGGCGTCGGCATGCTGATCTGCGATCTCGGAGAAATAGCCGAAGGCCTTGGCCTTGTCCTCGGCCACGCCCTCGCCGCTCTCATACATGAGCCCGAGCTGCCACTGCGCCATCGGATCGCCCGCAGCCGCGGCGGCTTCGAGCGCCGCGATCTGGTCGGCCGACGAAATGCCGCCGCCGGCGCCGTCCAGGGCACTCGCCATCGCCTGCGCGGCGTCGACCGCCGTCTGGGCGCTGGCCGGAACGGCACCCAACAGGAGCGCCGTTCCAATCATCACGGAAATGAACGCCGGAGCGCTCCTAGATATCCGCATACTGCTCCTTTTCGCCCTTGGCGCCGGGGTTGGTCAGCGCGCCGTAGCGAGCCGGTCCCACGAGCTGGGCATACTTCCAGATCGCGCCAGAACCGTATTCGGTCTCGCGCGGCGCCCAGCTCTTCTTGCGCTGGGCGAATTCTTCGTCTGTGACGTTCACCGAAATCTCGCCGGCCACGCCGTCGAGGGTGATGATGTCGCCGTCCTTGATCAAAGCGATCGGGCCGCCGACTGCGGCTTCCGGGCCAACATGGCCGATGCAGAAGCCGCGCGTCGCGCCCGAGAAGCGGCCATCGGTGATGAGCGCGACCTTGTCGCCCATGCCCTGGCCGTAGAGCGCCGCCGTGGTCGACAGCATCTCGCGCATGCCGGGACCGCCCTTGGGGCCCTCATAGCGGATGACGAGGACTTCGCCTTCCTTGTAGGTGCGGTTGTTGACCGCCTCGAAGCAGGCTTCCTCATTGTCGAAGACGCGCGCCGGGCCGACGAAACGCTGGCTCTTGAGGCCCGCGACCTTCACGATGGCGCCGTCGGGCGCGAGATTGCCCTTGAGCGAGACCACGCCGCCCGTCGCCGAGATCGGGTTCGACGTCTTGCGGACGACGTCCTGATCGGGGTTCCATTTCACGTTCTCGAGGTTCTCGGCGATGGTTTTGCCGGTGACCGTCATGCAGTCGCCATGCAGGTAGCCGCCCTCGAGCAGGGCCTTCATCACCAGCGGGATACCGCCGGCTTCGAACAGATCCTTGGCGACGTATTTTCCGGCCGGCTTGAGGTCGCCGATATAGGGCGTCTTGCGGAAAATCTCACCGACGTCGAACAGGTCGAAGTCGATGCCCGCCTCATGCGCCATGGCCGGCAGATGCAGCGCCGTGTTGGTCGAGCCGCCCGTGGCCGCCACGGTCATCGCGGCATTCTCGAACGCCTCGCGGGTCACGATCTGGCGGGGGCGCAGCTGCGTCTTGAGCAGTTCCATCACCTGCTCGCCAGCCTTGGCGCAGAGCGCGTCGCGGATTTCGTAGGGCGCCGGGATGCCCGAGCTGTAGGGGAGCGCCAGGCCGATCGCCTCGGCGACCATCGCCATCGTGTTGGCCGTGTACTGGCCGCCGCACGAGCCCGCCGACGGGCACGCCACGCGCTCGAGCGCGTCGAGCGTCTCGTCGTCCATCTTGCCGACGGAGTGCAGGCCTACAGCCTCGAACAGGTCCTGGACGACCACGTCGCGGCCGCGGAACTTGCCCGGCAGGATCGAGCCGCCATAGATGAAGATCGACGGCACGTTGAGGCGGATCATCGCCATCATCATGCCCGGCAGGGATTTGTCGCAGCCGGCCATGGCGACCAGCGCATCGTAGGAATGGCCGCGCATGGTCAGCTCGACCGAGTCGGCGATCACATCGCGGCTGGCGAGCGACGATTTCATGCCGGCATGGCCCATCGCCATGCCGTCGGTGACCGTGATGGTGGTGAATTCGCGCGGCGTGCCGTGATTGGCGGCGACGCCCTTCTTGACCGCCTGCGCCTGGCGCATCAGCGAGATGTTGCACGGCGCCGCCTCGTTCCAGGCGGTCGCCACACCGATGATCGGCTGGTGGATCTGCTCGGAGGTCAGCCCCATGGCGTAGAGGTAGGAGCGGTGCGGCGCGCGCTCCGGACCTTCCGTCACATGCCGGCTCGGCAGCCGCGATTTGTCGGTGTAGTTGCTGTCCATCTTCCCACTTCCCTTGGCCATGCCGCTCTTTGGAGCGCTTCTAAACAAGCGCTTATCGAGCCGGCCCAGCCAGGGTTCAAGGGCGGAAGCGGCCATCTCGGTACGCACCGGATCAGCCGATCCGCACGCCTCGATGGTCCCCTCGCCTGCCCTTCGTCCTCACCCTCGTTTGGGGAGAGATTGTGGCGTCGAGCCTGACCAAATGGTTGCTTGTTCAGCCCCGGTTCAGGATTCGATATCGCTGTTGCAGGAATGGCACAGGAGTCGCGCTGGACCGCGCCCTGAGCGTCGAAGACGTCTCATGCCCCTGCGGCAATCGTATGGCCGCTAGAGCCACTTCCGGCTGCGCATGAACCACACCAGCCCGGTGCCCAGCGCGGCGAGGCCGACGACGACGAACCAGAACGCTTCGGGGTTCTGCGAGAACGGGATGCCGGCGACGTTCATGCCGAGCAGCCCGGAGACCACCGTCATCGGCATGGCGATAACGGTCGCGGCGGTGAGCAGCAGGATGGTCTTGTTGAGCCGCTCGGCGCGCGTGTCGAGAATCTGTTCGTGAATCAGCGCCGCCCGTTCGGCCAGCACCTGCAGCTCGTCACCGAGCCGGGCGCTGCGGGCCGACGCTTCCTTCAGCCGGGCCCGGTCGCGGGTCGTGAGGAACGACAGATCCTCGATCTCGAGCGTGTTGAGCACATCGCGCTGCGGCCAGAGCAGGCGGCGGAGGTTGATCAGCGAGCGCCGGAGCCGGGTGAGCTTGTCGGCCCCTTCCTCCTCGTCGTGCTCCGACATCATCTCGTCCTCGATGGTGTCGAGCATGTCGCCCAGATGCTCCACCAGCGGCTCGATGCGGTCGGCGGCCCGGGTGCCCATGCGGGCGATGAGATCGGCGGGCGAGAGCGGCGCGTGATGCGATTTCTGCCAGGCGGCAATGCTGATCAGCTCGCTGAGCGCCAGCTTGCTGGCGATGATCACCCGGTTCTTCTCGATCCAGATGCTCATGGTTTGCTTGGAAAGCTCTTCCGGATCGGTGCGGCTGCGCACGATGCGGAACACCACCAGCGCCTTGTCGTCGATCACCGTGCAGCGGGCATGCTGGTCGGTCGCCGTCAGGCCCTCAGCCGCCATGCCGTCGAGGTGCTCCTGCAGCCAGTGCCTGAACTCAGGCGAGCTGAGGCTCCCCGCGACCAGCACGAAACCCTTGTCGGGCCCGTCTACCGGCCCATGTTCGAAATCGACCGGCTCGACGGCGCCCTTGCCGTCGAATCTGTAGGCGGTCGTCGCGAACTCGGTGGCTTCGCGAACGGTCGGATAGCTGCGGCGCGGCGGGGCGGATTCTGCGATATCGTCCATGAGACCATCCTGAACCCGCCCAGTTTACGCTCTCTAACTGAGCCGCGCCAACGCGGCCTGCAGCCGCTTCACCTGCTCGACGGCCTCGGCCCGGCGCTCGCGCTGCTCCTCGATCACTTCCGGATCGGCCTTGGCGAGGAACTGCTCGTTGCCCAGTTTCTTGTCGACCTTGGTGATCTCGACCTCTTCCTTGGCGATGTCGCGCTTGAGGCGCACCCGCTCGGCGGCGATGTCGATCACCCCGGCCAGTGGCAGCGCGAAGGTCGATTCGCCCACGATGATCTGCGCCGAGCTGGACGGCACGTCGCTGCCATAGGTGACGTCCTCGAGGCGGGCGATCCTGAGCAACGACTGCAGATGCGTCTCGACGCGCACGCCGGTTTCCTCGCCCGCCCCCACGATGACCAGCGGGATTTTGGCGCCGGCCGGCACGTTCATCTCCTGGCGCACCGAGCGGATGCCCGACACGACGTCGATCAGCCAGCCCATCTCGGCGTCGGCCTTGGGGTCTTCGAGGCCGGTCAGGTCCGGCCATTCGGCGATCACCAGCAGCCGGTCGCGCGCCGGGCCGGTCTTGCCGGTCTCGCCCCACAGCTCTTCCGTGACGAACGGCATGAAGGGGTGCAGCAGCTTGAGAATCTGGTCGAGGATGTAGGCGGCGGTCGCCTGCGTCTCGGCCTTCTCGGCTAGCGACTCGCCGGTCAGGATCGGCTTGGCCAGTTCGAGGTACCAGTCGCAGAACGTGCCCCAGACGAAATCGTAGGCCGCATTGGCGGCTTCGTTGAACTTGTAGTCCTCGATCTTGCCGCTCACCTCGCGGATGGCGCGGGCGGTGGCACCGACGATCCAGCGGTTCACCGGGTGGCTGATGCGGTTGGGCGCGTAGGTCGCCTTGCGCGTGCAGCCATTGATCTCGAGGAAACGCGCCGCGTTCCAGAGCTTGGTGACGAAATTGCGGTAGCCCTCGACGCGGCTCAGCGCCAGCCGCATGTCACGGCCCTGCGCCGCCATCGCCGCGAGGGTGAAGCGCGTGGCGTCGGCGCCGTACTCATCCACCAAATTGAGCGGATCGATGACGTTGCCCTTGGTCTTGCTCATCTTGAGCCCGTGCTCGTCGCGCACCAGCGCGTGCACATAGACCGTGTGGAACGGCTCCTTCTCCATGAATTCGAGGCCCATCATCATCATGCGGGCGACCCAGAAGAAGATGATGTCGAAGCCGGTGACCAGCACGTCGGTCGGATAATAGCGGGCGAGTTCCGGCGTCTGCTCGGGCCAGCCCAGCGTCGAGAACGGCCACAGCGCCGACGAGAACCAGGTATCGAGCACGTCCTCGTCGCGATGCAGCGGCACCTTGTTGTCGCTGAGCTCGGCGAACGGATCGGCCGCCTTGCGCGAGGCCCAGACGGACGGCGACAGGCGGTCGCGCTGTGTCGCCTCGAAGTCGTTGTAGGCCTTGAGGTAAACGCCGGAGCTCAGCCCGCCGGTATGCAGTTCCACCGTGCGGCCGTAATAGGCGGCGGCGTCTTTCTTGGCCTGCTCCTCGTTGGCCGCGACGAAGATCTTCGGGCCGGCGTCGGGCTTGTTGAAGTCGGGGTCGGTGTTCATGCGCGGCCCGTACCAGGCCGGAATCTGGTGGCCCCACCAGAGCTGGCGCGAAATGCACCACGGCTTGATGTTCTCGAGCCAGGAGAAATAGGTGTTCTCCCAACTCTGCGGCACGAACTTGGTGCGGCCCTCTTTCACCGAAGCGAGCGCCGGCTTGGCCAGCACTTCGGCATCCACGAACCACTGGTCCGTCAGATAGGGCTCGATGACGACCTGCTTGGTCTTTTCGTCATAGGGCACCATGATTTTCTTGTCTTCGACCCACAGCACCGCGCCCAGCGCTTCGAGGTCCTCGAGCACCTTCTTGCGGGCCTCGAAGCGATCGAGGCCGCGATATTCCTTGGGCGCGCTGTTGTTGATCTTGGCCGACGGCGTGAAGATGTTGATCGGCTTGAGGTGATGGCGCTGCCCGACCTCGAAATCGTTGAAATCGTGCGCCGGCGTGATCTTGACCGCGCCCGAGCCGAGCTCCGGGTCGGCATAGTCGTCGCCGATGATCGGGATGCGCCGGCCCACCAGCGGCAGGATGGCGTATTTGCCGATCACGCCCTTGTAGCGCGGGTCTTCGGGGTTCACCGCCACCGCGACGTCGCCCAGCATCGTCTCGGGCCGCGTCGTCGCCACCACGATCGTCTCGGAAGAATCCTCGATCGGGTAGCTCAGGTGCCACATCTTGCCGTTGGTCTCGATGTTCTCGACCTCGAGGTCGGAGATCGCGGTCTCGAGGCCCGGATGCCAGTTCACCAGCCGCTTGGCGCGGTAGATCAGGCCCTTTTCATGCAGCGAAATGAACACCTTGCGGACCGCGGCGCTGAGCCCCTCGTCCATGGTGAAGCGCTCGCGCGACCAGTCGGCCGATGCGCCCAGGCGCTTCAGCTGGTTGATGATCGTGCCGCCGCTCTCGGCCTTCCAGGCCCAGACGCGCTCGAGGAACTTTTCGCGGCCCATCTCGCGCCGGCCCGGCTCCTGCCGCTCCATCAGCTGGCGCTCGACGATCATCTGGGTCGCGATGCCGGCATGGTCGGTGCCCGGCTGCCACAGCGTGTCCTTCCCCTTCATCCGGTTGTAGCGGATGAGGATGTCCTGGATCGTGTTGTTGAGGGCGTGCCCGATATGCAGCGAACCCGTCACGTTGGGCGGCGGGATGACGATGGTGAAGCTCTCGGCCCCCGGCCGCGCCCCTGCCCCGGCCTTGAAGGACCCGGCATCCTGCCAGGCCTGGTAAATGCGGCCTTCGACCGCGCCGGGTTCGTAAGTCTTCTCGAGCATTCGTGAATTCCAGCAGCAAAGGCCCGCGGAACGCGATCCGGCGGGCCAGAAAGGGTGGGTAGGTCTTAGGTAGTGAGCCGCGTCAAAGTCAACTAGCCCGGCAGGTGGCCGGCTATTTGACGCCCCGGGTGATGCGGGCGATTTCCTTCTCGACGAGGCTCTCGACCAGCGCCGGCAGGTTTTCGTCCAGCCAGTCCTTGAGCATCGGCTTGAGCATCTCGCGGATCATCGACTCGACCGTCATGCCGCCGATCCCGGAATTCTGCAGCGCGCCGAGGCGGGACATCGCCCCGGCCACAGCCATGTCGGTGGCCGGCGCGAGCAGCTGCTCGGCCATGTCGGCGGACAGCGTCGGGTCGGGCATCGGCGCCGCCTGAGCGACGCTGGCCGCCGCTCGCGGCGCGGGCCTGGGCTCGACGCGAGGCGGCGGTTCAGGCGCCCGCATGACCGGCGGCGGGGCCGGTTCAGGCTCGGGCTCCGGCTCGAACGCCACATCCTCCGGATCGATGAGCTGCGGCTCGCCGGCCAGCATCTCTTCCATCGGATCGGAGATTTCGGGCTCGGCGTCGTCGAGGCCGGCCATCACCGACGAGAAATCCATCCCCGCCGGGATCGGGGCCGGCTCCGCCATCGGCGCGGGTTTGGCGGGCGACACGATCTGGGCTGCCGACAGGGCCAGGGGCTCGGCCGCGGCGCGCGGCGGCACGGCTACGGGGCGCGGCGCGGCCACGGGGGCCGGAGCGGGAGACGCGGCCATCGGCGAGACGGCGGCCGCCGGAGCGGGGCGAGGAGGCGCGGCAGACGCATCGTCATCGGCAATGATCTGCCGGATGGACGACAGAATCTCGTCCATGGACGGTTCTTTGGTCGCCGGTTTGTTCATCAGGGCCTCATTTTACGCGTGACGAGCGCGCAGCTGCCGCAAAGTGCGCTTGATTCGTCACCGCTTACTTTAGGCGCAGATGTGGATTTGTGCGACGCAAAGCCTTGGGAAAGGCCGTTATTCCCCAAGACTCTGTACGTTTTGGCTGTCGGACTGGATTCAGTCGAGCGCGCGCAGCTCGGCCCAGACATCCTCGACCTTGGCGATGTAGTCCTCGCCGGTCTGCACCTGCACCGGCAGGCTGAGGTCGGCGGCGGTCAGATGGCCGGTCGCCGCAACCACCGCAAACGAGGCGATCACCTTGGACGCTTCGGCCTGGATCAGGCCTTCCTTGACCGAGGTCAGCTCGGACTGCGCGTTGAGCACGTCGAGCGTCGTCGCCTGCCCGACGTCGCGCTCCTGCACGATGCCTTCGAGCGACAGCTGGCCGGAGGCCACGGCCGAGTTCGCCGATTCGATCTGCGCCGAGGCGTTCTGCATGCTGCTCCAGGCCGAAATCAGCGATTCCTTGACCTGGTCGCGGGTGGCGAGCGCATCGACTTCGCTCTTCATCTGGCTGAGATTGGCCTTGCGGATCGAGGCGCCATAGGCACCGCCGCCATAGATCGGCACGGCCAGCGAGAACTTCACCGAACCGGTCGGCGTCGGATCGTTCGGGGCGAACAGGCTGCCCGGCCCGAACAGCGTGCTGCCGACCGAAGCCGTCATGTCCAGCGTCGGCCCGAACGCGGCGTTGGCCGAGTCCGAATTGGCCTGCGCGGCGCGAATCGAGGCCTTGGCGGCGAGGATGGCCGGGTGCGAGGCCACGGCTTCCGAGATCGCCGCATCGAGGCTCTTGGGGAGCAGCGTGCCCAGCTTGTAGGTCGTGCTCAGATTCTTGGGCTTGTGGCCGACATAGCGCTCATAGCTCGCCTGGCTGGTCTGCAGCGCCGACACCGCGGCTTCGTACGAAGCGGTGCCCTGCGCGAGGCGCGCCTGCGCCTGCGACACGTCGATCTTGGTGCCTTCGCCGATCTTCAGCCGGTCGTTCGCGCTGTCGACCTGCGCCTGGTAGAATTTCACGTTCTCGGCGCGGATGGACACCAGCTGCTGGTTCTGGATCACGCCCATATAGGCCTGGACGACCGCAAGCAGCACGTTCTGCTCGGAGTTCTGCAGCGAATAGCGGCTCGCCTCGGTGAGCGCGCGGGCGCCCTCGATATCGGCGTCCGACTTGAGGTTGTCGAAGATGCTCTGGCTGAGGCCGACACCGACCGTGCCGGTCGGCGTAACGAAGCTGCCGCCCGCCGTATAGCTGTCCGACAGCGAGGCCGACGCCTGGATCTTGGGCAGCTTGGCCGACTTCGCCAGCGCGATGTTCTCGGCCGTAGCCTTGACGTTCAGCAATGCCGACAGGATCGCCGGATTGTTCTGATACGCACTGGTCAGCGCTTCACGCAGGGTTTCGGCATGGGCCAGAGCCGGCACCGAACAAAACATAAGCGCCAGCGCGCCCGCCCGCACACTTTTCATAGACAACATAACTCGGCCTCCAGAGCCGTCACCCTATGCCGGGCATCTGGGCCAGACAACTTCCCGCCGCAAGGGCGTCGAAAATTTAACGCAAGATTCACCGGCTCAGTGGTGGCACGGCAACACATGCTAGGCCGCGTTTAGTAACTGCGTCGGACGATCAGAAAACGAAGCTGTCGTCCCGCACCTGCGTCAGCGGCGGCAGGCGCGCATCGAACTCGGCAACGGCCGCGATCCCATTGCCGGCCTTGGCAAAAAGATGCGCCACCGGCACGCGGCCCGGCGCCGCGATGAGCGCCACGAGGCGGCCTTCGGGCTTGAGCTGATCCATCAGCCCGTCGGGCACTTCGGCCACCACGCCCTCGACGACGATGACGTCATAGGGTCCCTGCGCCGCACCGGCGCTGACCAGCGGCCCATGCACCACGCTGACATTGGCGGCACCGATCTCGGCGAGCCTGCTGGTCGCTTCGGCGGCCAGCGCGGCATCATCCTCGATCGCCACGACGCTGCTGCCGAGCCGCGCCAGCACCGCGGCCGAATAGCCCGACGCACAGCCCAGATCGAGCACGGCGTCCGTGCCCTCGACGCCGGCCAGCTGAATCAGCTTGGCGAACGGCGCCGGCGCCCCGAGCTTGCGCGTCGCGGTCAGCGGCTGCGCCTCGTCGATATAGGCGAGCCCTGCCCGCACCGCCGGCACGAACTTTTCGCGCGGCACCTCGCCCATCGCGGCGAGCACCCGCCGGTCGGTGATCGCCGACGTGCGAAGCTGGTTGTCCACCATGGTCCTGCGGGCATGCGCAAAATCGGTCATCGGAAGAGTCGTCCTGCTGCTGATGCCCGAGTGCATACCGCCCGCAATGGGACCGGGCAAGCGAGACAGCGATGTCAGGAGAGTTGGAGGCCACGTCCGGAATCGAACCGGAATACACGGATTTGCAATCCGCTGCGTAACCACTCCGCCACGTGGCCTCGACGACGGCGCTGTTTATGGCAGGCGGCGCCTTTCCGCAAGGTTACGCCGGGGCAGATTTCCATCCGCGGCGCCCCGCCTTCCCGGCCGCGCCGGCCGTGCTAAGAGATGCGGAGTTACGGACCCGCCTTATGACTGCTCCCGCCACCACCAGCCGCGCCGGCGATTTTGCGCAACCCATCCTTGCCGGCGTGCTGGCCGCGTTCGTCGGCTATGCCAGCACCTTTACCTTAGTGCTGAGCGGGCTCGGCCACACCGGGGCGACACCCGGCCAGGCGGCCTCGGGACTGTTCTCGGTCTGCCTGGCGCTCGGCCTGCTCAATGCGGTCGCCGCGTGGCGGCTGCGCGTCCCGATCAGCTTCGCCTGGTCGACGCCGGGCGCTGCCTTCCTGCTGACGCTGACGCCGGTCGAGGGCGGCTTTCCGGCGGTCACCGGCGCCTTCCTGATGGTCGCGGCGCTGATCCTCGCTTCGGGGCTGATCCGCCCCATCGCCCGGGCGCTCGAAGCGATCCCCGGCCCGATCGCGGCGGCCATGCTGGCGGGCGTACTGCTCAGCCTGTGCCTCGCCCCGGTGCAGGCGGTCGCGCAACTGCCCTGGCTGGCTTTGCCTATCCTCGCGGCGTGGGTGATCGGCCTCAAATTCGCGCGGCGCTATGCGGTGCCGCTGGCCGTCCTCGCGGCGGCGGTGGCACTGGCGCTGAGCGCCAACCTGCCGGCCGGCGGCCTCGCGGTCTCGTTGCCGTCGCTGACCTTCGTCGCACCGGTCTTCACGCTGGACGCGCTCATCCGCATCGCCCTGCCGCTGTTCCTGATCACGATGGCGTCGCAGAATCTCACCGGCATCGCCGTGATGCGGGCCAACGGTTTTGAGATCGCGCCCGCCCCTGCTTTCGTCGCCACCGGGATGGCGAGTGCCGTCGTCGCGCTGTTCGGCGGCCTGACGGTCAACCTCGCGGCGATCAGCGCCGCGTTGATGGCGGGTCCGGAAGCCCATCCCGACCCGGCACGGCGCTGGGTTTCGCCGATCGCGGCGGGTGTCGCCTATTTCGTGCTGGCGCTGCTCGCGACGGTCGCGGCGGCCTTCATCGCGGCTTCGCCTCCGATCCTCATCGAGGCGGTTGCCGGCCTCGCGCTGCTGCCCAGCCTGATCTCGGCGCTGTCGGGGGCGCTGGCGGACGAGAATGCGCGGCTGCCGGCCATCCTCACCTTCGTCACCGCTGCTTCGGGGATCACCATCCTGGGCATCGGCGGCGCCTTCTGGGGGCTGATCGGCGGCATCGCGCTGCTGCTGGTCCTCAGGCGCTGGCGGCCGTGAGCCGCATCGCCGCCGTCATCCTCGCCGGCGGCCGGGGCGAGCGCCTGGGCGGCGCCAATAAGGCGCTGCTCGAGATCGGCGGGCGCCCGCTGATCGACCGCCTCCGGAACATTGTTGCAGGCCATGCGCCGCTGCTGCTGGCCATCGGCCGGACGCCGTTCGCGGTAGACGGGATGACGCCCATCGCCGACCTCGACGCGGACTATGCCGGTCCCCTCGCGGGGGTGGCCGCGGCGGTCGATTCCCTCGGCGGGACCGATGTCGAGTTCCTCCTCAGCCTTGCGGTCGATACGCCGTTCTTCCCGGCCGACTTCGTCGCCCGCGCCCTGCCCCTGCTGGACGCCGCGCCGGCCGTGATCGCGGCGTTCGGCGCGCAGGATTATCCGACGAACGGCCTGTGGCGGCTCGCCGCGATCCGTACGCTGGCGGACGAGGTTCGCGCCGGCACGGCGCCGCACAGCCTCAAGCGGCTGGCCGCCGGCCTTGGCGCCGCCCGCCTCGACTATGCCGGCAGCGTCGTCGAGGACCCGTTCCTCAATGCCAACACCCCGGAAGACCTCGCTTTTTTGCGCCGCCGCGCCGGCGAAAAATCAGCGGGCTAAAGCCCCTTGGCAAAGCAAATCAAACCCGGTACATGGGCGCCTGCCTTCGGGCCTGAGAGCCATTCCGCGGTAGCTCAGTTGGTAGAGCATTCGACTGTTAATCGAATGGTCCTTGGTTCGAGTCCAAGCCGCGGAGCCACTCTCCCTGCCCTCGCCTGAGGGCTAACCCTTCCACTCCATGTGCATGTAGACGCCGCCCTGCTCGAGCTCGTCGAGCATCTGCGCCAGCCGCTTGGCCTGCGTCGCCGGCAGCTTGGCCCGGCCGATCCAGCCGACATAATCGTTCTGCTGATAGGCCGGCCGCGCCCGATAGGCGGCCATCAGCCGCCGCGCCTCGATCGCCGCGCGAATCTCGTCGGGCATCTGGTGGATCGGCCGCTTCATCCGGCTGATGTCGATGTCGGCATCCATGTGCTCCTCCGTCTCCAGAACAAAACACGAACGATGGGCGGCGTCAACCGGCGGAGATACCATCCGCGGCGGCGAAGGACAGCCTGGATGCCCCCTTCTCGGCGGTCAGCTGGGTTTCCTGCAAATCGGGGCGAAGCTGGCGCCACAGCTCGATCATCGCCTTCTCGTCCCGGCGGGCGGCGTCGTCGATGAAGATCGAAGCCGTGCTGCGCAGGCTGGGCAGCAACTCCGGTCCCGCCGGGTAGCGCGCCAGGGCGTTGAGATCGCCCGGCGGGCCGTCCACGACCAGCATGTCCACGTCGCCCGGCAACGCCCCCGCTGGCACGTCGTACCACTGGAAAATGCCCTCGCGGCCGGCATAGCGACGCTCGCTGAGCGGCGCGTCCACCACCGTGACATACTGCTCGACGGCGTTGAGCCGCAGCGTTTCGCGGGCGGCCCGCGCGTAGTCGGCCTGGTGTTCCAGCGAGTAGATGTGGCCATCGATGCCCAGCGTGCGCATCGTCAGGGCGAGCGCGACCGTCGAGGTGCCGCAGCCGCACTCGACGACGATGCGCGGGCGCTGGCGCTCCATGTGAATCAGCAGATGCCGCAGGAAGTCCGGCGAGGCGGGCCAGCCGCGCGTCGGGGGCAGCGCCGGCTTGCCGTCGATGATCCGATAGATGGCCACCAGCCCATCGATCTGCGGCCACAATGCCTTGTTCAGCCCGTCCCTGAAGGCCCGCGATGGCCGATTTTCAACGCGGCTCTGGACCGCGGCGATGGCCCTCGCGTTGGCCCTGGCGTTGGCCTCCTGCAGGCGATCGAGGCGGCGGATGGAGGCGCGAAGCCGCTGCGCGAACAATAGCCCGGCGATGCCGCCCACACACAGCAAGACGACCACCACGGCAAGCAGAACGGTCTCGGCGGTCATTTTGGTCACCCTTGCGCAGCGGAAGGCGACAATGGGTTGCCGCCAGGAGGCAACAGGCCGGACAAGGGCGGCCGCGTCAAGCCGCCGCGCGACAGGCCGCGCATCGCAATGACTGCAAGAACGATCTAGAGTCTGACGCGTTGCAAGCGCACTCTTTCAGCGTCACATGGAGGCGTTCATGTCATTCGGCCAGAGCGCGGAGCTGCTCGCCCGCATCCAGTTTGCGTTTACAGTCTCGTTCCACTTCATCTTCCCCGCCTTCTCGATCGGGCTCGCGAGCTACCTGGCGGTACTGAACGCCCTGTGGCTGATCCGCCGTGACCAGGCGTTCCTGAAACTGTTCGACTACTGGAAGACGGTGTTCGCCATCGTCTTCGGCATGGGCGTCGTGTCGGGCATCGTGATGAGCTACCAGTTCGGCACCAACTGGGCCCGCTTCTCCGACAAGGCCGGCCCGGTGATCGGCCCGCTGATGGGCTACGAGGTGCTGACGGCCTTCTTCCTCGAGGCCGGATTCCTCGGCATTGCCCTGTTCGGGCGCAAGCGCGTCGGCAACGGCCTCCACATGTTCGCGGTCGCCATGGTGGCGGTCGGCACGCTGATCTCGGCCACCTGGATCATCGCCGCCAACAGCTGGATGCAGACGCCGGCCGGCTTCACCACCAACGAGGCGGGGCAGTTCGTGCCCGTCGACTGGTGGGCCATCGTGTTCAACCCGAGCTTCCCCTACCGGCTGGTGCACACGGTGCTGGCGGCGTTCCTGACGACGGCCTTCGCCGTGGGCGCGGTCGGCGCCTTCCATCTGCTGCGCGACAATGCCAACCGCCAGGCCCGCGTGATGTTCTCGATGGCCATGTGGATGGCCGCGCTGGTAACGCCCATCCAGATCATCGCCGGCGACCAGCATGGGCTCAACACGCTCGAGCACCAGCCGCAGAAGATCGCGGCGATCGAGGGGCATTACGACACGACGCCGACGACACCGCTGATCCTTGTCGGCCTGCCCGACGATGCGGCGCAGGAGACGAAATTCGCCCTCGAGATTCCCAATCTGGGCGGCCTCGTCCTCGCACATGACTGGAACGCCTCGGTCAAGGGCCTCAAGGATTTCCCGCCCGACCAGCGGCCGAACGCGCTGATCCCGTTCTGGACCTTCCGCATCATGGTGGGGCTGGGCGTGCTGATGCTGATCACCGGGCTGTGGTCGCTGTGGGCGCGCTATAGAAAGACGCTCTACACCAGCAAATGGCTGCACCGCGCGGCGATGCTGATGGGCCCATCGGGCTTCGTCGCGGTACTCGCCGGCTGGTACACCACGGAGGTCGGCCGGCAGCCCTTCACCGTCTACGGGCTGCTGCGCACCTCCGACAGCCTCTCCAACGTCGACGCGCAGGCCATCGGCGCCTCGCTGGTGGTGTTCATCGTGGTCTACTTCGTGGTCTTCGGCGCCGGCGTGTTCTACATCCTGCGCACCGTGTCGCGGACGCCCGAAGGCGAAGAGCCGGAACTGCGCGACGGACCGGTACGCGCCGCCGGCATCACGCCGGCCCAGCAGATCGCGGAGGGTGGCAGCCATGCTTGACCTCAGCTTCATCTGGGCCGGCCTCATCGCCTTCGCGGTCCTCGCTTATGTCGTGCTCGACGGGTTCGACCTCGGCATCGGCATCCTGTTCCCACTGTTCGAGGACCAGCACGAGCGCAACGTCATGACCAACTCGGTCGCCCCCGTCTGGGACGGCAACGAAACCTGGCTGGTGCTGGGCGGCGGCGGGCTGATGGCAGTGTTCCCGCTCGCCTATGCGACGGTGCTGCCGGCGCTCTACGTGCCGCTGATCCTGATGCTGCTCGGGCTCATCTTCCGCGGCGTCGCCTTCGAGTTCCGCTTCCGCACCAAGCGCTGGCGTCCGGTCTGGGACTGGGGCTTCGCCCTCGGCTCGACGCTCGCCGCGCTCATGCAGGGCATCGCACTGGGTGCGCTGGTGCAAGGCATTCATGTCGAGAACCGCCAATATGCCGGCGGCTGGTGGGACTGGCTGACGCCGTTCTCGGCGCTGTGCGGCGTCGCGCTCGTCGTCGGCTATGCCCTGCTGGGCGCCTGCTGGCTCAACCTCAAGACCACGGGCCCGCTGCGCGACAAGGCGCGCCGCCTCGCCATCTATGCCGGAATCGGCACCTTCGGGCTAATCGGCGCGGTGAGCCTGTGGACGCCCTTCCTCGATCCCGCTTACTTCACCCGCTGGTTCCAGTGGCCGACGGCGTTCTTCTCGGCCTTCGTGCCGCTGCTGCTGGCGGTCTGCGCCTTCGGCCTCTGGCAGGGATTGACCGCCGACAAGCACCTGCAGCCTTTCCTGAGCGCCCTCGGCCTGTTCGTGCTGAGCTTTGCCGGCCTTGGAATTTCGTTCTACCCCTACATCGTGCCGGGCGCGCTCACCATCAAGGAAGCCGCGGCGCCCGATGCCTCACTCGGCTTCCTGCTCGCCGGCGCCGCTGTGCTGATCCCGATCATCCTGATCTACACCGGCTATGCCTACTGGGTCTTCCGCGGCAAGGTCGACCCGAACGAGGGCTATCACTGATGGCCCTCAAGCTGGCGTGGTTCGTGGGGCTATGGGTGGCCGGCGTGCTGGCGGTGGGGATCGTTGGCTATGCGATCCGGCTGATGCTGATGCATTGAGCTGGCGGCTTGGTGGTCGCGCGCGGCCCCTAGCGCAAGGGGCGTCACCCCACCCACCACGCTTCGCGTGGTTCCCCCTCCCCGTCGAGGGAGGGAGAGCGCCGACTGCCCTCTCCACTCACGCGGAACTCTCAGTCGGGCTCCTTCTCCCCTTGAGGGAGAAGGTGGATCGGCCGAAGGCCGAGACGGATAAGGGGTTGCCTCGGGTGTCACGGATGTGGAGGCAACCCCTCATCCGCCCTTCGGGCACCTTCTCCCTCAAGGGGAGAAGGCGACATCCACGAAGCTCAGTACCTAGGCGGCGCCGCTTGCGCCGAGCTAGATCGAATACGACCCCAGATTGAACAGCCGCGCGTAAAGCTCCTCGGCCATCTTCTCGGGGCTTTCGGTCGCGCCGTGCAGCACGACGTCGGCGGCTTCGGGCGCCTCGAAGGGGCTGTCGATGCCGGTGAAGTTCTTGATCTCGCCGCGGCGGGCGCGGGCATAGAGGCCCTTGGGGTCGCGCGCTTCGCACACCGCGAGCGGGGTATCGACATAGACCTCGGTGAAGCCGACGTCGCCTGCGATCTCGCGGGCCAGCCGGCGCTCGTTGCGGAAGGGCGAGATGAAGCTCACCAGCACGATCAACCCGGCATCGGCCATCAGCCGCGCCACTTCGGCGACGCGGCGGATGTTCTCGACGCGCGCTTCCTCGGTGAAGCCGAGATCCTTGTTGAGCCCGTGGCGCACATTGTCGCCATCGAGGATGTAGGCGTGCCGTCCCTCGGCCGCGAGCTTCTTCTCTATGAGGTTGGCGACGGTGGATTTGCCCGAACCCGAGAGCCCGGTGAACCAGACGATTGCCGGCTCCTGCCCCTTCATCTGGGCGCGAACCTTGCGGTTCACGTCGAAGGACTGCCACGAAAGATTCTGCGCCCGCCGCAGGCCGAAATCGATGACGCCGGCGCCTAGAGTGGCGTTCGAGATGCGATCGATCAGGATGAAGGCGCCGGTGAGCCCGTTGTTGGCATAGCTGTCGAACGCGATCGGCTTGTCGGTGGCGATGGTGAGCGTGCCGACCTCGTTGAGCTCCAGCGTCTTGGCGGCGCTTTGCTCCAGCGTGTTGACGTTTGTACGGAACTTCAAGTCTGTGATCGTCGCCGGCACCTGCTGGCTGCCGATCTTGAGCAAATACGAGCGGCCCGGGAAGGCCGGCTCGTCATTCATCCAGATCATCCGCGCCTGGAACTGGTTGGAAAACTCCGGCGTCTCGCCCGGATGGGTCAGCACGTCGCCGCGCGAGGAGTCCACTTCGCGGTCGAGCACCAGCGTCACCGCCTGCCCGGCGATGGCCTCGTCGAGGTCGCCGTCCATCGTGACGATGCGCGTGATCCTGGCCGGCTTGCGCGAGGCGGCGACCAGCACATCGTCGCCCACCTTCACCACGCCCGACGCGACCGTGCCCGAGAAGCCGCGGAAATCGAGATTGGGCCGGTTCACCCATTGCACCGGGAAGCGCATCGGCTTGCCCGTCCGGTCCTGTGACACCTCGATGGTTTCGAGGTACGGCACCAGCTGCGGGCCGGTGTACCAGTGCATCGACGGCGACGGCTTGAGGATATTGTCGCCCCTGAGCGCCGACACCGGGATGGCCGCCAGCGTCTCGAAGCCGAGCTCGCGCGCGAATTCGCGATACTCCGCCTCGATGGTCCGGAAGGTCTTCTCGTCGTAGTTGACGAGGTCGATCTTGTTGACCGCCAGCACCACGTGCTTCACGCCGATCAGGCTCAGGATGAAGCTGTGCCGCCGCGTCTGCGTCAGCACCCCCTTGCGCGCATCGATGAGCACGATCGCCAGATCGGCGTTGCTGGCGCCGGTCGCCATATTGCGCGTGTACTGCTCGTGGCCCGGCGTATCGGCGACGATGAACTTGCGCTTGTCGGTCGAAAAGAACCGGTACGCGACGTCGATGGTGATGCCCTGCTCGCGCTCGGCCGCGAGCCCGTCGACCAGCAGCGAGAAGTCGATGCCCTCGTCGCCGACCGAGCGGTTCTTGCTCTCCTTGCGGAGGCTGGCGAGCTGGTCGTCGAGGATGAGCTGGCTGTCGTAGAGCAACCGGCCGATCAGCGTCGACTTGCCGTCATCCACCGAGCCGCAGGTGAGGAAGCGCAGCAGCCCCTTGCTGGTCTGCTGGTCGAGCCACAGGTTGAGATCGGTATCGGCGGAGCGGATGGGAGCGGCGGCGTTCATCAGAAATACCCCTCCTGCTTCTTCTTTTCCATCGAGCCCACGCTGTCGCTGTCGATAAGGCGGCCTTCGCGTTCCGAGGTGCGCGAGGCCTGCATCTCCATGATGATCGAGGGCAGATCGCCCGCCGTCGAGCGGATGCCGCCCGAGAGCGGGTAGCAGCCGAGCGTGCGGAACCGCACCATCTCTTCATGCGCCTCTTCGCCCGGCTCGAAGCGGAAGCGCTCGTCGTCGACCATGATCAGCGTGCCGGAGCGCTCGACCACGGGACGCTTGCGCGCGAAATAGAGCGATGGAATCTCGATCTTTTCGGCGTAGATGTAGGTCCACACGTCGAGCTCGGTCCAGTTCGAGATCGGGAACACGCGCATGCTCTCGCCCGGCGCCAGCCGCGTGTTGAACAGCCGCCAGAGCTCCGGCCGCTGGTTCTTGGGGTCCCAGGCGTGCTGGGCATTGCGGTGCGAGAAGATGCGCTCCTTGGCGCGCGATTTCTCTTCGTCGCGCCGCGCCCCGCCGATGGCGGCGTCATAGCGGCCGGCATTGAGCGCCTGGCGCAGTGCCTGCGTCTTCATGATGTCGGTGTGGACGGCCGAGCCGTGGTCGAACGGATTGATCCCCGCCGCCAGCCCCTCGGGGTTGGTGTGGACGATGAGGTTGAGATCGTGCTCGCGCGCCATGCGGTCGCGGAACGCGATCATCTCCTTGAACTTCCACTTGGTGTCGATGTGGAGCACCGGGAACGGCACGCGGCTGGGATAGAACGCCTTGCGCGCCAGATGCAGCAGGACGGAGGAGTCCTTGCCGATGGAATACATCATCACCGGCCGCTCGAAGCTGGCCGCCACCTCCCGGAAAATCTCGATGCTTTCGGATTCGAGCGCCTTGAGGTGGCTGAGGCTATGATCGGTCATGCGCGGGAAAATGGCCTGAAATTGCGATTTGCGCGGGAGATACCCCTTGCTCCGTTCCCGGGCAAGGCCCGATGCCGACACGAAAACTGAACCGGCGCGGCATGTTGCGCGTAGTTGCTGGGGTCGCGCCGGACGTAGCGTGCGGGGCGCACAACCGGCAAAGTCGCGGCCCGCCAGCCCCGAGGACGAGGAAAAACATTTCATGAGCGAAACGACCCTCGTCTGGCTGCGCAACGATCTGCGCGTCGCCGACAATCCGGCGCTCGCCGCCGCTTTGCGACGGGGCGGCCCGGTGGTCGCGCTTTATGTCGAGGAGACCGCCACGGCCCTGAGGCCGCGCGGCGCCGCCTCGCGCTGGTGGCTGCACCAAAGCCTGAAGGCACTGGCGCCCGACCTTGCCGCGCTGGGGGTCCACCTTGAGACAGCCCGCGGCGATGCGCTCGAGGCGATCCGCCAGCACCGGCCCGGCGCCGTCTACTGGAACCGCCGCTACACGCCGGCCGCCCGCGACATCGACGCGGCGGTGAAATCGGCGCTACGCGAGGACGGCGCCGAGGCAGAGAGCTTCCCCGGCAATGTGCTGGTCGAGCCGTTCGATATCCAGACGAAGTCCGGCGGGCCGTACGGCGTGTACACCCCGTTCTGGAATGCCCTGAAGGACCGCGACATTGCCGCCCCGCACCGCCACCCTGAAGGCGGCAAGCCGGTCGCGTCGAAATCGCCCGATAGTGCTTACAGGACTCCGGTTTGGGCGAAGAAGCTCGAGCAACACTGGAAGATCGGCGAGGCCGCAGCCAGACACTGCCTCTCGGCCTTCCTCGACGCCATCGAGGCCTATCCCGAGGGCCGGGATTTTCCCGGCCGGGACGCGACATCGCGCCTGTCGCCGCACCTCGCCCATGGCGAAATCAGTGCCCGGCAGGTCTGGCACGCGGCCATGGCGTTGGCGCACCGGACGCCGTCGAGGGCCGGCGCGGTGCAGAAATTCCTCTCGGAACTGGCCTGGCGCGACTTCAACTACCACCAGCTCTACCACCGGGAGGACATCGCCACCCGGCCGATGCAGGAGAAGTTCGCTCACCTCCACTGGCGGCATTCCGCGGCCGATCTCCGCCGCTGGCAGCGCGGCGAAACCGGCTTCCGGCTCGTCGATGCGGGGATGCGCGAGCTGTGGGAAACCGGCTACATGCACAATCGCGTCCGCATGGTCACCGCCTCGTTCCTCGCCAAGAATCTGCTGCTCGACTGGCGGCTGGGCGAGCAATGGTTCTGGGATTGCCTGGTGGATGCCGACGAAGCCAACAATCCGGCCAACTGGCAGTGGGTCGCCGGCTGCGGCACCGATGCGGCGCCGTTTTTCCGCATCTTCAACCCGGATACCCAGGCCGAAAAGTTCGACCCGGACGGCGCCTATGTCGCCCGCTGGGCGGGTGCGGCGCATGAGCCGATGGTCGATCTCAAGGCCTCGCGCGAGCGGGCGCTGGCGGCGTTCAAAGCACTGTAATACGCGCAGTTCATGGCCTTTGCGGCACGGTTTTCCGCGTCAAAAGCACCGATGGAAACGCCTTACCGTTTCGTCGTCGCGTGCTTGTCCGGTCGGCGTGGTATTTCTAAAACCGGGCCATGACCAATCATCCCGACGTCCTCTCCGCCATCGGCAACACGCCGCTCATCCGCCTCAACCGCGTGTCGGAGCAGACCGGCTGCGAGATCTGGGGCAAGGCCGAGTTCCTGAACCCCGGCCAGTCGGTGAAGGACCGGGCGGCGCTGTTCATCGTCCGCGACGCGGTGGCCAGGGGGCTGCTCAAGCCCGGCGGCACCATCGTCGAGGGCACCGCGGGCAATACCGGCATCGGGCTGGCGCTGGTCGCCAATGCGATGGGCTTCAAGACCGTCATCGTCATCCCGGACACGCAGAGCCAGGAGAAGAAGGACGCGCTGCGCCTGATGGGCGCCGAGCTGATCGAGGTTCCGGCCAAGCCCTACAAGAACCCCAACAACTACGTGAAGCTGAGCGGCCGCCTCGCCCAGAAGCTGGCGAAGGAATTGCCCGGCGGCGCCATCTGGGCCAACCAGTTCGACAACGTCGCCAACCGGCAGGCGCATGTCGAAACCACCGGCCCCGAAATCTGGGAGCAGACGCAGGGCAAGATCGACGGCTTCATCTGCGCCGTCGGCTCGGGCGGCACGCTGGGCGGCGTTTCGCTGGCGCTGAAGGCGAAGAACAAGGACGTGGTCATCGGCCTCGCCGATCCCGAGGGCGCCGCACTCTTCAACTACTACGAGCATGGCGAGCTCAAGTCGGCCGGCAACTCGATCACCGAGGGCATCGGCCAGGGCCGCATCACCGCCAATCTCGAAGGCATCGAGGTCGACAAGGCGTACCAGATCTCCGACGCCGAAGCCCTGCCCTACCTCTTCGACCTGCTCGAGCACGAGGGCCTCTGCCTCGGCGGCTCGTCGGCCATCAACATCGCCGGCGCGGTGCGGCTAGCGAGGGACCTCGGCCCCGGCAAGACCATCGTCACGGTGCTCGCCGACTACGGCAACCGCTATCAGAGCAAGCTGTTCAACCCCGCTTTCCTCAAGTCCAAGGGGCTTCCCGTGCCGCATTGGCTTGAAGCCCCGGCCTCGGTAGATTGGCACGCTGTCGTGGAACCCGATCCCGCCTGATGCTGACTCTCGAGAACTGGCTCGTCGAGATGATCCCCTATCGCGGGATCGTCTACTGGTGCTTTGCAGCCAACTATGTTCTCGCCATCGGCTTTGCGATCAGCGAAATCTTTCGCTCGCGTACCTCACAGGGCTCCATCGCCTGGATCATCACGCTCCTGATCCTGCCCTTCCCGATGACGCTGGTCTATGCCGTCTTCGGGCTCAAATCCTTCGACGACTACGCCGCGGTGCAGACCCATTCGGGTCGCGTGCTGCGAAAAGTCCGCGCCAGCCGCTCGAAGATCGTCGATGCGCCCTCGACGGCCGAATGGCCGGTGCTCGCCAACGTCTCGCAACTGCCCTTCCTCAGCGGCAACGAGGTGGAGCTGCTGGTCGATGGCGCGGCAACCTTCAAATCGATCTTCGAGGGCATCGCCAAGGCGCAGGACGTCCTGCTCATCCAGTTCTACATCATCCACGATGACGAGCTGGGCCGGCAGTTCGCCGACGCGCTGCTGGAACGCGCCGCGGCGGGCGTGAAGATTTACCTGCTCTACGACGATGTCGGCTGCTTCTGGCTGCCGCGCGCCTACAAGGACCGCCTGCGCGCCGGCGGCATCCGCATGCACGGCTTCAACCACCGCCACCGCATTCTGCGCTTCCTCGGCCCGACCCGCATCCAGTACCGCAACCACCGCAAGATCGTCATCGCCGACGGCAAGGAGGCGTGGATCGGCGGGCTCAATGTCGGCGACGAATATATGGGCCGCAGCAAGGTGTTCGGGCACTGGCGCGACACGCATGTGCGCTTCAAGGGGCCCGCCGTGCTGGCCGCCGATTTGAGCTTTCGCGAGGACTGGCAATGGGCGACCGGCGAGGAGCTGAAAGACCTGCCGGCCTCGACCGAGATCGCCGGCGATGAATCGATGCTGATCATGCCGACCGGGCCGGCGGACGAGCTCGAGAGCTGCGCCATCGCGTTCGATGACGTGATCGGCCAGAGCCAGAAGCGGCTATGGATCGTCAGCCCCTATTTCGTGCCCGACCTGTCGATGGAGACGGCGCTGTTCGCCGCCAAACTGCGCGGCGTCGACGTGCGCATCCTCATCCCGGAAATTCCCGACCACAAGATGGTCTGGCTGGCCAGCATCGCCTATGCCAACCGCATGGTGCACCACGGCGTCGATATCTACCGTTACCCCAGCGGCTTCCTGCACCAGAAGGTCATTCTGGTGGACGACAAGATCGCCGGCGTCGGCACGGTGAACTTCGACAACCGCTCCTTCCGCATCAATTTCGAGATCACCATGTGGTTCACCGGCGACCAGATGATCCGCGACGTCGAGAAGATGCTGCGCAAGGATTTTTCCGACGCCAACAAGATCGAACGCGCCGTGCCGGGCTCGCAGGGCGTCGTGATGCGCTTCCTGACGCAGGCGGCGCGGCTGTTGTCGCCTATACTCTAGGACAGCACCGGAGAGGTCATGGGTGCATTGAAATTGAAGATCATTCCCATGGATGTTGGGCCAGTCACCGTTATGCTTGAACCGTACTGTCCAAGTGTGGACTTGGCTGAGGACGAGTACGCCGAGATCGAGCTGGACGAACAGGTTGACGGAAATGAGCTGGAGATCGTCGTTAAACCGGGCCTGATCAAAGTGTGGAATCTTGATTGGGACAAGGAAACGATTGTCGTGAAGAAAAGTAGCAAATGACCGAGTTCGTCTTCCGCACCGATGCCTATGCCAGGACCTTGCCGGCGGTGGTGACCGAGATCACGCCCGAAGGCGGGATCGTTCTCGACCGGACGATCTTCTATGCGGCCTCGGGCGGCCAGCCCAACGATACCGGTCGGATCATTGCCGCCGACGGCCGTGTCGTGCCGATCGTGAATGTGGTGCATCCCGAGGGCGACAAGACGCGCATCGTGCATGTGCCGGCCGAGGGCGCGCCGCCATTGGCGCCGGGTGACGCGGTCACGCTCGAGCTCGACTGGGACCGCCGCTATCGGCTGATGCGCATGCATACGGCGCTGCATCTGCTGTCGGTGGTGTTCCCGTTCCCCGTGACCGGCGGGCAGATCGGCGAGGATAAGGGCCGGCTCGATTTCGACATGCCGGAGGTGCCCGACGACCTGCCGGCGCTGGAAGCGAAACTCAACGCCATGGTCGCCGGCCACCACGCGATCTCCTACGAGTGGATCACCGACGCCGAGATGGCAGCCAATCCCGGGCTGATCAAGACCATGAAGGTCAAGCCGCCAATGGGCCAGGGCCGCGTGCGGCTGGTGCGCATCGGCGACGTCGACCTGCAGCCCTGCGGCGGCACGCATGTCGCCAACACGTCGGAAATCGGTCCGCTCAAGCTCGGCAAGATCGAGAAGAAGGGTGCGCAGAACCGCCGGGTGGCACTGCACTTCGCCTAGTTCCAGCAGGCTTCATTCACCCGCTGCGTCATTCCCGCGAAGGCGGGAATCCAGACCGGGCTTTCGTACGTGCGAGATATCGTCTGGATTCCCGCCTTCGCGGGAATGACGTTGTGGATGAACTCAAGCGCCGGGTTAGTTTCCGCCCACCCCGTCATCGGTGATGTTGGGCGCGTAGATCAGCCCGCCATTGCTCCACAGCGAATTCTGGCCGCGCGACACGGCGGCGCCGGTGTCGGGGCCGAAATTGCGGTCGAAGATTTCGCCGTAATTGCCCACCGCCGTAATGACGTTCTTGATGAAATCCGGCTGCAGCCCGATGGCCGGGCCGTAGCTGCCCTCGAGGCCCAGCAGGCGGCGGATGCGGTGCGTCTTGGCGGCGGCGAGCGAGGAGATGTTGAGCGAGGTGACGCCCGCCTCCTCCGCGTCGATCAGCGCATAGGCGGTCCACTGCACGATCTTGAACCATTGCTCGTCGCCCGAGCGCACCACCGGGCCGAACACCGATTTGCTGATCCGCTCGGGCAAAATGCGCTGTCCGGCCGGATCGGTCATCGAGCGGCGGATGGCGTTGAGCCAGCTGGCCGGCGCCGAAACCGCATCGCACAGCCCCTTGCTGTAGGCGACCGCGAGATCCTCGCGATCCTCGTACAGCACTTCGGTATAGGAGGCCTGGTTGACGAAGGCGAACTCCTGCAGATTCGCCAGCTCGTCGCCCTCGTCGAGCACGCAGACGCGCAGGTTGTCGAGCTGGTAGGCCGACACCACGTTCAGCGCCTGGCTGACCATGAAGGCCTGCCCGTCATAGAACATCGGCGCCACATAGCTCGCGCCGTATCGGGTGTCGCGCCGCATGGTCCAGTCGGCATCGCGCGCCACGAGATCGACGTCGCCGGTCTGCAGCTCTGCGAAGCGCGCATCGCCCGACAGCGGCCGGAATTCCAGCGCCCCCGGATCGCCGAACACCGCTGCCGCCACCGCGCGGCAGAGATCGACGTCGAAGCCGGTCCAGCGCCCATCGGGTCCGAGCTGCGCAAAGCCCGGCAGCGGGTCGGAGCCGGCGCAGATCAGGTGCCCGCGCGCGCGCACCGCCGCCAGCGTCTGGTCGGCCGGCGCGATGGCTTGCGCCAGCGCGGCCGAGGCGGAGAAAAGGAGCACGATGAGAGCGCCGAGGCGCGACAAAAATTTCACCAGCCGAGCTCCTTCCGCCATGGCGCATGTGTCGGATACGCAGCGGCGTCGGTCAAGTTACCGATGCCGTCAGTCGGTCCCTCCCCTACGGCAGCGCCGTGGGGGAGGTGGCACGCGTCAGCGTGACGGAGGGGGTGGCTGCAGCCACGGCCGGCGCGAGGGGCCACCCCCTCCGTCGCCTTCGGCGCCACCTCCCCCAAGCTACGCTTAGGGGAGGAGCCGACTGCGGGCTCCGGTCTTCAGTGCAGGATCTGGCTCAGGAACAGCTTGGTCCGCTCGTGCCGGGGATGCAGGAAGAATTCCTCCGGCTCGTTCTGTTCGATGATCTGGCCCTGGTCCATGAAGATCACGCGGTTGGCGACCTGCCGGGCAAAGCCCATTTCGTGCGTCACGCACAGCATGGTCATGCCGCTCTCGGCCAGCCCGATCATCACCTCGAGCACTTCCTTGACCATTTCCGGGTCGAGCGCCGAGGTCGGTTCGTCGAACAGCATCACATGCGGATTCATGCAGAGCGAGCGCGCGATGGCGACGCGCTGCTGCTGCCCGCCCGAGAGCTGGCCCGGATATTTCTTGGCCTGCTCCGGAATCTTGACGCGCTCGAGATAGTGCATGGCGACCTTCTCGGCCTCCGCCCTGGGCATCTTGCGCACCCAGATGGGCCCGAGCGTCAAATTCTCGAGGATGGTCAGATGCGGGAACAGGTTGAAGTGCTGGAACACCATTCCGACCTCCTTGCGCACCTCGTCGATCTTCTTGAGATCGTTGGTCAGCTCGATGCCGTCGACGACGATCTTGCCCTTCTGGTGTTCCTCGAGCGCGTTGATGCAGCGGATCATCGTCGACTTGCCCGAGCCCGACGGCCCGGCGATGACGATGCGCTCGCCCTTCTGCACGCGCAGGTTGATGTCCTTGAGCACGTGAAAGTCGGCGTACCATTTGTTGACGCCGATCATGTCGATGGCGACCTCGTCGGAGACCTTCATCTTCGAGGTATCGACCTGCTGGTCGGTGGCGGCTTCGGGGAGCGACATGGCGTTCGTCCTATCGTTTGTAGCCGACGCGCAGCCGGTCTTCGGTGAATTTGGAATAGCGGCTCATGCCGAAGCAGAACACCCAGAACACCGCGGCGGCGAACACCAGCCCCGAGGCCGGCGTCGTCGAGGTCGCCCAGACGGGGTCGGAGAAGGAATTGCGCACGGTGTAGAGCAGCTCATAGATGGTGATGATGTAGACCAGGCTCGTATCCTTGAAGAGCCCGATGAAGGTGTTGACGATGCCCGGGATCACGATGGTGATCGCCTGCGGCAGGATGATCAGCCGCATCATCGTCCAGTAGCCCAGCCCCACCGACTTGGCGCCCTCGTACTGACCCTTGGGGATCGCCTGCAGGCCGCCGCGGATCACCTCGGCCATGTAGGCGGAGGCGAACAGCGACAGGCCGACCAGCGCGCGCACC
>JBEHYU010000054.1:0-28742 GCA_048498015.1 Pseudomonadota bacterium
GGTCCCCCCTCCCCGCAAGGGGGAGGGAGAACCGACTGTACCCTCCATTGGTGAGGACGCATCCATCAGCGCACACAGAGCTCTCAGTCAGTTCTCCCTCCCCCTTGCGGGGAGGGGGGACCGGCGAAGCCGGTGGGTGGGGGTCGCCGCGGGAGTGGAGCTAGCAGCCCTACCCCAGCGCCTTCACCGCCGCCGCGAGGTCACCCGCATCGTCGTCGATCTGGGCCCAGGGGTCGCCGTGGGCGTTCACGAGGGCGGGGAGGGTGGAGTAGTTGAAGTCTTCCGGGGCGGCGACGGAGCGCAGATCGCCCCAGTTGAGCGGCGTCGATGCCGGCAGGTTCGCCCGGGCGCGGAGGCTGTAGGGGGCCACCGCGGTGGCGCCGCGGTAGTTGCGGTGGAAGTCGATGAAGATGCGCCTGGACCGCTTGTCCTTGGCCATGTTGATCACGAAGGTTTCGGGCGCCGCTTTGGCGATCGCCGTGGAAATCTCTCCCGTCATCGCATGGGTCTTCTTCCAGTCGAGCTTCGGCTTCAGCGGTACGACCACATGCAGGCCCTTGCCGCCCGAAGTCTTGACGTAGGGCACGAGGCCTAGGCCCTCGATGAACGCCTTCACGAAGAAGGCGGCCTCGACGATCTGCTTGAACTTGATGCCCTCGCCGGGGTCGAGGTCGAAGATCACGCGGTCGGGCTTTTCGAGCGCCGTCTTCCAGTGGCAGCCCCAGGCGTGGAACTCGATGACGCCGAACTGGGCGAGCGCCAGATAGCCTTTGGCCTCCTCGACCGAGATGTACTTCTTGTTCTCTCCCTCCTCGCTCGACATCGTCTCGAACGAGCCGATGGTCGCCGGCATGCCGGTGAAGGGGTGGCGCTGGAAGAAGATGTCGTCGAGCCGGCCCGACGGGCTGCGCACCAGCGACACCGGCCGGCCGAAGATGTGCGGCAGCATGAAATCGCCGATGGCCGCATAGTAGATGGCGACGTCGAGCTTGCTCGGCCCCGACTTGCCGAAGAGTTTTCGCGTCGGATTCGTCACCCAGATGCCGGCAAGGTCGGCGTCAGAGATCAGCCGCTTGCGCGGCGCCGGCGCTTCGGCGGGCGTGATCTCGGGCTCGCGCAGGCTTTTGAACACGGCGTGGCGGACGGAGTTGTCGGCGGTGAGGTTGGCGTAGTGGACATGCGCGGTGATCACCGGACGGACCGGGATCACGTCCCTGGGCATGCCGTCGAGCTTCTGGTCGGGTGACGCCAGCGGCTGGAGCTTACCTAGGATCGCGGTCAGGTCGGACGCGACGAAGCCGGTGCCGCACTTGCCGCGATATTCGAGCTCGCCATCCACCCATTCGCCCAGCGCAATGGCGCCGATGCCGGCAGCGGCGGTTGACAGGGTGTAGCCGACAATGGGGAAGTCGCCGGTCTTGAGCGCTTTGGTCTTGACCCAGGTCTTGCTGCGCGCTTCGAGATAGGTCGCGTCGGCGCGCTTGCTGACGATGCCCTCGAGGCCGATCTCGGTGGCGTGGTCGTAGAGCACCTGCGCGTCGCCCTCGAACGAGTCCGAGAACTGGATGCCGGAGCTCGGGGTGACCACCGGCGCCAGCAGATTGCGCAGCAGCGCCTTGCGCTCGCTCAGCTTGACCCTGGTGAGGTCGTAGCCGTCGAGATACATGATGTCGAAGGCAAAGAAGGTCAGCCGCTCGCTGGCGTGATCGCTGAGCGCCTGCTGCAGGTCGGCGAAGTGCGAAACGCCCTGCTCGTCCACCACCACGATCTCGCCATCGAGGATCGCTTCCTTGACCGGCAGCGCTTCGAAGGCGTGGGCGAGGACGCCATAGCGGTCGGTCCAGTCGATGCCGGTGCGGGTCAAGAGCTTCACCTTGCCGCCGGTCCAGATCGCGATGGTGCGGTAGCCGTCGAACTTGATCTCGTGCAGCCAGCCCTCGCCCTTGACCGGCTCGGTGGTCTCGGAGGCGAGCTGCGGCTTCATCGATTTCGGCATCGGCGCCTTGACCGCGCCGCCGAGCTTCTTGGGGTCGAGTGGAACGGCCTTCGCCTTGGGTACGGGCTTCGGCTTCTTCGCTGCCTTGTCGGCGGCCAGCAGCTCCTCGATGCTTAGGCCCGATTTCACGCTTTCCGGGCGCGTCTTGAGGATATCGGTCGTCGTATCGACGCCGGTGTCCTTCTCCTTGACGAACAGCCAGTTGTTCTTGCTGTCGCCCGGCTTGGGCTTCATGCGGATCAGCACCCAGCCGCCCTTGAGCTTTTCGCCCCACAGGCGGAACTTGAAATCGCCCTTCCTGAGCCCTTCCTCGATGTCGTTCATCGGCGCGAAGGTGCCGGTGTCCCATACGATCATCGGCCCGCCACCATACTCGCCTTCGGGGATCACACCCTCGAAATCGATGTACTCGATCGGATGGTCCTCGGTCTGCGCGGCGTAGCGCTTGTCGGCTGGACTGAGCGAGGGGCCTTTCGGCACAGCCCAGCTCTTGAGCACGCCGTCGATCTCAAGGCGAAGATCGTAGTGATCCGCCGTGGCGGAGTGCTTGTGGATGACGAAGCGGTGGCCGCCTTCGCCCGCGACGGCCCCGGCAGGCTCCGACGATTTGCTGAAATCGCGTTTCTGCCGATAGGGGGTGAGATCTGCCTTGGCCATGTTCTGCGCAGCAATGCCAGCGCCGCAGGGCGCGCGCAACTGCCAGATGCGCAAAACCCTCCGGCCTTGCGGCCGGAGGGGCGTGGTTGAGGCAGACGCCGCCTTACTTCTGGTCTTTGACGTAGACGGTCAGCGACGTGCCATCGAGCGTATAGGCGACGATATCGGTGCCGGCGCTGGCTTTGCCGATCGCATCCGCCACCATGGCGTTGGCGCTCAGCATCGCCGCGGCGTCGCCCATGCCGTTGAGGCTGTTGAGGCCGGAGCAGTCCGACACGGACACGACGTTGACGCTGGTGACGGCCGCAAGCGCCGCCGCATCGATCGGCGTCTGCATGACCGCGGCCGCGTCGGTGTTCGAGCAGTCCTGCGAGGCCGACATGCTGCCCGAGGCCATGGCGCTGGAGCTGTCGCCCGCCGCCGCGGAGGCCGACGCGCCGGCATCGCCGGATGCGCCACCGCCGGCCGAGGCGGAATTGTCGCCGCCGGTCGAGGTGGAGGCGCCGGCGTCGGCATTGGCCGAAGCGCCGGCATCGACGCCGACCGAGGCGCCGCCGGCCGAGACGGAGGCGCCGGTGTCGAGGGCGGTGCTGGCGCTGGCGGTGACGCTGGCGGCAACGGCGCTGCCGCTGAACGCCAGCGCGGTGAGCAGGGCAATGATTGAGATGGTCTTCATGGGATCCTCCCGGGTTTCGGTTCGGGAAGACAATAAGATTTGATCCAGTTTGTTGCGGGTCCGCGAAAACTAAGAATCGCGCTCCAGTCGGGAACCAACGCGCCACTGGCACGTACGCGGGATTACTCCGCCGCCTTGTCCTGCGCGGCCTCGAGCGCCGGCAGGCGGACGCGGAACCAGGCGCCGCCGCCGGGGGCGTCCTCGACCCAGATGCGGCCGTGATGCTCGCGCACGATCCGCTCGGAGATGGCGAGGCCGAGCCCGACGCCGTCGGGCTTGCCGCTCAGCGGATCGCCGAGCTGGCGGAAGCGCTGGAAGACGATCTCGCGGTCGGCCGGCTGGATGCCCGGGCCGTTGTCGGCGACAGAGAATTCGAGATCGCCGCCGTGACGGGCCAGGGCCAGCGTGGCGCGGCCGCCCGGCCCGGTGAACTTCACCGCATTGCCCAAGAGGTTGACGATCACCTGCACGAGGCGATCGTGATCGCCGAGGATTTCGGCCCGCCCGTCGTCGAGCTTCACATCGAGGCCGATGCCCTTGTCGGCGAATACCTGCCGCATGGTGGCGGCGGAGTCGCGCACGACGTCGGCGAGATCGACCGGTTGCAGGGTCGGCGGCGCGGTGGCCTCGGCTTTGCTGAGGTGGAGCAGCTGGCCGATGAGGCGGGTGAGGCGCTCGGTCTCGCTGACGATGATCGAGAGAAATTCGAGCCGCTCGTCGGCCGACAGATCGGGATGGTCGCGCAGGATTTCCGAGAAGGCGCGGATCGAGGCGAGCGGGGTGCGCAGCTCGTGGTTGACCGTCGCGACGAACTCGTCCTTCAGCCGGTCGACCTCCAGCAGCTGCTCGTTGGCGGCCTTGAGCTCGGCGGTGGCCTGCTCCAGCGCGCGCGATTTCTCTTCGAGCTGGCGGTTGGATTCGATGACACGCGAGGTCTCATCGAGGAGCCGCATCACCTCATCGACGCCCAGCGGCTCTTCCTCGACGATGGCGCCGACCAGCACGCGGGCGGAAGCGGCGCCGATGACGCTGCCGAGCAGGCGCTCGTAGAACAGCACGGTCTCCGCATCGGCGGTAAGCGCCGTCTCGGGGTCGAAGCCGCGGGCCCGCGACCATCTGGCGAACTCGGCATCGACCCGCTCGCGCCCGAGGAAACGCGCGGTGAGCGAGGTGAGGTCGGGGATCGGCGCGGTGCGCCGGGACAGCGTCGCGATGCCCGGATTGTCGGCATCGACGAACATTGCGGCCTGCGCCCGCTCGACCGGCAGCTGCCGGCCGATCACCGAGACGCCCATGAAGGCGGCGGTGTTGAGCAGCAGCGTCCAGAAGGTTGCGTGGGTCACCGGATCGAGGCCGCTGAGGCCGAAAAGCTGGTAGGGCCGCAACAGGCCGATGCCGAACAGCCCGTCATTGACGAACTCGATGCCGAAGGCGCCCGAGCGGGCGAAGGTCGGGATCAGCAGCGTGTAGCACCAGACGACGAAGCCCACCGAGATGCCCGCGATGGCCCCGGCCTTGGTGCCGCCGCGCCAGAACATGCCGCCGATCAGCGCCGGCGCGAACTGCGCCACCGCGACGAAAGACACGAGCCCGATCGACACCAGCGCGAACTGCGCGCTGTCGTGGCGCATATAGAGATAGCCGAGCGCCATCACCACGACCATCACGGCCCGCCGCACCCAGAGCAGCAGGCGGGTGAGGTCGCTGCGCTCGGTGAGCCCGAGCGATCTGATGCGCAGCAGCGCCGGCATCACCACGTCGTTGCAGACCATCAGGCTGAGCGCCGTCGCCTCGACCACCACCATGCTGGCCGCGGCCGAGACGCCGCCGAGGAAGGCGATCAGTGCCAGGATCGGCTGGCCGCCGAGCAACGGCAGCGCCAGCACCAGATTGTCGGGATCGCTGTTGCCGGGGATCAGGAGGCGGCCGGCGATGGCGATGGGAAAGACGAACAGGTTGATGGCAAGCAGATAGAGCGGGAACTGCCAGATGGCGCGATCGAGATGACGCTCATTGGTGTTCTCGACCACCATCACCTGGAACTGCCGCGGCAGGCAGAAGCTGGCGAGCCCCGCCAGCAGCGTCATGGCGATCCAGTTGAAGCCGTAGCGCTCGGGCGAATAGGAAAACATCGCCGCAATGTCGGGTCGCGCCCCGGCCTGGGCGAAGAGATCGCCGAAGCCGCCGAACAGCGCGAAGCCGACGAACAGCCCGATCACCGTGAGGCTCACCAGCTTGAGCACGGACTCGACCGCGACGGCGACCACCATGCCGGGATGGTGCTCGCCCGGATGGATGGAACGGCTGCCGAACAACATGGCGAAGATGGTAAGGATGGCGGCGGCCAACAGTCCCGCATCGAGTCCGCCGGCGGCCGCTCCCGACGTGACCCCGCCGGGTCGGCTCAGCGCCTCGAAGCCGGACGAGATCGATTTGAGCTGCAGCGCGATATAGGGCACGAGCCCGATCACCGCGATGATGGTGACCAGTGCCGCGAGCCCGCCGCTGCGCCCGAAGCGGGCGCCGATCAGATCGGCGATGGAGGTGATCTTGTTGGCCTTGCTGACCCGCAGGATACGGCGGAACAGGAACGGCCCGAGGCAGAAAGCCAGCGTCGGCCCGAGGTAGATCGGCAGGAAGTCGAGGCCCGATTGCGCGGCGCGGCCGACGCCGCCGTTGAAGGTCCACGAGCTGCAATAGACGGCGAGCGAGAGCGTATAGACCAGCGACGAGCCGGTGAGCTTCGACCACCAGCCGGAACCATGTTCTACCAGCCAGGCGATGGCGAACAGCGCCAAGAGGTAGCCGGTCGCCACGGCAATGAGCAGTCCGGCATTCATGGCGGCGGGCCCTGCCCGCGCCTGTCGTCCGGCGAGCCGCCGCGCTCGATGACGAAAGCCACGCCGGCAATCAGCAGGCCCCAGACGACGAACAGATAGAGATAGAGCACCGGCCAGCCCAGGGCGGTGCCGCCCACCAGATTGAGCACCGGCGGATTGAACAGCACGACGCCCAAGAGGAACAGGCCGACGAGCCGGTCGCGCCGGGCGGTGCGCCTGAGCATCTAGCCCTGCCCCGGACGGCGCTCGACCGCCAGCAGGTTGGCCACCGCGGACACCACGTCGCCGATGGCGAAGGGCTTCGTGATATAGGCGTCGGCGCCGAGCTCGAGCCCGTTGCGCTGGTCGGTGTCGCGGCCGCGCGCGGTGAGGATGACGATGCGGAGATTGTCGTTGGCCGGCGAGGCCCGCAGCGTCCGGCACACATCGTAGCCGTTCGACTTGGGCATCATCACGTCGAGCAGCAGCAGATCGGGGACTTCCTCCTCCACCGCGCTCAGCACTTCGGCCCCATTGGTGCTGGTGCGCACCCGGTGGCCGGCGCGGCGCATGATGAAGCTCAACGCATTGAGGATGTTGGGATCATCGTCGGCGATCAGGATCGAGGCAGGAATGGTCCCCTCCCAGATGACCGTTCGGTGAAACCGTAACCCCCTTGTATTTGCACGACAAGCCTCACAGTATCCGGGTTGGCGTCGGCATGCGGGGAGGTGTGACGATGACGATGGATCTGGGCAGCCCGGAGGAGGCGCGCGCCGGCGACCGACATTTCGCGGCGTCGCAGGCGCGCATCCTGATCGTCGAGGACGACCCCGACGTCGCCGCTTTGCTCGGCCGTGAATTGCGGGCGCTGGGCCATACCGTCGACCAGGTGCGGCTCGCCGGCGACGCGCTGCTGGCGGCCCGCTCTACCGATTATGCGCTGATGGTGATCGACCTCGGCCTGCCCGACATCGACGGGCTCGAACTGGTGCGCGAGATGCGCCGCCGGGCGGTGGAAGCCCCCATTCTGATGCTCACGGCCCGCCGCAAGGTGGCCGATCGCGTCATCGGGCTCAGCAGCGGCGCCGATGACTACCTGGCCAAGCCGTTTGCCGTGTCGGAAGTGCGGGCGCGGGTTGCGGCGCTGCTGCGGCGGCCGCTGCGGCTGCGCGACAGCCGTCTGAGCGTCGCCAATGTGGTGGTCGACAGCGCGGCGCTCGAGGCCCTGGTGGACGGCGCCAGCGTGCCGCTGACGCGCAAGCAGTTCCAGCTGCTCTATCTGCTGGTGCGCCGCCGCAACCACATGACCCCCAAGCACATGGTCGAGGAAGCGCTCTACGGCTTCGACGACGATGTCAGCGCCAATTCGATCGAGGCGCTGGTCTCCAAGCTTCGCCGGGCGCTGCGCAATGCCGGGGCGGCGGTCGAGATCGAAACGCGCCGCGGCATCGGCTACCGGTTGGTGGATGCCTGACCCGCGGCCGACCCCGGACGACCTGCGCGCCCTCGATCCAGAGGGCAATTTCATCAAGCGGTTGCAGAACGACCATGAGGCGGTCGCGTCGCTGAGCGACAGCGGCGATCTCGAGCCGCTGAAGGTGATCGTCCACCAGCTCGCGGGCGCCGCCGCGACCTTCGGCTACCCGGAGCTGGGTGATATCGCGATCGCGCTCGACGACAGCTTTCGCCAGCGCGAGCCCGCGGCGGCCGATATCGCCCGGCTGCTGGCGGCGCTGGAACAGGCGCTGGGGCTTCCCGCAAAGTCAGCTTGAAGTCAGCTTCGGATCAGTTTCCGCTCAGCCGCCTCCCGTTAACTGCTCGCGAGGGGAGTGGAGGAGGTTCGACCGCTGCGCACGAGGAGGTGCCGGCGGCGCTGAGGTTCCCATCCGCCTTCCCCCGCGACTGCACGGGCCGTTTCGGCACGTGAACATGGGAGGACCATATGTCTGAGACTGATGATCTCCGCAGCGGTGTGAGCCGCCGCGCCGTATTGCTGGGCATGGCGGGCGCCGCGGGCGTCGCCATGCTGCCCTCGTTTGCCCTCGCCGAAGATTACCCGGCGCTCGGCACCTTCCCGGCCGGCCAGTCCGGCGACAGCGTGTTCGTCGGCATCGACGTGCCGCTGACCGGCACCTACGCCGCCGCGGGCGCCGACGAGCAGAAGGGCATCGAGCTCGCCATCGAGCATCTCAACAATGGCGACGAGCTGATCAAGGCCATCTCGCCCAAGACCACCAAGGGTGTGCTCGGCAAGACCGTGACTTCGGCCGCCGCCGACGAAGCCGCCAAGGCCGATCTTGCGGTGCAGAACGCCACCAAGTTCGTCCAGGACAACAAGGCCTCGGTGCTGATCGGATCGGTGTCCTCGGGCACCGCGGTGGCACTCAACCACTTCGCGCAGGACCAGAAGGTGATCTATCTGCCGGGCATTTCCGGCTCCAACGACACCACCGGCAAGGACTGCACGCGCTACTCGTTCCGCTCCTGCTTCTATGCCTATTCGGCCTCGGCGGCGCTCGCCCCCGTGCTGCTCGACAAGCTCGGCAAGACCCGCAAGGCGGCGTATCTGACGCCGGACTACACTTACGGCCACACCGTGTTCGACTCGATGACCAAGTTCACCGAGGCCGGCGGCTGGCAGACCGTGACCAACCAGCTCTTCCCGCTGGGCGCCACGGACTATTCGGCCTATGCGCTCAACATCGCCAACTCCGGCGCCGACACGCTGGTGGTGATCGGCTTCGGCAACGACGCGGTCAATTCGATCAAGCAGGCCAAGCAGTTCGGCCTCCTCGACAAGATGACCCTCGTGGTCCCCTACATGTCCCCCTACCTGGTCCAGCAGGTCGGTCAGGACCTGATGGCGGGCGTTTATGCCGGCCTCGATTTCTACTGGGACATCGGCGACAAGTTCCCGCTGGCCAAGCAGTTCGTCGACAAGTTCGAGGCCAAGTACGGCGCCAAGCCGGAATGGGGTGCCCATGCGGGGTACCTGCAGATCGCGCTGTGGGCCGATGCGGTCGAGACGGCTGGCACCTTCTATCCGCCTGAGATCATCAAGGCCTACGAGTCCGGCAAGAAATACGCCGACACCACGGTCGGGCCGATCTCCTGGCGCGCCGCCGATCACCAGCTGATCCGCCCGGTGATCGTCGTGCAGGGCAAGAAGCCCGGCGACATGAAGGGCAAGGACGATTTCTACGACGTGGTCGAGATCGTCCCCGGCGACGGCATCATGCAGGACCCGACGGCGTTCGGGTGTAGCCTGGGCGACGCTACCTAAGCTCAGTGATCGTGGCGTCACCCCACCCACCACGCTTCGCGTGGTCCCCCCTCCCCGTCAAGGGGAGGGATAACCGACTGGACGTTCGGCATACTGGGGTGGTTCAGTCAGTTTCTCCCTCCCCCTCGTGGGGAGGGGGGACCGGCGCAGCCGGTGGGTGGGGGCCGCGGTTGGCCGATCGAGCCTTCTCAGGATCGATCGGGCTGAGGAACGAAAGACTTGGCTTGCGCAGAATGGAGAGGAATCCGAGCACGTGCTGAACTGGGGAAATTTCGTCTCGCAGCTCTTCAACGGCCTGGTGTCGGGCGCGCTGCTGGCGCTGATCAGCGCCGGCCTCGCCATCGTCTATGGCACGCTCGGCGTGCTCAACCTCGCCCATGGCGCGCTGTTCATGCTGGGCGGCTATGCCGGCTATGTGGCGTTCCAGTACACCGGCAGCTTCGTGGTCGCGGTGATCGTGGGCGCGCTGTTCGTCGGCCTCGTTGGCGTCATCCTCGAGCGCGTCATCGTCCGCTTCTTCTACGACCGGCCGGAAGAGGATCAGATCCTCGTGACCTTCGGCGTCGGCATCGTCATCGTCGAGCTGGTGCGCTGGGGCTTTGGCAGCCTGGCGCAGACCGTGCCGGCGCCGGTGCTGGTCAGCCCGATCATCAATCTCGGTTTCACCATCTATCCCGAATACCGGCTCGTCGCCTTCGGCATCGTCGTGGTGGCGCTGGCCCTGCTCTACATCCTGCTCTACCGCACGCGCTTGGGCATGGTGGTGCGCGCCGGCATCGAGGATGCCCCGATGGTCGACATGCTGGGCATCAACATCCAGCGCACCTTCATGCTGGTGTTCGGCATCGGCGCCATGGCGGCGGGCTTCGCCGGCATCATCAACGCACCGATCATCTCGATCACGCCGAACGTCGGCGACGATATCCTGATCGAATGCTTCGTGGTGATCGTCATTGGCGGCGTCGGCTCGTTCCCGGGCGCCGTGGTGGGCGGCATCATCGCCGGCGAAATCATGAGCCTCACCTCGATGTTCAACCCGCAGCTCAGCCAGGTCGCGCTCTATGCGGTGATGGCGCTGGTACTGATCACCCGGCCGCAGGGCCTGTTCGGAACACGGTGAGGCACGCGTGACAACTCTTCGCCCGCGCCGCTTCGGCTACTGGCCCGAACTGGCCCTCGCTCTCGTGCTGATCGCCTCGCCCTTCGTGCTGCCGGCGATCGGCGGCACCTCGGACACGCTGAGCCGCATCCTGATCTGGGGTCTGTTCGGCCTCGGCTTCGATCTGATCTTCGGTTTCACCGGCCTGTTGAGCTTCGGCCAGGCCGCCTTCTACGGCTCGGGCGGCTTCATCGCCTCGTATCTGCTGGTGTCGCACTCGATCCCCAACGTCTTCATCGCGCTCATCATCGGCATGATCGGGGCGGCACTGATCGCGGCCGTGATCGGCCTCTTGGCGCTGCGCCGCTCCGGCATCTATTTCGCCATGATCACCGTGGCGTTCGGCGAGATGTTCTTCTTTCTCGAGAACTCGGCGCTCTACCCCTGGACCGGCGGCGAGAACGGCCTGCCCAACGTGCCCAAACCCTCGATCAACCTGCCGGGCTTCGACTTCGCCTTCAAGGACCCCTGGGCCATGTACGGCCTGCTGGCGGCGATCTTCTTTATCGGCTTCGCGCTGGCCCGCCGGATCGTCGCCTCGCCCTTCGGCCACGTGCTGACCGCCATCCGCGACAACCCCACCCGCGCCAAGGCGGTGGGGCACGACATCCAGCGCTACAAGCTCACGGTGTTCGTCATCGCCGGCGCCTATGCGGGGCTGGCGGGCGGCCTGGAGGGCACGCTGCAAGGTTACATGTCGCCCGAAGCCTTCACCTTCGAGACGTCGGGTCAGCTGGTGATGCAGACGGTGATCGGCGGCGCCGGCACGCTGCTCGGCCCGCTGGTCGGCGGCGCGCTCTGGCTCTATCTGCGCAACGAGCTGCAATCGGCGCTGAGCCTCGGCGCGGCATGGAAGCTGGTTCTAGGGCTGGTGTTCGTGGTGCTGATCATGTTCCTGCGCCGCGGCATCGTCGGCGGCGTGCAGGACCTGTGGCATCTCGTGCGTCCGAAGCGGGAGGCTGTGCCGGTTGCGGCCGCTCCGGCCAAGCCCGCCGGCGAGCCGAACGAGCCGATCCTCAGGCGGCCGATCTCCGATCGCATCGCCATCGAGACGCATGGGCTGGGCAAACGCTATGGCGGCATCGTCGCCAACGAGGACGTCAACTTCACCGTGCACGAAGGCGAAATCCGCGGCCTGATCGGGCCCAACGGCGCCGGCAAGAGCACTTTCTTCAAGATGCTGACCGGTGAAATTCCGCCGAGCAGCGGCCAGATCAGCCTGTTCGGCCGCGACATCACCGGGCTCGACGTCACCGCCGTGTGCCAGCTCGGGGTCGCCAAGAGCTACCAGATCAACCAGCTGTTCCCAAAACTGACGGTGCGGCGGAACCTGATGATCTCGGCACTGTCGCGGACGCGCGGCCCGTTCCGGCCGGACCTGCTGCGCAACACCGACCACATGGCCGAGCTCAATGCCGATATCGATGAGACGCTCCGCCTGCTCGACCTCACGGCGCGCGCCGACATGCCGGTGACGCAGCTCGCCTATGGCGAAAAGCGCCGCATCGAGATCGGCCTGGCGCTCGGCACCGACCCAAAAATCCTGCTGCTCGACGAGCCGCTGGCCGGCATGAGCCCGCAGGAGCGCGTCGATACGGTGCGGCTGCTGAAGCGCCTCGCGGCCGGCCGGACGCTGGTGGTCGTCGAGCACGACATGGATGCGCTGTTCGGCATGGCCGACCGCGTCACCGTGCTGGCGCAGGGCAAGATCCTGACCGAAGGCACGCCCGCCGAAGTGCAGCAGAGCGCGGCTGTGCAGGATGCCTATCTCGGGGGGCTGCACAAATGAGCCTGCTCGAGATCGACAAGATCAACTCCTATTATGGCGACTCCCATATCCTGTTCGATGTGTCGCTGAAGCTCGACAAGGGCGACGTCGTTGCTTTACTCGGCCGCAACGGCGCCGGCAAATCCACCACGCTCAATGCGCTGATGGGCGACGTCGACACCAAATCGGGCAGCATCCGGCTCGATGGCCGCGAACTGCGCGGCGTGCGGCGGCACACGGTGGCCAATGCGGGCCTGCAGCTGGTGCCCGAGGAACGGCGCATCTTCGGCAGTCTCAATGTCGAAGAGAACATCGTTCTGGCCGGCATCACCGCCAAACCGGCCTGGCCGCTCGAGCGCATCTACGAGATGTTCCCGCGCCTGAAAGAGCGCCGGACCTCGCGCGGCACCGACCTGTCGGGCGGCGAGCAGCAGATGCTGGCCATCGCCCGGGCGCTGGTGCGCTCGCCGAAGGTGCTGCTGCTCGACGAGCCATTCGAGGGCCTGGCCCCGATCATCGTGCGCGACCTGCTGGCGGTGTGCGAGAAGCTCGCGGCGGACGGCCAGACCATCATCATCGTCGAGCAGAACATCACCGCCGCGCTGTCGATCGCCAGCCGCGCCTATCTGCTCAACAACGGCCACGTGGTGTTCGACGGCAGCAGCGCCGACCTCAAGGCGTCGCCCGAAATCCTGAGCCGCTACCTCGGCGTCTGAGGGCTCAGACCGGCCGCCCGAGCTGGCGCATCAGCAAGGCGAGCTCGACCTGCCGGCGGCTGCCGGTCTTGGTCATGGCGCTGCGCAGCTGGTTGCGGATGGTGTCGATCGAGCGGCCGGTGGCGCGGGCGATCTGGCCTGGCGACTGGCCGGCGGCGATGGCCTGGGCCACCGCGATCTCGGCCGGCGTCAGATCGAACAGCGACTGCACCAGCGTCGCCTCGGCAGCGCCGCTCCTGGGCTCGCTCAGCACCACGATGGCGTCGGTGCTGCCGAAGATGTCGTGCGCGGCGCGGCGGATCGGCACGATCTGCACCACCGCCGTCACCACGCCACCGGCCTGTGCCCGCACCGGAACCGAGCGCGGACTGCGGGCCAGCGACAGGGCCCGCAGGGCGTCGCCCAGCATGGCGTCGGCGACCTCGTCGTGCAGGCCGAGCCGGTCACCGCCGCGCGTCGTCCAGACGTGGCTCGCGGTCGCGAAGGCGTCGTTGGCGATCACCACGCGGCCCGTCGGCGTCACCGCTGCGGCCGCGAGGCCGACCGCCGCCAGCGTCTCGACCGCGGTGCGAGCCCGCTCGAGATTGTTGCGGGCCGCCAGCATGGCGCTGCGCGCCAGATGCGGATAGAGGCTGTCGAGCCGGGCCAGCGCCTCGCCGCGGATCGGCCCGCGCTCCCAGTACTGCTCGAGGTTGAGGATGGCGAGATCGCCATGCGGCAGCTGCTGGATGAAACCCGCGGCCCAGCCGAAACCCTCGGGCCGGAACAATTCCTGGATCATCGGATCGCGGTCGGCTTCGCCGGGCGCCATGTAGTCGTCCTCGTTGACGAAGCGCGGCAGGCCGACAAGGCCCTTGGCGACGACATTGCCACGCCGCGAATTGCGCGCGTCCCAGTTCTCGCCGATGAAGCGCTCGAAGACCTTGTCCAGCACCGGCGCCGCGACGAAGCTGACGCCGCGCTCGTTGATGCACAGCAGTGCCGCGCCGGCGCTGTCGCTCACATCGCCGAGCCGGCCGAGCACACCCCGCCAGTTCTCGGGGATGATCGCCGCCTCGTAGATCGACTGCTCGAAATCGGCATAGTCCTCGTCGGACAAACCGCCGCCCGCCATGCGTCCGCCCTCCCCTGTGCTCCCGGACAAACTGTTCCGCAGATTGAGCCCGGTGTCAAAGATGGCCGGCGGGCTAGCCACGCTCGCGGCGGCTTGCCAGAGTGCCGCATGACCGCGCTCCCCGACCTGTCGGACAAGACCGCCGCGCTGCTGGCCATGGCCGAGGACGATCGCGGCGCGCTGATCGATAATCTGCAGACGGCCCTGTCCGCGCTGCCGACGAGCTTGGGGCACCTGCCGCTGAGCCGCAACGAGGGCGGCGCGCGCACCTGCTATGTCTGCTGCCCCAGCGTCGCCTATATCGACTACGCGCTGGCCGAGCTCCGGCATTTCGACGGCCATCCGGCCCTGTCGGCGGCGCTGCACGCGCTGGTCAACGCGGCGCGGCCGGTGCTGTGGGCGAGCGGCGTCGACCGGCACGTGCAGCTCAACAACTGGCTGCTCGCCACCAACCCGGCGCCACGGCTCGATGCCGACGAGCTGGCGGTGCTGACCCGCGACCTCGTTCGCGCATATCCGCGCCACGCCATCGTCTGGCGCTCGCTCAACGAGTATAGCGACGCCGAGCTGCTGATGCGCGCCAGAGTGGCCGGGTACGATCTGTTTCCGGCGCGCCAGATCTATCTGTTCGACTGCCGCACGACACAGCCGCGCGTGCATCGCGACGAACGCCGCGACCTCGCGCTGCTCGATGCCGGCGACTATGCGCCGGTCGCCTCCGAACAGATCGGGCCGGCCGATTATGCGCGCATGGCGCAGCTCTACGGCTCGCTCTATCTCGACAAATACACCCGGCTGAACCCGCAATATTCGGCGCACTACATGGCGGCGGCGCATCGCAGCGGGCTGCTGTCGTTCCATGGCCTCAGGCGAAACGGCCGGCTCGACGGCATGATCGGCTTTTTCGATCTCGGCGATACCATGACGGCGCCGATGGTGGGTTACGACACGACGCTGCCGCAGGAACTGGGCCTCTATCGCCGGCTGATGGCGATCAGCCTGAGCCGCGCCCGCCGCGAAAAGCTGCTGTTCAACATGAGCGCCGGCGCGGCCGGGTTCAAACGCAACCGCGGCGCCGTGCCGGCGATCGAATATGCTGCGGTCTACAGCCGTCATTTGCCTGTGGGCCAGCGTGCGGCATGCTGGATCGTCCGCACGATCCTTGAAAAGGTGGGGCCGGCTTTGCTCACCCGGTTCGAACTATGAACGCTCCGCAGCCCTCGAAATGGACGGCCATCGCGCGCTCGTCGGCGCTCGGCCGGCAGCCAATGGCGGTGACCATCGACGGCGTGCCGCTGGTGGTGTTCCGCGCCGGTGGCGAGGTGCACTGCCTCACCGACCGTTGCCCGCACCGCTCGGCGCCGCTGTCGGGCGGCGCGGTGGTGGAGGGCGCGCTCGAATGCCCCTATCACGGCTGGCGCTTCGCCGGCTCGGGGCAGTGCGTCGCGATGCCGGGGCTCATCGGTGACATGCCGCGCTCGTTCGTGCCGCGCCACCCGGCGCGCGACATCGGCGGACTGATCTTCGTGTCGCTCGATCGCGACCCCGGCACGCCCTATACGGGCTCGCTGGCCGGCCCGGACTCGGTGTCGATGACGCTCGAGAACCGCGTGCAGTCCACCGTGGCGGAGGTGGCCGAGAACATCCTCGATGCGACCCACACGCATTACACCCACAAGGGCATTTTGCGCGGCCTCAGCACGCGCCGCTATCGCATCACCGTGACGGTGACCGGCGGGGATGGCTGGGTCGAGGCGCGCTACGAGGGCGAACCCAAGCAGGAGGGGCTGGTGAGCCGCCTGCTCGAGGGCGAGCGCTCGATCAGCATCGGCCGCTTCATCGCGCCGGGCATCGCCGAGCTCGAATTCTGGGGCAGGAAGGGTCCGAACCTGGTGACGACGTTCCACCTGCGCCAGGAGAGCGAGGACGAGGTGCGCGGCGTCGGCGTGCTGACCGGGCCGCGGCAATGGGGGCTGGGCTGGCTCAAGGGCTGGCTGTTCATGCCGCTGTTCCGCGTCGCCATCGGCCAGGACCAGCGCATCCTGTCGGCGGCGCATCGCCGCCGCAAGCAGTTCGCCGAGACCAGACAGATGATCGGACCGCTCGACGTGATGCGCCCGCATATCGACGCCATCATGGCCGGGAGGCGGCCCAGCGTCGCCGATACGCCGCTGACCATGGTGATGGAACTCTAGCCGAGCGCCTCGCCGTTCCACTCGATGTCGTGCGTCGCCGCCTGCTGCAGCGTCTTGCCGGTGCGCAGCGCCAGAAGCGCGATCTCCGCCACCGAGAGCAGTTGCGCCCCCGCGAAGGAGCGGTCGCCGGGAAAGCTGAGGATATCCCCCATGCGGCGGTAATCGGACCACCAGGCTGGAACGGTGTTACGCCGCAGGGCCGCCGGCAGGCCGTAGAGCAGCAGCGCCAGCGGCACGGTCATCGGACGAAGATCGGTGGGGCTAGTGCCCGTGCCCTCGAGGATGGCGCGCGGCAGGTTGTCGGCGACAGCGAAGAAATTGAGGCCACTGACGGCGCGCGGGTTGCACTCGATGACATGCAGCGCGCCCTCGGCGTCGCGCCGATAGTCGAAGGACAGCTGGCCGGTCCAGCTGTGGCGGGCCGCGTAGCCAGCGGTGAAACGCGCGGCGGCGGGCTCGTCCACCGGCTCGAAAGCGATGCCGGCGCCGAGCCCGGCGCGATAGAGCGGGCGATAGGCCGCGAAGCCGACCAGCCGCCCGTCGCGGGCGACACCGTAGGAGCAGATCTCGTCACCGGGCAGGTAATCCTGCACCAGCCACGGGTCCTCTGCCGTCGGCCGGATGGAAGACAGTTGCTCGCGGTTCGGGCGGACCAGCACGCGGGAGGCAAAGCGCGACCAGGCGGGCTTCAGCACGCGCTCGCCGGCGTCCGCGATAGCGGCGAGCGCCTCCGGCGATGCCACCACATCGGTGCGCGGCGGATCGGCGCCCAGGCCCACCGCCCCACGCGCGAACTCGGCCTTATGGTGAGCTTGCGCCAGCGTGGCAAAGGCCGGCGCAAACAGCGGGATGGATCGGTGCTGGAGGTCGCGCGCCGCGGCGAGGAAGAAGACTTCCTCGCAGGTGGGGATCACCAGCTCGATGCCATGTTGCGCCACCGCGGCCTCCACTGCCGCCCCATAGGCGGCAAGGCCGTCGCGCGGCGGCGGCAGCCGGATATAGCCCTCGGCCAGCCGCGTTGCCGCCGACAGCGGGAAGCGATGCGTGTCGGCAAGCCAGGCGCGATGTCCGGCGGCATGGAACAGCCGGGCCAGATGCAGGGCGACGGGCGCCCGCGCGCCGGTGATGAGAATTTTCGTCATGGCGACCAGCGCCGCTCGACCCGCCGCAGCTTGCGGGCGGAGACTTCCAGCGCCGGCAGCGTCACAACCTCGATCCGTGCCGCGATGCCGAGGGCGTGGAGGCGTGCTGCGACCCCTGCTTGGGCTGCTTCCAGCGCGTCGGCGGGCAGCGCATCGAGCAGGCTCAGCACGAGGGTATCGCGCCCGGTCTGGGCGAGCCGGAAATCGGAGATGCGCGGATCGGCGCTGACGACGGCGTTGCGCAGGATGTCCGGTGTCACCAGGCGGAGACCGCCATCGGCGGCCGGTAGCTGCAGCAGATCGTCCATCCGGCCCTCGACCTGCGTCACCGGCTGGAGCGGCGATCCACAGGCACAGGGCTTATCCGAGAGGCGCAGCAGGTCGTTCATGCGATAGCGCACGATCGCCTGCGTCTCGCGGCTGAAATCGGTGATGATCGGCGTCACCAGATCGCTGTCCGCCACCGGCTCGAACTCGAATTTCATCGTGTCTTCGCTCAAATGCAGCGTGCCATGCTCGCAGGCGACGCCCAGCAGTCCCTCGGTCGCCATGTAGATTTCACGGATAACCACGCCGAAGCGCCTTTCGATCACGGCGCGATCGAGCGGGTCGAGCACCTCCGCGGCCGAGAAGATGTGGCGCAGCCGGGCGAAAGGCGCGCTACTCTCTGCCAGCAGCCGCAGGACCTTGGGTGGCGCGATGACAGTGTCCGGGTCGAACGCGGCGGCGGCCTCTGCACAGGCCTCGAGCCCGAGCTTCAAGTCGAAGAAACGGAAGTCGAGGAAGCTGCGGCGCGCCGTATCGTAGAGGCTGGTGTCGAGCGGCAGGATCAGGGCGATGCGGGCCCGGCGCAGGCGCGGCATGGTCTTGGCCAGCATCGTGCCGAGCCAGCGCCAGCGCTCGGCCTCCGAGATCACATAGAGCCCGCGATTGCCGCTGGTGCCGGTACTGGCGCCGACGAAATGGCGGCCGTGGCGTCCGCCGGCCGCAAGATCGCGCCAACCCTCGGCGGCCGTGAGCCGGAGGCGGTTGAAATCCTCGAAGCGGCTCATCAGCATCGCCTTGTCGATAACCGGTAGGTCGTCGAGGCGGCGGGCGTGGCGGTCGGCGTAGAACGTCAGTCCAAGCAACACGTTGCGAAACAGGCGGTCGAGCCGGCTTTGCTGCCAACGCTCGATATCGGCGCGCGACCTGAGACGGCGCGCCAGGCGCCGCGTGCGGAGGTAGGCGCGGAGTGCTTCGAGCGGCGCGAGCATCAGCTGACCCGATCGTGGCAAAGGAGGACGCGGCAACCGGCGTCCCTGGCGCGCCGCACCAGACGCGCCGATTGCTGCATCGCCGCATCGTCCGCATAGACAAGTCCGGCCGGACCGCGCGGCAGCCGGTCCGGCAGCGCGGCGGCCAGCCACGTCGTGTCGACGGCATAGAGCAGCGGCGGATCGAGGTCGGGCCAGAGCAGGCCGAAATGGCCGATGGCGTGGCCGGGCAGATCGACGGCGAGGCAGGTGCCATCGCCGAACACGTCGAAGCCGCTGCCGAGGCCGAAAGGCAGCGGCCTTGGCGCGGTGGTTTCGAGGGGCAGAACCCGGGCCTCGAAATCGTCGGGCAGCAGCTCGCGGAAGATGCCGTTGCGGATGCGGGTGAACGGGCGCATGGCGCGCACCCTTTGCCAGGCTGCGCCACTGGTCACGAACTGCGCGCGCGGAAAATCGCGGAGGGCCGCGATGTGGTCGGGGTGGAAATGCGTGACGACGATGCGCTGGACATCGTCGGCGCCGTAGCCCAGCGCCTGCAATTGCGCCAAAGGCAGCTGGTCGGGCACCAGCTCCGGACGCAGCACGGCGCCATAGAGGCGCAGCACGGCGCTGCGGCCCGGCGCGCTGGTGGCGCGCGGGCCGTAGCCCGTGTCGATCAATACGGGACCGTGCTGCGGATGGAACAGAAGGCCATAGCGCACGCCCACGGCCACTCGCTGCGCGCTGCCGCCGCGCAGCACGAAACGTTCCGGGACGCGAACGATGGCGCTGTTGGGAAAGAGCGGGGTCACAAGCGGCCGAGCCCCTCGGCGAACGAGACCTGCGGCCGCCAGCCCAGCAGTTCGGCGGCGCGCGAAATGTCGAGGGTCTGGCTGTAGGCGAAGATGCCGAGCGAGTACGCCGTGGCGACGGGCTCGGGCCGGCCCGGCCACAGCGCGCAGGCCGCCTCGAGCAGCCGCACGCCCGCGAAAGCAAGGCTCGTCGGTAGCGCGCGCCAGCGTACCGGCACACCGGCATGGGCGCACGCTGCTTCGGCGACGTCACGGATCGGCAGCGCCTGTCCGCCGCTGATGTTGATGGCGACCGGCGGCGTCGGCGTCGCCAACGCTGCCACGATGGCGGCAACGACGTCATCGACATGGGTGATGTCGGTGACGGCCTGCCCCGCGCGCAGCAGCGGCAGCGGCCCGCGCCTCGCGGCGCGTACCAGGCGCGGCAGCAAAGCGGTATCGCCACGCCCATAGATGCCGCGCGGCCGCAGGATGACGGGGTTGAGGTCGGGAGCGGCAAGCACCCGCACCTCCGCCAACCGCTTGCTTTCGGCATAGGCGTTGACGGGCGGCGGCAGCGGATCGTCCTCGCGCACGCCGAGCTGGTCGGCGAAGCGGAAATAGAGGCTGGGCGACGAGATGTGGACGAAACGGCGCACGCCCATGCGGCGCGCCAGCGCGACAGCCGTATCGGTGCCCGTGACATTGGCGGCAACGAAGTCCGCTCGCGGCCCCCAGGTCGAGGACAGCGCCGCCGCATGCACGAAGGCATCGGCGGTGAGGTCGGTTTCGATCGGCCGCGTCAGGTCGCCTACGAGCAGTTGCGCCCCGAGGCCGGCGGCCTTCGCCGGGTCGCGAACGACCGCGATCACCTCATGCCCTTCGGCCAGCAATCGCCGCACCAGGTGCCCGCCGAGAAACCCGGTCGCCCCCGTGACCGCCCCCCGCATCAGGCGACCAGCGCCAGGCCGCCGAACGAGACGCCGGCCGACGTGCCCAGCATCAGCATGCGGCTGCCGGGCCTGACGCGGCCGGCCCGCATGGCGATGTCGAGCGCGGTGGGCATCGAGGCCGCGACCTGGTTGCCATAGTCGCGCGCAATGTCGACGACCACATCCGGGCGGAAGCCGGACTTGCGCGCCAGATGCGCCAGCGCGCCCGGGCTCGCCTGGTGCGGCACGATCACGTCGACGTCGGCATGCGTCCAGCCGGCCTGCGCCAGCAGCCGCTCGACGAAGCCCGGGAAGTGCCGGATCGTCGTCCGGAACAGCATTTCACCCTGCATCTCGAACAGCGCATGGGCGGCGAATTCGGCGGGCGCGCGGTGATAGTCGAAACGCGTGCCGCCCGAGCCGAGCTGGCACGCCTCATAGGCCGTGGCGTGCGTCTCCATGCTGGCGGCGACCAGCGCCGAGCCGCCATCGCCGGCCGAGATCACCGCCGCCGCGGCGCCGTCGCCGAACAGCCCGGCCGTCTCGGGCGCGTCGTCCCACGGCAGAGCGCGCGAGGCGATTTCGGCGGCCACCACCAGCCCGCGGCGGTAGCGTCCGGCGGCCAGCAGCGCGGCGAGCATGTCCACCGCGCTCAGAAAGCTCAGGCAGGTCGAGTTGATGTCGAAGGCCGCGCAGGCGCCGTCGGCAATGCCGAGCCGGGCCTGCACCAGCGGCGCCGTCGCCGGGATGCTCTGATACGGCACCGCCGCGGCGAACAGGATGAGGTCGATGTCCTTGGCGTCCACCCCGGCGCTCGCCAAAGCCCGCTGCGCGGCTACAACCGCCAGGTCCACCTGATTCTCGCCGGCACACACATAGCGGCCGAACACGCCGGTGCGCTTGTAGAGCCAGCCTTCCTTGCGGCCGAGCCGGGCGTCGATCTCCGAGGACAGCACGTGCGCGCCCGGAACCGCCGACCCCGTCCCCTCCAGCCGCAATGGAAGATGCATTGTCCGTCCCTGCAATATGCCCCGCACAGTACTAGCAGGGGCGCGCCGCGGCCACTACCCGCGGCCATGCAGTATGAACCGCTAGCCGAAGCGCTCGGCTGCGAACGGGCGAGCATCGACGAAGGGCGTCTCGCCCGTCATCAGCTCGGCCAGCAGCCGGCCGGTCACCGCGCCCAGCGTCAGCCCGTGATGGGCGTGGCCGAAGGCGAACCAGACATTCTTGTGGTTCGGCGCCCGGCCGATGATCGGCTTCATGTCGGGCGTGGCGGGACGCGCACCCATCCAGGGCGTCGCGTCGAGGCGTTCGCCGAAGCTGAGCAGCTCGCGCGCCACCGTCTCGCTGCCCTCGATCTGCGCATAGTTGCGCGGCGCATCCAGCCGGGCGAATTCGGCGCCGGTGGTGAGACGAATGCCGCGACGCATCGGCGCCAGCAGGTAGCCGCGCTCGATATCGAGCACCGGGCGGTTGAGGGTGACGCCCTCTTCATGCCGGTATTCGCGGTGATAGCCGCGCTTGACGAACAGCGGCAGGCGATAGCCGAGTTTTCGCGTCGCCTCACGGGCCCACGGGCCGAGCGCCAGCACCACTTCCGCAGCCTTTGCCGGTCCGGCCGAGGTGCTGACGGTCCAGCCGGCGCCCGAAGGCGCCAGTGTGCCGGCATCGCCGATGGCGATGGTGCCGCCGAGCCGGCGGAAATATTCCGCATAGGCTTCGGTCAGCGCGCCGGGGTCGCGCACGGTCCACGGCGCCGTCCAGTGCAGGGCGCCCGCCAGCGGCAGACGCAGCGACGGCTCGGCTTTTGCCAGCGCCGGACCATCGAGCTCGGCGATGCCCACGCCATAATCGCGCGCATCGCCCTCGGCATCGCGGAACGAGGCGTCGCGCTTGGCCTCGCTGCGATAGAGCAGCATGAAGCCGGTCTTTTCGATCAGCGCCTGCGCGCCGGCCGCGTCGATCAGCTCGGCATGCTCGGAGATGCAATTGGCGATCAGCGGCGCGTAGTCGGCGACGATCCGCCTGTAGCGGGCCGGCGCCGAATTCCACCAGTACTGGAACAGCGGCGAGGCCAGGCCCGGCAGCGCCGAAAAATCGTAGCGCGTATCGAGCCCGCGCTTGCTGGCGATGCGCAGCAGCTCGCCCAGGTCGCGCGGAAAGGCGCGCGGGCGAACCCCCTCGCGCTGGATAATGCCGGCATTGCCGTAGGATGTTTCGCGGCCCGGCTCGCGCCGGTCCACCAGCAAGACATTGCGGCCGCGGCGCTGCAGGTGGATGGCGACGCAGACCCCGACAATGCCCGCGCCAAGTACGATTACGTCCGTCAAACCGAAGATGCTCCGAGAGGCCAATGCCGCGCGACACTGCGACATTCGGCCTGCGGAACGCCAGATCGCATGCTGTCGCGGCGCTGTCGAGCGGGCTTGGCTTGCGCCGGGAAATAAGGGAAAGTGCGGGCTTGGCAAGCGTAAGGGGCGCCATAGTGTCGTTTGAATCCACGTTCGTCGCCGCGATTTCCGCGGCGCGTACGCCCGAGGCCGCCTGGCAGGCGCTCGGGGAACTGGCCGACGCCGTCGCGGGCCGGCAGGTCTTCACCGTGATGATGGTCGATATGGCAGCGGGCCTGGTGCGCCGCGCCTATAGCAGCCATCCGGCGGTCTATCCGACGTCCGGCACCAAGCCGCTGGGCCACAATACCGGCGACTGGTTCGAGACGGTGATCGTCGGCAAGCGCAGCTTCGTCGCCAACAGCATCGAGGACATCGCCAAGGTGTTTCCGGATCACGCGCTGATCGCCGGGCTCGGCTGTGGCGCGGTGATCAACTATCCGGTCGTGCTCCAGGGCAATCTGGTCGCCGCCGTCACCCTGCTCGACCACACTGGCCACTACACGCCCGAGCGCGTCCGCGCGGTGGAGGAGCAACTGGCGGTACCGGCCCGGCTCTGCGCCGCGCTCACCCTGCTCGGCAACAAGCAGCAGGTGGCCGCGTGACGGTGGAGACGGCCAGCGCCGATCCTGCCCCGCGACGCGACATCGTCCGCTTGGGTGGCACTTTCCTCGCCCGCATCGCTTCGTTCCTCGTCACCCTCGCGGTCACCTTTGTCGGGCTGACGGCGGTGACCTTCTTCATCAGCCGGCTGACCCATATCGACCCGGTGCTGGCGGTGGTGGGCGACAAGGCCACCAAGGGCGCCTACGACCAGGCGTTCAAGGCGCTCGGCCTCGACCAGCCGGTGTACGTGCAGTACCTCATCTATCTGCGCCGGCTGTTGAGCGGCGATTTCGGTGTCTCGGTGCTGACCTCGCGCCCGGTGCTGGAGGATTTGCTGCGGGTGTTCCCGGCGACCTTCGAGCTCTCGACAGTCGCCATCATCATCGGCGTGGTGATCGGCGTGCCGGCGGGCGTCGTCGCGGCAGCGCGCAAGGGCCGCTGGGTCGACCATTTGATCCGCATCGTCGGACTGTTCGGCTATTCGGTGCCGGTGTTCTGGCTCGGCCTCGTGGGCCTGTTCATCTTCTACGGCCAGCTCGGCTGGGTGGCGGGCACGGGTCGGCTCGACGTCTTCTATATGGACGTGGTGACGCCGCGCACCGGCATCATCCTGCTCGACGCGGCGCTCGACGGAAACTGGGAAATCTTCCTCAACGCCTTCAGCCATCTGATCCTGCCGGCGAGCCTGCTCGGCTATTTCTCCCTGGCCTACATTGCGCGCATGACGCGCAGCTTCATGATCGACCAGCTCGGGCAGGAATACGTCACGGCGGCGCGCATAAAAGGCAATTCGTTCTGGCGCACCGTCTGGCGCCATGCCTTCCCCAATATCCTCGTGCCGCTGATCACCGTGATCGGATTGAGCTACGCCTCGCTGCTCGAGGGCGCCGTGCTGACTGAAACGGTGTTCGCCTGGCCGGGGCTCGGCAACTACATCACCCACGCGCTGTTCAACAGCGACATGAACGCCGTGCTCGGCGGCACTGTGCTGGTGGGCGGCGTATTCATCGCCATCAATCTCATCTGCGACCTGCTCTACAAGCTCGTCGACCCAAGGCTGAGGGCGCAATGACCGACACCCTCTCGTCCTGGCTCACCACCGACGCGCCAGCCTCGCGCCGGCAGGCGGTGCTGGGCAATGTCTATCGCGGCGTGACCTCGATCCTGCGCAATCCCACCGCGCTGATCGGGCTCATCGTCGTGCTGCTGTTGATCCTCGCGGCGATCTTTGCTGGCCAGCTCTCGGGTCATTCGCCGATCGACCAGGACCTGCCCAACCGGCTCGCCCCGCCCTCGGCCGCCAACTGGTTCGGCACCGACGAGCTCGGCCGTGACATCCTCGCCCGCACGCTCTATGGCGCCCGCGTCACCCTCACCATCGTGGCGCTGGTCTCGATCGTTGTGGCGCCGATCGGCCTCGCGGTCGGCACCGTCGCCGGCTATATGGGCGGCTGGGTCGATGCGGTGCTGATGCGCATCACCGACGTGTTCCTCGCTTTCCCGCGGCTGGTGCTGGCGCTGGCCTTCGCGGCCGCGCTCGGGCCCGGCATCGAGAATGCGGTGATCGCCATCTCGCTCACCGCGTGGCCGCCTTACGCCCGCATCGCGCGCTCGGAGACGCTGGCGATTGCGCGCAGCGATTTCATCCAGGCGGCGGTGCTGCAGGGCGCCTCGACCTGGCGCATCCTGTTCCGCCACATCGTGCCGCTCTGCCTGAGCTCGGTGATCGTGCGGCTGACCCTCGACATGGCGGGCATCATCCTGACCGCAGCCGGCCTCGGCTTCCTCGGGCTGGGCGCACAACCGCCGACGGCGGAGTGGGGCGCCATGGTGTCGTCGGGCCGCGACGTGATCCTCGACCAATGGTGGGTCGCGACCATTCCGGGCCTCGCCATTTTCATCGTCAGCCTCGGCTTCAACCTGCTGGGGGACGGACTGCGCGACGTGTTCGATCCGAAATCGTCATGAGCGATCCCCTGCTCGTCGTCGACGATCTCAATGTCAGCTTCCCGAGCCGCAGCGGCGTCACCCATGCGGTGCGCAATGCCTCGTTCACGCTGGGCCGCGAGCGGCTGGGCATCGTGGGCGAGTCCGGTTCGGGCAAATCGACCACCGGGCGTGCGCTGCTGGGCCTCGTGCCGCGCCCCGGCACGGTCACGGCCCGGACGATGTCCTATGGCGGCCGCAACCTGCTGAGCTGTACGCAGCGCGAATGGCAGGAACTGCGCGGCCGCCGCCTGTCGATGGTCATGCAGGACCCGAAATACTCGCTCAACCCGGTGCAGACCGTCGGCCGCCAGATCAGCGAGACCTGCTACCTGCATCTGAAGACCAGCCGCGAGGACGCCCGACAGCGCACGCTGCGCATGCTCGAGGCGGTGCAGATCCGCGACCCGGAGCTGGTCTACCGGCTCTATCCGCACCAGCTCTCGGGCGGCATGGGCCAGCGCGTGATGATCGCCATGATGCTGATCGCCGAGCCCGATTTGCTGATCGCAGACGAGCCGACCTCGGCGCTCGACGTCACCGTCCAGAACGAAGTTCTGCGCATCCTCGATGCGCTGGTGCGCGAGCGCGGCATGGGGCTGATCTTCATCAGCCACAATCTCACGGTCGTCTCGAGCTTCTGCGACCGCGTGCTGATCATGTATGGCGGCCGCATCGTCGAGGAATGCGCGGCCGCCGATCTCGGCAACGCCAAACATCCCTACACGCGCGCCCTCGTTGCCGCGACGCCGTCGCTCGACGCGCCGCGGGCCGAGCTCGCCACTGTCGTAAGGGATCCGGCATGGCTGCAATGATCGAGGTCGAGGCGCTGAACATCGCCTTCCGCAGCGCCGGACGCGAGTTCCGCGCGGTGCAGGATGTTTCGTTCGCCGTCGCGCCGGACGAGACCTTCGGCATCGTCGGCGAGTCCGGTTCGGGCAAGTCGACGATCCTGCGCGCCATCGCCGGGCTCGTCACCTCGACCAGCCGCAAGCTCGAGGTCAACGGCCAACCCGCCTCGCGCCGCCGCAGCCGGGCCGACCGGCGCATGCTGCAATTCGTCTTCCAGGACCCCTACGCTTCGCTGCACCCTCGCCAGACGGTCGACGACATTTTGCGCGAGCCGCTCCAGATTCATCGCGAAGCCGATATCGATGAGCGGGTGGCCAAGGCGATCGCCGATGTCGGGCTGCTGCCGATCCATCGTTTCCGCTACCCGCATCAGCTCTCCGGCGGCCAGCGCCAGCGCGTCGCGATCGCCCGGGCGCTGATCCTCAGCCCTCCGATCCTGCTGCTGGACGAGCCCACTTCGGCGCTCGACGTTTCGGTACAGGCCGAAATCCTCAACCTCTTGGGCAAGCTCCGCCAGAGCTACAGCCTGACCTCGATCCTGGTCAGCCACGATCTGGCGGTGGTGGCGCACCTCTGCAACCGCATCGCCATCATGCAGCTGGGGCGGCTGGTCGAGATCATCACCGCCGACGATCTGCGCTCCGGCCGGGTCACCGCCGACTATACGCGGCAGCTGATCGCCGCCAGCCGGGGCTTTACCCGCACCCCGGCCTGATGACGTTGTCTTGCCAGACAGGTGAAAACCGTCACAGTATGACACCAATGCTGCACCGACAGGGCAAGGCAGCAGCTCCCAGGAGAACGTCATGCTGAAGAAACTGAAATACGCGCTGCTGGCGGGAGCGCTGTTCGCGTTCGCGTCGCCGGCCGTAATGGCCGCAACGCCGGCCAACACTCTCGTCATCGCCAAGCAGATCGACGACATCATCTCGCTCGACCCGGCCGAGGCCTATGAGCTGTCGGGCATCGAGGTCATCTCGAACACCTATGAACGCCTGATGCAGTTCGAGCCGGACGACATCAACAAGCTCGTCCCGGGCGTGGCCGAGAGCGTCACCGTCTCCGACGACGGCAAGACCTTCACCTTCAAGATCCGTTCGGGCGACAAGTTCGCCTCGGGCAACCCGGTAACGGCGCAGGACGCCGCCTGGTCGCTGCAGCGCGTCATCAAGCTGCAGAAGACCCCGGTGTTCCTGATCAGCCAGCTCGGCTGGACCGCCGACAACATCGACCAGATGGTCACCGCCACCGATGACTCGACCCTCAAGGTCACCATCGGCGTCGACTTCGCCCCGACCCTCGTCTACGCGCTGCTCGGCTCGGTCGTCGGCTCGGTCGTCGACAGCAAGACCGCCATGGCGCACGACGCCGGCGGCGACATGGGCAATGCCTGGCTCAAGAACAATTCGGCCGGCTCGGGCGCCTATGTGCTGAAATCGTGGACCCCGACCGACTCCGTCGTGCTCGAGGCCAACCCGAACTACCGCCTCGGCGCTGCCAAGCTGCAGCGCGTCGTGATCCGCCACATGAAGGAAGCCTCGGCCCAGCGCCTCGCCCTCGAAAAGGGTGACGTGGATATCGCCGACAACCTGACGCCGGACCAGATCACCGCCGTTGCCGGCAATGCCGACATCAAGGTGACGACGATCCCGCAGGCCCTGCTCTACTACATGGCCTTCAACCAGAAGGACAAAGACCTGCAGGACCCGAAAGTCCGCCAGGCGCTGCGCTACCTGATCGACTATGACGGGATGGCGAACTCGTTCCTCAAGGGCGCCGCGCAGACCCACCAGTCGTTCTGGGCCACGGGCTTCTGGGCCTCGTATGACGAGAACCCCTACAAGCTCGACGTCGACAAGGCCAAGGCGCTGCTCAAGGAAGCCGGCTATCCGGATGGCTTCTCGCTGGACCTCGACGCGCCAAACTTCGCGCCGTTCACCAACATGGCGCAGTCGGTGCAGTCGACCTTCGCGCAGGGCGGCGTCAAGGTGAACATCATCTCGGCCGAAATGGCCCCGATGCTCACCAAGTACCGTGCCCGCCAGCACCAGGCGCTGATGGTCTACTGGGGCCCGGACTACATGGACCCGCACACCAACGCCGACGGCTTCATCACCAACACCAACAATGCCGACGACGCTCCCGGCCATCCGCTGGCCTGGCGCTCGGCCTGGCAGGACGAGGCGATGACCGCTGCGGTAGCCAAGGCGGCGGCCGAGCCCAACGAGGATACGCGTAAGCAGGACTATATCGACCTGCAGAAGCAGCTGCTCGACCAGGGCCCGTACGCCATCATGTTCCAGCAGATCGCGCAGCGTGCCGATCGCGCCAACATCGCCGGCTACGTGCAGGGTCCGTCGGCCGACGTGACCTACTACAACCTGACGACCAAGTAAGAGCCGCGCGGTGCCGGGGGGTT
>JBEHYU010000055.1:0-28696 GCA_048498015.1 Pseudomonadota bacterium
CCCAGAGGGGCGAGGGGACGAAAGAGCCGATATATCGAGAGCGCCGAGCCTTCAGTCGGCGTCCCCTCGCCCCTCTGGGGAGAGGGTGCCTTGCGAAGCAAGGCGGGTGAGGGGTCCGCGTGTTCCCGGAAGTCTCAGACCTGCGCCACAGCCTCGACGCCCGGCACGAAGTGCCGCAGCAGATTCTCGATGCCGGATTTCAGCGTCGCGGTCGAGGACGGGCAGCCCGAGCAGGCGCCCTGCATGTGCAGGTACACCGTGCCGTCGCGGAAACCCTTGAAGGTGATGTCGCCGCCATCCATCGCCACGGCCGGGCGGACGCGGGTCGAGATCAGCTCCTTGATCACTTCCACCGTTTCGGTGTCGGTCGGGTCGAAGAACTCCTCGCCGGTCTGCATCGCCTCGCCGCCCTCGTCGATGACGGGCTTGCCGGAGAGGAAATGCTCCATGATCACGCCGAGGATCGCCGGCTTGATGTGGTTCCACTCGGTCGAGTCCTTGCTCACCGAAACGAAATCGGAGCCCAGGAACACGCCCGTCACGCCCGGGATCGAGAACAGCCCCGCCGCCAGCGGCGAGACCACCGCGGCTTCGGCATTGCGGAAATCCCTCGGCTCACCCACCAGCACGTCGCGGCCGGGCAGGAATTTCAGCGTCGCCGGATTGGGCGTGGCTTCGGTCTGGATGAACATGGGAGACTCTCGCTGCTCGACCAAGGTCGATTTGGAACGGTTCTAAAATAGGGAATTGGTGCCCGGATAGCAAGCCTTACCTGCCGCCACAACTCGGTCCGACCGATCTGGAGACAGCCCGGTTCGCCGGCCGAAGTTTGTTTGTCGCTCTGTCCAATCGATCCGGAGGCGGCTCGATTGGCCAACCGCGGCTACTATGCCACCCCGACGATCTCCTCCTCCGTCATGGCGCCGGGCACGATGGTCACCAGGATGTGCAGCCGGTTGTGGCCGGCAAAATGCGTCACCAGCGGGCCCGGACCCTTGTCCGAAATGCTCGCCGCCAGCACCAGGATACCGATGCCCGGATCGTCGGCGATCACCGCCTCGATCGCCTCGGCGGGCCGGCCCTCGCGGATCACGGTCTCGGTGCGGATCTGGCCGATCTGCTCGATCCGGGCGATGCGGGCATCGAGGGTACGCTCGGCCTCGCGCCGGGCCTCCGCCCGCATCGTCTCGGCCACGCCGATGAACTGGTCGAAATCGGTGCTGTCGATCACCGACATCAGCACCAGCGTGCCGCCGGTCCGCTTCACCCGGTGCGCCGCAAAACTCACCGCCCGGTCGCACTCGGGCGTGTCGTCGATGAGCGCCAGGAATTTGCGCGAATAGCCTTCAGCCACGTGCCGCCTCGCGTGGGTTGTTGGAGCGGCATTGTCCCACCGCTAACTCGATTGAACAAGTCGGGATGATGGTGGGGGGCGCGGAGGGCTCAGCGCAAGCGGCCTCACCCCACCCACCACGCTTCGCGTGGTCTCCCCTCCCCGTCGAGGGGAGGGAGAACCGACTGATGGTTCCGAATGCGCTGATGGTGCAGTCAGTTATCCCTCCCCCTTGCGGGGGGGACCGGCGAAGCCGGTGGGTGGGGGTCGCGGTTGGCCGATCGAGCCCTCTTAGGATCGATCGGACAGAGCAAACAAAGGCTCCTTCGTGGGAGTGGAGCCCACGTCAGCCCTACCGCACGAATCCCACGATCCGCCTTACCTCGCTCATGGTCTGCTCGGCGATCACCGAAGCCCGCTCGGCGCCGTCCTTCATGAAGGCGTCGATCGAGGCCGGGTCGGCGACCAGACGGCGGGTCTCGGCGGCGATCGGCGCCAGCTTCGCCACCGCCAGATCAGCCAGCGCCGGCTTGAACGCGCCCCAGCCCTTGCCGCCGAATTCCTGCAGCACGGCGGCCTTGGTCGTATCCGACAAAGCGGCGTAGATGCCCACGAGGTTGTCGGCCTCGAGCCGGCCTTCGAGGCCCTTCTCTTCCGACGGCAAGGCGTCCGCGTCGGTCGTGGCGCGCTTGAACTTCTTGGAAATCTCGTCGGCGCTGTCCATCAAGAGGATCGAGGCCGCCGGCGAGGGGTCGGACTTGCTCATCTTCTTGCTGGCGTCTTTCAGCGACATCACGCGCGTCGCCGGCCCGGCGATCACCGGCTCGGTGATCGGGAAATAGTCGGCATCGAGCCCCTGCTCCTTGAGGGAGGGCGCATAGTCGTTGTTGAACTTGGCCGCGATGTCGCGCGTCAGCTCGAGATGCTGCTTCTGGTCGTCGCCGACCGGCACGTGCGTTGCCTTGTAGAGCAGGATGTCGGCCGCCATCAGCGACGGATAGGCGAACAGGCCCAGCGATTCCGCCTCGGCGTTCTTGCCGGCGGTCTTGTCCTTCCACTGCGTCATGCGGTTCATCCAGCCCATGCGGGCGACGCAGTTGAAGACCCAGGCCAGCTCGGCATGCTGGTGCACGCGGGACTGGTTGAAGATGATGTGCTTCTTGGGGTCGACGCCGGCCGCGACATACGCCGCCGCGACCTCGCGGGTCTTGCGCCGCAGGCTGTCGGGCTCCTGCCACACCGTGATCGCGTGCATGTCGACGACGCAATAGATGCAGTCATAGGATTTCTGCATCTCGACATAGCGCTTGATGGCGCCGAGATAGTTGCCCAGATGCAGATCGCCCGAAGGCTGGGTGCCGGAAAAGACGCGCGGAGGGAAGGGCATGGTGGAGCTCTGAGGTTGCGACAGCGGCCTTAGCCTTTCCGCGGGGTCGAGTGCAAGCGGCTCCCCCACCCACCAGCCTCGCCGGTCCCCCTAACCACAAGGACGGGAAAGCTTAGCCGCAGGCTTAGCGCAGCTCGGTGAGGGCAGTTTGCCCTCAGTCAAGCTACCCCTACCCCAGCTGCTTGTAGAAAAAGCTGCAATCCGCCCGCGCCGCCCCCTGCGCATTCGTCGCAAACGCCGGCACCACGCCGAACCGCGTCCAGCCCAGCCGCTCATACAGCCGCTCGCCGTCGCTGCCCGTCTCGGTATCGAGCGTCAGCAGCGTGCGGCCGATCCGCAGCGCTTCGGCTTCCGCCGCCCGCATCAGCGCCGCCCCGATCCCCTGCCGCCGCGCGCTGCTCAGTACCAGCAGCTTGCCGATGTCGGCGCGATGCGGCTGGTTCTCCTGGCCGGCAAGGATCAGCTGCACGCTGCCCACGAGCCTCTCTCCATCCAGCGCCGCCAGAATGATCCGCTCCTCCGCCGCGTGGCTGGCCAGAGCGCCGTTCCACCAGCGCTCGGATTTCTCCCGCGTCATCGGCTGCACGAAATTCACCGACGCGCCATGCATCACCGCATCGACCAGCAGCTCGACCAGCGCCTCGCGCCGTGCCATCGCCGCCTCCGGCGTCAGGCAGACAATCTCGATGCTCATGCGGCGGGCTCATTGGTTAGAACGACGCTATAGCGCGCCGGCTTGTCGGTGCGGTTGCGGAACACGATGCCCTCGTCCGGATGCATGGTGAGGCAGTCGCCGGCGCTCAGCGCGAAAGTGCCTTCCGGCAGGGCGATCTCCATCTCGCCCTCCAGCACCCATACATGCTGGTCGATGCTGCGATTGCGCGTACGGCCCAGCGCCACTTTCGCCCCGGCCGGAAATTCCACCTCGACGATGCTGATGCGCGAGCCGGTGCCGGCCGCGGTTACCTCGCGGCGCCGATAGCCCGATTGCGGATCGATCCAGACGGGCTGCTCGGCCCGTCGCGACAGCGGCGAGGCGGCGTCGCGCGCAAACAGCCCCGAGAGGGTCATGCCCAGCCCGCCGCAGAGCCTGTCCAGCACCACCGCGCTCGCATGCACCTCGCCGCGCTCGATGCGGCTTACCATCGCCCGGCTGACCCCGGCTTCGGCCGCCACCTGTTCGAGCGACAGCCCCAGTTGCGCCCGCCGCTGCGCGACGCGGCGGCCGATCACGATCGGCAGCTGATCCTGCGTGTCCATGAAATGAGATTGCTGTCTCTTATCACAGACGTCAATCCATCATGTCAGCGCGCCATCTCGGGCCGCTTGCTGTAATCAGCGAAGCCGATGACGTTGCCGCTGGGGTCGGTCGCCTCGACCGTGATCCCCGTTGCTGTCTCCAGCCGCGTCGTCGCGATCCCCTTTTCGTTCAGCTCGTAGCCGACGGCGCCGGCCTCGCGCACCTCGACCCAGAACCTGCCGCCCGCCGGCGTTCCGACCCGGATCAGCAGCCCGGGCTCCTCAGCGCCGATCGAAAACAACGCCATGCCTGCACTGTCGTGACGAAACTTCAGGGTCAATCCGCACGCCTCGTAGAAGCGCACCGACGCCTCGAGATCGCGGACGGCGAACAGCACATTGTCGATCCCGAGCAACTCAACCATGTGCTTCCTCCGTCAGCTTCGCCCGCAAATCCTTGTCGAGCGCATGCCAGCGCACCCCGCGCACCGCCCCGGCCAGCGCCAGCCTTGTATGCGTACAGGCATCCTCCGGCAGTTCCGCCCGGATCCGGCCGAAGGCCGTCGCGTCCCCGAGCTTCAGCAAAGCCGCCGCGTCGGCGATCCCGGCCTGCCGCAGCCGGTCGGCCAGCACCTTGCCGATATTGGGCATTTCCTCGAGCGCGCTCATCGTCCCTCCGTCTTCTTGGGCACGTGCTCCGTCAGCCCGAACAGCTCGACCGCGTCCTCGAACGCCGCCTTCAGCCGGTCGAGCCGGGCCACGTCGTTCTCTGTCTCGCGCAGCCGCACCGGCCCGGCCACCGGCGCCTGCGCCATCAGCGCCCGTCCTGCCTCGGTGATCGCCACCAGCCGGGCCCGCTTGTCCCGCGCGTCGCGCGTGACCGTGCACAGCCCCATCACCCGCAATTCGTCGATCGATTGCCCGAGCGTCGCCGGATGCATCACCAGCGATTTGCGTAAAGCTGCCAGCGGGATGGCGGGACGTTCCCCCAGGATGCGCAGCACGCCCAGCTGCAGCCCGGTGATGCCGAACTGCTTGCGCAGCGACTGGTTGAAATTCTGGATCGCCGCGTCCAGCCTGACCCAGGCGACGATGGCGGAGAGCGCTTGCTGCTGCATGAGCGGTCTTATGGCAGCATAACATCAGCCAGGCAAGCTGCTATGCCACCATAATATGCAGTCGGGTCCTCCCTTACGGCAAAGCCGTGGGGGAGGTGGATCGGCCAGCGGCCGAGACGGAGGGGGTGGCCGCTTGAACTGAGACTTCAGGCGTTTTGAGCCACCCCCTCCGTCACGCTGACGCGTGCCACCTCCCCCATGCGTTGCATGAGGGAGGGCCCGACTGACTGCTTGCTCGAGGGGCATGACTCAGGCATCACGCCGCAAATCGGAGATCGCCCGCGGTTGGCCGAGCGAGCCCTCTTCGGATCGATCGGACAGAGCAAGAGGGAAGTCTATGCCCGGAACCCTGATCGTTGCCCTCGACGTCGATACCCGCGCCGAGGCCGAGGCCATCATCGAGCGGATCGGCGACGGCGCCGACTTCTACAAGATCGGCTACCAGCTGTTCTATGGCGGCGACGGCCTGGCGCTCGGCAGGGCGCTGTTCGCCGCCGGCAAGCGGGTCTTCTTCGACCTGAAGCTGCTCGACATCGACAATACGGTCGAAAAGGGCGCCGCCGCCTTCGCCCGGACCGGCGCGAGCTTCCTCACCGTCCACGCCTACCCCAAGGCGCTGGCTGCCGCCCAACAGGCCGTCGCAGGCTCGACGCTGAACATCCTCGGCGTCACCGTGCTGACCTCCATGGACGACGGCGACGTCGCCGACGCCGGCTATGCGCGCGACGCCGCCGGGCTGGTCGCCCTCCGGGCGGGGCAGGCGAAAGCCGCGGGCATCGGCGGCATCGTCTGCTCGCCGCTCGAAGCCGAAATGGTCCGCGGTATCGTCGGGCCCGCCATGGCCATCGTGACGCCGGGCATCCGTCCCGCCGGCAGCGCCGCCGGCGACCAGAAGCGGGTGATGGGACCGGCCGAAGCCATCGCCGCCGGCGCCAGCCACATCGTGGTCGGCCGCCCGATCACTGCGGCGCCCGATCCGGCCGAGGCGGCGCGCGCAATTGTCCGGGAAATGAGCGGCGTCCGGGTGGCGTGACGATCTTCATCAACGTCATTCCCGCGCAGGCGGGAATCCAGATGGAGCTTTCGGACGGCCGAGGACTTGGTCTGGATTCCCGCCTTCGCGGGAATGACGTGGTGGTTTATAGAGGCGCTTATGACTGACCTGAAAATCGCCATTGCGGGTGCCGGCGGGCGCATGGGCGCCGCCAATATCCGCGCCGTCGCCACCACCCCGGGCCTCGTGCTGCATTCGGCCTTCGACCGCCCCGGCGCCGCCGCCATCGGCCGCGATGCCGGTGAATTCGCCGCCGCCGGCACGCTCGGCGTGATCATTGGCGACGATGCCGAAGCGGCGCTGGTGGGCGCCGACGCCATCATCGATTTCACCGCCCCGGCGGTCAGCGTGCTGCTGAGCGAACTCGCGGCTGCCCGCGGCCTGATCCATATCGTCGGCACCACTGGCTGCTCCAAGGAAGAGGACTGGTCGATCCAGAAGGCCGGCTCGGCCGGTGCCCGGATCGTCAAATCGGGCAATTTCTCGCTCGGCGTGAATTTGCTGCTCGGCCTCGTCCGCCAGGCCGCGGCCGCGCTCCCCGGCTACGACGTCGAAATCCTCGAAATGCATCATAACAAGAAGGTGGACGCCCCGTCCGGCACCGCCCTGATGCTCGGCCGTGCCGCTGCCGAGGGCCGCGGCATCGATCTCGACGCCAATGCGGTGCGCGCCCGCGACGGCCATACCGGCGCCCGCGTGCCGGGCTCCATCGGCTTCCAGGCGCTGCGCGGCGGCGCCGTCGTCGGTGATCACACCGTCATCCTGGCGGGCGAAACTGAGCGCATCGAAATCACCCACCGGGCGCAGGATCGCGGCATGTTCGCCGCCGGCGCCGTGCAGGCGGTGCTGTGGGCCGCCGACCAGCCGCCCGGATATTACGACATGGCCGACGTGCTCGGCCTCCGCGCATGACCCCGAAAAGTTGCAGACTTTTCGGACGAGGTCACGCGCCAAGAAAGATGGAGTGAAGTAATGGCCGGCACGCTGATCCTCGTTCGCCACGGCGAGAGCGAGTGGAACCTCAAGAACCTGTTCACCGGCTGGAAGAATCCGGACCTGACCGAGAAGGGTATCGGCGAGGCCCGCGCCACCGGCCAGCGCCTCAAGGCGGCCGGTATCGAGCCGACGGTGTTCTTCACCTCGGCGCTGCGCCGGGCCCAGCATTCGCTCGACCTGATCCTCGAGGAGCTGGGGATCGTCAATCTCGTGATCACCCGCAACCAGGCCCTGAACGAGCGCGATTACGGCGATCTCAGCGGCCTCAACAAGGACGACGCCCGGCAGAAATGGGGCGAGGAGCAGGTACTGATCTGGCGCCGCTCCTACGACGTGCCGCCGCCCGGCGGCGAGTCGCTCAAGGACACCGCCGCCCGCACGCTGCCTTATTACGACAAGCACATCCTGCCCGCCGTGGAAGCCGGGGAGACCGTGCTGGTGGCCGCGCACGGCAATTCGCTGCGCTCGATCGTCATGTCGATCGAGAAACTGACGCCCGAGGAAATCCTCAAGCGCGAACTGGCCACCGGCGAGCCGGTGATCTACCGCATCGGCAAGAGCGGCAAGCTCAAGGAAAAGGTCGCGCTGTAGCGGCCGAAACCAGAAGCTTCGGACTGGGCCGAGCTACGGCTTCTGGCACACCGGACAGAAATAGGTCGAGCGGCCGGACTGCACGATGCGCCGGATGGTGCCGCGGCAGCCCGGCGTGTGGCAGGGCTCGTTTTCGCGGTCATAGACGTCGAAGCGGTGCTGGAAATAGCCCGACCCGCCTTCGGCATCGCGGAAGTCGCGCAGGGTCGAGCCCCCCGCCTCGATGGCGTCGTTCAGCACCGAGCGCACGCCCTCGGCGAGCAGTTCCAGCCGCGCGGAGGGCTTGCCGGACTTCAGCACCAGCTTCTTGGCCGGCACGGTGGGCTGGATATGGGCGCGCCACAGCGCCTCGCTGACATAGATATTGCCGAGCCCCGCGACGACGCGCTGGTCGAGCAGGGCCGCCTTCATCGGCGCCGACTTGCCCTTGAAGCGCTCCGCCATCTCGTCGGCGTTGAATGCATTGCCCAGCGGCTCGGGGCCGAGCTCGGCCAGGTAGGGCGAATTTTCGTCGCCCTCGAACAAATCCATGAAGCCGAAGCGGCGGGCATCGGAATAGATGAGGGTTAGCTTGCCGCGGGTCGGGTGGGTGAGTTCGATCACCACATGGTCGTGCTTGATGTCCTCGCCGGGCTCGTAATAGCGCGACGGCTCCTTGAATTTGCCCTCGGCGAAGCGGAACGAGCCGGTCATGCCCAGATGGCCGAGCCAGGTCTTGCCACCGCTCAGCCGGAACAGCAGATATTTTGCCCGCCGGCCGACCGAAGTGATGGTCTGGCCCTCGAGCGCTTTGGCGAACCCCTTGGGGAACGGAAAGCGCAGATCCTTGCGGTTGAGGGTGACCTTGTCGATCCGGGCGCCCTCGAGATAGGGCGCGAGGCCCCGTCGAACGGTTTCGACCTCTGGAAGTTCGGGCATAGACGTCCTTATCGGCGCTCAACCATGCGCGGCATTGATCAATTCCCAAGCCGCGCTTCACTCATATATAGAGACCGCATCGGATCAAAGGCTGACACAATGGCTGAAACCACCCACTTCGGTGAACGCACGGTGCCGCTTGGCGACAAGCAGGCGCTGGTCGACAAGGTGTTCCACGACGTGGCCGACCGCTACGATCTGATGAACGATCTGATGTCGGGCGGCGTGCATCGGCTGTGGAAGGACGCCATGGTGGCGCGGCTCGCGCCGCCCCGGACCGGCACCCTGCCCTATACCGTGCTCGACATGGCGGGCGGCACCGGCGACATCGCGCAGCGCATCCTCGATGCCTCGGTCGGCTATGCAGAGGTGACCGTCAGCGACATCAATTCCGACATGCTGCGGGTCGGCGAAGAGCGGGCGAAGAAATGGCGCTTCGGCAGCCAGGCGAAATTCGTCGAGGCCAATGCCGAAGAGCTGCCCTTCGCCGACGAGAGCTTTGACGCCTATACGATCGCTTTCGGCATCCGCAACGTGCCGCGCATCGAGAAGGCGCTGGGCGAGGCGTACCGGGTGCTCAAGCGCGGCGGCCGCTTCCTCTGCCTCGAATTCTCGAGTGTCGATATTCCGGGCCTCGACCGGCTCTACAAGGAGTGGAGCGACCGCGCCATTCCGCCCATTGGCCGCGTGGTGACGGGCGATGCGCAGCCCTACCAGTATCTGGTCGAGTCGATCCGCAAATTCCCGAACCCGGCGCGCTTCTCCGGCATGATCGAGCGGGCCGGCTTCAGGCGCGTCACCCACACGGCGATGTCGGGCAACATCGCGGCGCTGCACGCCGCCTGGAAATTGTAGCGATTGGCCCCTCTGTTTACCCACAACGTCATTCCCGCGCAGGCGGGAATCCAGACCGGGTTCACGGACGTCCGAGAGCTCTGCCTGGATTCCCGCCTGCGCGGGAATGACGGAGCGGCCGAATGACCATTGCGGCAACCCTCCGCCTGATGCGCGCCGGCTTCGTGCTGGCCCGCGAAGGCGCGCTCGCCATCGTCGACAGCGAGGCATTGCCGCCGGTGATGCGCAGCGGCGTGCGGCTCGGCCGGCTGCTGGAGCGGCGCTCCGCCCGGCAGGCCGGCGCCGCCGACCGGCTGCGGCTGGCGCTCGACAAGCTCGGGCCGACCTATGTGAAGCTCGGCCAGACCTTTGCGACCCGCCCCGACATCGTCGGCCCCGAGCTCGCCGCCAACCTGGCGCAGCTGCAGGACAAGATGGCGCCGTTCGACGCCGCGCTGGTGCCCGTGCTGCTTAACGAGGCGCTGCACGAGAAGGCGGCGGATCTGACGGAAATCTCCCCACCCATCGCAGCCGCCTCGATCGCCCAGGTGCACAAGGCCGTGCTGGCCGCCAATGGCGAGCGCAAGGCAGTGGCGGTGAAGATCCTGCGCCCCGGCATCAAGCAGCGCTTCCACGCCGATATCGAGAGCTATTATGCGGGTGCGCGGCTGGCCGAGCGCTGGGCGCCGCCGCTGCGCCGCCTGCGGCCCACCGATGTGGTCGCGACCCTCGACCGCTCGGCGCGGCTCGAGCTCGATCTGCGCCTCGAGGCCGCCTCGATGTCCGAGATGGCCGAGAACATCAAGGACGACGAGGGTTTCGTCATCCCGACCGTGAGCTGGGACCACACGGCCGAAACGGTGCTGACCACCAGCTGGGTCGAGGGCATTCCGATCCGCGACCTCGCGGCGCTCGATGCGGCCGGAGTGGACCGGGTCGCGCTCAGTAAAACGCTGCTCCAGTCCTTCCTCAGGCACGCCATCCGCGACGGCTTCTTCCACGCCGACATGCATTCGGGCAACCTGTTCGCCGACCCCCGGACCGGCGCCATCGTCGCGGTCGATTTCGGCATCATGGGGCGCATCTCCCGCAAGGAGCGGCGCTTCCTGGCGGATATCCTCTATGGCTTCATCACCCGCGACTACCGGATGATCGCCAAGCGGCATTTCGACATCGGCTACGTGCCGCGCCACCAGTCGGTGGACGATTTCGCGCTGGCGCTGCGCTCGATCGGCGAGCCGCTGCATGGCCGGGCCGCCAACGATATCTCGATGGCAAAAGTGCTGGGGCAGCTGTTCCAGACGACGGAACTGTTCGACATGCAGGCGCGCCCCGAGCTCGTGCTGCTGCAGAAATCCATGGTGCTGGTCGAAGGGGTGAGCCGGGCGCTCGATCCCAACCTCAATATCTGGGACGTGGCCGAGCCGGTGGTGGGCGATTTCGTGCGCCGCGAGGCCGGGCCGCTGGGGCGGCTCGAGGATCTGCGCGACCGGGCGGAGGTGGCGATGGACACCATCGGCAAGCTGCCCAGCCTGTTTGCGCGGGCCGAGGCGGCGCTCGACGACTACGACGCCGAAAAGCACTCGCCGCAGCGCAAGGGCACGCGCCGCATGATGGTGGCGGCCTTCTGGCTGCTGGTCGTCATCGCCGTCGCGCTTATCGTGCAGCTGTTTCGCTGAACGCGGGTTCATCCGCCATTCATCGCTCGCTGGCTACCGCTTCGCCTGCGCTTGCGGCCTTCTGGGGGCGTTCATAAGGTGCGCCGGGCCGGGCAGGCGCTGCACAACAGAGGGCTTACGATGAATTTCAACCTGATTGGCCGCATTGCCGGCGTGCTGGCGCTCACCATGGGCCTCGCCGCCTGCGTCGACATGACCGAAGACCTGACGGTCACCTCCGACACCACCGCCAGGGCCACCATGGTGATGACCATGGGCGCCGACATCTATTCGATGATGAAGGCCGCCGACACGTCCAACACCGAGCAGAAGGACAAGTTCTGCGCCGACAAGGACGAGAAGCTGACCGAGAATGCCGATGGCAGCGCCACCTGCGAATCGAGCACCGAGGGTACCTTCGATGCGCTCACCTTCGATGAGGGCGGCTCCAAGCCGACCTTCACGCTGGTCAGCCCCGGCCTCGTTCGCGTATCCGTACCCACCAAGGACATGATGGGTGATCTGGGCAAGGGCGACCAGGACGAGCAGAGCCAGGCGATGATCAAGCAGATGTTCGACAATCACTTCCTCACCCTCCGCATCGGCGGCGTCGAAGTGACCGACACCAACATGACCAAGTCGGATGACGGCAAGTCGGCCGAGATCAAGATCCCGTTCACCGACCTGCTCAACGGCACCGCCGACCTGCCCGAAGAACTCTACGCCGTCGTCAAGACGCAGTAAGGACCCCAATGCCGGACAAGATCGATATTCTACTGAGCTGGCTCGCGCACGGTCGCGGCCTCGATCTGCCCCGGCAACAGACCACGGGCGCGGCGGGAGTGGACCTCCTCGCCGCGCTCGGCATCGACGAGGTGGTGGCGCTCGCCCCCGGCAAGCGCACGCTGGTCCCCTGCGGCTTCTCGATGGCGCTGCCCGAGGGCTACGAGGCGCAAGTCAGGCCCCGTTCAGGTCTGGCCAGTAAATTCGGCATAACAGTGCTTAATTCTCCCGGCACGATCGACGCGGACTATCGCGGCGAGGTGAGGGTCATCCTCATCAACCTGGGCGAAGCAACTTTCGAGATCCGGCGCGGCGACCGCATCGCACAGATGGTCGTGGCGCCGGTGTCTGCGGTGGGCTTTACGGAAAAGGACACCCTCGATGAAACGCAACGTGGTACGGGAGGTTTCGGCTCTACTGGCCGCTAGCCTCGCGGCGCTCTTCCTGATTTTCGGCATCGCCCCGGCGATCGCCGGCGACCGGGCCCTCTTCAATTTCATCGGTTATTCCGAGGACGGCATTTACGCCGCTTACGAGGAATTCGGCGAGTGGGACGGCGTCGGCGGCTACTACTCCCACATCTACATCGTCGACCTCAGCGTCGACACCTGGGTCAAGGGTTCGCCCTATCTGGTCGATCCCGAAGATCCGCCCGGCGACGACGACACCGATCCGCGCTCGATCGGCGAGGTCCGCGCCAAGGCGCTGGAACTGGCGCTGCCGCAACTCAAGGCACTCAAGATCGACGTTCCAGCCCAGACGCTGTTCCTGCTCGGCGATGGGCAGGGCGATGCGCGCGGCAAGTTCGTCACCTGGTCCACCCCGAGCTACATGGGGACCGGCGAGACACAGAACGACGTCACCACGCTGACCATTGCCATCACCGGCGGCGCGCTGTCGGACGAATGTGGCGACGACGGCTATGCGAGCGGCTTTGTGCTCGATCGCTACGATCGAGACGGCAAGCACACCATCCACGACGACGCAGACAACCCGATCCCGAAATCGCGCGGCTGCACCATCGACTACTCGATCTATGCGGTGCTGACGCCGATGGATGGCGGCACGCCCGTGGCGATCATCTCGGTCTATTCCTCAGCTATGGAAGGGCCGGACCGTCGCTTCATGCTGGTGCCGCTCGACAAGGAAATCGTGTCGGACGAAGAAGACGATAGCGACGATGCCGACGACAACGAGGGCGACGATCAGGGCTGATTGGTTTCGTCATGGCCGATGACAGGGCTGGCCTTAACTGCGATGTCGAGGCGGGCCGCCTTCTCCCCTTGAGGGAGAAGGTGGATCGGCCGAAGGCCCGAGACGGATGAGGGGTTCTCTCAATCCGCAATGACGTGGCGACGACCCCTCATCCGAACGTTGTTCGCGCAGCGACGGGGCGCAAGCTTGCGGCTGCTGCGCCGCCCTCAATTCGCCAAACCGATCGCAATTGCTGTGCCGGCCATTCGAGAGGAGGGACCTCGATGATGCGTCATATTTTGTGGATACTGGCCGCCCTGTTCGCCACGCTCGCCGCGCCCGCCGCCTTCGCCGGCGACCGGGCCGAGCTCAACATCATCGGCTACTCGCCCGACTACCGCTATTTCGCCTTCGAGGAATTCGGCGAGTTCGACGGCTCGGGCGGCCACTACGCCCACATCTTCGTCGTCGACCTGAAGGACGACAGCTGGGTCAAGGGCACGCCGTTCTCGACCGAAACCTATGACGACGCCGAGCCCTCTCCGCAGCCGCTGGCCGCAGTGCGGACCAGGACCGCGACACTCGCCGCCCCGCTGCTGCACGACCTCGAGATCGGCGCGCCGGCAACGACACTGGTGCTGCTGGGCGACGGCGTGCCCGACGCCGACGGCAAGACCATGCGCGCGGCCTATCCGTCCTGCTGCGGACCCGACGACACCGATCCCGCCGGCAATCTGACCCTGACGCTGTCGACCTTCCCCTCGAAGATGGCCGGCGAGTGCATGGTGGATGGCGCGCTCGGCTTCGCGCTCACCGCGCGTTACGCCGACAACACGACGGCCGAGTTGCACCGCGACGGCGCCACCCTGCCCAGATCGCGCAGCTGCCCGCAGGACTATCGCCTCTATTCTGTCGTCGCGCCCTTCGGGCAGTTCGGCCCGCGCGTCGCGCTGGTATCGAGCTATCCCTTCGACTTCGAGGGCACGTCGCGCCGTTATCTCGCAGTGCCGGTGGATGGATGGCGGCCGGCGGAGCATTCGGAGTAAGACAACCGCATGAGCCCCCCGCTATCCGCCGATGAAACCCGCCGCTACGCCCGCCACCTGGTGCTGCGCGACATCGGCGGCGCCGGCCAGCAGAAGCTCAAATCCGCCAAGGTGGTGGTGATCGGCGCCGGCGGACTCGGCAGCCCGGTGATCGCCTATCTGGCGGCGGCCGGCGTCGGCACCATCGGCATCGTCGACGACGATCATGTCAGCATCAGCAATCTGCAGCGCCAGATCATCCACCGCACGCAGGACGAGGGGGTCGGCAAGGCGCGCAATGCGACGACGTTCGTCGCAGGGCTCAACCCGCATGTGACGGTCGCCTCGCATCCCGAGCACATCGATGCCGGCAATGCCGATTTGCTGCTCAGCGGCTACGATCTGGTGCTCGACGGCACCGACGATTTCGCCACGCGCCGCGTGGTGGCCGAAGCTGCCGAACGCGCCGGCCTGCCGCTGGTGATGGGCGCAGTATCGATGTGGGACGGCCAGTTGACCGTGTTCCTGCCCGGCGGCAGGACCTTCGCCGATCTCTATCCGGTGACGCCGGATGCCGCCGACCTGCCCAGCTGCGAAGCCGTCGGCGTGGTCGGTCCGGTGACCGGCATCATCGGCACGCTGATGGCCATGGAAGCCATCAAGCTCATCACCGGCGCCGGCGAGCCGCTGGCCGGCCGCCTGCTGCTCTACGACGGCCGCGGCGCCAAATTCACCGAGCTGGAATACTGATCTAGCGGAGGGTGCTGACCAGCACGCGGCCGGCGCGATGGTCGCGACGCGGGCGGATGATAATCTCGACGTCCTGATTGAGGGCGGTGAGAAAGCCCATCAGGCGCTCGACCGAAAACCCGTCGAGCCGATAATTTGCAAGTGCCGATACCTTCGGCTGTGGGATACCGAGGATTTCTCCCGCGGCGGCCTGGCGCAGCTTCCTGGTCTTGATCAGGCCGTTGATCTCAAGCGCCAGCCGGGTTTTGGTCTGGCGTTCTTCGGCATCGGCATAGCCTAGATCGGCAAAGACGTTTGCGCTGCCGCGGGTGATCTTTTCGCTCATGAGCGTCCCCCGAAATCGGCCTGCGCCAGCTTCAGGCGTGATGCGACCAAATCGATGTCGGCCTGCGCCGTGGAGCACGTAGATCACGTCGGCAAACCTCACCGTGTAGATGGCGCGAAAGGCGTTGCCGTCGAAGCTCTCGACCAGCTCGAAAACCCCCGGCCCTTCGCCCTTCCATGGCTTGGCCTTCGGATGCTTGCCACCCAGTTGGGCGACGCCGAGCGCGTAGCCCAACTCATCCTTCACCGGGTCGGGAAAGGCGGAATAGTCGCGCTTGGACGATCCAATCCAATGGACGGGCTTTTCGTCGGCCATCTGCTAGATATACCCAAACAGGTATATCGGCAATGCCTCAGATCAAATCCGGATGCCTGAACACCAGTGTCGCATTCGTGCCGCCGAAGCCGAAGCTGTTGGAGAGCGCGACCCCGATATTGGCGTCGTCGCGACGGGACCGCAGGATGGGCATGTCGGCGAAGGCCGGATCGAGATTGTCGATATTGGCGCTCTCGCACATGAAGCGGTGCTGCATCATCAGGATGCAGTAGATCGATTCCTGCACGCCGGTGGCGCCGAGCGAATGGCCGGTGAGCGACTTGGTGGCCGAGATCGGCGGACAGGCCTCGCCGACGCCGAACACCTGGCGGATCGCGTCCATCTCCTTGGCGTCGCCGATCGGCGTCGAGGTGGCGTGCGGATTGATGTAGTCGACCTTCTCCTTCACCGTCTCGAGCGCCATGCGCATGCAGCGCGCCGCGCCTTCGCCCGAGGGCGCCACCATGTCGTAGCCGTCCGAGGTCGCGCCGTAGCCGACGATCTCGGCGAGGATGTTGGCGCCGCGGGCCCTGGCGTGCTCGAGTTCTTCGAGCACCAGCACGCCCGCGCCGCCGGCGATGACGAAGCCGTCGCGCGCCGCGTCATAGGCACGGGAGGCCTTGGCGGGCGTCGCGTTGAAGTCGGTCGACATGGCGCCCATCGCGTCGAACAGATTCGACATGGTCCAGTCGAGATCCTCGTGGCCGCCGGCAAACACGATGTCCTGCTTGCCCATCTGGATCTGCTCGTAGCCATTGCCGATGCAATGCTTGGAGGTCGCGCAGGCCGAGGTGATCGAATAGTTGAGGCCCTTGATGCCGAAGGGCGTCGCCAGCGTCGCCGAGGCCGTGGAGCTCATCGCCTTGGGCACGGCGAGCGGGCCGATGCGCTTGGGGCCTTTTTCGCGGGTGATGTCGGCGGCTTCGACCACCGTGTGGGTCGAGGGGCCGCCCGAACCCATCACGAGGCCGGTGCGCGGATTCTGGATGTCGGCCTGCTCGAGGCCGGAATTCTCGATCGCCTGCTGCATGGCGATGTAGTTCCAGGCCGCGCCCTTGCCCATGAAGCGGGTGGTGCGGCGGTCGAGCACTTCGAACGGATCGAGTTTTGGCGCGCCATGCACCTGGCAGCGGAAGCCGAGCTTGGCGTATTCCTCGGCAAAGACGATGCCGGGCGTCGCAGTCTTGAGGCTCTCCAGCACCTCGGCGGTGTTATTGCCGATCGAGGAGACGATCCCCATACCGGTGATGACAACTCGCCTCATGCCGTGACGCCCTCCATTCTTGTCATTTTTAGCGTGCCGCGTTGTCGGACAACAGCCCGACGCGAAGGTCCTTGGCCTCATAAATGAGGTTGCCATCGGCTTTTACAAAGCCATCGGCGATGCCGAGCGCGATCTTCGAGCGGACCACGCGGCGGATATCGATGCCGTATTCCACCAGCTTGACGTCGTCGGTGACCTGGCCGGAAAACTTCACTTCGCCGCAGCCCAGCGCCCGGCCATGGCCGGGCGAGCCGCCCCAGCCGAGGAAGAAACCGGTCATCTGCCAGAGCGCGTCGAGGCCGAGGCAGCCGGGCATCACCGGATCGCCCTTGAAATGCGCGTCGAAGAACCAGAGGTCCGGGCGGACATCGAGTTCGGCCCGCACGAAGCCGCGATTATGGCTGCCGCCTTCGGCGGTGATCTGGGTAATACGATCGAACATCAGCATGGGCGGGAGCGGCAGCTGGGCGTTGCCGGGTCCGAACAGCTCGCCGCGGCCACAGGCCAGCAGCTCCTCATAGGCGTAGGCGTTCTGGCGTTCCGCCATAAAAGGCTTCCCAAGGGCAAGGATTTGAAGCGCCGTCTTTAGTTTCCGGTCGGGGCAGGGTCAAGGCGCTGGCGGCGCGACATCCCTGACGCTTGTGCGCAAAAGCCGCCAAAGCTATAAGTTTGCTCGAAAAGTCGACTTTCCGGGACACAATGGACCACTACCGCATCTTCAGCCGCAACGTGCCGTCGCGCCGGCCGTGCCTTACGGCGGTATTGCGGATGGCGGGCCTGCGCCCCACCCGCCAGCGCGTGGCCCTGGCCGAGATCCTGTTCGGTGGCGCGCACCGGCACGTCAGCGCCGAAGAGCTGCTGGCGGAGGCCAACACCGCCAAGGTGAATGTCTCGCTGGCGACCATCTACAATACCCTGCACCAGTTCCGCGCCGCGGGGCTGTTGCGCGAGGTCGCCGTGGACGCCTCGCGGTCCTATTTCGACACCGATACGTCCGACCACCACCATTTCTACCTCGAGGACGAGCAGCGGGTGATCGACATCCCGGCCTCCTCGATCGTCATCCAGAACCTGCCCGAACCGCCCGCCGGCATGGCGGTGACGCATGTCGACGTCGTCGTGCGGGTCAAGAAGCAGGCCTGAGCGGCCGGCGCCGAAACTCACCCCGGAATCCGGTTGACGCCAAAACGTCACGCGACTATAGAGGCCCAGCTTTGGCGGCCCGGTGCCGCCGATTTCATTTAATCTCTCCGGCTTCCGGCGCGGCAGGCGCGCAGGACCGGCCGGACAAAGAGGACCGTAATGGCCAATACCTCGTCGGCAAAGAAGTCGGCCCGCAAGATCGCGGCGCGCACCGAAGTGAACAAGTCGCGTCGTTCGCGCATGCGCACCTTCATCCGCAAGGTCGAGGAAGCCATCGCCGGCGGCAAGCACGAGGACGCCGTCGCGGCCCTCAAGGCGGCCGAACCCGAGATCGCCCGCTCGGCTCAGAAGGGCATCGTCCACGCCAATGTGGCGGCCCGCAAGGTGTCGCGCCTCAACAACCGCGTGAAGGCCCTCAAGGCCTGAACCACCCTCACTGGTAAAGACCATTAGGGCCCCTCGCGGGGCCCTTTGCTTTTGTGCCGTATGAAACAAATGTGGCAGTTCTGCTACACTCGTTCCCTTTCCGGAATTGCGTTGCGTTTCAATGACTTCGGAAAGGTTCCGCGCTACCGGAAAAAGATTTTTTGGCTGCGCTGGACCGGAGCGTAAGTCTAGAACGACCCTCTGGAAAAACCCGGATTTGGCGATTCATCTTTGAGTCACAATTGCTTGGTTTCGAGGGCCTGCGGCACCCTGTGGAAAACCACTTGCGAGCCTCGTTCTAGCAGAATCCTGTCAACCCCAGTTTGGCGAAAAGAGTCGGTTGCGAGCGCCAAACTCCCCCTCTAAGGTAATTTCGTTGGATGAGGAAAGGCGGCCCTCCCGGCCAGATTTTTCAGACGACAGGCGTGAGTGGGGCAATCGAAATCCCTGTGCCGCAACCGTTGGGGGTGCGGATGGAAGTTTCGGCAAAGTCCATCTGTGGCGGCAGTTTTGGTGGGACATTTATCGTCTTCGCGTAGGCGTGAGAGATAAACGGTAGTCGGGGCAGGAGCCCTCGGTTTCCAAGTAAAGATGCGTAATTTCCGACCGCGTTATTTGCGCGGCGGGTGAGAATTTGTCTGCCTTCCGGCAGGCAGAACGATAACCTATGAGAGCCCGAAAAGGGCTCCTGTTGGCGAGCAGGGCGATAGCAATGGCGGCGAGCGCAGGCGGCGGACGCAATGACATTCAACCAAACCAAAGCGGGCAGGGAGGCAATGGCGGCAGGCCGCCATTCATCCCGTCGCCCCCGGCCGATCGCAGCGAGGCCGAGCTGTTCCAGCGCGTCCGCGCCCGGCTGCGCGCCACTGTCGGCGAAGACGTGTTCAACTCCTGGTTTGCCCGCCTCGAGCTCGAGGAAGTGGTCGACGACAAGGCGCATCTGAGCGTCCCCACGCGCTTCCTCTGCTCTTGGATCCAGTCCAACTATGCCGAGAAGATCCTCGAGACCTTCCGGTCCGAAACGCCCGGCATCGCCCGGCTGCATTTCACCGTGCGGGTCAACGGCCAGGCCCGGCCGCGCCTCAGCGCGCCCGTAGAGGCGGCGCCCGAGCCCGTCGAGGCCGAGCCGGCGCCGGTGACCGCCTCGTCGTCGCTCCGCCGCGAGGCCCCGGCCCCGCGCGGCGACGCGCTCTCGGGCTCGGCGCTCGATCCCAAGATGACCTTCGACAGCTTCGTGCCCGGCGCCAGCAACGAGATCGCGCTCGGCATCGCCAGGCAGGTGGCCTCGGCCGCGCTCAACGGCACGGTGAGCTTCAACCCGGTCTACATCCACTCGACGGTGGGGCTGGGCAAATCGCATCTGCTCAACGCCATCGCCTGGGCGGCAGGCGCCGCCGAACCTGGCCGCAACATCGTCTATCTGACGGCCGACCACTTCATGTACCACTTCATCACCGCGGTGCAGCGGCAGTCGGCGATCGCGCTGAAGGACTGGCTGCGGCGCGTCGACCTGCTGCTCATCGACGACATGCAGTTCCTGCAGGGCAAATCCGCCACCGAGTTCGGCCACACGCTGGGCACGCTGCTGACCGGCGCCAAGCAGGTGGTGGTGGCCGGCGATGCCCCGCCCCGCGATCTCGAAATGCTCGACGAGCGCGTGCGCTCGCGGCTGAGCGGCGGCCTCGTGGTGCCGATCGGCGGCTTCGATCTCGATCTGCGGCGCTCCATCGTCATCCGCCGCGCCGAGCAGGCCCAGACGCGCTTCGGCGTGCACTTCCCGCCGGCGGTGATCGACTACATCTCGCGCATCGTGGTGAGCCATGGCCGCGATCTCGACGGCGCGGTCAACCGCCTCGTCGCCGCCAACCAGCTGACCCAGGAGCCCATCAACGTGGCGCTCGCCGAGCGCACGCTGGCCGATCTGGTCCGCGCCCGCGAAGCGCGCCGCGTCCGCATCGAGGACATCCTGAGGATCGTGTCGCGCCACTACAAGGTGGCCCGCAACGAGTTGCTCAGTTCGCGCCGGTCGCGCGACGTCGTGCGGCCGCGCCAGATCGCCATGTATCTGGCCAAGTCGCTGACCTCGCGCTCGCTGCCCGAAATCGGCCGGCGCTTCGGCGGCCGCGACCACACCACGGTTTTGCATTCCGTCCGCAAGGTCGAGCAGATGATGAAGGACGATGCCGACCTGACGCAGGAAATCGAACTCCTCAAGCGCATGCTGGAGGAATAGGCGCCGGCCCTTCGGGGCCGGTGGAGTTGAATATCGCCCCTGTCGGGCGTGACGTGCGTAAGGAGTGAGCGCGGGGTGTTGCCGCGTCTGGTGTTGCGTGTGCGTAGGGCAGTCCGCCGGCTGACGGCGGCGGACGCAGTGGAAACGTCTTTGTCGGGCCCCGAGGTCGAGGCCCGCTGGGGCTCGATGCTGGATCGCGTGCGCCAGGAGCATCGGGCGGCCGAGCGGCGGCTCGACAGCCTGGCCGATGCGCTCAACCGGCCGCCGCGCAGTTAAGCCTGCCGCCGGGAAGTCCCAGGCTTCTTGCCGCCGCCGCTTGCGTTTTTTGCCCCCTCCTGCAAATGTCCCAGCCCGGATTTCAGGGGGTTTTGCGCCCTTGTACGGGCGTAAGGACAAGGTCGGGGACGGCGTATTATGAAGATCACTCTCGAGCGCAACGCGCTTCTCAAGTCGCTGGGCCACGTCCATCGCGTCGTCGAGCGCCGCAACACCTACCCGATCCTCGCCAACGTCCTGCTCAAGGCGGCCGACGGCACGGTGGATTTGCGCGCCACCGATCTCGACATCGAGGTCACCGAAGCGGTGCCCGCGATGGTCACCCAGCCCGGCACCACCACCGTTCCGGCGCACACGCTCTACGAGATCGTCCGCAAGCTCGCCGATGGCGCCGAAGTGCGCCTCGAGACCGATGGCGCCGAGCAGATGCTGATCACCTCGGGCCGCTCGCGCTTCCATCTGGCGTGCCTGTCGCCCGACAGCTTCCCGGATTTGAAGTCCGGTGTGTTCAGCCACCAGTTCGCGCTGCCGGCCGCGACCTTCCGCGAGCTGATCGAGCGCACCCAGTTCGCCATCTCCAACGAGGAGACGCGCTACTACCTCAACGGCATCTATGTACACACGCTCGAGGTCAACAAGACCATGGTGCTGCGCGCCGTGGCGACCGATGGCCACCGCATGGCCAGTACCGAGACCGAGGCGCCGACCGGCGCGCGCGGCATGCCGGGCATCATCATCCCCAAAAAGACCGTCGGCGAAATCCAGAAGCTGCTCGATGGCGCCGAAGGCGAAGTCGGCATCGAGGTCAGCGACACCAAGATCCGCTTCACGCTCGACGGCGTGGTGCTGCTGTCGAAACTCATCGAGGGCACCTTCCCCGATTACGATCGCGTCACCCCCAAGCACAACGACAAGCAGCTCAACGTTGATCGCGCCAGCTTCGCCACCGCCGTCGACCGCGTCTCGACCATTGCGTCCGATCGCGGCGGCAAGGCCGTGAAGCTCAGCGTCAAGGACGGCAATCTCGAGCTCTCGGTCACCAACCCCGACCACGGCACCGCCACCGAGGAAGTCGCCGTCGAGTTCGAGCCCGAGAGCTTCGAGATCGGCTTCAACGCCCGCTATCTGCTCGACATCATCGGCCAGATCAAATCCGACAATGCGGTGTTCCTGTTCAACGACGCCGGCTCGCCGACGCTGGTCAAGGAAGACGGCGACGCCAACGCGCTCTATGTGCTGATGCCGATGCGGGTGTAGACCCGGCGCTCGGGCTAGAACGACACCCTAGAGGCTCACCAATATCCACTGCGTCATTCCCGCGAAGGCGGGAATCCAGACAGGGCTTTCGGACGTCCGAGGTATCGCCTGGATTCCCGCCTTCGCGGGAATGACGTCGTGGACGAGGATGGCTCGGGTCCGGCGTCAACCGACAGTAGCGACCTGCTCAGACCTCGAGCTTGTGTTCCCGCGCCAGCTGCGCCAGTTCCCGCATCGGGCGGGCGCCGATATGCGAAATCACTTCGCTCGCCGCAAGGCAGCCCGCTTTCAACGAGGTCGTGAGATCGCGGCCGCGGGCCAGCGCCAGCAGGAACCCCGAGGCGAACAGGTCGCCGGCGCCGGTCGCATCGACCACTTCGGCCACCGGGTAGGCCGGCACGGTGATGATCTCGCCGTCGCGTACCGCCATGGCGCCCTGCGACCCCATGGTGATGGCGGCCAGCTCGCAATCCTTGGCGATCTGCTGCACCGCTTCGTGCAGGCTGTCCGTCTGGTAGAGCGCCTTGGCCTCTTCGATATTGGCGAAGACGTAGTCGATGGTCTTGCTCCGCATCAGGTCGAGGAACTCGTCGCGGTAGCGGTTGACGCAGAACGGGTCGGACAGCGTGATCGCCGTCGGCCGCTCATGCTTGTGGGCGTAATGGGCCGCCAGCACGAAGGCCTTCTTGGCCTCCGCCGGGTCCCACAGATAGCCCTCCATATAGGTGACCGCCGCGCCACCGATCTCTTCTTCCTTGATGTCGGCCGTGGTCAGCTGCTGGCAGGCGCCCAGATAGGTGTTCATCGTGCGCTCGCCGCCCGGCGAGACCAGGATCATCGAGCGCGCCGTGGCCGGGCCGTCCTCGAGCTTGGCGATCGAATAATGCACGCCGATGTCGCGGAAATCGTCGGCAAAGACATGCCCCAGCGGATCGGCCGCCACCTTGCCGATGAACGCCGCCCGGCCGCCATAGCTCGCCACGCCCGCCGCCGTGTTGGCCGAGCTGCCGCCCGAAATCTGGCGCTTGTCGGCCGGCATGCGCTCGTAGAGGTAGGCGGAACGGTCGGCATCCACGAGGTGCATGATGCCCTCGGCCATGTTCTCGCGTGAGAGGAACTCAGGATCGATAGGCGCGATCACGTCGACGATCGCATTGCCGATGGTGAGCACGTCGAACTGTGTGTCAGCCATCGGCCGCCCTTGCTGGATTTGTCCGGCGCGGGGAATAGCGGGGATCGGCGCGTGGCGCAACCTTGCCGCGCCTCCGGGCCGAGATATGCTGGGCGCTCGAAGCGAGGGAGGCGGCCAATGACCGATCTGTGGCTGGCGATTGCCCACCATCTGTGTGTCTTCAGCCTTGCCGGCATCCTCGTCGCCGAAATGGTCCTGCTGCGCCCCGGCATGACGCGCGAGCGCCTGCTGCAGCTCAGCCGCATCGACATCGCCTACGGCATCGTCGCGGCCCTGGTGGTGATCGTGGGCGTGCTGCGGGTCAATTTCGGCGACAAGGGCGCCGATTACTACATCCACAACTGGGCCTTCTGGCTGAAGATGGCGGCTTTCGTGCTGGTCGGCCTGCTGTCGATCCCGCCGACCCTCTCGATCGCCGGCTGGCGCCGCGCCCTCAAGGCCGATGCCAGTTTCACCCCGCCCCCGGCCCGCATCGCCCGGCTGCGCCAGTTCTTCGCCGGCGAGCTGGTGGCCTTCGCCTTCATCCCGGCTTTCGCCGCCGCGATGGCGCGGGGGTATGGGGCTTTCTGACGGCCCTCACCCGGTTCGCTGCGCTCGCCACCCTCTCCCCGGAGGGGCGAGGGGACGATGGAGCCGAGGCATCGAGGTCGCGAAATTTTCAGTCGGTGTCCCCTCGCCCCTCCGGGGAGAGGGTCCCTTGCGCAGCAAGGCGGGTGAGGGGCCGTCAGTCACCCGGTCTCACACCGGCGCCCCATCCCAATCCTTCGGCGGCGGCGTCTTCGGCTCGAACCGGCACCATTCGGCGATGATGCAGCGATAGCATTCGGGCTTGCGCGCCTTGCAGACATAGCGCCCGTGCAGGATCAGCCAGTGATGGGCATGCAGCAGGTACTTCTCCGGTACCACCTTCAAGAGCCCCAGCTCGACCTTCAGCACATCGTCGCCCGGCGCCAGCCCGGTCCGGTTGGCGACGCGGAACAAATGGGTATCGACCGCGATGGTCGGCTGCCTGAACGCGATGTTGAGCACCACGTTCGCGGTCTTGCGGCCGACGCCGGGCAGCGTCTCCAGCGCCTCGCGATTGGCCGGCACCACGCCGCCGAAATTGTCGATCAGCATCTGGCTGAGCGCGTAGACGTTTTTCGCCTTGTTGCGGTAGAGCCCGATGGTCTTGACCAGGTCGGTGATCCGCTCGACCCCGAGGGCCACCATCTTTTCCGGCGTATCGGCCAGCTTGAACAAAGCCGGCGTCGCCTTGTTGACCCCGGCGTCGGTGGCCTGCGCCGACAGCACCACCGCCACCAGCAGGGTGAAGGCGTTGGTTGCGACCAGTTCGCCCTTGGGTTCGGGATTGTCTTTGGCGAAGGCGGCGAAGATCGCCTCGATCTCGTCCTTGCCCAGACGTTTTGTTGATCGCTTTGCAGGTGCTTTGGCCATTCCCGGCGCTCCGATTCGGGGTCTATAGTCAGGCTGATGTCGACCAAAACTCAAGCCAAGCCGCTTTTCGCCGCGACCCTCACGCCGCACCGCTCGCTGACGCCCATGGGCAAGCGCGTGGTGATCGCCCTGGTGGCCGCGCTGGCGCTCGTTCCGGGCATCGTCTTCTACCTCGCCGGCGCCTGGCCGGTGGTCGGCTTCATGGGCCTCGACGTGCTCGCCATCTGGGGCGCGCTGACGCTGTCGATGCGCTCGGGCAAGGTGCATGAGGTGCTGACGCTCTGGCCTGCCGCGCTCGAGCTCACCCGGGTCGATGCCAAGGGCAAGGAAGAAAAGCTGAGCTTCGTGCCGCAGCAGGTCCGCTTCGTCATCGACCGCGACTACAATGAACGGGTCACCGCCCTCTGGCTCAAGACCGCCGACCAGCGCACCCCGCTCGGCGCCTTCCTCAGCCCCGACGAGAAGCTGAGCCTCAGCAAGGTGTTCGGCACGGCGCTCAGAAAAGCGCGGCACTGAATTTCGATTCTGTCGATTTGCTCCGGCAGCGGGCGACCAGCCGCGTCAATCGCGCCTGAAAGGAACCGCCATGCGCTATGCCTGCCTCGTCTATGCCGACCCCAAAATCGTCTTCGACAACAGCCCCGAGAGCAATGCCGTGCTCGAAGAAGCCGGCGCCTATGCCCGCCTGCTCAACGAAAAGGGCGTCCCGAACGGCGCGCTGACCCTGCCCGAGGAGGCCGTCACCGTCCGCGTCCGCGACCGCAGGATGCGCCGCACCGATGGGCCGTTCGTCGAGACCAAGGAAATCCTGGCCGCTATGTGCTGATCGAAGCCGACAGCATGGATCAGGCGGTCGAAATGGCCGCCGCCAATCCGATGGCGAAGCTCGGGGCCGTGGAAGTCCGGCCTTTCGTGGACTTTTCCAGGCCACGCCCGGTGGTTTGAAAGAGCGTCAAAACCGGGTCGTATCATCGGCGGTGAGGGCCTATCTGATGGTCACCATGACACAGCACCAGACCCTCACCCCCCAGGACGACTACGAGACCGTCCGCGCCGCCATCGCCTATTTGAGCGAAACCGGCGCCGAGGACGTCGATCTCGGCAAATTTGCGCGGTCGCTCGGCCTGACCGAGCGGCAACTCACCGATCTTTTCCGCCGCTGGTGCGGGCTCACCCCCAAGAGCTTCGCCCAGGCGGTCGCGCTCAACCACGCCAAACAGCTGCTCAGCGAAAAGGAGAGCGTGCTCACCACCACCTATGCGGTGGGGCTGAGCTCGACCTCGCGCCTGCACGATCTGTTCGTCACCTATGAGGCCATGCCGCCCGGCGCCTTCCGCCAGCGCGGCGAGGGCCTCGATATGGTGTGGGGCGCCGCGCCCTCGCCCTTCGGCACCGCCGTGCTGGTGGTCACCGAATACGGCCTCGCCGGCCTCGGTTTCGCCGATGCCAATATGAGCATCGAGGAAGCTGCCGAGGATCTGATGCTGCGCTGGCCCAATGCCCGCTTCACCCGCGACGATGCCCGTGTGGCGCCCGTCGCGTCGCGCGTCTTCGAGCCCGGCCGCTGGGACCCGCGGCAGCCGGTGAAGCTGGTGCTGATCGGCACCGATTTCGAAGTGAAGGTCTGGGAGACGCTGCTGAAGATCCCGGTCGGCCGCGCCACCACCTACCAGACGGTGGCCAGCCACATCGGCAAGCCCACCGCCTCACGCGCCGTCGGCGCCGCCGTCGGCAAGAACCCGATCTCCTTCGTGGTGCCCTGCCACCGCGTGGTCGGCTCGACCGGCGCCCTCACCGGCTACCACTGGGGCGTCCCGCGCAAGCGGGCGATCCTGGGCTGGGAGGCGGGGGTGATCGCGGCTTAGATTGGCGCAAGACGGCCCCTCACCCGCCTTGCTTCGCAAGGCATCCTGTCCCCAAAGGGGCGAGGGGACCCCGACTGAAGTTCCGATTGCGCGGAGATTTCGGCTCCATCGTCCCCTCGCCCCTCTGGGGAGAGGGTGGCGCGCAGCGCCGGGTGAGGGGGCCGTGCCCCGACTGAGCTCTCAGTCGAAATTCTCGTCCTTGTAGACGCCCCAGAGATCCTGCTCGGGCAGATAGCCCGAGTAGTTGGCGCCCACCATTGTGCCATTGTCCGGATGGTCCGTGGCGACCACGGCGCACCAGCCCTTTTCGCAGCTGCTGATCTTGACCGGAAAGCCCGGGCCGACCCACGCCACCACGCCGGAATCGTCCGAGGCGCCCGCATGCAGGCCGACCTTGTCGCCGGCATCCTGGCTCACATAGCCGGCGCGCGTGCCCGACAGCATGTTCTGGTGCACCCAGCCCACCGAGCCGTCAACATCCTTGATCTTCCGCCAGACGTCGAATTCCTGGATGATTTCGACCGGCACGCCGCCCACCTGGTAGGTCCAGGACACGTCGTACTGGTAGCCGGGACCGACCCGGACATTGCTTTCCTTGGCCCGCACCGTGACGAAACGCGGCAGCGGCAATCCGCTCGGATTGGTCGCGGCGGCGAGGGTCGCGGTGGCTGGAAGGAGGGTCAGGCTGAGAGCGAGTGCAGCACGCAACAACACGGCAGAAACCATCGGCTGAGAGGATTGGCTTGGAAGGGTCGCGCCTTTTCTCTATCGTTAGCCAACAGACCTTAATGGTCCTTGAAAGGCGTGCCTGTTTGACCTCCGTCCGGCCGAAAATCCTGGTCACGCGGCGGCTTCCCGGGCCGGTCGAAGAGCGCATGGCGACGCTGTTCGATGCCGAGTTCAATCGCGACGATGCACCTTACGCGGCCGAGGCGCTGATCGAGGCGCTGGCGGGGCGCGAAGTGCTGGTCTCCTCGATCACCGACCGGCTCGACGCCGACCTGATCGGGCGCCTGCCCGGCAGCGTGAAGCTCGTCGCCCAGTTCGGCAATGGCTTCGACAATATCGACATCGAAGCGGCCTATGCCGCCGGGCTGATCGTCACCAACACGCCCTCGGTACTGACCGAGGACACCGCCGACATGGCCATGATGCTGATGCTGGCTCTGCCCCGCCGGCTGGTCGAAGGCGCCGAAGTGCTGCCGCGCGAAGGCACGTGGCCGGGCTGGTCGCCGACCTGGATGCTGGGTCGGCGCCTGCGTGGCAAGACGCTGGGCATCGTCGGCATGGGCCGTATCGGCAGCGCCGTGGCGGCGCGGGCGAAGACCTTCGGCCTCAACATCCACTATTTCTCCCGCAACCGCCGCCCGCCGGCGCTGGAGGAGAAGCTCGGGGCGAGCTTCCACGAGAGCCTCGACGAGATGGCGGGCGCCGTCGACATCCTGTCGCTCCACACGCCGCTGACCCGCGATACCGGCCATATCCTCAGTGCCGCGCGGCTGGCGCTGATGAAGCCCGATGCCTTCGTCGTCAACGTCTCGCGCCCCGAGCTGATCGACGAGGAAGCGCTGGTCGATGCCATCGCGGCCGGCCGGCTGTCGGGCGCCGCGCTCGACGTCTTCGAGAACCGCGCCGGCATCAGCCCGAAGCTGCTCGAGCTGGCCCGCACCCACCGCATCGTGCTCACCGCCCACATGGCCTCCGCCACGCTCGAAGCCCGCCTCGAGATGGGCGATACGGTGATCGTCAACATCCGCGCCTATGTGGACGGCCATCAACCGCCGCACCGGGTCCTGCCGGAGACGCGGGCCCGGGGATAGCACTCGGGCATCCTCTCCCGCCTGCCACAAGCACCGGCCCCTCAGTCGGCGGTCCTCCCCTGCGAAGCGGGGGAGGGGGACCAAGCGCAGCTTGTGGAGGGGGTGTTTGCCCTCAGTCAGCACCCTCGCGCGAAAACCCGCAGTCGGGTCCTCCCCTAAGCGCAGCTTGGGGGAGGTGGCACGCGCCAGCGTGACGGAGGGGGTGGCCACAAGCACCAAGTCAGTTCCCGCGGCCACCCCCTCCGTCGCTTCGCGCCACCTCC